>OMZO01000015.1 GCA_900315525.1 uncultured Prevotella sp. | reverse complement strand
GCGCCTGAACTTCCGCCCCCTGAAGACCGACGGTCACTTCAGCGTCGAGCGCTATGCCCTCGCAGTGTATAACGAAATCTGCATGGCACTCTATGGCCTCGTAGAGGAAAGGAATAAAAAGTAAAAAAGGCCGATCTATTTCAATTTCAGTTATTTCAATTAAAATTTAGGAGGTCAAATACCCCTTATAAATATTCATAACTAATTAATATATAGATAGTTATATATAGGTAGATGGGTTTTTGACACCTCAAAAAAGAAACTGAAATAATTGAAATTGAAATGGCCAGTCAGTAATAATTCATCTAAAAAGCAGAATATCAATGAGATACGATTTTTCAAAAGCGACTGCGCCCGCTATGCCAACCGTTGGCAAAGGCACAGAATGTATCAAACTCCTGCTCTCGCAGGCCTCAAAAGACATGTTCTAACCCTGCGTTCTGATGTTTTTCTCTCTCATGGCGCACACATCAGTGGCGTGGAATTTCAGTATCTCATCCAGTTGGAAGGAACTTTTTGGTCAAATAACCTTACCTTATTCGCTGATAGGGCAGCCTTTTGGGTGGATAACACCATCTTACCGGCTAGGATTTTGTCGGTATGGATAAGAGTGTGGACTACACGTCGACGAAGCTCTACGAGACTGTCGGCATGAAACTGGTAGATGCCGTGATCAAGCAGAATCTGAAATAGTCTTTGGAAATAATAGTAAGAAAAATTCCTCCGCTAATGCACATAGCGGAGGAATTTTCATTTTTTACCGTTGATCGTGTAGTCGAGGGCTGCGCCGATGGCAGTGCAGTACTGCGAATACTTGGGGATGTGGAACCGGATGTTGTAGAGCGTCTCGAGGGCGGGGAATACCTCCTTGCATTGAGGCAGGAGCGAGAGGTTGCCGATGAGCACGAAGTCGCGGATATCGCTGCCCAGCGAGGCGAGCCATGCTGCAGAGCCTATCGACTGGAGCACCATGTGGATGAGGCCTACGGCGATGTCTTCCTTCGAGGCGTCGCTCTGGGCGTTGGCGAAATTGGAAGCAGTGGTGTCCATCGTCAGTCCAGGCACGGGGATGGCGCTGATGTCGCCGATGGTGAGGTCGATATTGCGGATATTGCCCTGCTTAGCCATTTCGGCCACCTGCTTGATATCATTGGTGTTGAGCATGATGCGGGCCAGTCCTGCGAGTGTGCCGCCGCCAACACCGATACCGCCAATGTGGCGCATCTCATTGCCGTCACACTTCACGAACGAGGTACCAGTACCCATCGACACGACGATGGAGTGGTCGAGTTTTGACTCGAAGCGCGCGCCGAGACCGTCGGCCACGAACTCTTCCGACTTGGCTGTCGGCAGACCATAGATAGGGGTGTCGATATAGGCAGCACCCACACCGGTCAACATGACCTGCTCCACGTCCTTGAGGTCGATCTCATTGTCGTGCAGATACTTGCCGAATGCGCCATAAAGAGAGGTGATAGGGTCGGCTGCCGTGATGCGGATAGGTGCTGAAACCTTTCCGTTCTTGATGCCAACAATCTTTGTCGTGGAGATACCCACATCGATGCCAATGACTATTCCCATTGCTTTTTTGACTTGTTTAGGTTATAAAAGAAAACCCGACGCGAAACCGGGCTAATGAAAGGAGGAGTGGTACCTCCAGGAATCGAACCGGGGACACACGGATTTTCAGTCCGATGCTCTACCAACTGAGCTAAGGCACCATCATGTCAATTGCAATCCTTTCGTTTTGCGGGTGCAAAGGTACGACTTTTTTTTGAACCCACCAAATATTTCTGCTTTTTTTTTGAAAAAAGTTTTTTATGACAGCGGATTGAGTTCCTCGAACCGCTTCGCGACTCGGCCGAATAAGCAAGCTTAATGGCGCTCGCTGCTCAGCGGATTCCACCCTTGTGCTTTGAGCTCAAACTCCTGATTGTCACGTGTTACGAGCACCTTTCCGAATTTCGCGTCGGTGATGTGGCCAATGAGCTTGATACCCTCGACTTGCTCGATCTTCTCATGGTCGCCGATGGGAACGGTAAAGAGCAGTTCGTAGTCTTCGCCGCCATTGAGTGCGCAAGTGGTGACATTCATATTCATCTCCTCGGCCATCACGGCTGTCTGATAGTCGATGGGAATGTTCTTCTCGAAGACGCGGCATCCGACGCCAGACTGCTTGCAGATATGGAGGAGTTCGGAAGAAAGTCCGTCGCTGATATCCATCATGGCCGTTGGACGGATGCCAGCCTCACGCAGTTTCCTAACGATGTCGCCGCGTGCCTCTGTCTGCAGTTGGCGTTGGAGCAGATACTCCTTGCCGCTGAAATCGGGCTGGAAGTCGAGTGAGGAGAGTTGGCTGCTGAGTGCGGCTGCCTTCTGGCTGTCACCCTTGCTCTTGGCCTCGGCAATCTTCTTGCGGAGGTCATCGACCTGTCCGTAATAGACGGCTTTCTCGCGCTCGAGCAGTTGCAGGCCCATATAGGCAGCACCGAGGTCACCGCTGACGCAGATGAGGTCGGTATCACGGGCACCATTGCGATAGACGATGTCCTCCTTGCGGGCCTCGCCGATGCAGGTGATGCTGATGGCTAGTCCGGTAAAGCTCGAGGTGGTATCGCCACCGACAATATCGACGCCCCATTTGTCGCAGGCCAGTCGCAGACCGCTGTAGAACGCATCCATATCCTCGACGGTGAAGCGCTTGCTGAGAGCCAGCGAAACGGTTATCTGGCGCGGTGTGCCATTCATGGCGAACACGTCGCTGATATTCACCATTGCCGACTTGTAGCCGAGGTGTTTCAGGTCGATATAAGTGAGGTCGAAATGCACACCTTCCATCAGCAGGTCGGTGGTGACAAGCACTTCCTTCTCGGGGTAGGAGAGTACGGCACAGTCGTCGCCCACGCCGTATCTGGTGGACTCGTTCTTGATCTCTATGTCTTTGGTAAGACGGTCAATCAGACCGAACTCACCTAATTTGGCTATTTCCATCCTTCTGTCGGGTGATTTGTATTAAACGATGCTATCCTTTCGTATTCGAATTTCTGCGCCCAGATAATCATCTCTTTCATGATTTTTGTCATAAATGGCTGAGCCTTGTTGGCGGCTTCCTGTACTTCCTCGTGGCTGACCTCTACAGGGGTATCAAAGCCGCCCAGGTCGGTAATCACGGAGACACCGAAGGTGCGGATGCCGCAATGGTGGGCTACAATGACCTCGGGGACGGTGGACATACCGACGGCATCGCCGCCCAGGATGCGATACATCCGATATTCTGCTGGCGTTTCGAATGTCGGTCCCTGTACACCTACATACACGCCGTGCTTAACGGGAATACCTTCTCTGTGGGCAATATCATCGGCCAGCTTGATGAGCATAGGGTCGTAAGGCTCATGCATGTCGGGAAAACGCGGACCTGTGGGTAGGTTCTTGCCGCGCAATGGGTGCTCGGGGAAGAAGTTGATATGGTCGGTGATGACCATCAGGTCGCCAATCTTGAATTCCGGATTCATGCCGCCAGCCGCGTTCGATACGAAAAGGGTCTTGACACCTAATTCATACATGACGCGCACGGGGAAGGTCACTTCTTTCATCGAATAGCCTTCGTAGAAGTGGAATCGGCCCTTCATCGCGAGAATATCGACGCCACCGAGCTTGCCGAAGATCAGTTTGCCGCTATGCCCTTCGACGGTGGATACGGGAAAGTTCGGGATATCCTGATAAGCGAACTCGTAGGTGTCAGTAATTTCGGAAGCTAATTGTCCGAGGCCCGTCCCCAGTATGATCGCTGTCTTTGGGCTTGTGTTCATCCTTGCCTTTAGCCAGGATGCTGTTTCTTGAATTCTTGCGTACATATCCTATAATGCTTTGGTTGAATTGCTCTTCCTGATCGAGCAGGAACTTAATGCGGATGGGGAGGGCGAAGAGGTGTTTCTTCACTTCGTCGCTAAGGCCATCTACCTCCTTCAGTCTTGAAGCGTCCTTCTCGGTGGTGATAATCAGACGTGGTGACGACAGGGCACTGAAAGCCTCATTGATGCGGCTGATGTCCTTGGCTTTGAAGTCGTGATGGTCGCCAAAGGCAAGCAGTTGCAGACTCGCAGTACGGGACTGGAGGTCGTTTTGCACTTGCTCAGGCGATGCGATACCTGTCAACAGGAGTACATTAGTATCCTTCAGCGTGTCGAGACTGCCATCACCGATGGCGTTAGCCTGCTTAGGGAAGAGCGGTTGTAGGTGCTCGTAGGCGTGGGTGGAGAAATAGAGCTGCTGGTAGGCGTAGAGATTCATAGCCTTGGTGAGCACGCGGAACTCCATCGGTTTGAGGTCTTCTGGACATTTCGTCACGATGACGATGTCTGCACGGTCTTTGCTTTTCACCGGTTCGCGGAGTCGTCCAGAAGGCAGGAGCTCGTCGTAGATGATGAGGCGATGATAGTCCACCAATAGGATGTTGATACCTGGCTTTACATATCGGTGCTGGAAGGCGTCGTCGAGGATGATGGCGTCGATATCTTTTCCAGCCTCTCCGCCCGTCAGCTTCTCAATGCCTCGGGTACGCTTCTTATCGACAGCCACCGTGATGCCGGGGAATTTGCGATGTATCTGGTAGGGCTCGTCACCGATATCACTACAGCTGGAGTTGTTGTCGGCAAGTACGAAACCCTTAGTCTTTCGCTTGTAGCCGCGACTGAGCATGGCTACGTTCATCTTGTCTTTCAAGAGGCCGATGAGGTATTCGACGTGAGGCGTCTTGCCCGTTCCTCCAACCGTGATGTTACCTACGGAAATGACAGGTGTGGCGTAGGCACGGCTCTTCAGGATGCCAGTCTCGAAGAGCATGTTCCTGATTCCGACGCCTATGCCGTAAAACCAGCTCAATGGTCGCAGATACTTGTTGATGGTGATGAGGTCGCCTTCCATGAACGTTTATTTTACGCGGATATCATCCAACATGCGGGCCTGAATGCGGCTGCCGTCCTTGATGGTCTTGCGTATCTCCATAAGCGGTTCATAGAGTTCGCCGAGCAGCATGCGGAGCTCACCGTCAAGATATGACCCCTTCTTCTCTTTCGGGAAGAACGTATCCATCCAGCTGCTCTCGCTAGGATAGGTTGTGGTATAATAATCGCTGACCTTTGCCAGTTCTGCGGCCTTCTTCACGGCATCGTCGAGGCTGCCGAGTTTATCGACAAGCTTGATCTTCACTGCATCGGTGGCCAGCCATACACGGCCTTGAGCAATGGAGTCGACCTGTGCAGGCTTCATACCGCGACCTTCTGATACGACATTGAGGAAGCTGATGTAGCCACGGTCGACGTGTCCCTGCAGGTATTTCATCTCCTCAGCGTTGTCCTTAGCCAAGACCAAATTCATTTCGGCATCAGAGAACTTATTGGTCGTCACGCCGTCGAAGGTGATGCCGAGCTTGTCTGTTACCAGTCCGCTGAAGTTAGGAATCAGGCCGAAGATACCGATGCTACCGGTAATGGTGGTTGGTTCGGCGAAGATATAGTTGGCCGGTGAACTGATCCAGTAACCACCGGATGCAGCTGCACCACCCATCGATACAACCACGGGTTTTTTGGCTTTCAGCAGTTTTACGGCATGGCGAATCTGTTCAGAAGCAACAGCACTACCACCACCAGAATTGATGCGGAAGACAACGGCCTTCACGTCATCGTCGTCGGCCAGTTTGCGAAGGTCTTCGGCTGTGCGCTTGCCGACAATGTTATGGCCGCCGCCTGACATGTAGTCGAGTGCCTCGTTGTCAACGATGGAACCATAGGCATAATAGATGGCAATCTTCTCTCCCTCCTCGTCTTTGTCAGTCTTTACGTTGAGCATGTCGGAGAGCGTCAGCTGAGGAATCTCGTCATCCTTGTCAAGTTTCAGACGGTTCTTGATTTCTGCTTTGATTTCCTCTGGGAACATCACCTTGTCGATGAGCTTGGACTTGACATAGTCCTTGGTATCGGCAAACATGATGATGCTGTCGTTGGCCAGCTGGTTGAGGTCCTCGGGCTTTACTTTGCGACCCTCAGCCATCTCCTTGAGCCAGTAGTTCCATATCCCGTTCAGGTAGGCGGTGCGCTGTTCGCGGTCGTATTCGCTCATGCCTGTCTGGGTATTACGCTCCACATAACTCTTATACTTTCCAACCTTGGCAGCCTGGTACTTGATGCCCAGTTTGTCGTAGAGTCCTTTCATATATTCACTCTTGCCGCCGAGTCCCGAAAAATTGATCATGCCCTCACCATTGAGGTAAATCTTGTCGGCAACGGTAGCCACGTAGTAGCTGCCCTGCATATACTGATCGGCGTAGGCTACGATCCACTTGCCACTTTTCTTGAAGTCCTTCAACGCATCACGCAATTGCTGGGCTGTAGCTGGAGAGTCGAAGCTGGCGACACCGCCTTTCAGGTAGATTCCCTTAATATCGTCATTATCCTTGGCCTTGCGGATACTGCTGATGAGATCGTCGAGACCCATGGAACTCATGTCACCCATGTCAAGCAGGGCGTCGAGGGGAGAACCTGCTTCTGCGCGCTCGTCGATGACACCATCGAGCTTAAGTACAAAGACAGAGTTTTCCTTTACTTTGGTTGAGGCTGAATCGCTGGCAACCATACCCAATAATGAGATGACCATGAAAAATCCCATGATTACCATAAAGATGACTATACCACATATCGTGGCAAGCGTCATTTTAAAGAATTGTTTCATAATAAGATGTTAATTGTTACGTAACTGAGCGCAAAGGTACAAAAATAATTTTAAGAAAAGCATAAGTTGGGGAAAAATTTTGGCGTATTCGGATTTTACTTGTATCTTTGCAGCCGTTAAACTACTTGCTAATCGATTCAGACAATGAAGAAAATTGCTTTTTTCCTTTTAGTGTTTTCCCTGACGGTCGTAACGGCTGTCGGTAAGACGAAGCGTTCCCCGTTGCAACTATGGCCCGACGGTACGGAAATTTCGGCCTGGTTTGCCGATACTTCTCGTGTGGATGTCTCTGGGCTGAAACATTATGATGTGACCGATTACGGCGTGGACCGCTATGCCGACGGTGTGCAGACCAAGGAACTGCAGGCTGTGATTGACCGGTGTGCCTCTGAAGGTGGTGGTGTCATCGTGATTCCAAGAGGTACTTTCCTGAGTGGTTCTTTATTCTTTAAGCCCGGAACACATCTCTTGATAGAGGAAGGTGGGGAACTGAAGGGCTCTGACCGTATCCGAGACTTTAAGATTGTGAAGACCCGTATGGAAGGTCAGACGCTCGACTATTTTGCAGCACTGGTGAATGCTGATGGTGTTGACGGCTTCACGATTACTGGGCCTGGTACCATCAACGGCAACGGACAGAAATACTGGGAGGAATTCTGGATTCGCCGTAAGTATAATCCCCAGTGCACCAATATGGAGGCGATGCGCCCGCGTAATGTCTATATCTCGAATTCGAAGAATGTGACGGTTCAGGATGTGAAGATCATCAATTCGCCGTTCTGGACGAATCATCTCTACCGTTGTGAGAATGTACGTTATCTGGGTTGTTTCATTTATGCGCCGACAGAGAATGTAACCCCTGTTGATCCCCGTCGCGGTGGGCCCAGCACGGATGCCATCGATCTGGATGTGTGCAGTAATGTGCTCATTCATGGCTGTTATATGCATGTGAACGATGATGCCGTCGTGCTGAAAGGCGGTAAGGGCACCTGGGCAGACAAGGACCCCAATAACGGTCCCTGCCGTAACATCATCATCGAGGACTGCATCTATGGTAAGGTGCATGGCTGTCTCACCCTTGGATCGGAGAGTCTCGACGACCGTAACGTGATTCTGCGGCGCATCCATGTGAAGTCCGCCACGCGTGTGCTGTGGCTGAAGATGCGCCCCGACACCCCTCAACACTATGAATATGTTACTGTGGAGGATATTACGGGCAAGTGCGGCTCCTTCTTGGTGGTTCGTCCGTGGACACAGTTCTTCAAGCCTGAGGCGCGTGAGGATATGCCACTCTCTCAATGTAATAACATCGTGATGCGGAATATCAAGATGGACTGCAAGAATTTCTTCGATGTGGGTACGTCCGACAAATATCGTCTGAAAGACTTTACTTTCGAGAATATCAACGTGGGTGACGAGACTGACGCCTTCGACAAGGCGATGATAGAGAACACCACGGTGAAGAATGTCATCATCAATGGCAAAAGTCGCTGACAAGTTGTCATACCTGTAAAGGTTGGCACAGTTTTGGCTGATGAATAGGCGGATTGGGTGAGCAACCCTATCCGCCTAATATATTAATAAGGTATAACTCAAAAATATTAAGTATTATGAACATTAAACCATTAGCAGACCGCGTGCTGGTATTGCCGGCACCTGCAGAAGAGAAAATTGGTGGCATCATCATTCCTGACACAGCCAAGGAGAAGCCCTTGCATGGAAAGATTGTTGCCACGGGTAAAGGAACCAAAGACGAGGAGATGATCCTCAAGGAAGGCGATGAAGTGCTTTATGGCAAATATAGCGGCACAGAGCTCGAGTTCGAAGGGACCAAGTACCTGATGATGCGTCAGAGTGACGTGCTTGCAGTTATAGAGAAGTAATTATCTGATTATTACTATTTATTAATTATTACATTTTTACATTATGGCAAAAGATATTAAATTCAATATTGAGGCTCGCGACCTGCTGAAGCAGGGTGTTGATCAGTTGGCTAACGCAGTCAAAGTGACTCTCGGTCCGAAGGGACGTAACGTCGTAATCGAGAAGAAGTTTGGTGCACCCCAGATTACCAAGGACGGTGTGACCGTAGCTAAGGAGATTGAGCTGGAAGACAAGTTCGAGAATACAGGCGCTCAGCTCGTGAAGAGCGTGGCTTCGAAGACTGGCGATGACGCCGGTGACGGTACGACGACTGCTACCATCCTGACGCAGGCCATCGTGACAGAGGGTCTGAAGAACGTGACAGCTGGCGCTAACCCCATGGATCTGAAGCGTGGTATCGACAAGGCTGTGAAGGCCGTGACAGAGCACATCGCCAAGAGCGCTGAGCAGGTAGGTGACAATTACGATAAGATTGAGCAGGTGGCTACTGTCAGCGCCAACAACGATAAGGAGATTGGTGAGCTGCTGGCAGAGGCTATGCGCAAAGTGTCTAAGGATGGCGTTATCACCATTGAAGAGTCAAAGAGCCGTGATACCCACATCGGCGTTGTTGAGGGTATGCAGTTCGATCGTGGTTATCTGTCTGCTTATTTTATCACCGACAGTGACAAGATGGAGTGCGTGATGGAGAATCCGTACATCCTGATTTACGATAAGAAGATATCCAACATCAAGGATTTCCTGCCTATCCTTCAGCCTGCTGCTGAGAGCGGACGCCCCTTGCTCGTAATTGCCGAAGATGTTGACTCTGAAGCTCTTACTACGCTGGTTGTCAACCGTCTGCGTGGTGGTCTTAAGATCTGTGCAGTGAAGGCTCCTGGCTTCGGTGATCGTCGTAAGGCGATGCTTGAGGATATTGCCACGCTGACCGGTGGTGTTGTCATCAGCGAGGAGAAGGGCTTGAAGCTGGAGCAGGCTACGTTGGAGATGCTCGGTACCTGTGACAAGGTAACTGTATCTAAGGATAACACGACCATTGTGAATGGTGCCGGTGACAAGCAGGCTATTCAGGATCGTATTGCTCAGATTAAGAAGGAGATTGAGGTGACCACGAGTTCTTACGATAAGGAGAAACTGCAGGAGCGTCTGGCCAAGCTCGCTGGCGGTGTGGCAGTGCTCTATGTAGGTGCCAACTCTGAGGTAGAGATGAAGGAAAAGAAGGATCGTGTTGACGATGCTCTTTGCGCTACCCGTGCTGCCATTGAGGAAGGTGTCGTTGCTGGTGGTGGTACTACATACATTCGTGCTCAGGAGGCTCTTGTTGGCCTGAAGGGTGATAATGCAGATGAGCAGACCGGTATCAACATCATTTGTCGTGCTATTGAGGAACCGCTGCGCCAGATTGCTTTTAATGGTGGCCAGGAAGGTGCTGTCGTCGTTCAGAAGGTGCGTGAGGGCAAGGGTGACTATGGCTTCAATGCCCGTACCGATGTGTATGAGGATCTGCGTGAGGCCGGTGTCATCGATCCTGCCAAGGTAGCTCGTGTGGCTCTTGAGAATGCAGCTTCAATTGCTGGAATGTTCCTTACCACAGAGTGCCTCATTGTTGACAAGCCAGAGAAGGAACCTGCTATGCCGATGGGCGGTGCTCCAGGCATGGGCGGTATGATGTAATCTGAAAGTATTGAAAGAGTTAGCTGGAATAACACTATTTTGCTAACCCAACATAACAAATTTGGGGGTGGATTTAGGAATCCATCCCCTTTTTTGATGATTTTGTGCGCACACAACTTAGTTTTTTGATATTTTTTTTGCTGGTGATTCAAAAACGTCGTATCTTTGCAGCGTGAACGAGAAATGTCTTCGTTTGCAAGATAGTATTGAAACCATAGAGGTAAAAGATATTTTTTTGATTTGTTTTAGTAGATTAGTTTTTAAGTAGTTTGTTTTTGGAACCGATTGTCGTGAGACACTCGGTTTTTTTGTGCATTAATTTGCGTGGTAAATTGTTTTTTTCTGCTGATTTCTTTTTGTTTTCGTAGAAATTTGTTATCTTTGCCCTCAATATGAAAAGACTCCTAGAACTATACAAGCATTGGAAAGGTTCGGAACCGGCCAACATTCAGCAGATTCCAGGCGGCGGTAGTAACCGAACTTATTTCCGTTTGACAGATAATGAAGGACAGACAGTTATCGGTGTTATTGGTACCAGCCGGGATGAAGATCACGCGTTTATCTATCTGACCGAGCACTTTTCTCGTCGTAAATTACCTGTGCCAACGATTCTGGCTGTGAGCGATGACCAGTTGCGCTATCTCCAGACTGACCTGGGCAGCATGTCGCTCTTCGACGCGATTCGTGGGGGGCGTGAGGCCGGCGGTCGATATACCTTAAAGGAACAGGAACTACTGAAGCGTACAATCCGTGAACTGCCTAATGTACAAATCCGAGGTGCCCGTGAGTTGGATTTCTCTAATTGCTATCCACAGGCAGAGTTTGACCAGAACAGTGTGCTTTTTGACCTCAATTATTTCAAGTATTGTTTCCTGAAAGCTACCGAACTTGATTTCCATGAATTGAAGTTGGAGGCAGACTTCCGTCTTCTGGCAAAGGACTTAACCAACGATGCGGAGAACCCTGTACCAGAAGTGGAATGTTTCCTTTACCGCGACTTTCAGGCTCGCAACGTGATGCTTGATCATGATGGTAATCCTTGGTTTATCGACTATCAGGGTGGACGCAAGGGTCCGTACTATTATGACCTTGCCTCTTTCCTTTGGCAGGCCAGCGCTAAATATCCCCATAAACTCCGTCGTGAACTGGTTTACGAATACTACAACTCTCTTAAGAACTATACAGAGGTGCCTCCGGTGCGCCATTTTGCCAACCGTCTGTCACTCTTTGTACTTTTCCGTACGCTGCAGGTCCTTGGTGCCTATGGCTTCCGTGGTTATTTCGAGCAGAAAAAACATTTTCTGGAATCGATACCGCCAGCCATTCAGAATCTTCGTGAACTGCTTGCCAGTTCCACGCGTTTCCATTATCCCTACCTCATGGATATCCTGCGCCAGTTGACAGAGCTGCCACAGTACCAGCAGGTAGAGGCAACGGCCAAGCGTGCTGATGGTTATAAGACCACAGATTTGAACCCATACAAAGCTCATCCTCAGGACGGACCAGCTACCTTCTCGAAGTACGATGCGCAAGGTCCATTGGTGGTCAGAGTCTTTAGCTTCTCTTTCGGCAAAGGCATTCCTGCAGATGAAAGCGGCAATGGCGGAGGTTATGTGTTTGATTGTCGAAGCACCCATAACCCTGGGCGTTACGAACCTTATAAGAAACTGACAGGACTTGACGAGCCGGTGATTCGTTTCTTGGAGGATGACGGTGAGATCCTGACCTTCCTGGATTCGGTTTATAAGCTTGCAGATGCCCATGTACGTCGCTATATCCAGCGTGGCTTTACTTCCTTGATGTTCTCGTTTGGTTGTACGGGCGGTCAGCACCGTAGTGTCTATTCTGCCCAGCATCTGGCGGAGCATATTCACGAGAAATTTGGCATTGAAGTACGTATCTGTCATAGGGAACAGAATATCAGGCAGACGCTTGAGGCGCGACAGAATTAAGAACGGGACGGGACGCTTGTCGCAATACGTCCTCTGCGTCGCAACAACTTTTGCAATTATTTGAAACAATTCTTTTTTGTATTAGGTAAAAATCCTATTTTTGCATCAAAATAATTAAATAGATAAAGATATGGCATTAATAGCAGTTTTAGAATTTGGTGACAATAACATCAAGCGTTACTCCAAACAATACTTGGTGTCAAACTGTCGGTTTTTGTTTAATCGCCCCTACAATGCGTTCCGCCCAGATCAGAATGCAAAATGCAATCGGGTAGAGGTTGATGTTGTGGCTCCTGGTAAAGAAGATCTTGGGCTTTTCGAGTGGTTTGCCAGTCAGGGCGTTCGTGACGGACGTATTTTGATCAGTCTGGCGAACGAAGGTAAAGTGGTGGATGGTGATGCACAGGTGCTCTATTTTAACGATGCCAAGTGTTTCACACTGTCCGAGTTCTATGATATCGACGCCTCCAGGCGTCGCATCCTCAAACTTGGTATTACGGCTTCAGAGTTAACTATTGATGATGTGGTATTTTATAATAGATAAGGTATGGCAAAATTATATTCCAACGAATTAAGGGCAGTTGTTTTTCCGAACAATTTCCAAGAGAGTGCTGCCGGTGTGTTGAAGGAGAATTGTCTGACAGTTCAGCATTTTGACTATCAGTGTGAGCACAAACGCAATGAGTCTGGTGAGGTTTATGGTGCTACCGAACCTGTAATACTGAAGTTTACGATTCGTGTCAATTCACCCCATCATGCCAAGGTGTTCTATCAGCGTCTCATGCTGAGTGGGCATTACGAGTACTCTTTGCTCTTTAATGTGACCTATGATGCCAATCAGCGTCTGTCGGATTATGAGGATGGAATGATCGTGGATGGTTATGTGGTTGGTGTGGAGGAACGTTATACCAGCCAGACAGGAAACGCAGGCTCTGATAAGCAGATGCTGCTTGACATAGAAATGCTGGTGCGCTCTACGATGTATTTGGGACGTGAAGAGCAGAACAATTATAAGAACGTATTTATCCATTAAAATGTAAGGCTATGTCTAAATTGGAGTTGACTATTCTTGATGCTTTGTCAGGCACGAAAAAGGATATAGAAGAAGGAAAAAAAACGACAGATATCAAGATGGTTACCGGTGCGGTCCATTCTGAAGGCCATTGCTCTTATGAAGTGACATACACCCGTACTACCATTACCACGAATGAAAATGGCCTCCCCAAAAAGGAAAAGGATACTTCTACCGGCCTTCTGAGCTTTGCATTTAATCTGCAGAATATTCGTTTCGTGAAGCAAATGTATAGTCCCAATGAGATATATGCAGAGATCCAGATAGCACCAGGAACGGTCAAATCGGGTGATCCTGACACCACGATTACCTATAGCGCAAGTGTCGATTTGGATATCCTACAAAAATCGTTAATTAACAAGCGATTGTATCTTGAGTGTGATGGTAACGAGGTTTGTAACGACTACTATATCCACGAGCTTATTCCAGAGTATAGGAAGGATGCTATGTATGTCACTCTAAAGATGTACAGTCCAGATAAAATGTTGACTATAAAAGAGTCCTGCCGTTCGTATGTGAGTAAGAAACTGTGGTCGGAAATTGTTACAAAAGAGGTTGAACAATATCATTTACCTTTTTCTGATGATACTCCATTGAAATGCTTTGATAGTAGCGTGAATATTAGGAAAAAGGTGAATAATGCATATCAAGAGCACATTTTCCCCTATCTGGTGCAGTATAATGAAAGTTTCTATGACTTCCTGAAGCGTACTGCCAACCGATGGGGGGAGTTTCTTTATTATGAAGATAATAGTTTGATAATCGGTTATGACGGTGGTGCTAACTCTACGGACTTGAAGGACCAGATTTCCTCTCGCACTTATCATGACCTGACATCCGACCTGTTGCGACCAAATGCCAGCGGACATACTGGAGAGGCACAGGCCCAGGAGCAGATCCTGAACAATGTGCTCACTAAAGGAAAATACGATGTGGTCAAAGGTGAAATCAATAGTTTAGGAGATGCATCACTTGATGGTGATAAATATTTATTAAAGAAACTAAGTAACTTTTTGGTTTATGACAAGACTATTTATCAATTCATTCTGAATGAAGGTGTTGATGATGGCCTTTCATATGCAAAGGCTTCTACTAACAGTAAACGTCTGAACAATACATTTGATGATGCTTATTTCAATAATAAGGATAAGAACCATGTCAGATATGATAAGGAGCAGTTTAAAAATGAAAACACGTTTAACGAGTTTTCTGAAATCGATCCTATCCTGACTGGCAAACTATATCTCGACATCGTAAAAAAAGAAGTTTCCTCAGGACGGCAAGCTGTTGTTCTCGATTTTGATACGTCATATCCCGATGTGAAACTTGGTGCGATCATAAGTGTCTGCGGTAAAAAGTATTTTGTGGTTCACGTGGAAGGCTATCAGCCAGAAAAAATAGCGATAGATAAAAACAAGTATTTAAAACGTGTGGTCGATACGGAGACAGTAAAATATAAAGTGATTGCCATCCCCGAATACAAGGAATCGAACAAAAAGGAAGAGGATACAACGGACGATGTGCAAGTTTCTGTTTTTTATCCACCATTGTTGCCGACGGGACATGTTAGGCGCTCTGGACCGCAGTTGGCTAAGGTTGTTGATGCTGATGACCCTTTGCGGCAGAATCGTGTGCGTGTTAAGCTCTCTTGGCAGACTACTGACGATATGCAGACCCCATGGCTGGTCTATATCACACCAGCATCAACCTCAAAAGCGGGTATCCATGGTCGGCATTATGTTGGCGAACCGGTGTTAGTTGACTATGAAAATGGCAATATTGAGAGTCCGTATGTAATGGGTTCTATGGAATCGGCGCATCCAAATGTGTTGAATACAAATTCGATTGTCCATATGACTCCTGCTGGACAGCGTATTGTGATGGGTGATGGCAAAGGCTCGGGATTGACTGCCTTGTTGGCTTCCATGAATCCGGCAACAAAAATGATTCAAGGCTTCTTTCCTGGTGATGTGTTTAAATTTGATGCGAGCAAGCATTTTGAAGGTAATATTGAACTAACTGACTATTATGGTATATGGAGTATCAAAGGAAGTACCAATGACCGGAATATCTCCATCAAGTCTCCTTGGGGCGACGTGAAAATCAATGCCTTTACCGGTATTACGATTGGCGCCCCCAATGGTAATGTGAAGATTCAGGGCAAGAATGTCTCGATAGAGGCTGGCTGTAACCTGACACTGAAATCTGGCATTAATATTAAGCAGAAATGGTTTATGGACGGCGAGAATGCAAGCATGGCGACGCTCGGGACTACGATAGCCAAAACAGTTACAGCAAAACTGGCGTCTCTACTCATAGACTGTGCCGATTTGTCAATGCTACGCCATCTTATGGAGATTGCCATTAAGCCAGTGGAGGGAAAGATAAAAATAACGGCAGGTCGTTATCTGATGCTTGAGGCTGGCGGTAAAGAAGCTTCCTATCCGATCGATGCTTATGGGGATAGTGCGAAGAGAACTAAAGTTAACAAGGATTCTAAACCTGAGGAGATCAGAAAAGATATCAATTGTGCAGAGTCGTTTGAAAGGCTAAAATCTACAATCGACTTTAATTATTCCCGTATGGAAACTTTTTATAATGACGTCAGTCAGAGAAAGGGTGAATTGGATAATTTGATTAATGATTGTAAGAATGCCAAGCAGGAGCTACAATGCAATAGTTCGGAGAATATCATAGCTGCTCTTTGGAAAAATCCAGATCAGGACCTGAAAGCGCTATTGGAATTCAAGGGCATATTAAAGGATGTGAGCGCTGATGGTGATATTGATGATGATATTATGAAGAAATTCCTTCCTGCATTAGGAGTAATGGCTCATCAGAGGATGATAGACGATCCAGACTTCAGGAGACGAAGATGGAGGGATGCTGTCGGCCGACAGAAAGCTAAGAAGGATAGCATCCTTAATACTGTCAAGCAGATAAGCGATTTAATTCGGACTCTAAAGGAATTCAATGTGATAAGTAACGTGGGCCATAGGTATGGGACGTTTAATCGTGTAGTGACAAATCCTGCTAATCTTACGGATGATTGTCTGTTTAAGACACTTAAAGATAAGGATGATTATAAAAAACTGACTGCTCAATTCCAGGTTTCTCCGGAAGAGAAGAAGAAGCTTTGTCGAAAAATGTTCATAGCTTTGGTAAACGGATTCGGTATTCCTCGTGCTGCCACGGAAAGTTCCGGTCTCGCAAAGCCAACTGTGTTCCCAGAGCCTCAACCCAACTGTTCGGATGCTGATTGGACTAAGTATTGTAATAGTATACAATACCTAAGGAAAAAGAAAGAAAAGAAAGACGGCTTTTGGTCAGCAGCTGGCAATGCCTTTCTTGATCCATTTAAAAATGTGATAAAAAATGGTGAAGCTGGATCTGATGAAAAATCTTTTGGCTCTAGTAAAAAAGGTGAGATTCTTTTTGCAAGCGAGGATGGTACGATGGTTCTCGACAGGGGAATCTACCGAGCCAATGTAGGTGGCACAGAAGATTATTATGATGATAACCGGCGACCTCTAGGAAATGGTAATGTCTCGAGAGTGAGAAATGCCATGTTGGACGTTTGATTTTGATATAAGGAGAACGACTATGGATTATATATTCGACGATTGGAAGAAAATTTTGAGTGACTTCCAGAATAGTGTGGAGAAGGATCTTGAAGAGATTCATAAGCAGAAGATGGCTGTGCAACAGATGAAAACCGATATTTTCGAGCGCTTGGATCAGGGCCAGTATATCTATGACGAAAAACGTATCGTGCTCTCTGCACCAGAGATTATCATCGGGCATGTTGATAGAAGCGGTGACCTGAAAGGAAGTGGAAAGGTGATTATCCGCGGATCAGAAGTCGGTGTCGAGGGCGTTGGTAAGACAGGCTCAATCATCAGCCGAGCCCCTATCATCCAACAGACGGCTGTGGATCCTGGTATTGATGGTCAGGAAGCAGTGGTCTATCCTCATTCTGCTGTCCTGACTCAGGCTCGTTCGGTGGTACTTCAAAGTAATGATGCTACAGACGCCTTCTCATGTCCAGTTGCCATACCTGGTAGTAGTGGTATTTCCATCCATGCTGATCAGGTGCTGGATATCGATGCTTCTGTTTCAAGTGAAACTCGTAAGACTGCTATCGAGGCCAATGTGTCTGCACTGAAGAAACAGAAGAGTGATTTGAAGACTGTTACTGCCAATCAAAAGAAGAGTATTGAGACTTTCTTCACTGACATTCAGAAGATTGTGGATGACGATGATAAGAAAAACGATGGTTTTATGAATACCCGTGTGAACATGGTGGATATCGAGAGGAATCGGGCCAAGGTGGAGAGTATGATTTCCACACTATATCGCCAGACCATTGAATTTATTCATAGCGTTTCGAAAATGGCTGAATTAAATCGTCAGATTAAGGCCTTGGAGGCAGAGAAGCAAGCCATCAAGTCGGGAGATGAATTCAAGAAGAATACAACTGGAGCTCAACTGTCGCTTAACGCTGAAAACATCAGTGTGACAACGGTGGATGGCGATAGTAAATTTCGTTCGAATGACGGGGCGGGTATCAATGTTTGGACTCCCCAGATGGCTGTCAGTATGAACCAGCCAGATGGTACGCTCGTAGATAAGAGTGCGTTCTGTGTGACATCTGAAAATGTGCTGATTTCCACTGGCAATCCGAAAGCTGACGGTAGTGAGATCTTGGCTTCTGGTCAGGTCAGCATTTCGTCCAAATCTGTCAACATAGAGGCGATGGATTACCAAAAGAAGGATAAAAACTTTACGGAGAAAGGATTGGCCGCTGATGGTAAGGTAAATATCACCGCCAAAACCATTGAGGTGGCCACGACGAATCCAAAGGACATTACCCGTGACGATAAGGGTAAGGTAACCAAAGGTGAATATAAGGCAGAAGGTGATGTTGTCATCCGTTCGAAGACGGTAGCCGTAGAGACTCTCGACTACGAGGTGGCCGACGGCAAGTTGAAGGCCAAGACACTGACTAAGGATAGTAAGATTGAGATGCGCTCAGAGAAGATGGGCATGCTGGCTGCGGATACGGAAGGCAAAGCCACGGGTAGCATCAGCCTGAATGCTAAGGCTGTAGCCGTGAAGTCGATGGATGTCGATAAGGAGAAACTCACTGACGACAAACTTGCTGCAGGCAGTACGATGACGCTTGTTTCTGAGAAGATGTATGTAGGCTCGAAGTCGAAGGATGTCAAGAGCAAGAAGATTCAGGCTGTGAGTGAAGAGATTGGAGCCTTCGCTGATAAGACCTTGGAAATACAGCAAGGCGATGGCAAGGCTGTGGTACAGCTCGATGGCGGCAATGCTTCTGTCGGCGGTAGCAAGACCGGAATCTTTGGTGCTACAACCATTAATGACAAGACAGAAGTCAAAGGCGAACTTAAGGCTCCTAAAGCAACGATTGACAATCTGGAAGCGAAATCCTCGTTTAAGTCACCTAATATCAGTGACGGTATGGGCGTAGGTGGTGCCGGAGGCGGTGGTAGCCTTAGTGCAAAACTCAAGACCGAGGATGCACCAAAATAATAACGGGTGAGTTGTGAAACATCAAAATTGAAACGATTAATTAGTAAAGATATGAAACGTTCTCTTATAAATCAGTTAAATCAACTGTCAGAACAACTTAAAGGCTATGTTGCGGCTTTGAATTATCGCTATCTGAATCTCTGCGTCAAAGCAGAAGAAGTCTCATTGCTGCCAGTACAAGTGGCCATAGAGGGTGAGTTGAAAAATTTAGAAGATGTGGCTTATGCCGGTAAGAAGGGTGGGGATGACTATTCTCTCTTTATTGTGCCAAAGTATGAGGAAGACTTACAGCCTATATCTGAGGCAGTCATGCATTTCCATCCGGAGTTTATCCAAAAGGTTGAAAAAGAAACGGTGGATCCTGGTGATGGTAGTGGCAGTCAGGAGATACCATTGCTAAAATTGACTGTTCCCGAAGTGAATGATGATCGTTACGACGTATTGAAACAGGGTACAAAGACCTTCTATGATATGTGCAAGGCCGATATGGAGGCTGCTGGCATTGAAACGGAAAGTCAACTCGCTGTTTTGGGGTTAGAAGAGAAACCCGAAGATATGGATAATCTAAAAAAAGCGATAGACGAGGTTAGCGATATCTGGAAAAAGAAGAGGGATGAATTGTATGATGAAAAACTCAAGGAGATTGAGGAGGCCCATGACAAATGGAAGGCCGAACAGGCCGGTAAGATGGAAAAAGAGCAGAAAGCTGCTAATGAGAATCGCGTGGCAACCTCGATGCGGCTTACTCCAGATAATGATGAACAATAATGTATTCAGACAGTCTTGAATGTGACCATCAGCACATCATCTGACTGATCGGCATTGCCACGATAACTCTCCAAGGCTTCTTGCATCTTGGAGAGTATTTTTTGCGGGCTATCGCTGGCAAGGGCACAGTTCTTCAGACGTGTCAACATGCGCTTTTGTCCATAGGGTTCGTGAGAACTGTTCTCTGTCTCATAAAGGCCATCGTTATAGATAAAGAGTGTGAAATCATCGATAAGCGTGATGCTCTGTTCCATGTATTCATAATCTTCCATGATGCCAACGGGGATATTCGGATTTGTATCTAATAGGTTGGCACCTGTAGCTGGACTGAGTACGACAGGTGCAGGATTTCCTGCATTGCAATAGGTCAGCTTTGCTGTATCGAGGTTGAGCACACCGACGAGAAGCGTGGCAAACATCTGATTATGATTAATGGTGCAGAGCGTATTGTTCATTGATGTGACAATGGCAGCAGGTGAGGGCGTCGCCCCTTCTTTGCATTGCATGGTGGCAGATGTACGGAAGATACTGCGGGTAACAGACATCATCAAGGCTGCTTTTACATTGCTGCCGGGCACATCGCCAATACAAAAAACGAGATTTTTACCTGTGTAGAAGTAGTCATAGAAATCAGCACTCACATCAGGAGCGGGAATAAGACACTCTTCCACATTAAGGTGGTGACGTGCGTTCTCAGCTTCAGAATCTTTTGGGAGCATGGCCGCCTGAATATCGCTGGCAATCTGGAGTTCCTTGCCTAGCAAGTCTTGTTCGGCAATAAGCCAGTTCACCTGCTTGATCTTCTTTCCAAAGCGCCAAACAATCCAGATGATTAATATCAGGGCAAGCAACTGCAGGATGAAACCGATAATGTTAACCCTGTCGAGTGCACTATAGACGGTATCTTCCTTTTGGGCAAGATCTTTGAAGTGTACGTCTGCTGTTAAAATACCAATGACATTTCCTTGACTGTTATGTATGGGTTGCCCGTAGGTGTGAATCAGCAGACCAGATCCTCCTGTATCGGTATATGGTTCACTCCATATGGCAGAATCTGCCTTGAGAGGCTGAATATACCAATCTTGTTCTGTGTAATCATAAGGGAGGAGCTTGGTGCGAGGCTGATACTTCCCGTTCTTTGACTCTGGGTATGCAAATGGGGCAAAAAGACTGTCTTTCTCTGGGTAGTAGCCTGGTTTCATCGCGATGGCACAACCCACAATGTGCTCATTGCGTGCTACTAGCCGTGAAGCTATTCCATAGAATTTGTCTGGTTCTTGCAAATTGATAAGTACATCACCCATTGCATTTTGTACAGCCGTCTCTACGCTTGTCTTCAAGTTTACAATGCGTTGAATCTCGCGAAGATCACGGTAGGCCTTTTCTGATGTCTGTCGTTTGACGTTAGAACGTGTGTAAGCGTATTGGGCGATATTGAATACCTGCGAAAGAACGGCGGCTACGATAACCAAAATAAAACTGGTTCGTGTACGCTTTATGATTTGCTTGACTTGTATCTTGTTCATTCTTGTTGCAAATTATTCGTTTTCAGGCGCAAAATTACAATTTTTTTTGGTTCAAACAAATTTATGACTACCAAAAGTTCAAAAAACATCTCCAAAAGGCCTTTTTCTCATCGAAAAGTACTAACTTTGCAGGCATGAAACAGGCAATGATATTTGCTGCGGGTCTTGGAACCCGGTTGAAACCGCTGACAGACTCGATGCCCAAGGCTCTTGTTAAGATAGGAGGAGAGCCTCTCTTGTGGCATGTCGTCATGAAGCTGAAGGCTGCAGGCTATGAGCGCATTGTAGTGAATGTGCATCACTTTGCTCAGCAGATTGTTGATTATCTGCAGCTGAATGATAATTTTGGCATAGATATTCGTATCAGTGATGAGACCAGTGGGCTATTGGAAACTGGTGGCGGAATTCGCAAGGCCTTGCCGTTGTTTGATGCTAATTCGCCAGTACTTATCCATAACGTGGATATCTTAAGCAATCTTGATCTTAGTGAACTTACTCAAGTGGAACAAGCGCCTGATGCGTTGCTTGTTGTGAGTCGTAGACAGACAAAACGGTATCTGCTTTTTGACGAAGAAACCATTCTTGATGGATGGACAAATATAGAATCTGGCGAGGTAAAGAGTCCTTATAAGGGACTGGATCCTTCGGCCATGAGACAATTGGCTTTCAGTGGAATCCATGTTATTTGGCCTCGTGTTTTCCCGTTGCTTGAATCGATGCCGGAACGTTTTGGAATTATCGATTTCTATTTGAAATACTGCCATCAGTGTGCGTTCCTTGGTTATGAGAAGAAAGACTTGCAGTTGATGGATGTCGGGAAGCTCGAGACCCTTGATCAGGCTGAGAAATTTTTTAAACAAATATAAGTAAAAATGACACAGAAGATTATTATTTTGGATTTCGGTTCGCAGACGACCCAACTTATTGGTAGACGTGTGCGTGAACTGGATACCTTCTGCGAGATTATGCCTTACAACAAGTTCCCAAAGGACGACCCAAGTGTGATAGGCGTCATCTTGAGCGGTTCGCCATTTAGCGTTCACGACCCAGAGGCGTTTAAAGTCGACCTGTCACAGTTCGTAGGCAAGATACCTGTATTGGGAATCTGCTATGGGGCGCAGTTTATTTCGCATACTCTGGGTGGTAAGGTGGAAAAAGCAGATTCCCGGGAGTATGGTCGTGCCAATTTGCAGACGGTCGACACGGATAATCCGCTCTTCAAAGGCTTTGAACAGCATTCTCAAGTGTGGATGAGTCATGGTGATACCATTACGGCTATCCCTCAAGATTTCAAGGTAATTGGCTCGACGGCTGATGTGGTCAATGCTGCGTTTGCCTCAACAAAACAACCTGTATGGGCTGTGCAATTCCATCCGGAGGTGTTTCATACTCTTCAGGGTAAGGATCTGTTGAGAAATTTCGTAGTTGATATTTGCGGGTCTAAGCAAGAGTGGAGCGCTGCTTCATTTGTTGATTCTACAGTAGCCGAGTTGAAGGAGCAATTAGGAAAC
Source organism: uncultured Prevotella sp. (assembly GCA_900315525.1). Lineage (GTDB taxonomy): Bacteria > Bacteroidota > Bacteroidia > Bacteroidales > Bacteroidaceae > Prevotella. The sequence goes on along the minus strand of OMZO01000015.1, from coordinate 97,162 downwards.
GATCGCGTCGTCCTCGGTCTTTCTGGCGGCGTTGACTCTTCTGTAGCTGCGGTTCTTTTGAATCGTGCTATCGGCTCGCGTCTTACCTGTATTTTCGTTGATCATGGCATGCTCCGTAAAAACGAATTTAGTCAGGTGATGAATGACTATAGGGTCCTTGGCCTAAACGTAATAGGTGTTGATGCGTCAGAAAAATTCTTCAAAGATCTTGAAGGTGTGACGGATCCGGAACAGAAACGTAAGATTATAGGTCGAGACTTTGTTGAGGTCTTTAACACAGAGGCAAAGAAAATCACAGATGCCAAGTGGCTTGCACAAGGTACGATTTATCCCGACAGAATAGAGTCCTTGAACATCACCGGTAAGGTCATTAAAAGCCATCATAACGTGGGCGGTCTGCCTAAGGAAATGCATTTGCAGTTGTGTGAGCCGCTGAAATGGCTCTTTAAAGACGAAGTGCGTCGTGTTGGGCGTCAGCTCGGTATGCCAGAGCATCTTATTACCCGTCATCCTTTTCCAGGTCCTGGTCTGGCAGTGCGTATTCTTGGTGACATTACGCCCGAAAAAGTTCGTATTCTTCAAGACGCTGATGATATTTATATTCGTGGTCTGCGTGACTACAAAGTAAAACTATCAGGCGAAGAGGCCCGAAAAGTTCTGGCTGCAGGTGTGCCTGCTGAGTTGCAAGACGGAGAGGTCGAAGTATCGCTTTACGATCAAATTTGGCAGGCTGGTGCCATTCTCCTCTCAACGGTTCGAAGCGTAGGCGTGATGGGTGACGAACGGACTTATGAACATCCCGTGGCTCTGCGGGCTGTTACTTCTACAGATGCGATGACGGCCGATTGGGCTCATCTGCCATATGATTTCATGGCAAAAGTATCGAATGAAATCATTAACAAAGTGCGTGGCGTTAATCGTGTTTGTTATGACATCTCGTCAAAGCCGCCCGCAACTATTGAGTGGGAATAGTTTTTTGATGCGAATCTCGGCCCACGTACCTTGATCATTTCGAGGGACGTGGGCCGTTGTTTTTGAGAGACATGGCGCAAAGGCTTGCAATCACGTGTATTGTCAAACTCCTTTTTTTTGATAAATGGCGCCTTTGAAGCCCTTGAGTTTCTTGCTTGTGTTAAATAATGTAAATCTTTAATGTTTTGTGTCGTGTTACTTATTCTTTTTCTTGTTTTTTTCCTATTTTTGTAGCCAAATTAAACGCGTAACTTTTGATATGAATACAAAACTTAAAACTATTGCAAACTCTTTTGCGGAAGAATATTGTAGCGATGCAATTTATCCAGCGCATCTTTTTAAGGCTATCCTTCATAAGGAAATTGGCCTGGTGAATTTTATTGAGAGCGAACTGGACAAGGATTATTATTATTTGCAAGACTGGGCTGACGTTCAGATGCAACTTGCTCCACGTGCAGTGCGTCCGATGCGTGATTTGGAATTTAGTGAGGAGTCTCAGGCCGTTATCGAGGAGGCTGAGAATTATCAAGTTAAATTTAATCTCGATGAGTGCACAGATGTTTGTGTATTGGCTTCATTGGTAACGCCAGGTGTTGGCTTTACGTTCGATCAGTTGAAGACTTTGCCCCTTACCCCTTCGGATATAAGTGCAAAGATGGCTGGTGGTGCGAATGTAGAAGCCCCATATATGGAAGGCGCGGAGTTGACAAAGCATACGGCTGCTGTAGGTGGAAAAGGTTCCTTGGCCAAATATTGTATTGACAAAACTGCAGTAGCCCGTGCTGGTAAGCTCGACAATGTGATTGGCTTTGAAAAGGAAATCTCTGTAATTTATGAAATCCTCGGCCGTAAGACTAAGGCAAATCTTTTGATTACAGGAGAATCCGGTGTTGGAAAGACATCACTTGTCAATGGCTTTGTCCGTGAGTTGGCTGCCGATCATGTGCCCGGTTTCCTGAGTGGTGCTGTGGCCTATGAATTGGATACTGCAATCCTTGGAGGAGATGCTCAGTATAAAGGGGAAGTGGAAGACCGATTCAAGAATGTTATAATGGAAATTGAGGCGCTCCCCAATGCTGTACTGATTATCGAGTCTATTGACAAACTATTCGATAAACAAGGCTCTTTGTTTGGCGCGTCGGCTATTTTAAAGAACGAGCTAAGCAAGGGGCGTTTGCAATTACTTGCCACTTCAAGTATTGATGGATACACAAAAAATATTGAGACCGATAAGGAGATGGTCTCAAAATTAGAGAAAATAACTATTGAAGAGCCGACAGCAGATCTTTCACTTCGTATTCTGAAAGGAGCCATTGCTGCATACGAGGACTATCATAAACTAACTGTTGACGAGACGGTCATGAGTGATGCTATCCGCTTGGCCAAGCGCTATCTGACGGAGAAATCGCTACCTGACTCAGCTTTTGATCTGATTGACCGTACGATGGCCCAAGTGAAGACGATGAATGATCTGACTGGTAGCATTATTGAGGACCTTCGTGGTAAACTAGAAAATGTCAAGGGACGGGCAGATAACAAGGGCGCTGCAGACGAAGCTCTAATGAAAGAGCTTGACTGGCTCAATTACGAATTGTTCAATAAAGTCAGTTGTATTCTTCTTGCTGGTGTCGATTCTGATACTGATTTCAGTAAGATTGCAACTGTCCAGGAACGTTTGGATTTCTTGTCGGGAATACTTGATAAGTTATCAGAATTGAGCGCGGAGAAACGTACGGAACTGAAAAGTGATGACTTAAGTGCAGTTGTTGCTAAGCAGACAGGTATCCCTCTTGGAAAGGTTCAGACTAAAGAGCGCGATCGCTTGATGGGTGCAGAGGAGACCCTGAAGAAACGTGTTGTCGGTCAGGACCATGCCGTAAAGAAAGTGCTAGATGCTGTATATGAGGCGCGCTCGGGCTTGAGTAAGAAGGGTCAGCCTATGGGCTCGTTCTTCTTCCTTGGTCCGACAGGTACAGGTAAGACAGAGTTGGCAAAAGCCCTTGCCACTTTCCTCTTTGGTGACGAAAGTGCGCTTATCCGCTTTGATATGTCTGAATTCAAGGAGGAACATTCTGTAGCCCTGCTTTATGGCGCGCCTCCGGGATATGTGGGTTATGAAGAAGGTGGATTGTTGGTCAACAAGATTCGACAGAATCCATATAGTGTCGTGTTGTTTGACGAGATTGAGAAGGCTCATAAGTCGGTGTTCGACCTGTTCCTCCAGATTCTAGACGAGGGCAAGCTTCACGACCGCCTAGGCCGTGTGGGTGACTTCTCGAATGCTCTTATCCTGTTTACTTCGAATATTGGAGCCCAGACCATTGTGGAAAAGTTCAACAGTGGTATCATTCCCGAGAATAACGAGCTCATGGATATCATGCAGGGATTCTTCCGTCCGGAGTTCTTGGCACGTCTGACGGAAATCGTACCATTCTCACCGATTACGGATAAGATCGTAGTTTCTATTTTTGATATTCATCTAAAGGGTCTCTTGAAGTTGCTTGAGGAACAGAATATAACTCTTACCTTGACCCCTGAGGCTCGTCAGGCAATCGCTTTGCGTGGTTATAACCAGCAGTATGGTGCTCGTCCTGTACTTGGCGTCATTCGAAAGGAGCTCCGTCATCCAATCTCTAAGATGATGATAGCCGGCAAGGTGAAGTCAGGAGACAATATTGAAGTACGGTTGGACAAAGAAAGTCAGGCTGTATTCGTCATCAATGGCAAGGCAGAATCCGTATCGGAGAAACCTAAGAAGGAAAAAAAGTAACTAAATATTTATTAATTTCTAAATTTGTATAATTATGGCAATGAAAGAGAATTTCATTTCGATGGCTCCAGATGAGGAGTCCAATGCGAAAGTCAGTTTGATTGATCAAAACAAAACCCTGATGATTGATCAGTACACAACCGATGTAGAGGCAGGTGCACCTGAGTTTGTTGAGGATATCCATAATATTGATGATGCTTTCGCTCACTTCAAGCCGAAAGTGGAAGTTAGCTTCACAGATGCTGAGGGTGGTTCGGTCAACGAGACTCTGCAGTTTGGTGAGCTTCGTGATTTTGAGGCACAGGGCGGTAAGGGCAAGTTAGTGCAGAACAGTCCGTTCCTGTCTGGTGTAAAGGAGAATATTGATACGAATCAGAAAATCCGTAAGAGCATAGAACAGAATCGTAAGCTTCGTGACATCCTGAAAGAGGCTGGCAGTCGTGAGGAACTGAAAGAGATGCTTCAGTCTATGCTGTCTGAACTGGAAGGTGCTGATAAATAATTTGGCATGGACTCATTATGGCAAAGAAAATTGAAGAGTTGGAAAAAGAGATAGCCCGTTTGGAACAGGAAAACGAGCGGCTTGATATGGAGAATGTACGCCTAATGGGGCGCAATCTCCTAATGAGTGAACAATTGAATTCCTGGTATGAGCTGAAACAGCGCGTCAGTTGGCTGAAGGCAGAGATGCAGCGTGGACAACGTTTGATGGCAAAAGCTGATATGGTTGATGACGCAGAGCTGTTAGCCATGCTGGAAAATAGATTGGAGCAAGAGCCTGGTCTGGTGACTCCTGAATTTGGAATGAAAGAATTGGCTGAGTTGATAGGCGTGTCGCAGGCACGATTGATACGTCTTTTTCGTAATTCGACAATCTTCAGATCGCCAGATGAGTATTTGGAAAACCTCCGTTTGGTGCGGGCCTTACAGCTGCTTAGGGATCACCCCGAGTATGGTATAGCCGCAATCAGTGCTGAGGCAGGCTATAACTCTGTTCGTACCTTGCAGCGACGCATGAGTGAGGTTATAGGTATGACACCTGTTGAATTCCGTATGATGACAGAGAAAGTATAGCTTCTAAGCGACAGCATGGAGGTTGGCTTTGGCGTTTTGTCGCCAAACAATTAAGCTGTCGCTACATAATCATAAAAATCCAGAAGAATTCTGGGACTTAATTAAAAATATGGTATTAATTTTGCAATAGAAAAAGTTTAAATATTATGGCTGATACAGAAATGCAGAAAGCACAGGCCGCTCAACAGGCGGGTGCAGAACTTCAGGAGAAAGGTAAAGATGTCTCCAAGCTTTTATCCGCTTTTGGCGGATTCAATGCCATTCGTGGTTTTATGCCTGATGCGGATAATATGAATCCCGCACGTAAGGCAGCCAAACAAGTGTTCCTGACGGATAAGCGCTTTAAAGATAAGAGAGAAGGACTCAAACGTGACATTACTCGTTGGCTTGAGTTGCTTGAGGATTCTAGCCTCGAGAGTGCAACAGGTTTCGCTGATGCCTGTAAGCAGGAAGAGGAGAAATATACAACTTTATTGAAGCAGGGCATAACTGACGCTCTCTACGCTACCCAGAATCTGGAGCGTAGCTATCGTGAGCTCGACTCTTTCTTTAAGACTTGTGGAACCGATAAGGTGAAGAACCTTCGTATCATTAACGTTGTGAAAGAAGATATTGCCGATGCCGATTCTGGTTTCTCACAAGAGGTGGAGAATATTCTGCGTAATGGCTTTGACCGCTTGAGTTTGAAGGATGCCTATAGTCTCGTATGTATTCCTGGCGCAGTGCTGACAGATAAGGTTGATCTGCTCCGTTGGGCAAAGATGGCCTTTAAGTATAAGGTAATGTTAATTACTGACCATGCTGATGAGTATTCATTCGATGATCTTCAGGCAAATACGGAAGGTTATCGCGATAGCGATCAGGAGCTGATGAATGTTGTGATGACGGCAAACTGGATTGTAGGTCGCGAGGCAGAGAAAATGTCGTCTGATGAAGAAGACTCTAAGGCTTTCTATATCGCTCCTGCTGCAGCACTTTGTGGAAAATTGTATGACGAGACTGCAAACATGGCTCAGGGCGCTGGTGGTAAGAAGTATGGAACGCTTGATGGCGTAAAGGGTGTGAAGAGTGATTTGCTGAAGTCTGAGATCGCTTCACTGATGGATAATCAGGTTATCCCAATGGTTTATAGTGAGGGACGCGTGATGGCATTCAATAATACTACGCTTTACAATGGTGACCTTGATGCGATGAAGGAATATCCTATTGTTCGTGTATTTGACTGGGTGAAGAAAGTCCTAATGAACTTCGTGCATGAGGTGGCACTTGAGAACTGGGATCCGTACAATTCGCCAAAGAACCTGAAAAGCAAGATTCAGGAGTTCCTCAATATGTATAAAGGCTACGGAAACCTTTTCCAGAATTATGAAATTGGTGAGCCGAGACAAGATCCTGTTACCAAGCAGATTACTTGTGATATAACCTTGACTCCTTTCTATGCAGCCAAGAACTTTATTATCAAGGTTGCTGCAGATAAGAAAGCTAAAGAGGCAGCATTGGCAAGCGAATAATTTTGAATTCCTTCAATATTAATAAACTAAATTTGACGAATTATGGCAAAGACTCCAGTAACAATGAAGGTTGACGGTTACAAGGACCGTGAAGTAATGATGGTAAACTACGAGTTTGAGCAGGAGACAGATGTAGAGGGACAGATGAGTGGTATTCCCCGTGGTGGTAAAATTACTGTCCGTGTGAAGGCCCTGAACGACGGTACCCCTGATCTACTGGCTTGGATGACAGAGCGCAACCTGCCGAAGAACGGAAGCATCGAGTTCCTCGAGACGAAGACCGGCAAGGCTATGAAGACTATCAAGTTCACCAACGGCTACTGCGTTGACTTCGAGGAGAAGTGGGAAGACAAGGCTGGCCACTTTGAGGAGATCGTTATCACCTGCAAGCAGATTGAGGTTGGCTCTATCAAGTTCGAGAACGAGTGGGCATAATTTGTGTTTTAATATAAAAGGAAACAAGATATGGCAGAGAATGTAACACCAGTAACCCTCGAGGTAAAGGATTTCAAGGCACGTGAGGTAATCTTAGTGGATTACAAGTTCAATCAGGCAACTGATCGTGAAGGACAGATTTCAGGTATCCCTCGTGGTGGACGCGTCAATATCCGCGTGAAGGCCCTGAATGATGGTAACGCCGAACTGCTTGGCTGGATGCTGGCTCCGACAGATCCGCGCGACTTCACTATCAAGTTCCAGAGCACGGTTGACGGCAAGGACATGAAACAGCTGAAGGGCACAGGCTGCTACTGCGTGAAGTACAAGGAGTATTGGGCAGATGGTGAAGAGCACTATGAGGACATTGAGATTGTATGTCAGAAGCTCGAGAACGGCCCGGTAGTCTTCGAGAATCCTTGGAAGTAAATAATGTCATGTAACCTTTGGCCTGGCCGAGGGGTTGGGCTGAAGGTTACATATAATATTAAGGTATATGGGTAAATTTGTAACGATGGGCGCAATGCTCCAATGCAGTTTCGGTATGGCACCGGCCTCACTAATTGTAACGGTACCTCTTCGGCCGAAGTGTGGAAATATGTTGATAGCTACAACCATGGACATGGTTCCTACCACAAACATTCCTACATTTGGTATGTGTCAGACTTTGACCAATCCTGCTGTCGCCACGGCAACATCGGCGGCTATGGGAGTGTTGACTCCTGCGCCATGTGTTCCGGCTATAACAGCACCATGGGCACCGGGAAGTGCTCAAGTAAAGGTGATGAACACGCCTGCATTGACCGACAACAGCAAGTGCTTGTGCACATGGGGAGGTAATATTTCAATTACAAATCCAGGTAACACTGCTATGGCGACAGTGAAATAAGAATTATGAGTAGAAAGGTAATACTGGCTACCTTGCTTCTCATGATTCTTCTGTTGCCTGCAGAGGCACAGAAAATGAATATAGAGAAGTTTAAACGGGTCAAATTTGATCTGTTGAATCACACGCTTTTGCCAGTAGACAAGAAGCTAGCGACCTTTGATCTGAAAACAGATGAAAAAGGTTTTACTTTTAAAGCCGATGGAATAACAGATGTTAAGGCACAGGAAGGCGACGGAAAATTGACGTTGCTAACGCCACACAAGACAAAGTTCCTTGTGATAAAGCATCCTGACTACGGACAAATTACTTGGAAAGTTCCAGGGAAAGGATTAAAGAAGAAAAAACATTATCAGGCGAATCTATTGACAGATAAGCCTGGAAAAGAATATAAATTGTCAAAACAATGGGTGGTATTCAAGGTAGAACCTGCGAATGCCATTTTGCAGTTTGATAGTACTACAGTACTTCTTAGAGACGGAACTGCTCAGTTTAATGCCCCTGTCGGGAAGCATGGCTATCATGTAGAAGCCCCTTTCTACGAGGAGGTGTCAGACTCGATAGAATTGAGTGATAGTGCAAAGCTGACGGTTCCTGTGATACTTCAATCATTTTATTCATATCTGACGGTAAGGACTCCCCTGCCCGAGGCAACTATTGTATTGGATGGTCAGGCAATAGGAAAGGGCTCGGCAACGAGTGGGCATCTCCAGGCTGGTGAGCATCATCTGATGGTGATTAATGGGATGAGGAGTTTTTATGATGGTATAGTCAGTCTTGGTAAGGCGGAAAAAAGAATTGTTGAGCTTACGAAGGCTGACATACAGAATAATTCAATTATTCAAAAACGTAGTGTGGTGAGATCCGATACTCTTCCCGTTAGCCCTGATAGTGCTTTTATGGAAACTTTAACTCTTAAGGCAAAGGCTCCGGTAACGATTACTGCACCAGATGACAGTACGGAGATTTGGATAAATCGTGAATCGGTAGCTGTTGGCAAATGGGAAGGTAAACTTGAATTGGGATATTATGTGCTTAATACCTACAAAGATAGCCTTGAATCCAATCCAGTTCCCTTCTGGGTTGATGACGAACTTCCGAAGTTCCTTGATTTAAGCGCACCTATGGCAAGTTATGGCTTGCTGAATATACATAGTAATGTAGTGGGAGCAACAATCTATATTAATAAGATTAAAGTCGGTCAAACACCTTTTGTGGTTGAAAATCTGCCAGCATCCAAACCCTGCAAGGTACGATTGACTTACGATGGCTTTAGGGATGCTGAGGCGACAATAATACCTATTGGTAACGATATGGTAGATGTTGAACTAAAAATGAAACAACTATAGTGAATCAAGAATGAGCAAGTGCTTTGATCAACAGCGGGTCTCTGCCGCACGCATAATGGTCGTGGGTTGTGGCGCCTTGGGTAACGAGGTGCTGAAGAACCTTGTGCTGTTGGGAGTTGAGCATATTGTTGCAGTAGATTTTGATATTGTGGAGGCTGGAAACTTGTCGCGCTCAGTACTTTTCTCTAAATCAGATTCTGCACAGCATCGATTGAAGGTAGAAGTAGTCGCTGAGCGTTTGCGGGCTATGAATCCGGTATTGGAGATTACAACTGTGTGTGGAGATATTGCTTATGATGTTGGACTTGGTCTGTTGAGACATCAAGACGTGGTCATTGGCTGTGTCGATAGTCGTTGGGCGCGATATTGCATTAACCGGCTATGTATGCGTGCAGGAATCCCTTGGGTCGATGGTGGAATCGGAGAATTGGAAGGTACTTCTCGCGTATTTGTACCAGGCAAGAACTGCTATGCATGCAACCTTGGTCCTAAGGGCTTAGAGGAACTTGCTAAGAGAATGCCTTGTGCAGGTGTCATAAGAAGGCACGAAGAAGCAGGCGAGATGCCGACGACCTCAATTGTGGCATCGATTATTGGTGCTGTTCAAGTTCAAGAAGCCTTGAAGCTGATTCATGGTGATATGTTGGCTCAGGGTGAACTGACTTCCCTTTGCGGAAAGATGTTTTATTATGACGGACAGCATCTCTCGACAAAAGTCGTGGACTTTCAGGCTTATGATGATGAGTGTGCCGTTCATGAACAATGGCTACCAATACGCCCTTCGGCTATCACGCCCAACTTGACTGTATCCGAAGCACTCGTGGCAATAGAAAAAGAATTAAATGTAAGGGATGTTCATCTCTGTCTGGAGAATGATTGCTTTGTAGATTATGTAGTAGATCGCACTACAGATCATCGTACTTTTGTTATGTCTCCTGGTCATGCAGTAGAAAGATGTCTTGAGGAAAAATCGCCCCTTGCGGGTATTCCTTTGGGGAATTTCTATCAGCACGAATATCGGGAAATAGATATTAGTTTTCCATATCAGGACTGCACGCTTTCCCAATTGGGAATCCCTGCATGGGATGTCCTGCATGTTGTTGCTGATGGGAATGAGTATTATTTGGAAATGAGAGAACAATGAGAATAAAGAGGAATCTATCACAAATCAGGGCAGAAGTTCTGCTGAACTATCTCTATCCCGAGATGGAGGACCAATGGATTGCCATTAACAAAGGTACCTTCTATCGTAACTATAATCAGGATGCCTTGGCTATTGAAGAGAAGGAAGGTAAAGCCATCCTGGCGCGCGATGGCTTCCTTCGTTTGTTGCCAGAAGGACTTCTGACTAAGGATAGTGACCTGAAAGGTGATGATATTGCTGCAAAGTATAAAGAACTGGAGTGGCGAAGAGAATTGCTTAATGAAACCTTTGCCCCATTCGATACATATGTGTTCCGCAAGAAACTTGCTATCGAGCGCATCACTTCAGAGTTGCTTGAGCAAAAGTTACAATTCTTGTTGCTGCATTATTATGGTTTCGATCTGACGGCGGAGTCGAACCCGCTAGTGAAGGAAGCTGCCGTTTTACTGCCTTATGTAAGTAGATGGAGAGGGGATTTGGGCTTTGTGGCCAATCTTCTAGGGAGCCTGATGAATTGTCGGGTGGAGATGAGTAAAGGCCGCTATAGCCATATAGACACTACCCGTTGCTGGCTGCCTGTAGTTAGATACAAACTTCTTATTCCTGGATTGACGGCAAATGCATATAAGGAGTTAATGCAGAATCTCAAACCATTAGTTTCTTTTTTGGAAGAGTGGTTTATTCCCTTTGATGTAAGATGTGAAATAGATATTAAAGAGCATCAGTCTCAGTCAAGGTTACCCGATGGCAGCCTGACGCTTAATTATAATACAGAAGTGAATCAATAATACATAAAGCATAGGTTTATGGATCTGAATTCAAAAATTAATTGGTTACCTGGAATGGAAATCACCTCACAGACTTTTATCGGTCTGGAGGAGAAACTTGATTTCCAGCAACAAATAGCTATTAGAGCTGCATTGGGTAGTACCCGCATGGGCTTGCTACCAGGGGCCATCTTAAGTTGTAGTGGAATCTTTGTCAAGAACACTTTTGAGATAGAACGGCTGCAGTGTATGGCACTTCTTCCATCAGGAAAAGTTATAGATGCTGATGAACCTGTTGTAGTCGCGATACCTATGCTTTTTGGTGATAGCTACTATCTAACAATAGGGGTTGGAGACGGTAGAACCGAGTTTGAGAAAGATGGCGTTCCTTATATACGGCCTCATTATGAATATGCTATACACACACAAGATGAGGTGGAGGGCAGTGATGTGATGCCTCTTATGCATTTCCTTGTGAAAGATGGTGTATTCTCCATTGATTCAGATTATATTGCTCCCTGCCTGTTAATGTCGGGCGATGAACGCTTCTCTAAGTATGTCGAAAGATTTGTTGGACAGTTGGAGACTATCACGTCACATCAAAATCTTGAAGATGGGGATGGCAAGCGTTCTTTGCTGCATTATCTTTTCATATTGAAAAGCTATAGTCTTAAAAATAGTGTTCAAAACTTTGTCGCAATGCTTCAGGAGATAGCCCAGGCTATAAACTATTATATTATTACTCCTAATACTGAGCAGTATCAGATTATGACAGAACCCAAACAGTCTGATATCGTGCAGTGGCTGAAGTGGTTTGATGATTATTTGTCGGGTGCAGTTGTCGTTCTTGATAAAGTCGTACTTGAAGACAATACTATCGACTACGATGCATTATTGAGGCAGGCCAAGGCAGAACTGTATGCTCAGTTGCATGAGGAACTTATCGTAAGGCTGCTAAATGAGACAAAGGAAGAACTTGTAAAGTTGGTGAGGGAAGAACTCCAGAATTCACTTGCCGAGCAGATGCAAACATTGGTTGAACATATTAATAACATATTGAGACCGTCGCTTGAGGAACATATCCAAAAGGAAATGAAAGCATCGATGACAGAGATGGAGAAAGACTTGCAGAAGATCCTCTACGAACGACTCTATGAAATGCTATTTGAGCATTTGTTCAATGCGCTCTATATCCCAGAGCCTGAAAGTGAAAAGTTTGTACCACTAATCTAATTGCTTATGTCGTATCTGTCTATCCCACTGCAAGTCGTTAAGACCGGACTCGCACGTCAAGCAAATATTAAGAAATCGCTAGACGAGTCGATCAATTTGCTAGTTTCTACACCTCGTTTCCATAATGTGGCTGATCCGAATTTCGGTTTCATCTTTAATAATATGCGATTTGAGATTTTTGATGAACATGAAGGTGTTATATATAATTCTGGTGATACGATATACGAAACCAGTTCTCAGGACATCTATAACATGAAGATTTCAGGTTCTTCAAAAAACATGAATACATTTGCCGCAGAATTGAAGGAAATCGTGAAGCAGTACGAAAAACGGCTTGATGATATTTCTGTGACGATGACGTATATTCGTGAAGAAAGAAAAATATATATAACGATAAAGGGTGTGATCATTTCAACAAAAGAAGACTATGTATTCACTACCATTTTACGTGTATGGAAATAATTGTTTTTAAGCATGAGACAGTCATTATTTGAAAATAGACAAAAGGCTGAGGAACTGATTCTGGAAGCCATTCGTATATGGCGTGAAAGTGATCACCCGGATCAGTTGGAGGGTATAGAGCATGATCCTGTGTTCTCTTTGCTGATGACTGCACTTGCATCTCAGTCGAATGAAACAGAGATAACCATCGAGCACATGAAATCAGATGTGCTGGAGGAGTTTAGTCATATGATGGTTCCATATGAGATTGGTCATGCCATTCCTGCAACTACGGTAATAGAAACATCACTACAGCCAGGGTTGCCGTTTATGGATCTGACAGAGAATCATGTTTTTACCCTCGCAGATTCTGAAGTGTCTTTTATTCCATTGCTAAATACTCGCTTGGTGAATGCTTCAGTTGAGTCAGTTGTAAGAATTGATGGCCGGCGTTGGAAAGTGACTCTAAAATTGGATACTCCAGTAGCTGATTTGTCTGGTTTTTCTTTTGCTATAAGAAACCAGAATTATAAGGATTTGAAAGTATCTATCAAGGGACAGCTGTTACCCATAGTTAATCCGTGGGACTTTTCCGAACTACCTTTGTCTCCTTGTTTTGCATTGGATTCAATCTTGTACAACAAGACGCAGACCTATGCTGCAACCGTTCCTTGTCTTGATTTGTTTGCAAAGCAGAATCTCAGACTTTATTGTGTCAAACAACATCAGCCAAATAAGTTCGCAATAGGGGATTCGGAGACGGTTCAAATGGTCTTTGAATTTTCTGGTATTACGGACGGATTCTTTATCGATAAAGATAATCTTGTGCTGAACGCTGTCGTATTGGTGAATGCGTATGTACGGTCTGCGGATTTGTCTTCGACATCTCCAATAGTCCGTGTAACTGGTTTCCAAGGAAAAAGTTCGGAAACAGGAGAGGTTGGACAGCAATTTATGCATATGTTAAGGCCATCATCAGAACAGTTGTTTAGTAAATTTCCTGTTGATGTCCGTAGATTAGCTGCCGACCGTTTTAATCAGGGTACTTTGGTAAACCTCTTAAACACTCTGATTAACCGATATTATACGGACTTCTATGCTTTCCTGAATCTCAGACAAGAAGCGAATGAGAGAGTTATGCAGGAGTTGTTAACCATACTTTCACGTATGAGAGAGGCGGCCAGGTCTGATCAGGAACAGCGTGTTCCTGGTGTGTACCTTATGCTGAAGCCTTTTGAAGATAGACAACAGCCTGTCAGCTTGTCTGTTCGTTATGTAACGACACTTGGGGCTGGCGTGAATTCTATGCTAAAGCAGGACAGCGTATTTACAACTCCTTTAGGCATCAATGGTTCTACAACACGGCAGATTACTATACCAAGTATGGGATTTGATGAAATCCGTGACGTGGTGGAAGAAGAGAGCTTGTCGCGCTATTATATGATTACAAATGACCGTTTGGTGACACCCTCAGATTTGAAGTTGTTTTGTTATAATGAATTGCAGACACGATTTGGCATCGCTCGTTCTATGATAGAAGGCATCACTGTCAGCCATCGCCTGCAACAAGATGCAGGCAATGTCGGATATGAGGTGTTGGTAGAGATCTTGCTAGTTGATAATGCATTTATTCGTCGTGGGTTTGAAGATCAGATTCCGCAGGTGGAGATGTTGCTCCAGGCCATGATGAGTGTTAGGAGTACGAATATATATCCTATTACGGTAATTATTCAGATTAATAAGAAAAATAAGTAAGATATGGAAGATTTCTTTTTGGACATCTCGTACAAGAATAAGACAGTGAGATTCAAGGTGGTCAATCCTGAAGCACCGCTTAGTACACTGGTAGATAATTTGCGCCATGCTATCGGAGAAGATGGAAGACTGATTTTTGATTTCCCGTCCATTGATCAGACGGGTGCTCCTCTGGATTATTTTTTTGGTAAGGAAGATCCTCAAGTGCATGAGATTAGGGTCATGCGCCCAAGGATCGGTAAAGAGGATCAGACTCTCGCTGATTATAATGTGCATAATGGGGATTTGGTGTATTTGATGCCAGATCCCATACCAGGTTGAAAAGTTGCTTGTAAACATGGATAGTCAGAAGTTTAACCAGTCTCAACTCAGTGGACGTAACCGTCGGCTGCTGTACGAGTGGCATCATCTGGAAGAGGGCTTGTCGGAAAATAGCAACATATCCTTCCAAGTGGTGCGCCGGAATGTGGCTGGACTTCCAATAGGCTATCTGGTAGATTATCACCTTAGAAGTATTTGTGGTGTGCAGCACGTTGATCATCTTAATGAACCTGGCGTAGTGAATAGTCCCATCTTTGCAAAAGGCTTTCAGATGCGGATTGATTTGCCCGTGGGCTATCCGTGTGTAGATTCGCCTCCATCGCTGCAGTTTGTGGTCTGTGACAATCGAGGAAATGCAGTCCCTCATCCTTGGCATCCAAATATCCGCTATTTCGGAGAGTTCGCAGGACGGGTCTGCATCAATATGGCGGACACCTATACAGATCTTCTTTGGGGGGTTAGAAGGGTGGCTTCTTATTTGCGCTATGAGACATACCACGCATTGCTTGAATCCCCATATCCGGAGGATCTGAAAGTGGCGACCTGGGTGATGCGTCAAGGTGAACCGAATGGTTGGCTATTATTTGAACAATAGATATAACGATATGCGAATTAAGTATAAAATAATCCTGATATTGCTATGCTGCCTGGGTTGGGTCAAACTACAGGCACAGACAGTCAGAACTATTACTGTCGGACAAGGTTCATCCTACACAGACCATTTGTCATTGAAAGAGGATGCAAAGGATATGGACCTTATGGTGAAGTTTGTATTTAACGAAAATGATAATACATTGTCTGTTACCTTGATTTCATACAGGACACTATTTGTGTTCTGGGATAATGTTCATTTTAAACCGCTAATCAAGGGACGTAAGATACGTCCGAAGCAATTGCCTTATGTCGTAGAAGTTAATCCTTCAGATAAGTTCAAGGTTACGACTAAATTTAAGGCTTCTATCCCCAAACCTGTTAGTGATTTTTATTTTAGGCGTTGGGTCGAGTATGAGGGACTTCAACCTGCTCCACAGGAGTACAAGATGGTAAATGATTTCATTACGCAGTCTTTTGATATCCAGAACAAACGGAATCTGGTGACTGTCAGACTTCGTGATATCTTCTTGATGGATAAAATTGAAAAGAAAAAATATAATCTCTATGAGATTCCTTTGGGGCGTGATTTGAACTTGGAGTATCAAGTAACAATCATGAGAAATCCATGTTTTGGCCTCGATGAAGATATTGCTTCAGCGAAGAAAGCTTTAGAGAGCGTTTCTACGAGCTATAGTTCTTTTGCAAAACGGGTAGGCAATGGAAAAGTTACCTCAAAGGAGACACTTCAGGCTCTTGAGGATTTGCAATCAACTCTGTTGGGACAATTTGAAAAGAAAGATATACAGAGCGCTTGTCCTGAAATCCAGAATGGGTGGGATGAGTATAATAACTATGTGGACTCTATTGCTAATTTGAAAATTACGCTGGTGGCTGTTGATAAGCTTGATAGTGTTGGCGATATGTCTGCTGACCGATTGAAAATCTTGATTGCAAAGTCAAGACAACTTGATGGCATCGTCTCTCGTTGGTTAGTTAGTTATGATCCGATAGAGCGCCGTGATTTAATTAATCAGGGAAATAGTATTGTAAAAGAGATGGATGCGCTCATCGGAAAACGCACCGGTCATACTGCAGAACAGCAAAAGGCTATTGCTATGTATCGAGCTGCGGAGCGTTATTTTAGAAATACGTGTAAATAGTGAATTTAGGAAATATAGAAACAATGAAAAGGTCTCGGTTCTTAGGGCTGATGATAGGGCTACTGTTCTTGTCTCACACGCTATTGGCGCAGGAGGCAGAAACACCTGTACCAACGGATGTAGCAGAGCTAAAGGCCGAAATCGAACTGCGTCTTTCACAATTCTCGGATGAACTCAATCAAATGCTTATTGTTGGACAGATGAATTTTTCTGTCGATGGATCTGTTGGCGTGTCTCAATCTGTTGTCAATGCTATGGCGGAACGTTTAAAAAACCTAAACCAGTCATACAATGCCTTGGACGTCAAATGGAACACCTATTATCAGGCTCAGCAGATGGATATCGCAAACGACGAGGAATTGATGAATAAGGTTGCTGGTCTTGAGGCTTTGAAGCAGACGGTAAAAGACACCCTCGACTCCAAGACACTCTCTGTGGAGTCTATCATTAAGTTTGCTGATGCCGATAAATTTATCATTAGCCAAGTTGCAGTGTATAAGAATCTTTACCAGAAAGCTTACAAATTATCGCTTTTGGAGAAACTTGCTCCACAACTCGAGAAAGTGAAGGCGAAGGAACAACTCGTCTTTACGGAATTGCAAACACACTACGATCAGGCTAAGGCTTCATGTGAAGTCGTACCTGTTTTGTCGAAGAGAATGACTGTGTTGGATGAACAATACGTTGTCATGAAGAGTGTTTCTGAAAAGGTTCAGGCTTTGGAATATAAGCCTTTCTTTCAAAGGGTAAAAGACTACGTGCTAGGGTTTGCCGCTGTGGCCATCATCCTGATGTTCTTCAATATGTCTATGGCTAAGTTTAAGGCATACCGTGATAAGGTGAACAATCTTGGCAAGTATAAAAAGATGTTGGATAATCAAGGTAAGGGTACTAACTATCCTACTATATAATAGATAATAATATGAAATTGACAAACGTATTTCGATATTTCTTGATGGCTTTTGCCTTGTTGGGGGTATTTGGATGTGAAGACGACAATGCCGCTGATGCAAATCTGGATGAGATGTTTAGCACTGAGAGTGTTGCTGTAGAACAAAGCAAAAAAGAAGCAATGGAAGTGCTAGGTGTCAAATTCTCTCCGGATAGAAAGCATTTTCAGGTATTTACCGGTATGAATAAAGATATTGGTCCCTATGCTTTTAGAGATAGTGTAGTGACAATTAAAATTGTAGAAACCATTGGACGCCTGTGGGAAAACGACAAATATGCACCACGATTGGTTTCAGTGAAGAATACAGAGGGTGATGAAGTTGCCAGACGACATATTAAGATGTTGGCACTTGTTGACCTGACCTTACCACAATATACTATAAATAAAATCCGGGATGCCATCGTCGAGATGCAGGCTGTCTTTACAAAGAATAATCTTCTTGTGTCCTTTATGTATGGCCAGAATGTGACTGAAACGATGGAGGTGACGGACTATGTGCTGGATACATATTTTAAGTCGCATCCAGATGAATATACCTATCTTTATCGGTCCATATTACTGAAGAAACACGAAATGGAAGACCACTATGGAGTTTGGGCTGATGCGAAAAAGATGGCGATGGTAATATTCTCGGATGAAAAAGTTTATGGGAGTAATGATGAGCCAATCGATCCCAAGCACTTTGAACTGCAAGAGACTTTAGTAAACGCTGATTCGGTTAAAAACAGTCATCTTGTGGTAAATGCAGTATCATTGAATCCCCCTTCGGCAGACTTAAGTGATAACCAGGCAGAGAGTGTGTTGAAGGTTCTCTGCAAAAATACTGGCGGTCTCTATTTAAAAGAGTTCATTTGGACAGACTTAAAGGGAAGAATTGTAAAACCGGAAGGTGGAATGATTGTTGCAAATGAGTTTGATTTCGAGAATCCTTCTGGTAAAGTGTATCGAGGAATTCCATACAAATTGCGTATTGAAGTCTATTCTAATGCAACGGATAGTTTGGTTGGTACTGCTACAACGAATATCTTTCTGGGTACTGCATATAATCCAGTGATTGTTGATGACCCAGGCGATATATGGATGTTTGTTCAAGGAGTAAGTCTGGGGCTTTTGGCTCTTTTGCTTGTCTATTTTGTTTTTCAGTTCATAATTCCTTCTATTCGCTATCACCTATTTAAGAAAAAATATGTTGTCAAGTATGTCAACGGCAGTATGAGTGTTGGCAATCTTGTTGTTGGTGAATCATGTTATTTCTGTAAGGCTCCCTTCCAAGAAGGTGAGGAGGTTGTTGTGAAGTGTGAGCATACCATTCATAAGAGTTGTTGGGATGAAATCGGCTATCATTGTCCGGAGTTTGGAAAACATTGTCAGCATGGTGCACATTATTATAATTACAAGAATCTTTTTGATTTAAAGAATGCATCATTCTATATGAAGTGGATTCTGGTTGCAATCGTGGCCGCAATTTTCTCTTGGTTCTTTTATATGTTGTATGTTATGGATTTCCAATCAACACCAGAGTCCTTAATTGCTCAAATGATGGAACCGCATGTTGCGGAGATAGGTAATTCTGCTGTTTTTAATAACGATGTAAGTGGAGTCGATCAAATTCCGGAGTTGGGACTTTTCATTGGCTTTTTCTTAACTTTGGGATTGGCTATGAATGCTGTTCGGCGTCAACAGGTGAAACGCCGATTGCTGGCATTGTTCTTCCGTTCTGCTATTGCAGCGATAGGCTCCTATTTCCTGTTTACTCTTTTCAGGTATATTGTGTTGGCGTTTAACATGGGAACTTATTCTGCATTTGTGGATTGGATTCCCTGGTCGTTGACAGCATTGCTGATTGCTTTTTGTGCTACAATAGGTACAAGGGTACGATTGAAAAAATATGTGTTGCTTATTACTTTGGTTTTAGGAGTGCTATCCATGTACATGTGGTCGTTCATGTTTAATGGGACTATAATGGTTGACATCCGTGTATTACTGCTTATAAGCTGTGTTTTCTTTGCGGTAGGCCTAGCTGTTTCCGTGGCTGAGATGGCTCCTAAATCTGAGCGCTATTTCCTGAATGTTAAGGGGGCAATGAAAGAGATGGATATTGCAATATTTAAGTGGTTCCTCAATGAGCCAGAACAGGTGGTGACCATTGGTAAGTCCATTGATTGCTCATTACAGATGTCGTGGGACATAAAAGGACAGGTTGCTCCAGTGCAATGTGAGATCCGAATGGTAGGTGATGCCCTACGCCTGACAGCATTGGAAGATGGTGTCGTCGTAGGCGAAAAAGCTCTATCTGTAGGAAAAGGTATATGGCTTTATCACAATACGGCATTTCAGATAGGTGATACGACATTTACCTATATTGAAAGAGATTTGTAACAAAGAAGCCTGCATCATAATATTGTGATGCAGGCTTCTAAAAATATGATACGATTCTTATTTGTTCTTTAACAGGTCGCGAATCTCTGCGAGAAGCTCTTCTTGAGTAGGACCAGCAGGTGCAGCGGGTTCTGCAGGCTCTTCCTTTTTACGGTTCATCTTGTTGATACCTTTCAGCATGAGGAAAATACAGAAAGCAACGATGAGGAAGTCAATGACATTTTGGATAAACAGACCATATTGGATATTAGCTTCCCCGACAGTAACGGCCAAATTGGAGAAGTCAATACCGCCCGTCAGCGTTCCGATAATTGGCATAAGAACATTGTCAACGAGTGAAGTGACGATTTTTCCGAAGGCACCGCCGATAATCACACCGACAGCCATGTCCATAACATTGCCCTTTACGGCAAACTCCTTGAATTCTTTAATAAATCCCATAATCTAAAAAGTTTTAATGTTTAATGTGTGAATTGTAATCTGCATTTTGCAATCTCAGAATTAGCATAACCGATTTTTAAATCTTTAATGTTTTATTTCTGATGTTTAATCTTAATTAAGATAGAATCTGGGTGCAAATTTAGGAAAAAAATTGTAACTTTGTAGCCGAAAACGAAAAAAAATGCGAATTAAGCACTAAAAGTTAGTAAATTTTAGGTATAAACCCTTTAAATATTTAATGTAAAATGACAAAAGTAGCAATTAACGGTTTTGGCCGTATCGGTCGCCTCGCTTTCCGTCAGATGTTCGAGGCTGAAGGTTATGAAGTAGTAGCTATCAATGACTTGACAAGTCCAAAGATGCTCGCTCATCTGCTGAAGTATGATACCGCTCAGGGTGGTTTCGCTGGCAAGTTCGGTGAGAACAAGCATACTGTAGAGGCTACAGAGAACTCAATCATCGTTGACGGTAAGGAGATTACCATCTATGCAAAGCCCAATGCAGCTGAGCTTCCTTGGGGTGAGTTGAACGTTGACGTCGTTCTCGAGTGCACAGGTTTCTACACATCTAAGGAGAAGGCTTCTGCTCACATCCAGGCTGGTGCTAAGAAGGTTGTGATTTCAGCTCCTGCTGGTAATGACCTGCCCACCATCGTTTACAATGTAAACCACAAGACTCTGACTCCGGCTGATACTGTTATCTCTGCAGCTTCTTGCACAACCAACTGTCTGGCTCCTATGGCAGCCGCTCTGAATGGCTATGCTCCTATTGTTTCTGGTATTATGTCAACTATCCACGCTTACACTGGTGACCAGATGATTCTCGACGGTCCTCAGCGTAAGGGCGATCTCCGTCGTAGCCGTGCAGGTGCTCAGAACATCGTTCCTAACTCAACTGGTGCTGCCAAGGCAATCGGTCTGGTTATCCCTGAGCTGAACGGTAAGCTGATCGGTTCTGCACAGCGCGTTCCGACTCCTACAGGTTCTACCACTATCCTCGTTGCTGTGGTTAAGGGTAAGGATATCACTAAGGAGGGTATCAACGCTGCCATGAAGGCTGCTGGTACAGAGAGCTTCGGTTACACAGAGGATCAGATCGTTTCTAGCGATATCATTGGTATGAAGTTCGGTTCTCTCTTCGATGCTACGATACCTATCAGGTACAGGTTGTTTCTTGGTACGACAATGAGAACTCTTATACTTCTCAGATGGTTCGCACCATTAAGTACCTCGCTGAGCTGAAATAATAGAGTTACAGCTTATACTGAAAATAATGGCCGTCCGATTTTGTCGGACGGCTTTTTTTGTTTACCTTTGCATCATGAAGCGAATGATTACTATTTTAGGACCGACAGCTTCTGGTAAGACGCCTGTAGCTGCGCACTTGGCTTTGAAAATTGGCGGAGAGATTATCTCTGCAGATTCGCGTCAGGTGTACCGTCGGATGGATATTGGTACAGGGAAGGATTTAGAAGACTATACGGTTGACGGGCGGCACGTGCCGTATCATTTAATTGATATATGTGAACCGGGTACAAAATATAATCTATTTGAATATCAACGTGACTTCTTTGAGGCATACCAGCAAATTCGGGGTAGGGGGGCAGTTCCTATCCTTTGCGGTGGTACTGGTCTTTATATTGAAGCAGTGCTGAAAGGTTATCATCTATCGCCAGTGCCTCAGAATCAGGAACTGCGTAGTAGCTTGGAAGGGAAGAGCCTTGGAGAATTGACACAGATGCTGACAGATGTCAAAATAAAGACAGGTTCGAATATGCATAATACAACAGATGTGGATTCGTGTCAGCGTGCCATCCGGGCAATAGAGATTGAAACTTACAACTTGGAGCATCCGTTACCACGCCGTGAATTGCCATCCGTGGATAGTGTTATTATTGGCATCGATATTGATCGCGACCTTCGTCGCGAAAAAATAACCCGTCGTCTTAAAGCTCGCCTTGAGGAAGGCATGGTAGATGAAGTAAAGGCTCTTCTTGATGAAGGTATTCCTTCTGAGGATTTGATTTATTATGGGCTGGAGTACAAGTTTGTTACAGAATATCTGACTGGCCAGACCTCTTATGAAGAGATGTTTCAGCGTCTCGAGATTGCCATTCACCAGTTTGCTAAAAGGCAAATGACTTGGTTTCGTGGTATGGAACGTCGTGGCTTTACTATTCACTGGATTCCTGCAATTCTTTCAATGGACGAGAAAATCAAGGCGATTCTATCATTCATATAATGTTTGGCTATAGATTAAGCAAGAAAAACGCCATCCAATTTTGTTAGATGGCTTTTTTTTATTATTTTTGCAGGCAGATTGACGATAAGTAGTAAATGAAAGCGATGGAAACAGAAAAATGGAGTGTCCTATACTGTCCGAAGGCAGGCATTACCAATAAGCGCAAACGTTGGGAAAAAATACAGCGGGTGCTTGATGCTCGTAACGTGGATTACGACTTTGTGCAGAGTGAGAATAGTGACAGTGTAGAGAGACTGATAAAAATGATGATCTCTAATGGTTATAAGACCATTATCATCGTGGGGGGCGACTCTGCACTGAACGATGCCGTAAACTGTCTGATGATGGAGGAAAAAGGAGTCCGGGACAGCATCGCTCTTGGTGTGATTCCCAACGGCGTGATGAATGATTTTGCCCGCTTTTGGGACTTCGATGAAAATGATATCATTCAAACGATAGAATGGCTTCTGAAACGTCGTATTCGTAAGGTCGATCTCGGTTGTATACGCTATACGAATGCACGGGGGGAAAAATGCCATCGCTATTTCCTTAACTGCGTTAATGTCGGAATGACAGCCGACATTATGAATTTGCGCCGCCAGACACGACGCCTCTTCGGCTCGCGTACCTTATCTTTTATATCGTCGCTTTTTGTGATGCTCTTCCATCGGATGGAGTACAAGATGAAGTTGAAAATCAATAGTGATGTTATTGACCGCAAGGTAATGACAATGTGTATTGGTAGTGGACTTGGCTATGGACAGACGCCGAATGCAGTTCCCTACAATGGCATGCTTGATGTTTCTGTAGTGTATCATCCCGAGGTTGTGCAACTCATTGAAGGTGTCTGGCTTCTCATAACGGGGCGTTTCCTCAATCATCGTAGTGTTCACCCTTATCGTACTCGAGAGGTCTTGGTAGAGCATGCCAAGCATGCTATGGTTGGTATTGATGGTCGCCTGATGAAAACGCCAGTTGGGCCTTATCGGATTAATGTCGAACAGGAAGTGATAAATTTTCTTATTCCAGAATAATATGAAAGGCAAGTCCTCGTGACATGCCTTTTTTGTTTAAATTATTGTTAAATCAGCAGAATTCTTTTGTTAGCTGAACAAAAATGCCTACCTTTGGGGAATTAAAGACTAGTATTACAATAATTAAATACCTTTAGACAGGAACTATGAGCTATTTACGATTAGAAAAAGCCGTGATGACTAACCTGCAGGAAAGTCTTCGTCGTGAATTACTCCGAACCAATCGTTCTGGCGCCTATAGCAGTTCTACATTGGTTGACTGCAATACGCGCAAGTATCATGGTCTGTTGGTTGTTCCCGTGCCAGAGCTTGATGATGAGAACCATGTGCTTCTTTCGTCACTCGACTGTACGGTCATTCAGCATGGAGCCGAATTCAACTTGGGACTGCACAAGTATCAGGGCAACACATTTAGTCCGAACGGACACAAGTACATTAGAGAGTTTGATGCCAGCCTCGTGCCGACGACCACGTATCGCGTGGGTGGCGTAGTGTTGAAGAAGGAAGTTATTTTCCAGGCTTATGAGGATCGCATTCTCATTCGCTATACACTGGTGGATGCTCATTCTGCTACGACGCTGCGTTTCCGTCCGTTCTTGGCATTCCGTTCTGTGCGTCAGTTTACGCATGAAAATGCTACAGCCAGTCGCGAATATGCAGTTGTCGATGGCGGTATCAGGACTTGTATGTATGCTGGTTATCCTGACCTCTATATGCAGTTCTCCAAGAAGAATGAGTTTGTCTTCCAGCCAGACTGGTATCGTGGCATCGAATATCCAAAAGAGCAGGAGCGTGGCTATGCATCCAATGAGGATCTCTATGTGCCTGGTTATTTTGAGATGCCAATCAAGAAGGGTGAGAGTATTATTTTCTCTGGCTCGACTTCGCAGATAAAGACTTCCTCGCTTAAGAAATTGTTTGAGGATGAGGTTGGACTCCGTGCACCGCGTGACAATTTTTATCATTGTCTTGTGACAGCTGCTCACCAATTCCATTTCCGCGACCGTCGCAGTGGCAAGTCGGCACAAATAGATGAGAACGACGATCGTTACTTGCTGGCTGGCTATCCTTGGTTCAAGGCTCGTGCTCGCGATACTTTCATCGCATTGCCGGGACTTACCTTGGCTATTGGTGAGCGCGACTATTTTGAATTGGTGATGAAGACCGCAGAAAAAGGGTTGCGCGAGTTCATGGAAGAGAAACCATTATCGGTGAAGATTTATGAAATAGAGCAACCCGATGTACCTCTTTGGGCAATATGGGCAATACAACAGTATGTAAAAGATGCTGGTATTGATGAAGGCTTCAAGATGTATGGCAAACTTGTTAGCGATATTGTAGACTATATTATAAAAGGTGGTCATCCAAATCTTCGACTCGATGAGAACGGTCTGCTTTATTCTAATGGCCGTGATCGTGCTGTTACATGGATGAACTCCACGGCTAATGGCCGTCCAGTTGTACCGCGCTCGGGTTATATTGTTGAGTTCAATGCACTGTGGTACAATGCCTTGAAGTTCTGTGCAGCTATGAAAGCCCAGTTGGGTAAGACAAAGGATGCAGAGACTTTGGAAAAGCGTGCAGAACTCGCTAAACAGTCATTCGTAGAGACTTTTGTCAATGAATATGGGTATCTGCTCGACTATGTAGATGGTAATATGATGGACTGGAGTGTCCGTCCTAACCAGATTTTTGCTGTAGCTCTCGACTACTCGCCGTTGAACCAGCAGCAGATGAAGAGCGTGGTGGATATTTGTACCCGCGAACTCCTTACACCGAAGGGACTTCGCTCGCTGTCACCGAAGAGTGGTGGTTACAACCCGATGTACGTTGGTCCGCAGACTCAGCGTGACTATGCCTATCATCAGGGCACGGCTTGGCCTTGGCTGGGTGGATTCTATATGGAAGCCTGCTTGAAACTCTACAAGCGTAGCCGTTTGAGTTTTGTTGAACGTCAACTTGTGGGCTATGAGGATGAGATAGACTATCATGCTATCGGCACCATCAGTGAGTTGTTCGATGGAAACCCACCGTTCCACGGTCGCGGTGCCATGTCATTTGCCATGAATGTGGCAGAGATCCTGCGCACGCTCCAGTTGTTGGATAAGTATTCATATCAAAAATAAGGAGGGACGACTATGAAAGTATTAATGTTTGGATGGGAGTATCCTCCTCATGTATTTGGTGGACTCGCCACTGCTAACTATGGAATTTCTGAGGGCCTGAAGGCTCAGGGCGATATTGAGACGGTACTCTGTCTGCCGCATCCGTTTGGAGATGAGAGTCAGCATGCCTGCCGTATCGTAGCCATGAATGCCGTTCCTATCGCATATCGTGATGTGGATTATGATTATGTGAAGCAGCGTGTCGGTAATATCATGGATCCCGATTACTATTTCAAGCTTCGTGAGCATATCTATGCAGATTTCAATTATATGAACGTGAACGACCTTGGTGCAATGGAGTTTGCTGGTGGCTATCCCGGCAATTTGCACGAGGAGATTAATAACTACTCAATTATTGCTGGTCAGGTGGCCCGTGCTGAGGAGTTTGACATCATTCACGCTCATGACTGGCTGACCTTCCCTGCTGGCATCCATGCTAAGCAGGTCAGCGGAAAACCGCTTTGCATCCATGTGCATGCTACTGACTTTGACCGTTCTCGTGGTAAGGTTAATCCTACAGTCTATTCGATTGAGAAGAACGGTATGGACTGGGCAGACTGCATCATGTGTGTTTCAGAGCTGACTCGTCAGACGGTGATTAATCAGTATCATCAGGATCCACGTAAGTGCTTTACTGTGCATAATGCGGTTTATCCACTGCCTCAGGAGTATCAGGATATACCACGTCCGGACCACACTGGCAAGGAGAAGGTTGTTACCTTCCTCGGACGTATTACGATGCAGAAAGGTCCAGAATACTTCGTTGAGGCTGCTAATATGGTACTGCAGCGTACGCGCAATGTCCGTTTCTGTATGGCAGGTTCTGGCGATATGATGGATGCCATGATTTACCTCGCTGCAGAGCGCGGCATCGCAGATCGTTTCCACTTCCCTGGTTTCATGCGGGGTAAGCAGGTTTATGAGTGCCTTAAGGATTCTGATGTTTATGTGATGCCTTCAGTTTCGGAGCCATTCGGAATCTCGCCGTTGGAGGCCATGCAGTGCGGTACGCCGTCGATTATCTCGAAGCAGTCGGGCTGTGCAGAGATTCTTGACAACTGTATCAAAGTTGACTATTGGGATATCCATGCTCTTGCTGATGCCATTTATTCTATCTGCCATAACGAGTCTCTCTTCCAGTATCTTAAGGAAGAGGGTAAGCGTGAGGTGGATCAGATTACTTGGGAGAAGGTTGGAACTTGGATTCGTACACTCTATCGCCGCACACTCGGTTGGGAACAATAATTTATAACTGATAATTGAAAATTGATAATTATGAAAACGATTTGCTTATATTTCGAGATACATCAGATTATTCATCTGAAGCGCTACCGTTTCTTTGATATCGGTACCGATCATTATTACTATGATGATTACGAGAACGAGCGTAGCATCACTGATATTGCTGAGTGTAGCTATATGCCAGCACTGAACACGCTCCATGACATGATTAAGGAGCATGGTAACTATTTCAAGGTTGCTTTCTCTCTGTCAGGAACGGGTATTGAGCAACTTGAGATGCATGCACCTCAGGTTATTGAGAAACTGCAGCAGATGAACGAGACTGGTTGCGTAGAGTTCCTGGCTGAACCTTACAGTCATGGTCTTTCTTCATTGGCTAATGAAGAGACTTTTGCCCTCGATGTTAAGAAACAGTCTGCTAAGATTGAAGAACTCTTTGGCAAGAAACCAACCGTGCTTCGCAACTCTTCGCTCATCTATAGTGATGATATTGGTGCACAGGCCGCAGCCCTTGGTTTTAAGGGTATGCTTACAGAGGGTGCTAAACATGTGCTTGGCTGGAAATCACCGCACTATGTCTATAATTGTAATATTGCACCAAATCTGAAACTGTTGCTTCGTGATATCGAGCTGTCTGATGATATCTCACTGCGCTTCAACAATTCTGAGTGGGATGGCTATCCTCTCTTTGCTGATGCCTATATCGACCGTATTGCTCGCTTCCCCGAAGAGGAGCAGATCATCAATATCTTCATGGAGCTTTCTGCTTTGGGTATCGCTCAGCCGCTTTCGAGCAATATCCTTGACTTCATCAAGGCTCTGCCAGCATGTGCCAAGGAGAAGGGTATCAACTTCATGACGCCTACTGAAATCTGCAAGGCTTGCAAGAGCGTTGGTCAGCTTGATGTACCTGATACATTGTCTTGGGTTGATGAAGAGCGTGACGTCAGCTGTTGGTTGGGTAATGCTATGCAGCATGAGGCTTTCAACAAATTGTATAGTGTTGCTGATCGCCTGCGTATTGCCAATGACCCACGTATCAATCAGGACTGGGACTACCTCCAAGCTTCTAACAACTTCCGTTTCATGACCACTAAGCCTTCTAACGTGGGGCTGGATCGTGGCATCTATAGCGGACCGTTTGACGCTTTCACTAATTATATGAACATCCTCGGAGACTTCATTAATAGAGTGAATGCTCTTTATCCGCTCGACATTGACAATGACGAACTGGAAGGTCTGCTTACAACCATCAAGAATCAGGGTGACGAGATTGAGATGAAGGATAAGGAGATAACTCGTCTCAAGGCAAAGCTTGAGAAGTTGGAAGCTTCAAAGCCTGCTAAGACCGAAAAGAAACCTGCTGCTAAGAAACCAGCAGCAAAGAAGGCTGCTAAAGCAGAATAATAATCGGTAAAATGTAATAAAAAAGGAATCGGGGCTTTAGGCTCCGATTCTTTTTTCATCTATTCGCTTATTTTTGTGAGTTAATTCAAATTGTCAGCACTACTATTTAATTATTCAAGTGTATTCAAATCGACAGTAGTGTATTCCACATCTTCCTTGTTCGTGGCATAAGCAATGTAGAGTTTGCCATGGTGAACCATTGACTTGGGATAGCTGTAACCAAGTGTTTTTGCCTTACCCGGATAGCGTTGGGGCTGTAGGTCACTACCTCCGGCGCGTAGCAGGATGGCCTTGTCGAAGCAGCAGCCGTCTTTACTTAATAATGCAACTAACGGCCAACGACGTTTGGCACCTGTTGGATTTCCTACTAAATAGGCTGTGCCGTCGGGCAGGTTACCAGCACTTTGTTTGACCCTCGCGTCAGGGATATTCGTAATCATCGGTTCTGTCCAGGTTTCACCATGGTCGCTGCTTATTGATGCTATCTTGCGGAATGAGCCTGCCTGGTCGCGGAATATCATGACGAGTGTACTGTCATGTCTCTGGTATAGGCTGGGTTCAAGTTCCCGTGACTGTTTGCCTCTATCATGGCCAGTAAAATAGGCGCGTTTCCATCCATTGAGGCCTGTTGGCGAATCAGTATAGACAGGTACGATGTGGAGTCCGGGCTGGAAGTGTACAGCACCGATGATACGTCCGCATGCTATAGCGTAAGGATCTTGTTCGATGACCCCGTTCATCACTTGTCCGTCGTTCATCCTGACTGGCTTTGGTTTGCTCCAGTTATCTCCGTTTGTTGAGATGATATACTGTGTAAAACCACCGATGGGTTGTAAACGCTTTGGCCAGGTATTGATAAAAGCTACCAGTGTGTCCGTGGTGCTGATCCATCCACCTGATGTGTAATAGCAGCTGTCGTTGGCCGCAGCAATCACTACAGGGTGCGACCAAGTATGCCCTTCATCCGTACTCTTACTCATGACGACGGATGTTTCAGGAGCATCTTCATCTGTTTGGGAACATTGCCACATGCAGAAGAGTGTATTTTTGAAAGCTGTCATCACTACACCGTTGGCATAGTGCATTGTCTCGTCTGTGGGGGAGAAAATAGTGACAGTCGTAACTGCAGGACAAACCCTTAGTCCGAGTGTCTCAATGTGTGTACTATCCAGCAATCCGTCGGCTATGTAAGGCAGAGTTTCCTGTGCCTGTCCTGTAGAGAACAAGATTGCTAGCAAAAGCGTCAGTATCCAATTACGATGGGCTTGTTTCATCTTGGCTACAAAGATAAGGAATTATTTTGTAATTACCACTTTCGAGGTGGTTTTTTCTACATCGAATCCATAGAAATAGGGGGGGGAGATACAAAAAGGGTGCACCTCATGTGAGGCGCACCCTTGACGGTACTGATTATTTGCTAACTATTTAACTGTAAATTAATACCCGGGATTCTGCCAGAAACCATCTGCAGTAGCGCTGTACTGAAGTACACCGTTAGCATCCTGACTAGCAGGGCAACTGATGACATTTGTACATGCATCCAACTGGCTCAGTGGGATAGGACGATAATAGTGGATGGGCTTGATGTTTCCTGATGCCTCAGCATTGCGAGCCTTCACGTAATCGAGCAGCTTGTGAGTACGTTTCAGGTCAAACCAACGAGTATATTCGCCGCACAGTTCAATAGCACGCTCTTGAAGGATAACATCAATATCAACATTACTCTGTCCGAAGACTGCAGAGAGGGAGTTGTCCTTGCCTTCGATGGCACGTGCCTGACGAAGGGTGTTGATGGTCTGAAGGGCATTGCCACCTGTCTGGAGCTGGCACTCAGCTACGATGAGGTACATCTCTGCGAGACGGAACACGACACCGTCGCGGTAAGAGAGGTCAAGGCAGAGATAGGTGGCATCGTAAGGAGAGTCGAGGAACTTCTTAATACCTGGGTAAGAGTTCTTACCGCCAATCTTTTTGTTGTTATAGCGATCATCACCATAGACATCTGAAACGGCTTTCGCAGATGAAGATGGCAGTGCGGTAGCATAGTCGCCTGAAGTATAGACGGGGATATCACCACCATAAGCGAATTGGATACGATAGCGATCCTTAGCCCATGCCTGAAGAGCCTTACCAGCTGCAGAGTTACCATCAAGTTCACTGTAGTAGATGGCTGTATCACCAGCATTGAAGTAGTTTCCATCGCGCTCTAATGCTACTGCAGGCGAGTTTGCTTCGTCATAGATAAACTCTCCCATCTTAGGATACTTGTCGTGCTTGTTCTCTTCCAGGCCGGCTACAATATTGTAGTGGGTAACAAGTGTACCATCGAAGCGCTGGTCGGTATTACGACCCTTTGCCAGTGTCTCCCACAGATAGAGAGAGGGCAGGTAACGCGTGAATCCACGGCTATAGGGAGAATAGAATGGCGCAATGAAGATGTCTTCGCCAGTCTTCTTACTCTTAATGTAAGATGAACTCGTATTGGTAGGACGGTTGAAGAGACAGTCGTTCTTGTTTCCGTTACCGAGGTCTGCAGTGTTACCATTGTTCCAAGTTGGAACAAACATCAGGTGATGAGCAGAACCACCACGGGTATAACCGGTACGCGTGATAAGTGAGTTGAAGGTCAGGTTGTTACCGTTGGCATCCGTCTTATAACGATAGGGGATACAGTTCCCGACGCCTTCATCGTAAGCATAGTAAACACCCCAGATAGCCTCCTTATTGGTACCAATCTCGTTGTTGTCCATCGACCATGTGTCGTTATAACGGTTATAGAAGCTGACACCAGCATTGTCGATGACGTCCTGGGCACACTGCTGTGCCACACTGTAGAGGCTGCTGTTGCCAAGCCAAGATGCACCAAATAGAGCTACACGTGCCTTAAGAGCCTCGGCTGCATATTTGGTCGGAAGCCAGTGAGTATTACTGAGCTTCTTTGCATTGTTGGTGGGCAATTTTGCTATAGCAAGATCCAAGTCGGCAAGAATCTTGGTTACTACTTCAGACTCAGGCACACGGACGGGATTGGTCTTTGTGGCTGTCACACGTTCTTCGTTGTAAGGGATTGGTCCCCACATCTGAACCATGTTGAAATAGTAGAGGGCACGGCAGAAACGAACTTCACCCTCGTACTGGGTGGCTGTAGATTCTGTAATGACGCCGTCGGTCAATCCCTTGCTAATGTAGTATAAGGCATTGTTACATACGTCGATAGCGTCGTAGTACATCTCCCAATACTGGTCGAAGCATGGGTTGTTGTTGACTTCATTATCGAGCGAAGCAGATGTGAAAGTGTAGGTGTTCAACAGCATCTGCTTGTTGTCGGTACCAGTGTACCAAAGGTCAGAGCCGGCATCGGCCAGTCCAAGGGAAGGCTCCTTGCCCCACCAAGCTCTGGTGTAGGCATAACATGAATTGACGAGACCTGCCAATCCAGACTCTGAGCCGTAAATCAGATCAGCAGTGTTACCGGTCTTGTTCTCCTCGTTCAGGAAGTCTGAACACGAGGTGGCACCTACCAGCATCGTTGCTGCCATTAAAAATCCATATATCTTTTTCATACTTATTCTAATATTAAATTGATCGTTTGTTGATTAGAATCCGAGATTGAGACCGATGACAACCTGTTTCTGCAGCGGGAAGGTAATGGCACCACCACGCTCAGGATCGTAATTGTCGTTCAGACGGTTGAACGTGATAAAGTTCTTCAGAGAGCAGTAAACCTTTGCGTTGCTGATATAAGCCTTCTTCAGTAGGTTCTGAGGCAGGTTGTAGGTCAGCGTGATATCCTTAATCTTGAAGAAGTCGGCCTTCTCGTAGAGCAGAGAGGTTGCATAGGCACTGTAGATGGCCTTCAGGTTGGCATGAGCATAGGTAGGAGCAGGGATGCGGGCACCCTGATTGCTGAGGGTCCAGTATTCCACGTCGGCCCAGTTGGCGTAGTTGTCGTTCAGGCCAAGGGCATTGTTGGCATCGTATGCGATGTAGCCGCCGAGACGAGCCATGCACTGAATAGACAGTGAGAAGTCCCTATAGGTGAATGTGTTGTTGAAACCAATAATGTGCTTAGGTGAGCGGTTATATACGCGACGGTCGTTGTCGGCATCGATCTTGCCGTCACCATTCTGGTCAACGATTTTCATTGTACCAGGTGTTCCGTAGCCAGCGATAGGTGCTTCGACGGTGATACCCTTTGCTGCCATATCGGCTACGTATGCATCATACTCACCTGGCTTCCAGCATTCGTTACTCTCGTAGTCATAGAAGATGGAAACGGGCTCGCCAACCATCAGGGCATTGTTGTATGACACGATGTTCTTGTCCAGTCCGTCGGCCAATTTTTTCACCTTATCTGTGGAATGGGTATAGGAAACGTTCAGATCCCAGTTGAAATCCTTGGTCTGTACAGGGATGGCGTTGATGGCCACCTCAATACCATTACCCTCTGACTCACCAATGTTAGAAAGTACGGAGGTGAAGATTTCTGAGGCAGGAGAACTCTTGTAGTAGAGAAGGTCTTTTGTCTTAGTCATGTAGTAGTCGACGGTACCATTGACGCGACCACCCAGGATTCCGAAGTCAAGACCGATGTTGATGGCAGAGGTCTTTTCCCAAGAGAGGTCAGGATTGGCCATGTTCATTGGGATAAAGTCGGTAGCGCTGTTCGGTGTTGTGGGACTGACGAGTGCAGCGGTCTGGTAGGCGTTAACGGCAGCGTTACCAGAGATACCCCAACCCACACGAAGTTTCAGGTTGTCTAACCAAGATTTTGTTCCCTCCATGAAACTTTCTTCAGTGATACGCCATCCGGCAGATGCTGAAGGGAAAGCTGCCCACTTCTTGCCTTCCGCAAGCTGAGAGGCACCATCATAACGGACTGTAGCCTGGAGGAGGTAGCGGTCCATGAGCGAGTAGTTCACACGTCCGAAGAATGACATCAGGCTCGTCTTGGTGTAGCTTGAACTTGGGTCTTGGTTAGCCTGGATCTTGGTTACATCGTAGAAAGAGTTTGTGTAATAATGCTCTTGTCCAGCTGTACCGGCATAGCCGAGACCTTCAGAAACGGTCTTCTGCATTTCATGACCTAAGAGTACACCAAGATCGTGAATCTTGTTGAGTGTCGTATTGTAGTTGATCGTATTCTGCCAAACGAGTTTGTTGGTGAATGCCTGTGCATTAGAGATATAGGTTGTTGTGGGCGACTGATAACGGCCAACCGACATGTAATCCTGATAGACACCAGTACGCGAATTGCTGCGATCGAAAGAGAAGAGAGACTTGGCTACAAGACCTGTAATCGGAGTGAGCTGAACATAGCCGCTGCCGAGGAAACGGGTGGTCTGTACATTCTTCTTATAGTTGTCACCTTCATCCTGTAGAGGGTTAACGTGAGAGTCATACCAGGGATTTGGCTTGATGTTTACACTGCCGTCGGTCAGATAAGCGTGTGTAATAGTCGTCATCTTACGGGCTGCATTGAACACACCAGTTCTGGAGTCGTGGTCCTTATAGGTGAATGCCATGCTGGCACCGACCTTTACTACCTTGTTGATAATATGGTCAACATTGAGGCGACCGTTGTAGCGGTCCATGGCGTCGCTCTTCTGGAGACCCTTGTCGAACATGGCGGCAAATGACAATGAGACGTTGGTCTTCTCGTTACCACCGCTGACGCTGACTTCGTAGTTCTGCGTAGTAGAGTTCTGGAGGATCAGGTCGTACCAGTCGGCGAAACTTCCGTTCTTGATAATGTCGGTCTGCAGTGTTCCGTCGGCAATGGTGGTATTACCAAAGACATCCGCATAGGTATGATTACCCCATGTACCGTTGGTGATATACTCGTCGTAGTTGGCACGATCTACATACAGATTTACCTCATCCATGCCGGTTTTGTTCCGGACATCGCTGGTTGCACTGTTGAACGACAGATAGCCATTGAAGTTGATTCTTGTCTTACCAGCCTTACCACGCTTGGTGGTGATGATGATAACACCATTAGCACCCTTAGTACCATAGATGGCGGTAGAGGAAGCGTCCTTCAGGACGTCCATCGATTCGATGTCGTTGGCTGGGATGTCGAGGGTTGATCCGTACTCAACACCATCTACGATAATCAGTGGTGAGTTGCTGGCAGAGATAGAACGATTACCACGGAGGGTGATGTTCACACCGGCACCAGCCTGGCCGCTACTCTGGGTAAGGTCAAGACCTGGAACCTTGGCCTGCATGGCCTGCATAGCATTGGCTGCTGCTACTTGGGCAATGTCATCAGCCTTGATTGATGATACGGCACCTGTCAGGTCCTTCTTCTTCATCGTGCCGTAACCGACAACCACGATTTCGTCAAGACCCATGGCATCTTCTTCCAGGGTTACTTTAATACTGTTCTTACCGGCTACGGGAATCTTCTGATCCTTGAAGCCTACGTAAGAAATCTTCAGGACACCGTTCTCAGGAACATTCTGAATGGTAAAGTTACCATCGAAGTCGGTCACGCCACCATTGGTGGTTCCGTCAACGAGAATACTTACACCAATCATGGGCTCACCTGCAGCGTCCACCACAGTACCTGTGACTGTCTTCTGGGCATAGGCCACGAAGCAGAACACAGACAAAAGCATAGCCATAAAGGCTCTTTTGATTTGATGATTCATACACGTTAGTTTTAGTTATACAATATTAATTAATTAGAGATATTTTTCGTTTGTTTATTTTCTATAGGTTTTTATTGGGTACAAAGGTACATAATATTTGTGAATAAATACTTTTTTTAGTTCTTTTTTTTTTGAAAACGTTTACGTAAGAAATGAAAATAAAGAGGTGAGCCGTGCGGCTCACCTCTTTTATAAATATAAAGGGAATGGATTTTAGTACCAGCGAGGATCGCCAGCCTTCTTGTCCTTCACATTGTCATTTCCAATGGTGAAGTCTCCCTTAGCGGCATCCTTGAACTGAGGATCGAGCACTGTACCCTTACTATCGAACCAACTGATTGTTGCGTCTGCGGTATCGTCGGCAGAAATCAGGTTCTTGGTGTTGAAGTAGATGTTATTATCCAGCATCGGATCCTGATCAGTGGTCTTCTGGTTTGCAAAACCGCGTTTGTTGTTGAAGTCGGTTACGATGTTGTTCGTGAACGTAATCTTGTTACCAGCGAAGCGGGTATAGAAGAAACGGTAGTTCGCATTGCCACTACCAACCTGGCTGAAGGTACAGTGGTCAACCTTGATGACAGGCATTGCACTGACGTTCTTCGATGCATCATCCATACGAACCACATCACGGCTCTTTGCAGAGTTGTAGATGGTAGAGTTCGTCAGGTTGAAGGCGTTGTAACCACCTGCACGGCTGTCGAAGAGATCACCACCAGAGCACTCGATATTGCTGATGATACATCCATCAATAGTAATGTCGTTGATGACGGCAGCCTTATTGATATAGAAGAATCCCTTGGTGTAATTCGTAATTTCACAGTTCTCAATCTTCAGATAGTCGAAGTCTCCATCGGCTGTGTAGTCGAAAGCCTGACCACCATCAGTGCCTGTACCGTCGAGTGTAACCTGACTGAGGGCAAGGTTGGCCTCTACTTGCAGACGACCCTGAATGACAGGATGGTCGTTGATACGAAGTCCCTTGAAGGTGATGTTCTTAGTAATCTTGACGGCTGCGCCAGAAGCCTTCTCTGCATCTGCCAATGGATAGATACCTGGCTCAATGACGAGACGATAGCCTGCAGGAGCATCAGCGATAACTTGTGCAAGGTTAGCACCAGTCTTCACGAGGATATCAGTTGGTTCAAGCACCACACCTGTTGTGAACTTCACAGTACCGCGTGTGCGACCGTTAGAACGGGCAAGAACGGCAGTGTAGGTTGTCTCAGGCTTCAGTCCTGTGATAGTGGCTGCACCTGCTGCAATATCTGCTGCTGTCACATTATAGACAATATCACCAGGTTTCAGCGTGATGGTGGCAGCCTCCTGTCCAGCTGGCCAGCGGAGGATGACTGATGTAGGCTGGATATCCTCTTCGTCCACTTCCTTGAATATCTGTTCTGCGTCGGTCTTTGCAGTGGCAGTGCTCCACTTTGAGTCGCGGCTTGAATTACCTTCAGTGACACCCTTTACACGGAAAGCGTATTCGGTCTCACCATTGAGATACTCTACTGTGAAAGGTATCAGGTCTGGAGTAATGTCATAGGTTCTGATAGGGGTACCTGAGAAGGTCGGGCCATTTTCAAATACTTCGATGATGTAGTTCGTCACACCTTCAGACTTGTTCCAAGACAACTCGACGTTTGTGCGATTGCGCACCTTGGCCTCAAAGCTGGTCGGTGAGAAGTTGCGGCTGTAGCTGACGCTTGTAAGCTCGTCGGCAGGCTCGCTACAGGATGCCAGGGCTACCATTGCAAGCCCGAACATGAATGATTTGATAAATATCTTTTTCATATAGTTCTTCGTTTTTTTATTATTAGTCTGACAATTGACCATAATTGCCATCATTGTTCAGCTGGTTGTTGCTGGCGTCAATGAAGCACTGCCAGATAGGCCACAGGCAGTTTGTACTCGGCGTATTTACATAGAGACCGTCGATGTTGCCTTCTGTCAGGGCGTTGGCGCTATTGGAGACAAACCAATTCTTTGATTCCCATCCTGCAGCTGTTATCTTGCTGATCTTATCAGGATCGTCTTCACCCCAGAAAAGTCCATATACCTCGATGGCATCCTTGTCCTCAGCGTTGTTGATATACACCTTGTCAGGCAGACCGGCATAGTAACCGGTTCTGTTAGCAAGTTCCGTGAGTTTGGTCTTGGCTTCGGCCATCTTCTGGTCGATAATACCCCAGCGGACGAGGTCTTGCTTACGGAGTGCTTCGCCTGCGAATTCCAGAGCACGCTGCTCATAGATACCTTCACGGAAAGCTTGTTGTGAAGCTGTGTATTCAGCCTGTAACACAGCAACCTTAGCTGAAGGAAGTGCACGGTCAAGGACTGGTTTCATGTAGTTCCAGGCAGCGCTTGTATTGCCAAGTTCATTCTCAGCCTCTGCTGCCATCAGATAGACGTCTGCCAGACGCATGTACTGCCAGTTGATACCGTCATCGTTGGTTGAGGTGACCATACGTTTCATCCACTCGTAACGGAGCTTACCGAACATCCAGCGGTTGATGGCTGTCAGTGTAACGTGTGATTTGCCATTGACAAGCTGCTGGCTCCACTCGTAAGGTACGCATGTGATATCACGACGGATATCTTCATGATCATACTCATAGTAGAGGGTCGGAACGGGACCGTTCACACCACCCTGGGCCTGTTGGGTATATTGGTCTTTCGCACGGTGACGCACACCCCAGGTATAGAGTACACGACCACGACCGTCAGAGAATGGGATTTCCCAAAGGCTCTCACCACCTGCAGTCACATTATCCTCGCAGAGCTTTGTGAAGTTCTCCTTGAAAGAGCCCAGTCTGGTTGAACCGTGGGCGATAACCTCCTCACATTCCTGCTTGGCAATCTGATACATCTTCTCTGGTGCCAAATCTGCATCCTTTGAACGACGGTAGCCGTCGCCGCGGAGGCCATATCCACCAGCATAGAGTGCCAGACGTGCACGAAGACCTTTTACGAAGTCCTTGCTCACACGTTCTGTGGTCTTGGTGATGCTGTTCTCGTTAGCCCAATAGCAGTATCCTTCAGCCTCCAGGAGGTCAGCCAGCAACTGCTTGTAGATGACATCGCGGTTGGTGCGGGGCAGGTACATGTTGTCGGCATTGTTGGGCTCGAAACGTGCGGGTACGTCACCCCAGGCCTTGATAAGGTCATTGTAGATGACGGCACGCAGGGTCAGAGCCTCGCCTAGGAGGTGGCGCATGTTGGCGTTGTTCTCAATGTTACCATATTTGCGGATGCCGTTGATGGCCAGATTGGCACGCTCGATACCTTCATAGAATTTGGCATAAGCGTTGTTGGTGGTGTTCATCTGGCTGTTAGCAGGCAGTGTGTTGTAGTTCCAAAGGCTCTGCTTATCTGTCAGACGGTCTGCATATTCTGGTGTGTTACCCCATTCTATATCAGTGTTGATACCATAGTAGGGCAGGAAACGTCCACGATAGGAGTTGGTCTCACCAAACGATACGTGGATGGACATCACCTCAGATTCTGCCAGAGAGTATGTCGCAAAGACAGAAGACTCGTCAAGCGTAGAGATGCTGGGGGCATCCATGTCGCAGGATGCAAGTGCAAAGAGCGACATTGAAAGTATTGATAATTTAATCTGATTCTTCATTGTTTAATTCCTCCTTCATTTTAGAAATTCAAGTTCAAACCAACGACAAACTGGCGGCTGCGCGGATAACCGGAGTGGTCAACATTAGGTGTCAAGGCTGTACGACGGTAGCAGTCTGATTCAGGATCTGTACCGCTATAGCCCGTGATGGTGAATACGTTATAGGCAGTCACGTAGAAACGCAGGCTGCTGAGACCAGCTTTCTTGGTAAGAGAAGCAGGAATCGTGTAACCCAGTGACAGGGTGTTCAGACGCAGGAATGAAGCATTCTCGAGAGCCCAGTCGGTAAGCACCATTCTGGCCATGTATGGAGACCACATGGTGGTATTGGCATTGAGCTCGGCCAGACGGGTAGGATCGTTGCTGATGAGACCAGTGTTGGGATCGAGGTTCGTCCAACGGCTGCCTGCCTCCATTTCTGTTGACATACTGCGGTACTGATACTTAGAGGTTGAGGTGAACTCAATCTTGTTGGCGTTATACTCCTTGTTGCCGAGGCTGAAGTTGAAGGCTGCACTCAGGTCAAAACCATAAGCATGGCCGGCGAGTGTGAATCCACCAAATGCACTTGGATTGACGTCACCAAGCACTTCTGTATCCTTCTCGTATGTGACTGCGCCGTCACCATCGAGGTCTCTCAGCTTCAATGAACCTGGACGAATCGTTCCTACGATAGCAGAAGCGTCAGCGACACCATCTTTCAGGATCCATCCCTCTTTCTCATTATATCCACTGAAATCGCTGACCTCATAACGGCCGTTTCCATCAAGGCGGAAGCCGATGACCTGTCCGAGAGGATTGCCAACAGAGATCCAGTAGTCGTTACCGATTTCCGTAGATGCCCAGTTAGAGTTCCAACCGAAGTCGTTCATCACACCAAGGCTCTTTACCTTGTTCTTGTTCAGACCAATGTTACCACTGATGTCGATACCCCAGTTCTTCTGGTTGACAGCATGCCAGGTAAAGCTGAATTCAATACCCTTATTCTCTGTCTCACCCATGTTGCGATACTGGTTGTCATAACCCGTACCACCAGTGGGGAACTGGATCAGCAGATCCTTTGTGGTGTTCAGGTAGGCCTCAATGGTACCATTCAACTTTCCACCGAAGAGGGTAAAGTCAATACCGGCGTTACGAGTAATGGTGGTCTCCCATTTCAGATCAGGATTGGCCATTGTCTTGGAAGGTGCCCAGTAAGAACCGATACCATTTACCCAAGCTGTAGAGCTGGCGCTATAGGTCTGTACGAGCTGTCCGACAGGGATGTTGTTATTACCTGCAGTACCATAGCTGACGCGGAGCTTCAAGTCGTCAAGCCACTTCTCTGTGCCCTGCATGAATGGCTCAGAAGAGATACGCCATGCGAGTGCTACAGAGGGGAAGTAACCCCAGCGGTTTTCCTTAGAGAATTTAGAAGAAGCATCGGCACGGAATGTAGCGCTCAAGAGATAGCGGTCCTTGAAGTTGTAGTTCAGACGGCCGAAGAATGACAACAGCTTGTCGTCAGCACTATAGGCATCGTCGATAGAGAAGGGCACACCCTGAGAAGAGAGCTTCCAGGCTGTAGAAGCATCGAAGTCAACGGGGAAACCATGTGACTCGTCAGTGTTGATATGCTGTTTGGTAATCACATACTCGTGACCAGCCATGATGTTCAGACTATGATCTTCGCTGTTGAGCAGTTTCTTGAAGTCGTAATTGACGGTATTGGTGTTACGGAAACGATGACGGCTTGTGCTTGTCAGACGAATAGCCGGCTTGTTCTGATTACCAGAGGTGGGTACATTCTTAATATAATAGGTGGTCAGACCCCAATAACGCTTATCGTAGTTGTTATAGTCGTCATAACCGAACTCAGTGCGGAGTTTCAGGTCAGGATATACCTCCCAGCCAAATGCACCAGCGATATTCAGGTTCTTACGCTCCTTCTCCTGGTCATTGTCATTCTGAGCCTGGATTGGGTTGTAGAGGTTGCCCAGTTCCTCATCACCGTCGGAACCTGCAGAGGGGTCGAGGTTCTTCAAGGGAATGGGGGTGTAGATGACAGCATAGCGCAGACGACGGTCTGAGTCATAGACACCTGTAGCATCCTGTGCACCACCACCGTAGATGTCGGTGTCAGAATAACGGGCCTGGAAGTCCAGAGTCGTGGTCTTCGAAGGCTTGGTGTTCAGTTTCAGAGAGAAGTTATCACGTTTGTAGCTTGATCCGATCTGGATAGCCTTGTCGTTCATGTGTGCATAGCTGAATGCATACTTGATGGTCTCAGAACCGCCATTGATGTTGATGTTGTGGTTGAAGGTATGACCTGTGCGACCATAGACGAGGTCCTGCCAGTCGTTGGTGGGGATGTTATCATACAGATCCAGATCCTGATAGTTGCCGAAGAAATCTGTATATGAAGAAATCTTCGAGGGATCATTGTTGTTCTTCAGCATAGCGAGCTCATATTGCCAGGTAGCATAGTCCTTGGCAGAGAGAACGTCAATCTTCTTGGCAATCTTCTTCCAGCTGTAGTAAGCATTATAGCTAACTTTGGTCTTACCTTCCTTACCGCTCTTGGTGGTAACGAGGATTACACCATTGGCACCGCGGCTACCGTAGATGGCGGTAGAAGAGGCGTCTTTCAGGACGGTGATGTCCTCGATGTCGTTAGAGGGGATATCGCTGATGCTCTCTACGGGGAAACCGTCAACGATGTAAAGCGGGTCGTTCGACTGGGTGATAGAACCACCACCACGGACGCGGATCTTCACCTCTGCATCAGGAGAACCTTCAGTTGTGGTGATCTGCACACCTGGCATCTTACCAGTCAGAGCCTCCGAGGCATTAGCAACAGGTACGGCCTGCAGTGTCTCACTGTTCACTGTGGATACAGAACCTGTCAAGTCCTTCTTCTTCACAGAACCGTAACCGATGACGACGACGTCGTTCAGTGTGGTGGCATCATCCTCGAGCGTAACGTTAACCTGACTCTTGCCAGAAACGTTAATCTCTTTGGTCTTCATACCGATGTAGGAGACGACGACAATATGGCCGCTTCCCTTCAAGTTGATAGTGAAATTACCGTCGAAATCGGTTATACCACCATTTTGGGTACCTTTTTCGATGACACTGGCGCCGATGAGCGGTTCGCCGGTGGCGTCCACTACCGTAACCTTTGTCTGTGCCGAGATTCCCATTGCAAACAGTGCGAAAGCAAGGGTCAGCACAAAGCGTAGCTTTTTAAAGTTTTTAGACATAAATGATAGTTATAAAATTGGTTAATATATAAATCCTATTTGTAGAATTTTCTCGTTATAGGTCTTCCCGCAGCATCTTTGCCGATGCCTATACAGATACCTCGCGTCTGCAGGTCTGTTTTGGCTCCAGAGAGTGTGTAGTAGTCCATTGCTGAAGTCTGGACACTGGTGGCAGAAGCCAGCCTAGTCGTATATTTCTGTCCTTCTTCAATCGTCAGTGTAGCTCCTGCTTCTTCCTTGACCACAGCTTCGACTTGATCTTTTCCATAGACCGTCAGCGTATAGCCTGATACAGCATAGGGTTTGAAGTAATCGATATCACCAGAATGACTCTGCTCGTCTTTGGCACCGAGGCAATCTGTCACTGTGATATTGTAGTCGGTGTAGGAACCACTTGTCGCATAGTTCTTCCACGGATGTTTCTGATTGATAAAAGCACATTTCTCCACATAGGCATTGCATCGATAGCCTGCGCCCACACAATAGTTGGCGACGCTACTGCTATACAAGCAGTTGACGATATGTACCTGTCCGAAACGGATGCGTGGCATTCGCTCACGGCAACCTTCATCCCACCAGCAGTTGGCATAGGTGATGTGGAAGCGTCCTTCGTCTTCAGCGGCATTCTTGTCGCTGCTTCCGATTAGGTTGGTATAGCGATGGTCGTTTGCACCGCCAGACCCTCCGTTCCATGGGTTGACAAGATAGCGGAAACGGCACCAGGAGATACAGATATAGTCGCTGCCGTGTTGACAGTCCAGATTACCATCAACACCATCTTGAAAGTCACAGTGGTCGACCCAGACACGCTGACATCCTTGAAGGGTGAGATTGTCGTTGCCGTCAATATCATAAGCACCTGCTCCTTTGAAAGTAAGATTTCTGAGGATGATATTCTGGCAGTTCTTGAGAATGAGTATGCCACTTTCGTTTCTGTTGTTAGAGTGAGTGGGATTGCTTAAGGCACTTCCTGGCAATCCGTAAATGGTCTTGTCGTGAGCACCGCTGATGGAAAGCTGCTTGTTGAAGATAATCGTGTTCTTGACGTATATCGTATTTTTCTCCGAAGTCTTCATAGCAGCAGCCAACTCTTCAGTGGTAGTCACGGTGATTGGATTCTCGTCGTTGCTACCAGTGACTTGCCCCTCTACCATAGCCCATCCGACAGGCTTGTTCTCGTCGAAGCCGGTCGTGGCATAGGTGGTGAGGATCGTCATATTACATGCAAAAATGACTGTTAGTAATCTTGCTATATTCATCTGTAGTTATTCTTTCAAATGCAGAAGGAAACGGCAATTTCTTGTATTTGTTTAGCGATTTGTCTGCAAAGGTACAATAATAATTGCAGAATTTTCCTTTTTTTCTTGCTTTACCGCCGTCTTTTTGTGAAAACGTTTACGGAAAACCGTTTAAAATTTTCTTGAAAATGGCAATAATTTGTTTTAGTCTGACGAGTGCAAAGATAACTAAAAATCTTGAGACATGCAAGTTTTAACCCTAAAAATTGATATTTCTACTGCATTTTTTGCAATCCTTCCCAACGGACATTCCATTTGCCGTCTTTGGGGAAACCAGGATTCAGTGGTTCCTTACAACCGTCCCAGCCTGCACACATCATGGCAACTGCTGTAAGCAGAGCACCATTGCCAGGCAGATAGATGCGCAGACGGTCTGGTGTCTGGAAGTTATGGCCGTTGGGCAGATAGGTGTTTTTCTGAGTGTCGATGAACAGGGCTTTCAGGGCTGTCTCTGGATCGCCGAGACGGGCAGCACACATGGCTATCATACCGTAATCCCAGCCCCAGGTGGTCTGCCAGTTCCAGTGTTTCATCACCCAGTCTAGGGTTGCTTTCATCTTGTCGTTATTATATAATAAGGTGGCGGGGAGCAGACCACAGGCACCGAGCACGGCTGGGTGGTCGTTGCGGCATTTGTCGGCAAAACTTTCCTTGGATGTTGGTTTCGTACTCTTTCCGCCTACGGTATTGAAGGGGTCGAAGGATTCCAACTGGTCCACGTTTCCAATAGGGAGGCCAGCGGTATAGATGTTGTTGGCTGCTGGAAGCGGGGAGAGTTTGTTGATGATGTCGTCCCATTGCGTCTGGCGTGGCTTGCCTTGACGGATGCGCCATGCTTGTGCAATGCTGAGGCCGTATTGCCAATAGGCCAGTTCGAAGGGGTGGTTATAGCTGATGTCCTTGGTCATACATTCTTGCATGGCCGTTGCTCCTTTTAGTGTGTAGCGTTTGGTCTTGGCATCGTATGTGACGAAATCTGCCATGAATTCTGCGGTTGCCTCAACCTGCTCGCCGTATTTCTTCAGCGTTTCAGTGGTAGGCTTGCTGCGATAGATTTCTTCTGCCAGATAGATGTAGTGAGGTTGCTGCCAGATCAGGAACGAACCAGTGTTGGAGGGTGCCTCACCAGCCCAGGGATCAGTCATCTTCATCCATCGGACTCCCTTGAAACCTTGACGCTCTGCTATCTGTCGAGCTACAGGGTAGGCTGTGTCGTTATACCAATCTAATATCTGCTCCACGACCGCTGGACGATTCCAGAGCGCAAAGTCAACGACATGCCACCAGGTCATCTCGAGGTGCGGACGTCCGAACCAGGTGTTGTAGGTGAGTCCCGACTCTTGTGGGGGCATGTTGTTGGCGCAGTTGATCTGTGTGAGGTATTGTGAAAGGATCACTCGGCGTTCTAATTCCTTGGCACGAGGGTCTGTGCACTGACTGAAATCGATGAAGGCACCTGCTTTCCACCAATGGTTCCAGTGGCGCAGGGTGGCCTTGTGGTATTGATCGTATTCGAAGCTGATGGCGTCGGCTTTGTTTGAGATGTTTGGTTTATAAGGCAGGTATTCTGCAGAGAAAGTCAGGACATCATCTGAAGTGGCGAGCTCGAAGTGGTGGCTGTCGCAGGTCTCAAGGTTAGCTTGCCCTTCCCATTGTATGCGAACATAATATTGGGTGCTGTCGAGGGTGCGCTCGATGAGGGCGGAATGGGTGTCTTGTGCAATGATGGACGACTGGTGGCGCTCTGGCTTTGTCCAGTCGTTGGCATCGTCAGCATGTTTTCCTGTGGGGTAGGAGAAATGGAAGGCAATTGTGGCGCGCTGGTCTTTCAGCAAGTGGCTC
The DNA here is from genome assembly GCA_900315525.1 of uncultured Prevotella sp. Lineage (GTDB taxonomy): Bacteria > Bacteroidota > Bacteroidia > Bacteroidales > Bacteroidaceae > Prevotella. The sequence goes on along the minus strand of OMZO01000015.1, from coordinate 52,223 downwards.
TTGACTCTGGCATAGAGTGCGTCCTTGGTGGGGTGGACGCCTGTCGTGACTTCCATCTGCTCACCATCGGCTGTAAAGACGGATTCGATCTCTCCGTCCCAGAGCTTCTGCTCCTGATGGATATCTTTCAGCTCCTTGAGCTTGAGTTGACGACCTTCCTTGTCTTTGAGGTCGAAGCCTATTGTTCCGAGATTCAGACGATGTGGGTTCACACGGAAATATTCTGTAGCCTCCTTATGACGCCCGTCCTCTGCCTTCTTATATTCCACTGCATAGATCTCCTGATGCCCGTGGCCGAAGTCAAAGCTTTTCTCACTCTCCGCAGGTGTCAGGCGGCTGGTGTTTTCGAACTTATGCCACCCCCAGTCGGACATGGCGTTCAGGGGCACACCTGCCCCATAATCAAAAGGGAAGCTCTGCAGTCCAGTGATGTCAACCGTTGTGGCGAAATGGCCGTTTCCGACAGTGAGCGATGCCAGGTCGTTGGCCTCAGTGATGACGGGGTTGTGCCTATTTACAACAGCGTGACGGTCTATAGAGGCCGTCACGTTGTTTACATCGTATCCTAGTTTCTCAATTTCGAGCGAAGCCCAGATAAACGGACCTACGCCCTTGGCATCGTTGTCTCGGATAGGTTCGGAGAGGTAATAGGCATAGCCTCCGTCTCGTCGCTTGTTCTCTTTCACGTTGCCCTTGGGGTTGATTTTCTTCATGGCTGCAATGACCTGTGGGGTGGCTGCAGGACCAAGTCCTGCTACCTCGCAACACTGTGTCAGCGAGATCGTCTTGTCAGCATTCACGCGGATGAAGTTCTTGATGATACCTTGATAGGCCTTGATGCCTGCATCGCGATATTTCGTGCCGAGATAACCTTTGTTATAAGCCTTGAGCAGGACATAGGCGAACATCGAAGTACAGGTTGACTCCAGATAGTTGCCTTCCTTGCCAGGAGCGTCCATCACCTGATACCAGGTGCCTGTCTCCTTGTCTTGCCACTTGATGACAGCGTCAAGGTCTTTCTGCAACAGCTCGAGCACCTCTCTTCTGCGGCTGTAGTCCTCGGGCAGTGCGTCGAGCACCTCGATAAGGGCCATCGAGAACCATCCTTGTGCCCGTCCCCAGCAGTGTTGGGAGAGTCCCGTCTCGTTGTCACTCCAGAAGGCGTCGCGCGTCTCGTCGTAGGCATGACGGTTCAGGCCGGTCTTGGGATCAAGGGTACGTTCATAGGTGATCTTCAGCTGATTCACGGCATCGTCGTATATTTTGTTGGCCTCTTTCGGCTTCAGTTGTGTGGCAGCTGTCAGACAGCGGAAGGGCAGCCCCATGAAGATTCCGTCGAGCCATACTTGGTAGGCGTAGATGGCCTTGTGCCAGAACACCTTGTCGGCAATCGTGCGGGGCTGGTTCTGTAACTGTTTCATCATGGTGTTGATGGCCAGCTTGTTCTTGGGCTCGGGATAGAGGTTGTACATGCGTGTCACGAAATGACCTGTGCGGATGTTGTCGAGATTATACTCGAGGATGTCGTAGCCACGGATGTCGCCCTTCTCGTTGATCATCGTATCGGTATATTCCTGGCAGTACTTGCGGATATCCTCACCGCCATAGGCCAGATAAGTGTCGAGCATGCCTTCGAGTTCGATACCCATGACATAGCTCCACTTGGGCTTCTTCGAGAAGTCGAGCAGGAAGCTCTTCGGCACGCGTTTCATCTCTGAGTAGGTGAGCCATTCGCTGTAGTGCTTATAGGGAGCCTCTATCAGAGCGAGACTGCCGTTGATGAACAGATTGTCAAAGTTCACGTTGCGGGTCTTGCCACTCATGAAGTTGCCGTCTTTCACACCGTTGAACTTACAATTCTTCACGTTGATGTCATAGACGTATGTGTCTTCATCGAGGCCGATGATCTGTACGCCATATTTTGACTTCTCACTGGTGACATTCTCCATATAGACGTTGCGGACAGTCGGATAGAAACCACGACAGCAGATCTCATTGTGCTCGTAGTCGAGGTTGATCTTCAGCACAGACTCTTTGCAGACACCGACTTTCACGTTGCGCATGTTGATATTCTCGATGATACCGCCGCGACAGGAGTTGGTCTTGATGCGGAGCACGCGCTCCAGTTCAGGAGAGTCCATCACGCAGTCGTGGGCATACACGTTCTGGCAGCCACCAGAGATCTCCGAGCCGATGACCACGCCCCCATGTCCGTTCTTCATCTCGCAGTTGCGGATGATGATGTTCTTCGAGGGCATGTTCCGCTCGCGGCCGTCACGGTTGCGTCCGCTCTTGATGGCGATACAGTCGTCGCCAGTGTTGAAGAAACAGTCTTCGATGAGCACACGGTCGCAGCACTCAGGGTCGCAGCCGTCGCCATTGGGACCATCGTTGATCATCTTCACACGACGCACGGTGATGTCTGTAGAGTGGAGGGGATGGATCACCCAGAAGGGTGAGCGCAGCAGGGTGACGTCTTCGAGGAGGATTCCCTCACACTTGTTGAAGCTGACGAGCTGTGGGCGCAGACCGTCCTGAGCGCCAAATACGCGCTCGGGCGAGCGTTCTCCTTTCTCATTATACATGGGGATGCCGTCCTCGCCGTTCTTCAACAGACGGGCACGCGAACCACCACGCTGGCTGATCATACCTTCCTTCCATCCGAAACGGGCATTGCCGTTCCAGGGCCACCAGGTGTCATTCGAACCACCGCCATCGATGGTGCCCTTACCTGTGATGGCGATATCCTTGGCTCCAAAGGCATAGACACAGGGTGAGAGGTTGAAGCACTCCAGTCCTTCCCAGGAGGTCTCTACGATGGGGTAGAGCTCGGGCTGGAAGGCAAATTCGAGCACAGCACCTTCCTCTACATGGAGGTTGACGCCGTTCTTCAGGGTGATGGCACCAGTGAGGAACTTGTCACCGGCAGGCACAATGACGCGCCCACCGCCCTTTTTCGAACAGAGGTCGATGGCCTTCTGGATGGCTTTCTGGTTCTGGGCAGCCGTATTGGTCGTCTTGGCGCCATACTTGGTGATTACATATGCCTTGTCCGCGAATTGCGGTACTCGGATGCTCTGCTCTATCTGCTTGTACTGGGCTTCATCCCATTGTTGTGCAGCTGCAGCTAAGGGGAGCAACAGGCATAATGTCAGCAATTGAAATAGTCTTCTCATACTTATAAAATGTGAAATGTTTTAGTCCGTAGTCCTTAATTTGCCGACAAAGATACGCAAAAAAAGTGAGACTACGAACTAAAACAGCAGAAAAATGACGTAAACGTTATCTTTCGAGTGCGTCGAAAAGCTTGTCGAGTGCCTCGTCGGCATTGTTGCTTTCGTTGAGCAGCGTGACAAACTTACTGCCGATGATGGCGCCAGCGGCATTCTGCTGGGCAGCCTCGAGTGTCTGCTTGTTGCTGATGCCAAAGCCGATCATACGTGGGTTGCGCAGGTTCATGTCGTTGATGCGACGGAAGTACTCCTGCTTGGCGTCGTCGAAGGATTTCTGGGCACCTGTGATGGCTGCCGAGGATACCATATAAATAAAACCGTCTGTATGCTCGTCGATGAATCGGATGCGCTCCTCGCTGGTCTCTGGGGTGATGAGCATGATGATGCGTAGGTCGTACTTGTCGGCTACGGGTTTCACGATGTCCTGATAGTCCTTGAAGGGCAAGTCGGGGATGATGGCACCACTGACGCCACTCTCCACACAACTCTGGCAAAAGGCTTCGATGCCATAGTGGAGGATGGGGTTGAGATAACCCATGAGCACGAGCGGAATCTGTACCTCGTCCTTGATGTCTTTCAACTGGCCGAAGAGTTTCTTCAGACTCATCCCGTTCTTGAGGGCCTGTGTTGCAGCACTTTGGATGACGGGACCGTCGGCCAGTGGATCACTGAAGGGAATGCCTACTTCGATCATGTCGATTCCCCTGCGTTGCATGGTCTTGATGACCTCGCCCGTGTTGTCAAGTGAAGGACATCCTGCACAGAAATAGAGCGACAGGAGCTTGCGTCCCTTATTGTTTTCGAAAAGTTGGTTGATCTTATTCATACCTGATTGCTTCTAAGAATTGTTTGAGTTTTGTGATATCTTTGAGCCCTGGCTCCGTTTCAAAGCGGGAATTGAGGTCTATGCCGATGCATTTCGGATGATGAAATGTCTTGACGTCTTGCGTGTCCTTAGGTCCGATGCCGCCACTGAGCAGGAAGGGAGTCTCGCCCTGATAGCTGTCGAGTACCGACCAGTCGAATTTCTCGCCATTGCCGCCTACGGATTTCCCTTTCGTGTCGAATAGGAAATAGTCGGCCAGTCCTTCGTAGGGTTCCGTTTTTTGCAGGTCTTCTGGCGTCGCGATGTTGAGGGCTTTGATGAGCGTTAGCGGCTTGAGGGTCTTCAGCGTCTCTGGCGACTCCTGACCGTGTAGTTGTACGATGTCCAGCTGATAGTCTTCGACGTGCTGACGGATAGCGTCGAGGCTTGCATCCACGAAGACGCCGACCTTCCTCACGTGCTGGGGCAGATAGACTGGGGGCATGGATACGTAGCGCTTGCTTTTGGGCCAGAAGATCATGCCCATCCAGTCGATGCCCAGTGCTTCCAGCTGGCGGATATTCGCGGCATCCCGCATGCCGCAGACTTTCACGATCATATTTGGGCGATGAAGTTCTTTAAGGCCAGACCTGGGTCGGCTTCTTTCATGAAGGTCTCGCCGATGAGGAATCCCTTGTAGCCGCAGGCTCTCAACTGTCGGATGGTGTCAGGATCGGAGATGCCACTCTCGCTGACTTTCACGCCCTCGGCAGGCAGACGCTCGATCAGTTGGAAAGAGTTGTTGACGTCTGTTTCGAAGGTGCCCAGGTTGCGGTTGTTGATGCCATACAGGTCTGGTTCCAGTTCTGCGTATTCCGTCTCTTCCTCGTTGTGCATTTCCAACAGCACCTCCAACTCCAGCTCGTGGGCTTTGGTTATGAACTGTCTGCATTGCTCCTTCGTGAGACAGGCTGCAATCAGCAGGATGGCAGATGCACCACAGATCTTGGCTTGGTAGATCTGGTATTCGTCGATGATGAAATTCTTATACAAAATGGGGATTCTTACCTTCGAGGCAATAGCCGTCCTGACATAAACGTTGCTACCTCCGAAGTAATGGGAGTCGGTCAGGATGCTGATGGCGGCTGCACCATTCTCTTGATAGCTGATGGGCACCTTATCCGCTGTGGCGGCTTCATTGATCCACCCCTTGGAAGGTGACTTGCGCTTGAACTCTGCAATGATGCCAGTATCCGACTTCATCAGCGCATTCTTCATCGATGGTATGAGGGCATTTTGGAGAATCTCAACACGCCCCTCCAGATAGATTTGATGGAGCTCTTTCTTGAATTGCTCAACCTCGTTTTTCTTGTAAGCTACGATTTCTTCTAAAATGTCTGCCATATCTTAACTGTTTAGTTCTACGAATTTCTTGAATGTGGCGAGTGCCTTGCCGCTGTCGATGCTCTCGCGGGCGATGTTGATACACTCCTCGATGCTCTTCTCTCCCTTCTCCAGTACCTGTATGCCAAAGGCGGCATTGGCCAGCACGATGTTTTTCTGGGCGGGCAGGGCACGGTTCTCGAGCACGCTGTCGAAGATCTGGGCGGCCTCTTCTTCTGTCGCACCTCCCACGAGCTCCTCAGGCTTGGCAATCTCGAAGCCGAGGTCCTGTGGCTTGAAGATGCGCTCATACTGTTTCGTGGTCACCTTGAAGTCGCCTGTCAGCGAGATCTCGTCATAGCCGTCGATGCTGTTCACAATACCATAGTCGATGCCGATCTTCTGATATACCTGATTATAGAGTCGCATCTGGTCGAGGTTGGCCACACCGAGCAGCTGACATTTTGGCTGACTGGGGTTCACCAGTGGTCCCAGCAGGTTGAAAATGGTGGGGAACTGCAGGGCCTTACGGATGGGGCCTACGAACTTCATGGCCTTCGCGAAGAGCTGGGCGTGGAGATACACGATGCCAGCCTCGTCGAGCGAACGGTTCAGACGGTCGATGTCGTCAGTGAACTTGATGCCGTGATGCTGGATGACGTTCGAGGCACCACTGACGCTTGTCGCTGCGTAGTTGCCATGTTTGGCCACCTTATAGCCTGCGCCAGCGATGACGAAGCAGGAGGTCGTCGAGATGTTAAACGTGTTCTTGCGGTCACCACCAGTGCCCACCACGTCGATATAGCGGTCTGCATTCAGGATGGCAGGCACGCCCGTCTCCAGGATGCCGTCGCGGAAGCCGAGCAACTCATCGACGGTCACACCACGCATCTGCAGTGCGGTCAGCAGTGCGGTTATCTGTTCTGTGGGAAATTCACTCTTCGTGATGCCCAGCAGGATATTCTTCATTTCCTCACGAGATAGTTCCTCGTGGTTCAGCATCCTGTTCAGGATGTCTTTCATTGTCTGCGCCATATGTCTAGTCTTTTTTACTTTTTTACCTTTTTACTTTTTTACCTTTTCACAAAAACATCCAGTTTTGTAGCATCTTCTGCCCGTCGGGTGTCAGCACGCTCTCAGGGTGGAACTGTATGCCGCGGATGTTCATCGTCTTGTGACGTAGTGCCATGATCTGTCCTTCATCGCTCTCGGCAGTAATCTCCAGACAGTCGGGGAACCCTTCCTTCGAGACCACCCATGAGTGATAGCGGCCCATTGTGATGCGGCTGGGCAATCCGGAGAAAATCTCGTCGTTGCCAAACTGCGTGCCCTCTGTGGCTACCCCGTGGAACACGTCGCTGAGGTTCTCAAGCTTGCCGCCAAACACCTCGCCGATGGCCTGATGACCCAGACAGACGCCGAGGATGGGCTTCTTGCCTGCATAGGTGCGGATCACGTCGAGCAGCAGTCCTGCCTCCGACGGGATGCCTGGTCCTGGCGAGAGGATGATCTTCGAGAAGGCCTCTAACTGTGGGAGCTCGAACTGGTCGTTGCGATAGACCGTCACTTCGGCACCCAGCGCTTTTACCAAATGACTCAGATTGTAAGTAAACGAGTCGTAATTGTCAATTATTGCTATTTTCATACTGAAATCGTGTTAATTGGTGCCATTTGTTTACATTTTCTCAGCCATCAGGATAGCGCGTCGCAGGGCGCCCAGTTTGTTGTTTACCTCCTGCAGCTCGTATTCCTCATTGCTCTTGGCCACGATGCCGCCGCCAGCTTGGAACCACAATTCGCCGTTGCGGCTGACGAACGTGCGGATGGTGATGGCTTGGTTGAGGCTGCCGTTGAGGCCGATATAGCCGATGCAGCCGCCATAGGCGCCACGATTGTGTGGCTCGTACTCGGAGATCAGTTGCATCGCCCTGACTTTGGGTGCACCAGAGAGTGTGCCCGCTGGGAAGGTGTCGATAAAGGCCTTGATGGGGTCGGCGCCCTCGTCGAGCTGACCTGACACTCTTGACACCAGATGGATCACGTGCGAATAGTATTGTAGGTCTTTATAGAAGTCCACCTTCACGTCGTGACAGTTGCGCGACAGGTCGTTGCGGGCCAAGTCCACCAGCATTACGTGTTCTGCATTCTCCTTGGGGTCATTGCGCAGATACTCAGCTCCCTGACGGTCGGCCTCTGCGTCGCCCGTGCGCTTGGTCGTGCCTGCTATCGGGTCGATGTAAGCTTTGTCGCCCTCGATGCGGCAGTGGGTCTCAGGACTTGATCCGAAGATACGGAAACCGCCGAAATCGAAATAGAAGAGGTAGGGACTCGGATTGATGCTGCGCAGCGCACGGTAGAGCTTGAAGTCGTCGCCCTCGTATTGCTGGATGAAGCGGCGGCTGAGCACGATCTGGAACACATCGCCTCGCAGACAGTGCTGGATGCCCTTGCGGATGTTAGCCTTGTGCTCCTCGTCAGTCAGCGTGCTTCTCACGTCACCCACAGGGTGGAAGTCGTAAGCCTTCACGTTGGCCTTGTTCATGGCTTTCATGATGTTGTCTAAGTCTGCCTCGCCATTCTGGGGGTGGTCGGAGGGTGTTAAGCTTACCACCGTCAACTGGTTGTTGAAGTGGTCGAACACGATGACGATCCTGTATAGTATATACAGCATGTCGGGGGCGTCGTTCTTCGCCTGTGTCTCGTCCTTCACGGCGATGTCCTCGAAGTAGCGCACAGCGTTGAACGAGGTGTAGCCATAGAGTCCGCAGACGTCGCTGTGGTCGCCCTCCACCTTGATGCAGTCGATGAGTGCGTGGATGGCCTTGTCCGACTGGTAGGTCTTATTCACCTCATGGCTCTCCGTCGTGCCGTCAGGGAAGGCGATGGTAGCCTTTCCGTGTCCGATGGCGACGCTGGCCAGAGGCCCGATGCCGATGAACGAACGTGAGTTGTTAGAGTCGTGATAGTCCGAACTCTCCATCAGTGCACTTTGCGGGTAGATGTCCCTCAGGCGCATATACACACCCACAGGTGTATAGAGGTCCGCCAGGATCGTTTTGCTCGTTGTTGTATAGTTGAATGTCTTCATATATTCTTTTTTTTGGAACTGCCGTGTCTTTATTTATAAAGCCGTGTTAATCCGTGCCCAATGTTACTGTGCCTAAACTTAGAAATTCCCATATTCTTTGGCCATCGCCTTGTTGTTCAGATAAGTCTCCACGTCCTTGTCGCCACGCCCAGAGACCGTCAGCACGACCACGTCGTCGGGCTTGAATGTCAGCTTCTTTAGGGCAGCGATGGCGTGAGCACTCTCGATGGCAGGTATGATGCCCTCCATGCGCGTCAATTCGTAACCACCGTAGATGGCCTCGTCGTCGTTGATGCTGAGCACCTCCGTACGTCCTTTCTTGGCCATGTTGCAGTGCATGGGTCCCACGCCAGGATAGTCGAGTCCGGCAGAGATGGTGAAGGCCTCCTGTATCTGTCCGTCCTCATTCTGCATCACGAGCATCTTCGCCCCGTGTAGGATGCCTGTCGAACCCTTATGGATGGTGGCTGCCGTGTGGTCTGTCTCCCATCCGTGTCCGCCAGCCTCCGCCAGCACGATCTTCACGCGCTCGTCGTTCACGTAGTGGTAGATGGTGCCCGCCGCATTCGAACCGCCGCCGATGCAGGCGATGAGATAGTCGGGATAGTCGCGGTCTATCTTCTCCTCCAGCTGCCATTTGATTTCCTCTGAGATCACGCTCTGCATACGGGCCACGAGGTCAGGGTAGGGGTGTGGCCCCATCGTCGAACCTACGATGTAGAAGGTGTCGGCAGGATGGCAGCACCAGTCGCGGATGGCCTCACTGCAGGCGTCGCTCAGCGTCATGTTACCTGTGCGAACGGGATGCACCTCTGCGCCCAGCATCTTCATGCGCTCCACGTTTGTGTGCTGACGCTCCACATCGGTAGCTCCCATGAATACCTCGCACTTCATGTTCATCAGCGCACAGACCGTTGCTGTTGCCACACCGTGCTGTCCGGCACCCGTCTCCGCGATGATGCGCGTCTTACCCATCTTCTTGGCCAGCAGGATCTGTCCGATGGTGTTGTTGATCTTGTGGGCACCCGTGTGGTTCAGGTCCTCACGCTTCAGGTAGAGCTGACAGCCGTACTTCTCACTCATGCGCTGGGCATAGTAGAGAGGCGAGGGCCTGCCCACGTAGTCTTTCAGCAGCGCGTGGTAAGCCTGCTTGAACTCCGAGGACTCGATGATCGGCAGGTAGGCGTCCTGCAGGTCGTGCACGCACTTGTAGAGTATCTCCGGCACGTAGGCACCGCCGAACTCTCCGTAAAATCCTCTTTCATCTACAAAATAGCTTTCTTTCATTTTTTATCTTGTTTTTGTGTGATTAAACAACAAAAAAAGAGACTCGCCGCAGTCGCGACGAGCCTCTGGTATATCCTGATGATAACAGATACGGCAATCAGCCTCGCGACATTTCATATCTCGAGCACCACCACCACCAAATGTTAAACATCCTGTTGTTCATCTTGTCATTTTGTTTTCTGGCGGCAAAGATAGATATATTTCTTTTTTCCTGCAAATTTTTCGGCAACTTTTTTGATAAAATGAAAGAAAAAATGTAATTTTGCCGACGATTTATCAGTAAACGATGACTTTAAAAGACTTTTTAACGCAAGGCGACCGATTTGCCGCAGACAATGGTTGTCTATTAAAAGAGGTACGTGAAGGCTATGCTCGGGCTGAGATGCTGGTCACAGAACATCATCTGAACGCAGGCGGCGTCTGTCAGGGCGGTGCCTATTTCACGCTGGCCGATATTGCACTGGCTGCCGTAATGAACAGCCGAGGTGCGCTCACCTTCGGACTGGAGAACAACATCGTGTTCCTCAAGAGCGCCCGTGTCGGTGATACCCTGATAGCTGAGGCCACCGAAGTGTATAACCATCACAAGATACCCTATGTCGATGTGCGTGTCACCAATCAGCATGGCGACCTCTGCTGTGTCGTCACTGGCCTGGCCTACCGCAAGAACGCAGATCTCCCCATCGATACCCTTGAATAATTGTCTGGCTATTGATTTTCATCGTGAGCACTCATGTTCTTGATAAACAGATTGACAAGGTGCTTCGTGATAAAGGTTTTCCTGACGGCATGGCGCGCCCTGTCTGCTAATGAGCTCTTGTCGCCAGATGGTTTAGCCGCCTCTGCCTCTGCTTCTGCCACTTGCTGCTCGCGCTGGTCGATCTTAGCACGCATGCTCGCTGAAGCGTGATTATAAAGGAACGTATAGCATGGCACGGCAGCCTTCATAATATAAGGTGTGAGGAAGGTGGTCACCACACTGGCTGCCACAATGATAGGATAGATGATGGGATTGAGTACGCCCAGACTGGTACCCAGTCCAGCGATGATAAACGAGAACTCACCAATCTGTACGAATGAGAAGCTGGTAAGCATGGAGTCGCGCATCGTCTGACCGCCCCACCAGCAACCCAAGGTGCCAAAGAGAATCATTCCGATGATAATGACCAGGCTGACATAGACGATGCTCACCCAGTATTCCGCTAATGAAGCCGGATTGATCAGCATACCCACAGAGATGAAGAAGATAGCGGCAAAGACATTCTTCAGCGGTGTCATTAGTTTTTCGATACGATGCGACTCCACTGTCTCGGCAAGGATAGAGCCCATCACGAAAGCACCAAGTGCACTACTGAACCCTGCTTCCTCTGCTGTCAGCACCATACCCAGGCACAGACCTAAGGCGAGGATGATAAGCGTCTCGTCGTTCAGATGTTTTTTCACTTTGCGGATCAGTGTCGGGATAATCAGTAGAACTGATGGCGGATGGCTATACTGGAGAGCAATACCATCAGTACCACAGCCACCACATCCTCCACGATGAGGATGCTGGTCGCTCCCTTGACGAAACGTTCCTTACTCAAGCCTGCCTCGTCAATGGCCTTCATCACGATAGTGGTGCTCGACATGCAGAGCATGCCTGCCAGAAACAGGGAGTTGACCATGTCTAGGTTAGCATCCTGTCCCACTAAGTAGCCTAAGAGCATCATGCCTAAGATGATTGTCAACGCACCTATTGCGGCCACCTTGCCGCTGCTGATGAGGTTCTTCAGACGGAACTCCAGACCGATACAGAACAGTACGAACAGCACGCCGATGTCGCCCCATTGCTTCACGTTGTCCGGGTTCACAAGGCTCTTGCCAAACAGATGAGGACCCACCAAGACACCTGCAACGATATAACCCAGCACCACTGGCTGCTTTAACAACTTAAACAGAATACTGACTACAGCTGCTGTAATCATCAAAATGTATAAATCTTGTACCATACTTAATGATTTATAAAAATCTTGTCTTGCCTACCCTTTGATATTTTTTGTCTAATTGCGGTTATTTCGTGGCGTACCAGTCGCGAAGGACGTAGAAAGCGAGTTTCTTTTCGCCCTTGTCACTGAAGACGCCCTTGCGGTTGTAGTAGTCTTGGATGCCTGTGAGTACGCGGCGTGGCGAACGGAAGTCCTTCAGGATCCAAGGCGTGGTGCCTGCGAGGCCGTCGATCTTGTCGAGCATCGCACAGTTCTCGCGGTAGAGGTTCTCTTGGAACTCCTCCGTCCAGCGCTGGTTCTTGGGGCCGTGTAGGCCGTATTTCGCACCTCCGCCGAACTCACTGATGATGACGGGTTTGTCGTAGGGGATCTCCCATGTCATCTTCGAGGCGTCGTTCACGTCGCGATACCAGCCGATATACTGGTTGAAACTGACGACATCCACGAGGTCGCTCATGTTGTCGTGGAGGATGTTGTGGTAGTTGGAGGCACCAGTCACCTCCATTGCCATCGAGATGAGGCGTGTGGGGTCGAGCTGGCGGGCGTGCTTGGCGAGTTTGCCTAAGAAGGTGTCGCGCTCAGCGGAGTGGGGCGTCTCGTTGGCGATGCTCCAGATGATAACGTTCGCACGGTTTTGGTCGCGGGCGATCATATCGTCGAGCTGGCGCTCGGCATTGGCATAGGTGGCGGGATTGGTCCAGGCGATGGTCCAATAGACGGGAATCTCCGACCATACGAGGATGCCCATGCGCTCAGCCTCACGAACGGCATATTCGTTGTGGGGGTAGTGGGCCAGACGCACGTAGTTGCAGCCGAGTTCCTTGGCCCATGAGAGCAGCGTGTGGGCGTCGTCCGTCGAGTTGGCTCGTCCACCGCCGTTTGGCTTCTCCTCGTGGATGCTGATGCCCTTCAGGAAGATCGGCTCGCCGTTGAGCAGGATCTGCTTGCCGCGTGTCTCGATGGTGCGGAAGCCGATCTCGTCGCTGATGGTCTCATCGCCCAGCTGGATCTCCACCTTATATAATTTAGGGTTCTCGGGCGTCCAGAGCTGTGGCTTGGCTTTCATCGAGATGGTGGCGGAACCGTCGTCGCTGGTGGTCAGCTTCTTCACAATCTTGAGTTCTGGGATGCGAAGCGTGATGGTGTGTCCTGCCTCGGCCTTGTTGAGCTTGGCGCTGAACTGCAGCAGGCGACCTTCCAGGCTGGCCAACTGCAGCTTGTAGTTCTCGACATAGGTGGGAGCAACGCTGACGAGCAGCACGTCGCGGGTAATGCCGCCATAGTTCCACCAGTCGAAGATCTGTGTGGGCACGTCCTCTGGGTGTCGCTTGTTGTCAACCTTCACGATGACTTGGTTCTCACCGTCCTTCAGCAGGTCAGTCACGTCGTAGTTGAAGGGTGTGAAACCGCCCTGATGGTGGCCTGCCTTCTGACCGTTGACATAGACGTGGGCGTCGTAGTTGACGGCTCCGAAGTAGAGTAGGGTGCGACGGCCTGCTTCTGGGTGGAACTCGAAGCTGCGCTTCAGCCATACCGTACCTTCGTAGAAGAAGAGGCGCTGGTCTTGGGTGTTCCAGTCACCAGGTATCTGCATCGTCTCGGCCTTGTCGAAGTCGTATTCGATGAGGTCTTCAGGGCGCTGGGGCTTGGCATTGATGAAGAAGCCGTTGCGCATGGGCTTCATACGATAGTCGTAGTAGCCCTCTTCCTGTACATCGACGATATAGTGCCAGGGGCCGTTGAGCGAGGTTGTCTGTCGGCCCAGGATGTTGGCTACCTGGGGAATGTCTTGTGCCTTCACCGTCAGGGCGGCAACAAGCAGAATCAGAGTCAATAGTTTTCTCATTGTCTTGTTTGCTTACGATTCTTGTGGTATAAGTTAGTGACGGAAAAATGAAAAAGGAGAGCTTTTCACTCTCCCTTTATCGTGGTCTTACTAGATTTCCCAACCGATGGCGGAGGCTCCGAGGACAGCTGCGCTGGCACCGTCGAGTCCGCTGACGAGGAACTGGGCCTTGCCCTTGAAGATCTTCAGCACATGAGCCTCGTAGGCCTCACGGATGGGCTTCATGATCAGCTCGCCAGCCTTGACCATACCGCCGAAGAAGATGAAGGCCTCGGGGGATGAGAAGGCTGCAAAGTCGGCACAGGCCTCACCGAGCATCTTACCAGTGAACTCGTAGATCTCCTTGGCGAGTTCGTCGCCCTTGCCAGCAGCGATCGAGACATCGAGCGAAGTGATCTTCTCGGGATCCAACTCGCGCAGCAGACTGGGACGCTCGGTCTTGGCGAGCAGTTCGCGAGCCGTGCGGGCAACACCGGTGGCAGAGCAGTAGCACTCCAGACAGCCTGTACGTCCACAACCGCACAAACGGCCTTCTGCGCCACGTACCATCGTGACGTGACCCAGCTCACCGGCAAAGCCGTCGTGGCCGTAAAGCAGCTGACCATTGACGACGATACCAGAACCTACGCCCGTGCCCAGGGTGATGACGATGAAGTTCTTCATGCCGCGAGCCACACCATAGACCATCTCTCCGATAGCGGCGGCGTTAGCGTCGTTGGTGAGTGCTACGGGGATGTTGTTCAGACGCTCGCTGAAGAGCTTTGCCAGAGGCACGATGCCGTCGTGGGCCCAAGGCAGATTGGGGGCAAACTCGATGGTGCCGTTGTAGAAGTTTCCGTTGGGGGCGCCGATACCCATCGACTTGATCTTCTCGATGCCGCCCACCTGGTCGATAATCACCTGCAGAGCCTCGACACAGGCATCCACATAGTCTTCCACCTTATCGTAGCCACCAGTCTTGATGGCAGTAGTTGCCTTGATTTCACCACGGGCATCTACAATGCCGAAGACGGAGTTTGTTCCACCTAAGTCCAAGCCTATTACATAGGGCTTGATTGCTGCGTTCTGTTCGTTCATGACTTTATAGTTTTATGTTTGATTTTGCAAATTCGGTACAAAATTAATAAAAAACCTCCATACACGGCCCTTTTTTACGGAAATTAACCATTCTTTTCGGATTATTTTTGTACCTTTGCACCCGTTATGCCATTTCATGTACCTATAAATATATTAGATTTCATCTTCAAGGGGATGATGATCGGGGTGATAGCCAGTGCTCCGATGGGGCCTGTCGGTATCCTCTGCGTGCAGCGTACGCTGAACAAGGGGCGATGGTATGGCATGGCTACGGGTATGGGGGCAGCCGCGAGCGATATCATCTACGCTGCCTTTGCGGGTTTCGGTATGTCGTTTGTGATGGATTTCATCACGAATACGCAGAACCGCTTCTATCTGCAGCTGGTGGGTAGCGTGATGCTGCTCTGTTTCGGACTCTATACCTATCGTTCGGACCCTACGAAGAAGATGCACCAGTCAGGCCAGCAGAAGGGGACCATCTGGTACAATGCGTGGACGGCATTCCTCGTGACGTTCTCCAATCCGCTGATCGTCTTCCTCTTCCTGGCGATGTATGCCCAGTTTGCCTTCGTGCTGCCCGACCATCCGTTTGAGATGGTGGTAGGCTTTGCGAGCATCGTTGCGGGCGCACTGCTCTGGTGGTGGGGACTGACGTGGCTGGTGGACAAGATCCGTACGAAGTTCGATACCAACGGTATCAAGATCATCAACCAGATTATTGGTGTGGCCGTGATTCTTGGCTCTGTCATCATGCTACTGGGTACGACCACCAATTTGTTGAGGTTTTAGGATATGTTTGTAGCACAAGAATTAAGAAAGAAAAACATTGCTGAATATCTGCTTTACATGTGGCAGATAGAGGACACGATACGTGCCTTCGACTGCTCGCTGTCGCGAATCAAGCGTGAGTATGTGGAGCGGTTTGACTATGACGACGAACAGAAAGAGGAGGAGATCGACTGGTTTGGTAACCTCATCAGGATGATGAATCAGGAAGGGTGTCGCGAGAAGGGACACTTGCAGATCAACAAGGTGACTCTGCAGATGCTCATAGAACTCCACAATCAACTCTTGGAGTCGCCGAAGTTCCCCTTCTATAATACGGCGTATTATAAGGTTCTTCCCTTCATCGTGGAACTGCGCAACCGTGGGGCCAACAAGGAGGAAAACGAGATTGAGACTTGTTTCAACTCGCTCTATGGCGTGATGATGCTGCGTCTGCAGAAGAAGGATATCTCGCCTGACACGCAGCACGCCGTGAAGGAGATTAGCACCTTTATCGGTATGCTCAGTGACTACTATAAGAAAGACAAGGAGGAAGGATTGAAGTTTGAGTAAAAGTATGAATATATTAGTGACGGGCTGTAACGGCCAATTAGGAAACGAGATGCAACTGCTGGAGAAGGTGAATCCCCAGCATACCTATTTTAATACGGATGTGGCTGAGTTGGATATCACGGACCAGACTGCTGTGGAACAGTTTGTGGCTGACAATGAGATTGACGGTATCGTGAACTGTGCCGCCTATACGGCTGTGGATAAGGCGGAGGACAACAAGGAACTCTGTACGACCCTGAACACACTGGCACCTGCCTATCTCGCCGCTGCTATCGACAAGCGCGGAGGATGGCTCATCCAGATCTCTACAGACTATGTGTTCAACGGCACGAAGCATACCCCGTATGTGGAGACGGACACGCCTTGTCCGGATAGTGTCTATGGTTCTACGAAACTGGCTGGCGAACTGGGTGTCACGAAGTTCTGCAAGCGTGCGATGATCATCCGTACGGCGTGGCTCTATTCGACCTTCGGCAACAACTTCGTGAAGACCATGATACGGCTGGGTAAGGAGAAACCAGAACTGGGGGTAATCTTCGACCAGGTGGGTACGCCGACCTATGCGCGTGATCTGGCAATGGTCATCTTCACGGCTATTGAGAAGGGTGTTGAACCGGGTGTGTATCACTTTAGCAATGAGGGTGTTATATCTTGGTATGATTTCACGAAGGCCATCCATCGTATTGCGGGTATCAAGGACTGCAGGGTGCGCCCGTTGCATACGGAGGAGTATCCGACGCCTGCCAACCGTCCTCATTATTCCGTGCTTGACAAAACGAAGATCAAGCAGACCTATGGCATCGAAATCCCCTACTGGGAAGAGAGCCTCGCCGAGTGCATCAAACTATTAGGCACGAATTAATTTAAATTCTTAGGCACGGATTAACACAGCTTTAATAAATTAAAGACACGGCTATGCTATACGAAGAATTATCTAAGAAAATTGTGCATGCTGCTCATCTTGTACATGATGAGTTGCATTTTGGTTTTCTTGAGGCTGTGTATGGCAATGCACTGTATAAAGAATTAAGCAGAATGGGGCTTAAATGTGAGTGTCAGAAACAACTGGATGTATTCTATAAAGGTGAGAAGGTTGGCCATTATGTAGCAGATATGGTGGTTGAAGATAAAATCATATTAGAGTTAAAAGCTGTAGTTGATTTAAGACCGGAACATGAATGGCAATTGTTGAATTACTTGGCGGCTACGCACATGGAATTAGGATTGCTGATAAATTTTGGTCGTTCTGTGATAGTAAAACGTAAAATATTAACGAAGGAAGGGCGAACGGAAGAATAAAAGCCGTGTCTCTAAATATAGAGCCGTGTTAATCCGTGCCTAAATAAAAGAAATATGAATCAAGAAATAGAAAGAAGACGAACGTTTGCGATTATATCGCACCCTGATGCTGGTAAGACGACGCTGACAGAGAAATTCCTCCTGTTTGGTGGTCAGATCCAGGTGGCAGGAGCCGTCAAGAACAACAAGATCAAGAAGACCGCCACCTCCGACTGGATGGACATTGAGAAACAGCGCGGTATCTCCGTTTCGACCTCCGTGATGGAGTTTGACTACACACCTGAAGGCTCAGATATCGAATATAAGGTGAATATCCTCGATACACCAGGCCACCAGGACTTTGCAGAGGATACCTTCCGTACGCTGACAGCCGTCGATTCGGCTATCATCGTGGTAGATGGCGCGAAGGGTGTGGAGACACAGACGCGTAAACTGATGACTGTCTGCCGCATGAGAAAGACACCTGTCATCATCTTCATCAACAAGATGGACCGTGAGGGCCGTGACCCCTTTGACTTGCTCGACGAACTGGAACAGGAACTCGAAATCAAGGTACGCCCCCTGAGTTGGCCCATCAACCAAGGTGCCAAATTCAAGGGCGTCTATAATATCTACGAACAGAAACTCGATCTCTTCACGCCTGATAAACAACGTGTTACGGATAAGGTGGAGGTCGATATCAATAGCGACGAACTCGACGCTCGCGTGGGCGAGGAGAATGCCGCTAAGCTGCGCGAGGACCTTGAACTGGTCGATGGCGTCTATCCCGAATTCGATGTGGAGACCTATCGCTCTGCCGATGTGGCACCTGTGTTCTTCGGTTCGGCACTGAATAACTTCGGCGTCCAGGAGCTGCTCAACTGTTTCGTGGAGATAGCACCCAGTCCGCGTCCTACCAAGGCCGAGGAGCGCGACGTAGAGCCCGAGGAGAAGAAGTTCACTGGTTTTATCTTTAAGATAACGGCTAATATCGACCCCAACCACCGTTCGTGTATCGCCTTCTGTAAGGTGTGCAGTGGACAGTTCCGTCGTAATCAGCCCTACCTCCATGTGCGTCAGGGCAAGACGATGCGTTTCTCCAGTCCTACGCAGTTTATGGCTCAGCGCAAGAGCACCATCGATGAGGCTTGGCCAGGCGATATCGTAGGTCTGCCTGATACGGGGGGCGTCTTCAAGATTGGTGATACGTTGACAGAGGGTGAGCAGTTGCATTTCCGCGGTCTGCCCTCATTCTCGCCAGAACTCTTCAAATACATCGAGAACGACGATCCGATGAAGGCCAAGCAGTTGCAGAAGGGTATCGACCAGTTGATGGACGAGGGTGTCGCCCAGTTGTTTGTCAACCAGTTCAACAACCGCAAGATCATCGGCACCGTGGGTCAGTTGCAGTTCGAGGTGATCCAGTATCGTCTTGAGAATGAGTATAATGCAAAATGTCGCTGGGAGCCCGTTCACCTCTATAAAGCTTGCTGGATAGAGAGCGACGACGATGCCGAACTGGAGAACTTCAAGAAGCGTAAGTATCAGTATATGGCCAAGGATAAGGAAGGACGCGACGTGTTCCTGGCCGACTCGGGCTATGTGCTCTCGATGGCGCAGGAGGACTTCAAGCATATCAAGTTCCATTTTACATCAGAATTCTAAATGACAAGAGAAGAAGACATACGGAATGCCATAGAGACGATGCGGAAGGGTGGGGTCATCCTCTATCCTACGGATACCGTCTGGGGCATCGGCTGTGACGCGACAAATGCGGAAGCCGTGAAGCGCGTTTATGAGATCAAGCAGCGTGACGACTCGAAGGCGCTGATCTGCCTGGTGGATAGTGATGCGCGTATGCAGCGTTATTTCAGGAATGTGCCCGATGTGGCCTGGCAACTCATCGACAGCCTGAAAGAAGGTGAGGCGAAACCTACGACGCTTATCCTCGATGGTGCTATCAACCTGGCTGAGAACCTCATCGCAGAGGACGGAAGTCTCGGTATCCGCATCACAAACGAGCCTTTCTCCAAGGAACTCTGCTTCCGTTTCCAGAAGGCCATCGTGTCAACCTCTGCTAATATCAGCGGAGAACCCGCAGCACAGAACTACGGTGATATAGACCAGCGTATCATCGACGCGGTGGATTACGTCTGCTGGAGCCGTCGTCAGGAACATAAGCCTCATACCCCCTCAAGCATCATCAAACTGAAGGAGAACGGCGAAGTGACAATCATCCGTAAATAGTCAAGGCGGAAACAGAATGGAAGCGGCAATAGGACAGAAACCAACGATGCTTCATCGGCTGCATGAGTGGCGACAGGAGCATATCAGCGAGAAGATGTTCATGATCATCCTCGCGTTGATAGTGGGTTTCTTTGCCGCTGTGGCTGCCTTCGTGCTTCACTCGATTATCAATCAGATTGTGATGCTGCTCACCAGCCAGTTCGACCGTACTGGTGCCAACTGGCTCTATCTGGTCTATCCTGTGGTGGGTATCTATCTGACGTCGCTCTTCGTGCGCTATATCGTCAAGGATAACATCTCACACGGTATCACCCGCATCCTCTATGCTATCTCAACGAACAAGTCACGCCTGAAGTCGCACAACTGCTGGTCGTCGGTTATCGCCTCTGCCATCACCATCGGCTTTGGCGGTTCCGTAGGAGCCGAGGCGCCTATCGTGCTCACTGGCTCTGCCATCGGGTCTAACTTGGGACAGTTGTTCCATTTGGATCGTAAGATGCTGATGACACTTGTGGGCTGTGGTGCCGCAGGTGCTATCGCAGGTATCTTCAAGGCGCCGATAGCGGGTCTGGTGTTTACGCTTGAGGTGCTGATGATCGACATGACGATGTCGGCGCTGTTGCCGATTCTCGTGTCGTGTGTGACGGCCACTTGTTTTACTTATATCTTCAGCGGCGATGCCTCGCTCTTCACCTTCCACCTTGACAGCGAATGGTCTGTAGAGCGTATTCCGGCTTGTGTGTTGCTGGGCATTAGTTGTGGTCTCGTGTCGCTTTACTTCATTCGGATGATGGGTGCCTGCGAGGATGTGTTTGCCCGTTTCAAGGATCATCCACATATCCGTCTCGCCATTGGTGGCACCGTGTTGAGCCTGCTGATCTTCCTCTTCCCAGCACTCTATGGTGAGGGCTATAGTAGTATCAATCTTTTATTGAACGGAAAGACAGAAACCGATTGGAATCAGATACTTAACAACTCTCTATGGGCTGGTAATGGCGTACTGCTGATACCTTATATCGCACTGGTGCTGTTCACCAAGGTACTCGCTACCTCGGCCACAAATGGTGGTGGCGGTTGTGGTGGTACGTTCGCCCCCTCGTTGTTCATCGGCTGCTTCACAGGTTTCTTGTTCTCTCGTCTGTGGAACATCCACGAGATAGGCGTCTATGTGCCTGAGAAAAACTTTGCCCTGCTGGGTATGGCGGGTGTGATGTCCGGGGTAATGCATGCGCCGCTGACGGGTGTTTTCCTTATCGCAGAACTGACGGGTGGCTATAGTATGTTCATGCCGTTGATGATTGTCAGCGTCTGTGCCTATCTCACGATTATCATCTTCGAGCCTCATAGCATCTATGGTTCACGACTCGCCAAACAGGGCAAGTTGTTGACGCATCATACAGACCGTGCCGTACTCACCCTGATGAATCTCGACTCTGTGATCGAGAAGGATTACCTCAGTGTGACTCCCGACATGGAACTGGGACAGATTGTGCATAAGATCAGCCGCAGTCATTCGACCGTCATCCCTGTGCTGGATGCGGGTGGGATGTTGTTGGGTGAGATCGACATCATGAAGATTCGTAATGTGGTGTTCCGCATCGAACTCTACCACCATTTCACCGCTTCTCAGCTGATGACTGATCCGAAAGCTCGTCTGAGTGATGCTCTGCCGATGGCAGACGTCATGCAGGCATTCGATAATACTGGCGCCAACTGGTTGCCTGTCTTCGATATGGAGAACCGTCTGAAAGGCTACGTCTCACGACAGCGTATCTATACGATGTATCGTAAGATGGTGGCAGATATGAGTGAAGAATAGTGAGTAGGCTCGAAGTGAAACATCAATGGTGAATAATGATGGAGAAGAAGGATTTAAGAATTGTATTTATGGGAACGCCGGAGTTCGCTGTTGCGACACTCCAGGCACTAGTGGAAGGTGGCTATAACGTGGTGGCAGTAGTGACACAACCTGACAGACCCGTAGGTCGTCATCAGGACACCCTGCAGCCTTCGGAGGTGAAGAAATTTGCGCTGGCTCACGACCTGCCTGTCTTGCAGCCGGAGAAGATGAAGGATCCTGCCTTTGTCGAACAACTGCGCAGTTATAAGGCCAACCTTCAGGTGGTTGTTGCCTTCCGAATGCTGCCTGAGGTGGTGTGGGATATGCCAGCTTACGGCACTTTCAACGTGCATGCTGCCCTTCTGCCGCAATATCGTGGGGCTGCGCCCATCAACTGGGCTGTCATCAACGGTGAGAAGCAGACGGGTGTTACGACCTTCTTCCTCGATAAGGATATCGACACAGGACGTGTCATCCAGCAGAAGACCTTCGACATCCCTGATACGGCTGATGTGGAGTATGTCTATGACGGTCTGATGCATCTTGGGGCAGAGATCTGTCTGGAGACCATCGATAAGATCATCGCTGCTGATGGGCATCCGGAAAGTATTCCTCAGGAAGAGCTGGAAGGCAAGTTCAAACGGCTCTACGATGCCCCGAAGCTCTTCAAGAATGTCTGCGAGATCAACTGGAGCCGTCCTTCAAAACGTATCTATGACTTCATCCGTGGACTCAGTCCGTACCCTGGTGCCTGGACCACGCTGCTGGGACCTGACGGCAAGAGTATCGACCTGAAGATCTTCAAGACCACCAAGACGGAGAAGAATGTGGGTATGCGCCCTGGTACTATCGTCGTCTATAAGGGCGTGCTTTACATCACGACAGGCGACTATCTGCTCCAGATCGACGAACTCCAATTGGCAGGCAAGAACCGTATGAAGGCGCGTGACTTCCTGAATGGTAATAAAAATATTGAGAATTATATAATAAAATAGATAGGCGGTACGTTTCTTAGGTATAAACAACTTCAAATTGTGATTGCCTATGAAGATTTCTACTCCGAAGCCCAAAGAGCGCACGCTCGACCTCATTCGTCAGGTAGCATACACCTATCGAACAAACATTAAAAAGGCATATAGCTTGAATTGAAAACATGGCTTTAGTATCACCTTCATTGCTCGCCGCCGATTTTCTGCATCTCGACCGCGACATCGACATGATTAACCGCAGTGAAGCCGACTGGCTTCATCTGGATGTGATGGATGGTTCCTTCGTTCCTAATATCTCTTTTGGCTTTCCTGTGCTGGAGGCCGTAGCCAAGGCTTGTAAGAAACCGCTCGACGTACATTATATGATCGAACGTCCTGAGCGTTATATCAAGCAGACAGCTAAGCTTGGTGCCATGATGATGAACGTGCACTATGAGGCTTGCACTCATCTGCACCGTACGGTTCAGGAGATTCATGATGCTGGCATGAAGGCTGGTGTCACCCTGAATCCCGCTACGCCTGTCTCCATGCTGGAAGATATCATCGGCGATGTCGAAATGGTGCTGCTGATGAGCGTCAATCCAGGATTTGGCGGACAGAAGTTCATCGAGAACACTATTCAGAAGGTGAAGCGTCTGCGCCGTCTCATCGAGGAGAGCGGTAGTCAGGCTCTGATCGAGGTGGATGGTGGTGTACAGGGGGAGACAGCTCCTCGACTCGTAGCAGCCGGTGTTGACGTGCTCGTCAGCGGTAGCTATGTGTTCAATGCACCCGTACCTGAGGATGTCATCCGTCAGCTCAGGACTCTATAGCCAGACTCATACCATTATCGCGGGTCATTTTCCGCAGATTGATCAGGGCGTAGCGCATACGTCCCAGTGATGTGTTGATACTCACATTCGTCTGTTCTGCAATCTCCTTGAACGATAATTCCTGGAAGTAGCGCATGAAGACCACTTCACGCTGTGCCTCAGGCAGTGCTTCCATCAGACGCTTCACGTCTTTCATCACCTGTTCGTTGGCCAGCTCACTCTCACGGTTGATATCCATGGGGACGTTACCCTTCAGGTTCGACAGGTCGTTCTCGGTGCCATGCTCCACGACTTTACTGCTCTTGACGGCCCTGAAATGGTCGATGATGACATTGTGGGCAATACGGGTGGCCCACCAGATGAATTTCCCTGAAACGGTATAGCGCCCGTTCTGCATCTTGGTGATGATCTTCAGGAATGTCTCTTGGAACAGGTCGTTGGCCAACTCCTCATCCTTCACGACATAGTGGATGTAGCTGAAAATCTTGTCTTGACTGCGAGAAAGAAGTTCGTCGAAAGCCCTGTTATTACCATCGATGTAAGCGAGTGCCAACTCTTCGTCGGACATACTCTTCAATGTGCTCATAAACTTTATTCAATTGATACTGAGTAAAGCTGTTTCTATAGGCAATAACGGGTTTTAAGTTGTTAATACTGCTGCAAAAGTAGGTGTTTTTTCTGAAACCACCAAATAATTAGGCTAAAAAATGAAAAATAAGCCGTGTTGGCGCTGTAGCATTCAAGGTATGAAAACAGATAAATATAGCAGAAAACGATGTTGAAGGGACTAAGCGGCAATGCCCTGAAAGTGATTTACCATATTGACAGATTGCTTTTTGTGTTTTTTCGGCAAATCATTTGTCAAATTCAATAGATTATTGTACCTTTGCACAACAAAAACAACCTTTTCATGAAAGAAGATTCGGAGAAAACATTACAATCACCAGACAAGATTGCCGATCATCTGCGCGTGACCTACGTGCCTGCCTATCTACAGGCTACGGCCATAGGGATGCTGCTGGCAGCATTTATCGTGTGGGGCGTGCTTGGCACAGTGAGCGACAAGGTTTACTATTCTGGCGTGGTGTTTCCCGTACAGGGTACTACCGATGTCACGTTGCCCAACAAGGGTATCGTGCGCACCATGCTTGTGCAAAATGGCGACAGCGTGCATCTGGGACAGACGATTGCCATGGTGACCGTTGGTGACAGTTACAGTTTCCTGACAAGTACGGTGGACGGCCTGATCATCAGTGCGAAGACTGACAACGAACTTTTTGAGGCTTTTGAACCCATTATAAGTGTTGTCGATGACAACACGGCGTCACCGACGCAGCAGACGCAACTTATCGCCTATGCCGACAACGATGCCCAGCGCCAGCTGCGCATAGGCATGGAGGTCCAGGTGTGGCCCGCCAACGAGAAACGCGACGAGATAGGCTACGTCAGAGGACGCATCACCCAGGTGGTTCGCTATCCTGCCAGAATCAGCAAAATGCGCCAGAAACTGAAGTCGGAAACCTTGGCCAAGCAACTCACAGGCGATGGTAAAAACCTTGTCTATGAGGTACAGATTGACCTGCGCCGTGCCCCCAATGACTCGACAAGCTACGACTGGTCGTTCGGCAAACCCGATGATGTGAGCATGGGTGTCGGCACCTACTGCTCCGTGCTCACCGAGACGCGCCGTCGCAGCATGTTCCAATATCTGTTTGAGGCCTCCCGGACACATTTCCGCAACCTAAAGCTGAAGCTTGAATGATGAAAGGAAAGCGAAAAGAGAAGAAAGCGGGACTGTCGATGATAGCTGCTTTCAGGTATTTCCTGAAAGGCAACATCTTATTTGCCTTCAATGGCATAGTACTTACTGCCATTGATTCCGTAGCCAATATATTTCCGCCACTGTTTCAACAGGTGTATACTGATAACGTCATCACACGGGAAAACCCGGAATGGTTTACCCCACTGATGGTGCTGTTTATCCTATTGTTCGTGTTTGAACTCTTGGTCTGGATAGTGTTCTCTATATTACGCCGAAAAAGTCAGGCAAGGATTAACATCACTACCTCGTCGAATTATTTGTGGACGGTGCTAAGACTGCAGATGACCCAGTTCACTCAGTTTACGCCAGGCGAACTGGTGGCGCGTTATTCAACAATCTCCAAAATTATCAGGCAGTTGGAATATGCATTGCCAGCCTTAAGCGGGCTTATCTTTCCAGCTATTGGTTGCTATATTGTTATGCTCTTCAGCTGGAAACTGGGGCTGCTGGAAGTATTCGCCATTCTATTACTCATCTTTGTGATGCGCTTTACTGCCATGAAACAGAAGAAAATCGCCATGAACATGGAGGTGACAGAGGCACGACTACAGAACGTCACGATGACAGGAATGAACAATCTGGAAACCATCAAGGCCTTAGGTGGAGAGTGCCATTTCTTTGCACAGTGGGAAAAAGCCTATGCACAGGCTATGAACGCCCGCGTAGACACCACGGCAAACTCTATATACATAAGCGCCCTGCCAGAGCTGGTGTTGCAGCTTACCAACGGTGTCATTATATGCTTAGGCGCCTGGCTTATCCTACAAGGAGAGATGACACCTGGTATGATTCTGGCTGCTCAGGGATTAATCAATGAATCTATTTATCCAATCAATAGAACGATTGACGGCATACTGGTCTTTCTGAGGCTAAACTCGTCTATCAAGCGCATCAAAGATGTGACCGACTGTGACAAGGAATGTGCTGACTTGCGCCTGCCAGAAGACAACAATCTGCCTGATGTACCTAAACTGATGGGCGATATAGAGTTGCGCGACGTCACTTTCGGCTACGACCGCTCGCTGCCGCCCATCATCAGCCACTTCTCGTTGAAGATCAAGGCTGGCGAGCGCATAGCCCTCGTAGGTCCTTCAGGCTGCGGCAAGAGCACGCTGCTCAGTCTTGTGTCGGGGTTATATGAGCCATGGGAGGGCGAGGTGCTGTTCGATGGCAAGCCTCGCAAGGCCATCGACCGCATGACTCTTGTCAACTCCGTCTCGGTGATTAATCAGGACGTAACGCTCTTCGAGGGCACGATCGCCGACAACGTCAAGATGTGGGACGAGTCGATCGAAGACTTCGCGATGGTGATGGCCTGCAGCGACGCGCAAATACATGAGGAAATTATGGAGCGCCCGGGTGCCTATCACGGAACCGTCTCCGAGCGCGGCAAGAATTTCAGCGGCGGCCAGCGGCAGCGCATCGAGATAGCCACCGCCCTGGCCAAGGAACCCACCATCGTGCTGATGGACGAGGGGACATCTGCTCTCGACCCCAAGACGGAGGCCAAAGTGATGGAGCACCTCTACGACATGGGCATCACGCTCATCATGATAACCCACCGTCTGGAGACCATTGCCCTGTGCGACCAAATCTACGTCGTAGAGCACGGGCACATCACCCAGCATGGCAACCACGAACAGCTGCGCCAGACGGACGGTCTGTACAGCAACCTCTTAAAATTTGCTTGACACGATGAATACAAACATATTCCTCCAGCAGTTAGCCCAGCGAATGGACGGCAACCGCAAAGCCATGAGGCAGACTCAGGACATCCTCCGTTCCGTGATAGACAGGAAGTTGTGGAGGCAGATGGAATTGGCCCTGGAACTGCCGCTTGACACAGAGCAGACAGAGACGATGCTGGAACGCTACAACATCTTCTTCCGCAATATCACGCTGTCTGATGGCTGGTGGACCCGTTGTACGGGCTATATGATGGGATTCATGGCAGACGACAACACCCCCGTTATACTCAACCCCGGCTTCACGGACTATACCTTCACCCACCCGAAAACAGGCAAGGTGATGACGGCAAGCAAGCATGCCGACCTATTGAAGCAGGACGCACTAATAACATGCTTACCGTTTAAAGAAGAAACCACAACCGTTAAGGCCGTCTTGCGCTATGCCGCGAATAGTCTCTGCGGATATGACTATCTGTACAGTTTGATGGCTTGTGTAGGCGTTATCCTGCTGACCATGTTCACACCTTACGTGTGCAAACTGATTTTCTCGGAGGTCATTCCCTCTGGCGATGCCGTCCAGATTATACCTATTGCAACACTTCTGTTTAGTGCAGCTGTCGGGATGACGATGGTGCAGGTGGCCCGCAACTTGGTGGTGGTACGCATCAAGGACAAGGTGGAATATGCGCTGCAGACAGCCTTGATGTCGCACCTTTTACTGCTACCGACCACGTTTGACAAGGCGTATACGCCAGGCGACCTCTCTAATCGGCTGCTGTCGTTGTCACGTGTCAGCTCCAACCTGACGGCTAATTTCCTGTCAACGCTCTTGACCTTCCTGTTCTCGGCCATCATGTTCGTACAGTTCTTTACCTATGGCGGCCCGCTGCTTTACACCGGCATTATCGTCGTCATGATACAGCTTGGAGCTATCATGCTGGAGTACTACTATACAAAGAAGGTGCAGCTTAGCGTGAATGCCAGTGGCTCGCACCTCATAGGCATGCTGTTTGCCATGTTCTCAGGTATCCAGAAAATCAAGACTACTGGGGCAGAGTTCCGTGCTTTTCACCAATGGGCAAAGGTATACGCCCCCACGGAGGTCAATGGCAGTCGCCAGCCGCTGGCCAGCTTCTATGTGACAGGTGTCAGCTACTGCCTCAGGTTCCTGCCCATGATCGTAACCATGTGGGCAGCCTGGCACTACCAGTTGCCACTTTCCGATTATATCGCCTACTGTGCCGTACTTACTATTGTCTGCAAGGCCGTGAATCAGTTGCAGGGCATCACAAAGATCGTGTCTCGCCTACTGCCGGAGGTACAGCTCTGCCGTCCCATCCTGGAGGCCAAGCCAGAGATCAGAGGAAAGGCCCAAGTGGTAAGGGAAATTACGGGGCGGATAGACATACGCGGTCTGAAGTTCCGTTATGCTGACGACATGCCCATGCTCTTCGACGGACTCAACTTGAGCATCAATAGCGGCGACTACATAGCCTTGGTCGGCGCCTCGGGCTGTGGCAAAAGCACGCTGATGCGCCTGATGCTGGGACTGGAGAAACCGCTCTCGGGCTCCATCTTCTACGACCAGTACGACCTGAGCGATATCAACCTGCGCAGCCTGCGGCGATATTGTATTGGCGTCTGCATGCAGGACGGACAGCTCGTTGAGGGCACCATCCGCGACAACATCATCTTCAACAATCCGCTGTTGACGGACGATGATGCCTGGGAGGCAGCATGCATGGCAGCCCTCGACGGCGACATCCGCAACATGCCCTTGGGTATGGACACCCAAATTACCACCGACGGTAAAGGCGTGTCGGGCGGACAGCGGCAGCGCATCCTCATCGCCCGGGCGCTGGTCCGTAAACCCAAGGTGCTCTTCCTCGACGAGGCCACCTCGGCACTCGACAACATCAGCCAGCACACCGTGGTTGAGAACCTGGCGAAGCTGAATTGTACGCGCATCGTCATAGCCCACCGACTGAGCACCATCCAGAAATGCAACCGCATCATTGTGCTGAAAGGAGACCGTGTGGCTGCCGACGGTAATTTCAAGGAACTTCAG
Source organism: uncultured Prevotella sp. (assembly GCA_900315525.1). GTDB lineage: Bacteria > Bacteroidota > Bacteroidia > Bacteroidales > Bacteroidaceae > Prevotella. The sequence goes on along the minus strand of OMZO01000015.1, from coordinate 23,437 downwards.
GCACTCGGCTATTTCTCTAACGATAAAAATCAAGAAGAATATGAAGAATAGTATTGCGATACGGCTGTCTGTCCTGATGGGGCTGACTTCCCTCTGCATGGGAGCACGGGGACAGACACCGTTGACCCTGGACGGGGTAATACGGCAGGCGCAGGACAGTGCCATTACCGCCTTCCAGAGCCGGCAGGAGCTACAGAGCCGACAGGCATCATACGAGGCTTTCGAGGCCTTAAGGAAGCCACAACTGTCGCTGAAGATTGTGCCCAACTACACGCGCATCGTCAGCGACCCTACCCGCGACTACGTCTACCTGCGCAACTTCGACATTTTCTCCACTTCGGCCCAGGTGAGGCTTACCCAAAAGGTGCTGCCCTTCGGCGGCGAAACCTACGTAGGCACACAGGCCATCTGGAGTGAGTTCTTCCGTGAGGGTGCCTCTGGCCATCCGCGCCAGTTCGTGGCCAGTCCGCTGCTGGTAGGCTATAGCCATACGCTGCTGGGCTACAACCCACACAAGTGGGAGAAACAAGTGGAGGACCAGCGGCTGAAGGCCGCCCGCCAGCAGCATGAGTACGACCTGCGACGCATTGCCGAGGAGGCTGCCGTGCGCTACTTCCGCCTGTTGTGCCGACAGCGAATGGCACTGATTCGACAGGAAGAACTGAGCCTGAACGACACCGTGCTGGCCATTGCACGCGAGAAGGCTACCATCGCCATCGTCACGCAGGCGGAGTTGCACGCCATGGAACTGCAGTTGCAGAACTCTGCTAACCTGCTGGCTGCGGCACGCAAGGATGAGCAGATGGCAAGGACGGAGCTGGCATCCCTGCTGCGCATGAAGCAGATTCCCAACGACACAGCGCTGATGGTCATACCCGAAATGCCACCGCCCACCCCCTATACCGCCGAGGAGGTAGCCATGCTGGCCAAAAGCAACAGCCCAGCTTACCAGCACCAGTTGGCAGAGCTGACAGAAGCCCGCCACCAGGAAGAAAAGGCGCATAAGGAGCGGGGCATCAATGTCGGGCTTGACATCAACTTGGGACTACAGCAAATCAACTCGACCCTCGGCAGCGCCTACAAGAACCAGCAGCTGTATGCCTTGGGTTCCGTGCAGGTCACTATACCGTTGATGGACCATGGGGCTGCCAAGAAACGGCACACCGCAGCCATAGCATGGGGGGAGCGGCAGGAGTCGGCACTCCAGGAGACGGAGCGAATCCTGACAGAGGATGCCACCTTGACCCTGCAGAAACTGAGCAACAGCAGGAAAATACTTGAGAGCACTGGAGAGACCATCAAACTGGCAGAATCCAACTTTTACGAGATGGTGGAGAGCTACGCCAACGGTATCTGCGACATCAATACCTTCACACTGGAGCAGAACCGGTGGGTCACGGCCTACACCAACTACCTGACTGTCCTGGAAGAATTCTGGACCACCTATTATCACCTACAAACCCTCATACAATATGAATAAGTATAATGTCTTTTGCCTTTTTGCCTTTTTGTTTCTTTGCCTTTTCACTGCCTGCCAGTCGAAAACAGACGGGCAGGTTGCCACACAGTCGGCTGACACGCTGACGGTGAGGCCGGCTAAAGCCCCGACGCGTCTGCAGGTGTCGAGTTATCAGGCAACCAATAAGGGCAGGATAGAAGCCATACGTGAGATTCCTGTATATAGTCGTATTGCGGAGCAGATTGTCATGTTCGGTATAGAGAAGACGGGGCAGCGTGTCAAGAAAGGACAGGTCGTTGCGCGGCTGAGCGATGCTGCCCTGCGTGAGAATATCCTCCATTGCCGTGCCAAGCTGGAGAAAGCCGAGTTTCAGTATCAGGCCATCCTGATGGGACAGGGCTATAAGCGCAACCATCTTGATGACGCACCCGATAACCTCAAGCATCTGGCACGTATCAACAGTGGCTATAACGAAACAATAGCCGAACTGCATGAGCTGGAGCATAAATTGACTTACTGCACCATTACCGCTCCTGTCTCCGGGGCGGTGACGAAGATTCAAAACACGCTCTACGGTGCTGCCCAGCCGGGCGAGGCTCTCTTCTACATTGTAGATACCGAAAATCTGAAGGTGAGCTTCGACGTGCTTGAAAGTGAATTGGCAAAATACCAGATGGGGGGTAAGGTTTCCGTCTCTACGATCGCCTACGCTTCTGAACAGCATACGGCTACGGTTTCTGCCATCAGTCCGGTGATCGACGACAACGGCATGGTACACATCGAAGCGACACTGCCTTCCCACCAGCACCTGATGCCTGGCATGACAGCATTCGTTACAATAGGGCCTGCCAGATGATGATGTTAAATAATATGGATTTGTAACTTTTATTTCGAGATATTCAGCAGATATTTGCCGTAATCGTTTTTGGCCATCGGCTCGGCGAGCTTGCGGAGCTGTTCCTTGGTAATCCAGCCGCGCTTGTAGGCAATCTCCTCGATACAGGCCACCTTCAGTCCCTGACGCTTCTCGATGACCTCGATGAAGGTGGAAGCTTCGGACAGCGAGTCGTGGGTGCCGGTGTCGAGCCACGCGAAACCGCGCTGCAGGGTCTGGACGAGCAGTTCCTTCTGTTCCAGGTATTTCTGGTTGACCGTTGTGATCTCCAGTTCACCGCGGGCACTGGGCTTGATGTTCTTGGCAATCTCTACCACGCTGTTCGGGTAGAAATAGAGTCCTACCACGGCATAGTTAGACTTCGGATGTTCCGGTTTCTCCTCGATGCTCAGACAGTTGCCTTCCTCGTCGAATTCTGCCACGCCGTAGCGCTCAGGGTCGTTCACATAGTAGCCGAAGACGGTGGCACGGTTGTGCTGTTCGGCATTGATGACGGCCTGTTTCAACATGCCTGTGAAGCCACCACCGTAGAAGATGTTGTCACCAAGCACCAGACAGGCACAGTCGTCGCCGATGAACTGCTCGCCGATGATGAAAGCCTGAGCCAGTCCGTCGGGGGAGGGCTGTTCTGCATATTCGAAGCGCACGCCGAGATCGCTGCCGTCGCCCAGCAGACGCTTGAAACCTGGTAGGTCATAAGGGGTGGAGATAATCAGGATCTCGCGGATGCCTGCCAGCATCAGTGTCGAGATGGGGTAGTAGATCATCGGTTTGTCGAAGATGGGGATCAGCTGTTTGCTGATGCCCTTGGTGATGGGGTAGAGGCGTGTGCCTGAACCGCCTGCAAGTACGATTCCTTTCATAATGATTCAATGTTTGTTGGCTGCAAAGATACAAAAAAAACGTCATAGGAATCAAGAATTAAGAAATATTTTGTACCTTTGCAACCGATTTATAAACATTCAATAGCTGATTATGGGATTTTGGAATAAAATTTTTGGAAAGAGCGACCAGCAGAAAGTGGGTGGCATGGAGGATTTCATGACCCTCATCCGTGTCTATTTCCAGGCAGCGATGGCCTCTGACCTCGGTATCACCAATCTGGCAGCACTGCCCGACCTGCGTGTGTTCAAGGCTACGCTGAAGGTACCTACGGTAAACAACAAACTGGGCGTTGGCGAGCGTAGTCGCTGTAAGAAGATGCTCAAGGAAATGTATGGCATGGAAGATGATTTCTTCAAGGAGATTGACCAGAGCCTGCGTAAGCGTTGTAAGAAGATACAGGATGCACAGACTTATCTGTTGCAGTTCCAGGGATTCACACAGGATATCATGATGCTGACGGGTAACCTGATGAAGTTCAAGTTGCGCCTGCCTGGATTCATGAAGAAGGCACTCTACACCATGACGGAGAAGACCGTCAATGATATCTTCAACAAGAACGATTTCTCGGATGCTTCAGTGATGAAGACCGTCGTCTCTGTACGCGAATACAATCGTCGACTGGGGTTCTCGCAGAAGTGGATTACCGATTTCGTGTATAAGGTCGTGATGCTGGCTAAGAAAGAGCCACGGCCTTCTGGTGATGACAAATAGATTAAAATATCTTAAATTATTGGTGCAAGCTAATCCTTTAAGAAAGATTTTATATAATTTTGTACACCAAATAGTTACGAAATGAACCCGAACGAGAAGACTTTATCAACATTCGAAACCCGCATCCGGCAGATGATTCTCCGTTTTCAGGAATTGAAAGAGGAGAGCCGCAAGTTGTCCGCAGAGGTCGAGAAAAAGGAGCAGGACATCAAGTCCCTGCAGGAGAAGTTGGATCAGTCGGGGCGTGACTATGAGTCGCTGAAAATGGCCAAGATGATGGAAATCACTGATGGTGATCTGGAGAGCGCCAAGGCGCGTATCGCTAAGATGATCCGGGAGGTGAACAAATGCATTACCATCCTAAGCGGCGAGAAATAAAACAGCTAACCAATGGCAGAAGTGAACAGTGAGAAACTCCATATAAGGCTGCATGTCTATGACGAGGAAATCGAAGTGACGATTCCCCGTGCCGACGAGGAATACTATCGTAAGGCAGCCAAGCTCATTACCGACCGTTATAATGCCTACGCACAGGCTTATAAGGGGCGGAAGGGCGAGCATACTATCGCGTTGATGACGCTGATAGACATTGCTCTCCTCTACGAGCGGGAGCTGGCCAGTAATGATACTGACCCCTATAATGATGTTCTTGCAAAGTTGACTTCTGAGATTGAGAAGGCACTGAAGTAAGAATAATCATTTTAACTATATAGATTTTATATGGATTTAATTTTTGTACTACTGATTGCTGCCGGCGCCCTCGTATTAGGAGGAGTCGGTGGATATCTGGTATTCCGCTACGTACTGAAGGGGAAATACCGTGAGATGATCGATGCCGCTGAAAAGCAGGCTGAGGTCATCAAGGAGAAGAAACTGCTCGAAGTGAAGGAGAAGTTCCTCAACAAGAAGAGCGAGTTGGAGAAGGAAGTGCAGCAGCGCAACCAGCACATCCAGCAGAGTGAGAACAAACTTAAGCAGCGTGAGATTTCTCTGAACCAGCGTCAGGAGGAACTCGGACGCCGCAAGAACGATCTTGACAACCAGCAGAATCGTATCGAGAACGAGAAGAAACTGTTGACGGTGAAGGCTGAAGAACTGGAGAAGATGCAGCTGAAGGAGCGTGAGATGCTCGAAGAGGTGTCTGGACTCAGCGCAGAGGATGCCAAGACACGTCTGGTGGAGTCGATGAAGGACGAGGCCAAGACCGCTGCTGCCAGCTATATCAATGAGATCATGGACGAGGCTAAGCTTAACGCCAACCAGCAGGCCCGCAAGATCGTGATTCAGACCATCCAGCGCGTAGCGACTGAGACGGCTATCGAGAACTCTGTCAGCGTCTTCCATATCGACAACGACGAGGTGAAGGGTCGTATCATCGGCCGTGAGGGTCGTAACATCCGCGCCCTTGAGGCTGCCGCTGGTGTTGAGATCGTGGTGGACGACACGCCCGAGGCTATCGTCATCTCTGGATTCGATCCTGTACGCCGTGAGGTATGCCGCTTAGCACTTCATCAGCTTGTCAGCGACGGTCGTATCCATCCTGCTCGTATCGAGGAGGTGGTTGCCAAGGTGAAGAAGCAGCTTGAGAACGAGATCATCGAGACGGGTAAGCGTACCGCTATCGACCTCGGTATTCATGGTCTGCACCCAGAACTCATCCGTATCATCGGTAAGATGAAATATCGTTCCAGCTATGGTCAGAACCTGCTCCAGCATGCTCGTGAGACGGCCAATCTGTGTGCCGTGATGGCTTCAGAGCTGGGTCTGAACCCGAAGAAGGCCAAGCGGGCAGGACTGCTCCATGATATTGGTAAAGTACCCGATGAGGAGAGTGAACTGCCTCACGCTATTTATGGTGCCAAACTCGCAGAGAAATTCAAGGAGAAGCCCGATATCTGCAATGCCATCGGTGCTCACCATGACGAGATGGAGATGCAGACGCTGCTGGCTCCGATCGTTCAGGTATGTGACGCTATCAGTGGTGCCCGTCCTGGTGCCCGCCGTGAGATTGTTGAGGCTTATATCAAGCGTCTGAACGATCTGGAGGCTATCGCGATGAGCTATCCTGGTGTTACGAAGACCTACGCCATCCAGGCTGGTCGTGAACTCCGTGTCATCGTAGGTGCTGATAAGATGAACGATGCCGAGAGTGAGGCTCTCAGCACGGATATCGCTACAAAGATTCAGAATGAAATGACCTATCCGGGACAGGTGAAAATCACTGTCATCCGAGAGACGAGGTCAGTTGCATACGCAAAATAAGTTTATAGTAATAGCCTCCAAGTGGAGGCTATTACTATTTTGGATAGTTTTACGAAGAAAAACACGAAGAAGATGATGCAGACTGCCAGGAGCACTATGACCCAAGCAGGGGTGTCCACATAGAGTATCTCCGCTTCTATGCGCCACTTGCTGACGGGAGGAATACTGTCAGGACGGGGCTGGATGAGTCGTCCTTGGGTCAATTCGATGATGAGGCCCACCTTCTCGTCGAGTTCGATGACTGGCTGTGACTCACGGACGATCTGCTGCATCCGTTCGGGCAGTTCACTGCCGATGGTGTTCAGTCGGTAACCGAGTGTGTCGTCGAAGAGTTCTGAGAAGGTGGCATACTCTCCTTCCAGATGCAGCTGACGGCGCAGGTCGGCATCGGGGACGTAGATCATCGCCTCGTCTTTCCATACATCGGGACGGAGGCGCCAGCCATAGACGACTTGTACGGCGGAGAGTCCTTTGTAGGTGCTCTGGCCATAGACTGACTCAAGAAAGTCATGGGCGAGGGTGGCCAGCGGACAGACACGATCATTCCACCACACCTGCTCATGAGCCGCTTCATGGGCTCGTTCGGCGTTGATGGTGGGGATGCTGCGGGCTGTTGCAATTGTGGCTGTCGCAAGGAGCAACAGCCACAGGATGGTTCGTTTAGAAGGCCGCATGTTCGGGCTTGTCAATCTGCTTGATGGCCATACACTCCATCTCGATGAGCCATCCTGGACGGCAGACGGGGGCATGGACGATAACGTAGGGCTTGCCAGGGAAGCGCTCCTCAAACATCTCCTTGACGAGGTCGTAATCGGCTGTATCACGTAGATAGACCACCATCTCACCGACTTCGTCGAAGGTGCAGTCTGCCTCTGCGAGCAGTGCTTCTACGTTCTCCCACATACGGTGGGTCTGCTTGACGATATCCTTCGGGTACATCACCTCACCTTTATTATTGATAGAGGCGGTACCGGAGATGAAGACCTGACGACGGTCTGCATAATCCACGTAGGTACCGCGTTCAAAGGAGACACCATAGTCATTGGTACGGTTCAGGTGGGTAGGAGCGTACAGATAGTGTATCTGCTCTTTCTTCACACCTGCGATGGCATAGTTGTCCATCTGTGAGAGCACGTTGGGGTCTTGCTGTCGTCCGCCGATACCCGTGGAGGCAATGAAGTGGGTGTGTACCGTCAGTCCCTGGGTGAAGAAGAACTGGTTACGGGCACGTACCACACCACCGTAGTTCAGGTCCACGTCGTTGACGAAAAACCAGGTGCGGATACAGTTGGCTTCCAACGTACATCCTTCCTCGATGAGCTGCATGTTATACTCGTTGAAGAGCAGGCGCGTCTGATATTCTGAATTGGCTGCCATGTTATGGGCAGAACCGTTCCAGAGGTGACGGAAGTCACCGTGACGCACTTCGTAGAGTCCACTCTGTGAGAGCCCGGTCTGAACATCTGTCATCAGATACACCCAGAGGGCCACCTTCGTACCGTCGAGTGGGGCCTGTTGGATAATGCTCTTCGCACAGTCGGTCACGTCGGAAACGATGATCTCATCAGCCTGGTTGGCTGCGTCACTGAGGAAATACCGCTTGAAGACTGCCTGAGCGCCCTTCATAGGACCGTCAATGAGACTGTTGTAGGCATTCATGACAGCTTCCAACTGGGTGGTGTATGGCAGACGGGAGGAGTTCACGTGGATCATCACATGATACTCTTTTACCGCTGTGCCGTTATCAAATTGGAACGCTTCTGCATACGCGTTCTCAAATTGAAAGGTCTGTTGTCTTTGATTCATATATAATTATTTTTCTTTCGCTCCGTTATTGATCCAACTGTCGATGAGTGGCAGGATGGTGAGTTCGTTTTTCTCCGACACCAGGTCACGGTGGTCCATCGAGATGCCTTCCACTTTCTGTTGGTTCAGCACCATGTGCAGCACGCTGTTGGCTGCGTTGTTAGGTTCCACTAGTTTCTTGCCTTCCACCTTCCTGGAGTCAGCGTCCACCAGGGCCTGATAACTCTTCCCCTCTGTGAGGTAGAGCCCTGCTGCAGCTCGGTTGGAGGCACCGTGACAGTTGGCGCAGGTGGTGTTGAAGTAGTTCTGCTGGATGGCATTGAACATACTGATATTCACCGTTCCTACATCCATCCTCACGGTCTCTGTCGCATTCGAGACGTCCACCTCGTTGAAGGTGACGATATGTTTCCTTAGACGGTCGAGGATGCAGAGGCGCACGAGTTTGATGTCACTTTTGAGCCCTGAGAGCTCGATCGACACCTTGCCGTCCTTGATGTCGCTGGTCGTGATGACCTTGGAGACACTGGCATAGTCATCGTTGGCATCTTCGAAACCGGCGATAGAGACGCGGTAGTTGCTTGCCCAGTTGTCAAGACCATTCAGTACACCCTCCAGAACTACCGTCTTTCCTTCGGCTGTTGCTGCGGTCTCTGGATAGATGCGTCCGTCGTCGCAGGCTGTCACGTTCAGCATGAGCAGTCCTAAAAGAGTTGCAAAGATATACTTTTTCATTGAATTATGCAAATTCTATACTCTTAATTCTCAATTTTTCACATTCTTCAAGCATCAATCCATCACCTTTTAGAAGGCGTACTGCAGCATCACCTGTGCGGTATGGGTGCAGATACCGAGGTCGTCGAGGTCACGGTCGAGCTGTGTGGCATGACCTGTACGACCGATGTACTGGTACATGGCTGAGAGCTTGAGGTTGGTCTTGGGGATGAAGTAGTTCACGCTGGCGGCAGGCATGTTCAGGAAACCGTCTTTGCTGCTGCCGTTGCGGTCGTAGAAGTCATAGCGCAGACCGAGCTGCACCTGGGGGTGTACGAAGTAACCCACTTGGGCATAACCGCCCCAGTAGTTGTACGAGTCATCGATCTTCTGACGTTTGGTGAAGCCGATATGCATATAGTAGGCCTCTGCGCCGACATACCAGCGGTTTTTCAGCATCGCGAACTCAAAACCTGCACGGAAGTCGTTGGTCGATTCACTTTCTGCCTCGTTGTTGAAGTTGGCACTCAGTCCGAAGAGCATCTTGTCCTCATGGAGCAGTTTGGGATTACCCTGTGTCATGGGCATGGCTCCCTTGGGTTGGTAGGTGACACGTCCTGCATAGAGCAGTGAGGGCAGGTGGTTGTCGTCGCTCAGACCTTTGGTGGCATTGTTCTGACCAGATCCTGTTCCGTTCCAGAGACCTACTTCATAGCCGAATTTGTTGGCGATGAATCCATGTACCTCGAAACCGAGGTCAAAACCCGTGCCGATACCTGGGGTGACGGCATTGAGTGAGTAGGGCAGGATGGCTGAGGCCGTGAGTGAGGTGGGCAGTGAGGGGAACAGGGTCTCACCGAGGGTGGTCAGATAGGCGTGGGTGAAGGGGGTCTTGAACTTACCCACGCGGAAGCGCAACTCTGGCATGGCGGCATAGTCGATCCAGGCCTGCTGCAGGATGTTACCCCCTGAGGCAGCAGCGTTTACACACACGTTATAGTCGATCTTACCGAAGGCCTTACCCGTAAAACCGATGATGGCGTAAGGCATGGCGAAGCCGGAGTTGGCCACGTTGTCCTGGTTATAGGCCTTGTCGAGTCCCTCGTCGTCATAGTAACGATAGTTGAGGGTGGTCTGCATATAGAGGTAGGGTTTGAATACGAAACTGCCGTCGTTGGACTGTAGGGTGAAACCACGGTCGTCGGCGATAGGTATCACGCCGTTGTCCATATTATACTTTGATGCCTCGGTCTGATGCTCCACATCAGGCGCTGCTGTTGTTTCTTCTGTCTCTGTTTCAGCGAAAGCGGTTGCTGAAAGAGAACTTGCCATCATAATGGCCAATATTCTATTGATAATCATAATTTCTTAATTATTCACTATTCACTATTCACTTTTACCTTTTACAACGACCATAGGAACTGTACGAGCTGGTCGCGCTCTTTCTTGCTCATGTTCTTGAACTTGTTCTTCGAGGCTTCGCCCTCGCCACCGTGCCACATGATGGCCTCGACGAAATTGCGGGCGCGTCCGTCGTGCAGGAAGTAGGTATGTCCGTTCACCTTCTTCTGCAGACCCACACCCCAGAGTGGAGTGGTGCGCCATTCGTTGCCTCGGGCCAAACTGCTGACGAAGTTGTCGTTCAGGCCTACGCCCATGATTTCCGATCCCATGTCGTGGAGCAGATAGTCGGAGTAGGGGTGGATGGTCTGCTTACCGAGCCAGGGCAGATTGGTGCCCATCAGCAGGGTAGAGCCTCGTGGCTTGGTATGAAGGGTCGTGACGTGGCATAGATGACAACCGGCCTGATAGAAGAGTTGTTCGCCAGCCTGTACGTCGGCATTGTTCACGTTTCTTCGAGCCGGGACTGCCAGCCCCTGCATATAGAGATCGACATCTTCCATATCCTGGGCTGATACGTCGAGCATATCGTATGAGAGGCCCATCATCGAGCCTTCTTCCATCTGCATTTGGCCTTCGCAGATTTCCTCCGGATAGCGGCTGTTGGTCATACCCATGTCGCTGGAGAAGCCGAGTTCCACGGTGAGGTCGGCATGCTGGGCCTTGTTGCCGGAGAGTCCGAGTTGGAGCTTGCCGCGCTCGTTGATGTAGTTGGCGCGTCCGCTGATACCCCATTCCGGGTAGTTGCTCTGGCGGGCGAGTGCCTCTATCTCATCGGGGTCGATGGCCATCATCTGGCCCATGCCGACGTGGCGCAGTGGCACACGGACGGTACAGAAGAGATCATCGGGACTGATGCTGTCGGCATACCATTCCGTGATAGTCCACTTTGGTACACAGAGCGTATATTTCTCACCGTCGGGGAATGTGTAGGTCATGGAGTCGATTTTCACCTTCAGCTTGCCTTCCGGATGCACGCCATAGATGGCCTGGTCGTGGATCACACGGCCATAGTTGGGGAAGAAGGTACCGTTCTTGCGGGTGATATAGATCAGTGAGGCCGTGAAGCCATAGGGGCCGGAACCGTCGTCGCTGCCGTGCTTGAAGCTGGTCCAGTAGGTAGGCTCCGTGCGGCCTGCATTGCGGTGGCAGGACCCACAGGAGTAGCCTGCATAGACTGGTCCGAGACCGCCGCCGTGACCATTCTCATTCGAGGTCTTCACATTGTCGTACAGACGGTCGCCGGCATTGAATCTGGTGGCATAGGTGCCCGACAGCCAGCGTGCAGCCTGGTCGTAAGCAACGCTGGAGTTATAGAATCCTGTTGAGGTTCCTGCCGATAGGGCATAGCCTCGCGGGATGCTGATATCCTCTACATCCAGCTGGTCGCTTTCATTACATGCAGAGAGGCTGAAGAGGCCTGCTGTCAGTAGTAAAATGCTAAAGTATTTGTTCATTATGTTACTAAAAAATACTGTTTTCTGCTTTAGACCACAATAGCGAAGACGGGATTTTGCTCTCGTCTCCGCTCTGCGGTATGTCGGGTGTACGCTTCTTTACTTAGTTGCGTTCTGCAGGAAGGGCTTCAGCTCGTCCTCCAGGACGGTGCTGAGGTTTGCACATGCAACCATGGCAGTCTGGGCTTCCACTGAGTTGATGTTGTTGCGGAAGGGCTGCGGAATAGCCTGGATGGCTGCTGCAGCTGCTGTGATGGCGGTCTTTACCTTCGAGTCGAGTTCGGCATCGTATTTGGCAACCAGTTTAGACAGTGAGTTGTTGTTGATGCTGCCGTCGCGAGATCCGTAGTAGGCATTGCGGATAGAGTAGATGTTGTTGGTATAGTCGTCACGAGAGTGCCAGCTGTACCATGACTCTACGGCATAGAGCGCTTCCTGGGTCTTGCCTGATACATAGAGATCGTATGGCTCGCCGATTTTTGCACCTCCGACCTCGCCGGCTATTTCGATACAGCCGTCGATCAGCTGCTCAATACAACTCAGGCCACTGGTGAAGTCACCACGATTGTGCTTCTTGAACTCGTTGGCATAGCTGTCTTCCCACTCGTCGCAGAGGAGTGTAACGTCGTCAACCAGTAGCTGGGCGGTATTTCTCATATACTGAGCCCAGGCCGTGGCGTTCGACTCGTCGTACACGTAGTCGGCAGCGTTGTCACTGGCAGCCTGGTCAGTGAGTGTGCGGGCCTTACCATCGCGGAAAGCGAGGAACTCGAGGGTGTGGAAACCGCGCACGTTCTGGGCAGCGGCAATGGCCTCGTCGTCTTCGTCGTAGTCACCTTCCCATTCCATAGTGTTCCACTTCTGTGACTTCAGGGTGTTCACAATAGCTTCCTGGTCGAGCGGCCATGAGTCCATGTTCGGATCCAGTCCGAAATCTGCTACAGGACCGAAGAGGAAGGCCTCGCTCGACTCCCATGGCTCGCGGGCTGCCAGCCATGCATCGCAGATAGTCTGGAACCCTGCGTTCGAGGGGTTGTTTCCGAAAGCGACAACTGCATTGTAGAGGGCGCTGTTCTTGGTTTTCAAGTCACGATAGGTGGGCATGACCACATTATCGACATACTGGTTGATGATGGCATCGTACTCAGAATCCTGAATAGTCACTTCCTGTGTTTCGGGCTTCTTGTCATCATCGCTACTGCTGCTACATGCAGTGAAAGTGCAGAGTCCCATCATGGCGAGACCCATCATAAAGAGTTGCTTTTTCATTTTTTTAGTAATGTATTAATTTGTAAGTTATTTCTTCTTATTTCTTAAAGAACCAGCCGATGTAGGCAATGCCGATGCCGAACTCGTTCTCACTGTTATACGGACCTTTCCCGAAGATCTTGCTGGTACCGATCTGACGGGTGGTATAGTCTGCCTTCACCACGAGGTTGGGCAGGGCTTTCCAGTTCAGACCGAAGTTCCACTTGCTCACCTGACAGCGCGCGTCCATCACGTCCATGCCTTCACCTTTCTCCTGTGAGTTATAGTACTCATACTGTACGAAGGGGTAGATGACGGGGAAGTGCTCACTGCCTCCTACGAGGTTCTTGAGGTTCACACCGACCTCGGCGTTATAGGATACGGCACGCTTGGCAATCGGTGTCGTACGACTGTAGCCCGACTTGTTCGACAGCTTGCCGTTCTTGGCTCCTACCTGGTCTGCATGGGCGATGTTGCCCGAGAGATAGTTCGCACGGGCAGTGACGTATCTGTCAGTGTATTGGGCGTCGAGCGACCAGATGGTCACGGGGATCTTGCCGATCTCGTCGTAGGTGATGAGTTTGTCGGCATTGGCTCCTGTGTTCGGACAGTAGTAGATGGCACCTCCGAGACGGAGCCCCGGTACACCGGTGTAGTTCAGGCGGGCCACGTAGGCCGGACTGGTGAAGTTATCTCCCTCAAAGAGACCTTGCTTTCCGCCTCTCACCCATTTGTTACGGTCGAAGCCGTTGGCATTCAGGCCTGTCACGATCATCGCCTCGTAGTCGAAGGTGGCATAGCCTTTTCCAAACTTTCCGAGGAACTCAATACCCGTCTCGTGCCAGGTGCAGGGGATGATGGTGGTTTCTCCCTCAGGACGTGAACTGCCGAAGAAGTTGATAGGCTCATGGTGGGCATTGGTGAGTCCGACGGGGACGATCAGATGTCCTGCACGGACATTGAACTCAGGGACGATCAGACGGGTGATGTGAAACTGTTCCAGGGCCACCTCACCGCCTTTCTCAACCTCTGTCTCATACTCACCGTTCTCAGTGTTCTCCAGTTCGTAAGAGCTGCCTGTACCTCCGTATTCGAACTCTATCTCCGCACCGAGAATCCATTTCGGTGTGAACTTATAGTCGAAGGCCAGTACGAAACGTGGAATGGATATCGTGTTGTGGTTTTGCTTGGCGTTGCCTTCCTGGTGCCCATAGAAGCGGTTGATACCGTAGTCCTTGAAATTGGCTACCATCTCACCGTAGCCGCCAAAACGAAACTTGTCATATCCCAATGTGTCTGGTTCTGCTGCCTGGGCAGCGGTCATCATGGTGCTTATAGCAAGCAGTGCAAATAGTCTTTTCATCATTAAAAATAACCTAATCTTTCTGAAATTCGGCTGCAAAGGTAGGTCGGTTTCTAAAAAAAACCAATACCTAAAAATGATGAAATCGCCTTAAAATGGCCTTTTTCGCGGATTTGGGATGTTGAAAATACCTAATTATGATTATTGCACATCTCGGAAATTATGTATAATTTTGCAACCGTAATCATTATTAGGTAGTGAAGGATGAAAAATCAGAAGATGTATGAGGCGGACGACAAGATGATTTCGCTGATCCGCGACAACTACGATCTGCTGCAGTCACTGGGTAGCTTTGGCATCAGCCTGGGCTTCGGTGACAAGACCGTACAAGAGACTTGTGAGGATAATCAGGTGGATACCTATACCTTCCTGGCCGTCGTCAACTATACCATCAACGGCTATGGTGAATTCGAGGCCGACGAGATGCTTTCCGTACCGACCTTGTTGCATTACCTGGAGGCCAGTCATGCTTATTTCCTTGACTTCCAGCTGCCGTTTATACGTCGTGAACTCTCCGAGTCACTGAACCCTGATGACTCTCTCGGACAGTTGATCATGCGTTTCTACGATGAGTACGCGCATGAGATACGTCGTCATATGATGTACGAACAGAAGACGCTCTTCCCTTATGTAGAGACCTTGTTGGAGGGGCGTCCGGCCAGTGACTATAACGTGGAGACCTTCTCCAAGCATCATGGGGCCGCGGATAAGAAACTGCGCGAGCTGAAGCTCCTCATCATCAAATACCTGCCGCAGGACGGGTTGCACAACAACCAACTGACGGCGACGCTCCATGATATCTATGACAATGAGGCGTGGCTCCGTCAGCATGCTCAGGTCGAGGATCATATCTTTGTGCCTGCCATCCGTCGTCTGGAACAGAGCGCCAAGCAGAGTGGGGTGTCGCAGAACATCTCCAACATGGTGTTCAAGAGCAGTGCCGCTCAGAATCCTGATGCCCTCAGCGACCGTGAGAAGGATGTGATTGTAGCCTTGGTACAGGGAATGTCTAATAAGGAGATTGCCGACCATCTGTGCATCTCCACCAATACGGTCATCACCCATCGCAGGAACATCGCCAGGAAACTGCAGATCCATTCCCCGGCAGGTCTGACCATCTATGCCATCGTCAATGGACTGGTGGATATTTCGAGTGTGAAGCTATAATATATATGTATATAATATAATAAGGTGGACATCATCGTTGTCCACCTTATTATATTTTATTGATATCGACATAGCCGTGCATGACGGCGTAGATGGTCAAGGCACTGACGCTCTTCATGCCGAGCTTGTCCATGATATTCTTGCGGTGTGTGATAACCGTCGCCAGTCCGATGTTCAGCTTATCGGCGATTTCCTTGTTGATGAGGCCTTGCACGATGAGCGACATCACCTCAATTTCCCGGTCACTGAGTATCTTCCGCTTCAGGATCTCCGGCATGGGTGGCATGTGCTCCCCATGCCCGTGGGCGTGTTGCTGGAGCATCAGGATAGCGCGCACCAGCTCCTTTTCGGGCATATTGATACAGAGACAGTGGAAGTCTGCCAGTTGTGACATAGGGTCGAGCGACAGGGTTAGGACGATGGTCTTACGCTTGTGCGCATCAAAGAAGGTTTTGTTCTCCAGCACGATGTTCATAGCCGTGAAATAGTGGAAATAGTCCTCTGGCTTGTTAGCCATAAACTCAGCAAACGAGCCATAGCTGTCCACCGTCATGATGGGGATGACGTTCTGGAGAATGTGCTTTAATCCCAACACGGAAAGCGTGTTGGGATCAATAATTGCAATCTTGGGTCGGCCTTGACCGCTATTATGCATTTCTGATTTCAAACAGATTGAAGAAACCTGTCATCATGAAGACCTTACGGATTTCATCATTGATGTTCTCAATGATGACCTTGCCTCCCTTGGCAGATGCCTCCTTGCGGAGGGTCAGGAACAGACGAAGTCCGGAACTACTGATGTATTCAAGTTTCGTGCAGTCGAGGATAATCTCCTTGTCGGCATTTTCAAGTAGCGGATTAATCTCCTGCTGAGCCTTGACGGCTGCTGGGGTGTCAAGACGTCCATCAAAAGTGGCTCTCATACCGCCATCCTGTTCTTTGATTTCGATAGTCATAATGTCTTTGTTTTATTTTTTGAATTATTTAATGTTCTTTTCCAGAGTCAGTATATTCTGGTTGCCAACATACTGGTAGCTGACCTTATCCATGATCTGTTTCACCAGATGGATGCCCAGTCCGCCGATGGGGCGCTCTTCGGCAGGGAGTGTCGTGTCGACGTCGCCTTTCTGCGTCGGATCGAAGGGGATGCCGGAGTCTGTGAGTGTGCTGACGACTTTCTGGTCGTCAATCATGATGTCCACCTTGACATCACCCTGACTGTCGGGGTAGGCATAACTCATCACGTTGACCACTGCTTCCTCTAAGGCGAGGTTCAGGTTCATCGTCAAGGCCATGTCCAGTCCCTTCTCTTCACAGACAGTCTCGACAAATTCGCTCAACTGTGAAATAGTCGAGATATCATTGGGGAGCGTGATACTACGTTGTAGGCTCTCACCGTGCTGTTTGATAGTCGATTCTTGTGACATGAATGGTTCTGTCTGTATTGAAATACTCTGTTTTGTGGGCAAAATTAGTAAAAAAATCCCGTTTCGACAAATAAAACGGGATTTTTTTACACGATATGTTGGATTTATGATAAAAATCCGAGTAAAGCACCAGCGGCAACGGCCGAACCGATGACACCGGCGACATTCGGACCCATGGCGTGCATGAGCAGGAAGTTGTGACGGTCATACTCCAGTCCGAGGTTGTTGGAGATACGGGCTGCCATCGGTACAGCACTCACACCGGCATTACCGATCAGCGGGTTCAGTTTCTTACCTTCTGGCAGGAAGAGGTTCATGAGCTTCACGAAGCAGACACCTGAGGCCGTCGCAATCATGAAGGCCATCGCACCGAGGGCGAAGATCTTGATGGTGTTGAAGGTCAGGAACTCCGAGGCCTGTGTCGAACAGCCCACCGTCAGACCCAGCAACATCACCACGATATCGTTCAGGGCAGCACCGGCCGTCTTGGCCAGACGGGTGGTCTTACCACTCTCCTTCAGAAGGTTACCGAAGAACAGCATACCGAGCAATGGCAGACCAGAAGGTACGATGAACGTCGTGAGCAACAGTCCGATGATGGGGAAGAGGATGCGCTCCGTCTGTGAGACCTCACGTCCGGGCTTCATCTTGATCACGCGCTCCTTCTTGGTGGTGAGCAGACGCATGATAAACGGCTGGATTACTGGCACGAGGGCCATGTAGGAATAGGCACACACGGCGATGGCACCCATCAGGTTGGGGGAGAGCTTCGACGACAGGAAGATGGCGGTAGGACCGTCGGCGCCGCCGATGATGGCGATACCTGCAGCCTGTGAGGGCTCAAAGCCCATGGCCAGTGCAACCATGTAGGCGCCGAAGATGCCAAACTGTGCGGCAGCGCCGATGAGCATGAGCTTCGGGTTTGCCAGCAGGGCAGTGAAGTCTGTCATGGCACCGATGCCGAGGAAGATCAGTGGCGGGTACCAGCCTTGGCGCACACCCTGATAGAAGATATTCAGCACGGAGTTGTCCTCATAGAGACCGATCTCCAGACCAGCGTCAGCACGGAAGGGGATATTGCCCAGGATGATACCCAGGCCGATGGGAACGAGCAGCAGGGGCTCAAAGTCCTTCTTGATGGCCAGCCAGATGAAGAAGGCACCCACTGCTATCATAATGAGGTTGCCCACGGTGGCATTGGCAAATGCCGTGTAGGTCAGGAACTCATTGAAATTCTGTATGATGAATTGTCCTAAATCCATATAAACTATTCACTTTTACCTTAACCTATTGTCAGCAGAACAGAGCCTTCCATGACCGTCTCACCCTGTTTGACGGTGATGCTCGTCACGGTTCCGTCGTACTCTGATTCAATATTATTCTGCATCTTCATAGCCTCGAGTACAAGTACCACGTCACCCTGTTTGACGGTATCACCGACGTTCACCTTCACCTCGGTCACCGTACCAGGCAGCGGTGCCTTGATGGGGGAGCCTGCGCCTGCGGGGGCTGCAGGGGCAGCGGCTGCCACGGGGGCTGCTTCTACTGCAGGACGTGCCACGGGCTTCGGGGCCTCTACACGTACCTTCTTCAGCGTACTGGTCGGGTTGATGGGCTGCTTCATTTCTACGTCGAAACGGATGCCGTTGACATTGACCTTGGCCACATTGCCCTCTACTTCTTCTATCTCTACGTCGTAATCGACGCCTTGTACTTTGTATTGATATTTATTCATGTCCTTGATGTTTTTATTTCAATTCTGGTGTCGTGGGGATTTTCGGACCTTGCGGAATCTGTGGCTGCAACGGGTCGTGGAAGTGCGTCATCTGACTATACTCATCGCTCCAGCCAGTCTGGCGGCTCTTGATGGTGATGATACCACTCTCCACGTCGTGCACGTCGTCCTGATACTGCTTGAGGGCCATCGAGATAACGGCGATATAGACCTCCTTGTCGATACCCTTCGTCTTCAGACCGTCCTGCAGGATGTTACCCGTGACATGGGCGATGTCGTGGGTCACCTCCACCGTCTTCGTGATGGGTTTGATAGGCTGGGCGTTGACCACCTTCTTCGCGGTGTCGAGATGGCGCATCAGAAGTCCGAAGAGCCAGAAGAACACGAAGAGCACGGCCAGACAGAAGAACACGATGCCCATGGCGAGCAGGGTGATGCCGAAGCCATGTGGATCCTCACGCTTCAGTTTGGCGTCTTTGGTCTCGTCGGTCTTGATGAAGTTCTCGATGCCGGGTGTCACGTTCTCTGCCGACTTCACAGACCATTGGTTGCCATGACGTGCATAGCTCTGGTCAGCAGCCAGTGCCGGAACGGTGACAGAGTCAATCAGTTCGACGGCATTACCATTATAGAAGCCGATCCATACGGGTTCAGACATAGGGATAGCCAGTGAGAGGTGCAACTTTCCCTGTGCAGGATTGGAGTTGCCGAAGAATACCAGGTGCTGTCTGCCGCCGATCTGTGTGCGCGGGTCACCATTGGGGATGACGCTCATGCGCTTGATGCGCTCAGGAACACTCATCTTGGGGTCAAGGACGCTTGGGTCTGTCGTGAAGTACATGCCACGGATGTTGTAGGTGGTGAACGAGGTGTTCTCCAGCTCTATCCATGCCTCACGGTTGCCGTATTCATCCACGATGCTGGCGGTGTTGTTGGTCAGCACCTCATTGATGCGGATGTTCCTGGCACCTTGTCCGGACATCGTCATGGCGCTTGTCAACAGCAGGCCGCTGAGCAGTAATCTGAATGGAGTCATTTTTTTAGTTGTTATTATTATATAGTTTTATTTTATCCACAGAAGAAGAGTACGATGATCTGTGCGGTGAAGATACGCAGGAACATCGACAGCGGGTACACCGTCGAGTAGCCGATGGCAGGTGCCTCTTTCGAGCAGATGCTGTTAGCGTAGGCCAGGGCAGGGGGATCGGTATAGGTACCGGCAATCATACCTGCAATCGTGAAGTAGTTGAACTTGAACTTCAGACGGGCAATCGGTCCAACGATGAGGATGGGGATGATGGTGATCAGGAAACCGGTCAGCACGTAGAGCAGTCCGTCACCTTCGACGACCGTCTCGAAGAAGTTCGCACCAGCCTTGATACCCACCGATGCCAGGAAGAGCACCAGTCCGATCTCGCGCAGCATCATGTTGGCCGAGGTCGTCGTATAGGTCACGAGGTGGATCTTATAGCCGTAGCGGCCTATTAGGATGGCGATAATCAGCGGACCACCTGCCAGACCGAGTTTCACGGGCACTGGCATGCCGGGGATGGCAAATGGCAGTGAACCGAAGATCAGGCCGAGGATGATACCCACGAAGATCGTAGCGATATTCGGAGCGTTCAGACGGCGGATGGAGTTACCCATCTGGTTGGCCACGCGATCGACAGCGTCCTCAGGACCCACCACCATGATCTTGTCACCCACCTGCAGCGGCAGAGAGGCTGAGGCGAAGAGATCCATACCGTGACGCGTCAGTCGGGTGACGTTCACGCCGTGCACACTCGAGAAGTGCATCGAGGCCAGTGTCTTACCGTTGATCTTCGGATTCGTGATCAGGATACGCTTCGATACGAGGGGCTGATCCTGCTGCTCGAAGTCGATGTCGAGCTTCGGACCGATAAAGGCCATGATGGCTTCCTGGTCGGCCTCGGCACACACGATGAGCATCTGGTCGCCCATGTGGAAGATGGTATCACGGTTAGGGATACACAGTTCACCTTCATGTACCAGACGAGAGACGACGAAGTCGCGGTTCAGGAAGTCATGCACCTGCAGCAGTGTCTTGCCTTCCAGATACTTGTTCGTCACCTCCAGGTGCATCTTATAGGGCTTCTTGTTGGCCTTGCCTTCTTCCATGGCCATGAGCTGTTCTTCCTCTTTCTCCAGCTTGACGTAACATATATACCTTATTAATATAGTAGCACCGATGATACCAAGCACACCGAGGGGGTAGGCACAGGCATAGGCCGAGGCAATTTGGGGGGCTCCGTTGGGGAAGGCCGTGTTCAGCGCCTCGTTGGCAGCACCAAGACCAGGGGTGTTGGTGACGGCACCATAGAGCGTACCGACCATCATCGGCAGGTTGGTCACGACACTGGTGTCGAAGAAGATGAAATAGCAGGCAAACATCACCAGGATATTCAGGAGTATCGCTGAGGCCGCCAAGCCGTTGAGCTTGATACCTGCCGTACCGAAACTCTCAAAGAAACCCGGTCCCACCTGCATACCAATCATAAAGACGAACAAGATTAGACCGAAGTCCTGCATGAACGTCAGGATGGGCGTGGGCGCCGTAAAACCGATGTGTCCGGCCAGAATACCGGCAAACAAGACAAAGGTCACACCGAGAGAAATACCAAACACCTTGATTTTCCCCAAATAGACACCAATCGCGATTACGATGGCATACAGCAGCACGATATGTGCCACTGAGTCAGTAGTCGTAAAGAGGTCTCTCAGCCATTGAAATGAATCCATAATCTATACTAACAATTTTCCTATCTCAAATTTTCGACTGCAAAGTTACTTAAAAATTGCTCACAACAAGCGATTTTGTGCATTTAATTTTGAATAAAAACTGATTTTTTATTTCTTTCACAATTCAAAGCGCCTTTTTGCGCAAAAAGTTTGTACCTTTGTCCGCTGTTTAGTGAAACTTAAAACAAACTTATATAATAATTTATCGTTGAACTATGGCAAATAAAGAGAAACTCTTTACCGAGTTTGCTGCGCCGACCACCCAGGAATGGCTTGATAAGATTCAGGTTGATCTGAAAGGTGCCGACTTCCAGAAACGTCTGGTATGGAGAACCAATGAAGGTTTTAATGTACAGCCCTTCTATCGCCGTGAAGACCTGGCGAATCTGAAAACCCCCGATGCACTCCCCGGTGAGTTCCCGTTCGTGCGTGGTAACAAGAAGGACTCTAACGCGTGGTACGTTCGTCAGAACGTGGTGGTTGGCGAAGATCCTAAGGCTGCCAATGCCAAGGCGCTCGATATCCTCAACAAGGGTATCGACTCGCTGGGATTCCATATCCCTGGCAAGATGGTCAGCAAGGAGACTGTCGAGACGCTGCTCGACCAGATCCTCTGTGATGTGGTGGAGGTGAACTTCGCTACCTGTCCCCGTCATGCTGTGGAGCTCGCAGAGATCCTCGTGGCTTACTTCGCTGAGAAGGGTTACGACAAACAGAAGGTGGTAGGCTCTATCGAGTGGGACCCCATGCAGAAGATGGTGATGAAGGGCAAGGATGTCACGCCTGTGCTCGCCTTTGGTCCGAAGCTTGTTGAAGTGCTGAAGGAGTATCCTAACTTCCGTTGCATCGCTGTCAGCACCGATGCGCTCAATAATGCCGGTGCCTACATCGTTCAGGAGTTGGGTTATGCCCTCGCTTGGGGTAATGAGTATCTGCAGCAGCTCGTCGATGCTGGTGTCGATGCCGACCTCGCTGCCCAGAGCATCAAGTTCAACATGGGGGTCAGCGAGAACTACTTCATGGAGATTGCAAAGTTCCGTGCCGCCCGTCTCCTCTGGGCCCAGATTGTCAAGCAGTATGAGCCGAAGAGCGATGAGGCTTGCAAGATGTGCGTGAACGCCACGACGTCGAAGTACAATCAGACGCTCTTCGACAGCTATGTCAATCTGCTCCGTTCTCAGACAGAGGCCATGAGTGCTGCCCTCGGTGGTATCCACTCGATGGTGGTCACCCCGTTTGATGCGCCTTACGAGCAGGCTACCGACTTCTCAGAGCGTATCGCCCGCAACCAGCAGTTGCTCATCAAGGAGGAGAGTCATTTCGACCGTATCGTCGATCCTTCTGCTGGTTCATATTACATCGAGCATCTGACGGATGCCCTCGCCACTGAGGCGTGGAAGATCTTCCTGAAGGTAGAAGAGGAGGGAGGCTTCCTCGCAGCTGTCAAGGCTGGTACTGTTCAGGACGACATCAATGCGACCAACGTGAAGCGTCATGGTGACGCTGCCAAGCGCAAGGAGTTCCTGCTGGGTACCAACCAGTTCCCGAACTTCACCGAGAAGAGCGAAGGCAAGAAGGCCCAGGCCTGCGGTTGCTGCTGTGGCCATGCCGACACTGAGGAGCCAGCCTTCAAGGCCATCGAGAGCACGCGCCTCGCTGCCGACTTCGAGGATCTGCGTATCCACACTGAGGAAACCAAGGTGCCAACAGCCTTCATGCTGACCATCGGTAACCTGGCCATGCGTCAGGCCCGTGCACAGTTCTCTTGCAACTTCCTGGCCTGCGCCGGCTATAAGGTGATCGACAACCTCGGTTTCAAGACTGTTGAGGAGGGTGTTGATGCTGCCCTCGAGGCCAAGGCCGACATCGTGGTCATCTGTTCTTCTGATGATGAGTATGCGGAATATGCTATTCCCGCCTTCAAGTATCTGAACGGCCGTGCCATGTTCGTCGTGGCTGGTGCTCCCGCCTGCATGGAAGACCTCAAGGCCGCCGGCATCGAGAACTACATCCACGTCAAGTGCAACGTCCTCGAAACCCTCAAAGAGTATAATCAGAAACTTGGTATTTAAAGAATAGGAGAATTGAATGATGCGTAAACAATTTAAAGACATAGATATCTACGCTGGTATCAAGGCTCAGGATGG
>OMZO01000032.1 GCA_900315525.1 uncultured Prevotella sp. | reverse complement strand
TGTCTTTAATTCTTTAAACTATGAGAAAGAGTTTAATGATTCTCTTATTATCCGTCCAAACAAAGGTACAGTCACTTTTGTACGTTATATGTGGTAGCGTTTAATAAACGAACAGAACAGCCATAAGCAAAGTGTCCAAAATATCTTATTCAGGATGTTAAAAACGCAAATAGCTGTAGTTCTACCTCATTAACTATAATAATTTTTGGATTTTTGCTCGATTTTGTGTACTTTTGCAAATGCATTAACAAAATAATAGCAATTATGACAATAGAGGAAGTAAAAGTTATCATACAAGGTGATGAGACTCGTACGTTGGAGATGAAGAAAACAACGGGCGAGTTGAAGGATGGTATGCGTTCTGCTTGTGCCTTCCTCAATACTGCTGGTGGCTGGGTGTTCTTTGGTATTGCCCCAACGACACTGAAGATATTGGGACAGGAGGTTACTGACAACACGCGAAAGGAGATTGCCAGAGAGATAGCAAAACTGGAGCCATTGATAGACCTGCCTGTTGAATACATTGATGTGCCAGATCGTCCAGGCTATCAGGTAATTGCTATCCATTTGAATGCCCCTTCTTATTGGGACGCGCCATTTACATACGACAATAAGCCCTATATGCGGATAGAAAGTACGACAGTGGTCATGCCTCGGGAAATCTTTGAAGACCGTCTGATGCGCAGCAAGTCTAATCGCTATAAGTGGGAAGATCATATTTGCGAAGGCATCACCATCGCAGATTTGGAGGAACAGCGTATTCGTGGTGGTGTCCGGCTTGGCGTGGAACGTGGTAGGATGCCAGAATCATCACTAATGGAAACTACGGAGAGTCTTGTTGAGAAATTGAAACTTACCACAAATGGGAAACTGAAAAATGCAGCAGCAGCATTATTCCTTCGAGATACAAGTCAGTTCCCTCAGTTCTTGCTTCGTATGGCTCGCTTTCGTGGCAACGACAAGATGGAATTTATCGATAACCAAAGAGCATATGGCAACTTCTTCACTTTGCTTGATGCTGGTATGGCGTTCTTCTTCAAACATCTTTCACTCAGTGGCAAGATAGTGGGCTTTACGAGAGAAGAGAAACTTGAGATTCCTGCAGAAGCGTTGCGTGAGGCCCTGACAAATGCCCTTTGTCACAGGATGTTCCATAATACAAGTAGTTCTGTTGGCATCGCTATCTATGATGATCGTGTAGAGATTGAGAATACTGGCCATTTGCCAGACGAATTGACAGTTGAGACCATCAAGCAATCCCATCATTCATATCCTCAGAACCCGACTATTGCCGATGTGCTGTTCAAAACTACGTTCTTGGAAAACTGGGGTAGTGGCGTAAGTCGTATGGTTGATGCCTGCAAGAAAGCTAATCTACCGGAGCCAGAGTTCAATCAAAACGCTGCCTTCGTATGGGTTACGTTCAAACGCGCAACCATACAACCATACAACCCCACAACCCCACAACCCCACAACCCCACAAGTTCACCCCTCAACCCCACAACCTCAAAGGATAATAGGGCTCAAAAGCTAAAGACATTCTTCTCAATCATAGGAGAGAATGGGGCGAACCTTAAGATGTTAATGGAAGGTATGCACCTTAGAGACAGGAAGAGCTTTGTAAACAACTACATCAATCCCAATCTGTCGGAAGGATATATTGCTATGCTGTACCCAGAAATTCCAAATCACCCAATGCAATCATACTATCTAACGAAGAAGGGCAGAGAGTTGCTGGAACACCTCTAATAAGTGTTAATGAGCCATTTCGTGGTATATAGGCCAGTTTGTAAAACCTTGTTGTAAGGGCTAAGTGGTGCAAAAGTGGTGCATTTGGGATACAAGAAAATCGGCAAACGGTTGATAATCAATCATTTGCCGATTTTTAAAAGTGATCCGTTTGGGGCTCGAACCCAAGACCCCAACATTAAAAGTGTTGTGCTCTACCGACTGAGCTAACGGATCAACCTTAATGATTCCTTGCGAAATCGGCTGCAAAGGTACAATGAATTTTTGAATCTGCCAAATTTATTTGGAGATTTTTGCTTTTTCCGCTTGTTTTAGTCGGCAGAATCGTCGTCTTCTTTAACAATTTCCTCCTCTTTTGTCACATATCGCTGGTAGTAGGCGATGAGCAATGTAGTCAGCGGCAGGGCGATAATCAGCCCGATAAAGCCGAGCAATGCACCCCACACAGAGAGGCTAAGCAGCAGAATGGCGGGGTTGAGGCCCATGGCCTTTCCCATCACCTTTGGTGTGACAATCATGTCGCATATCAATTGGACTATCAGGAACACGGCGAGGGCCATGATGAGGATAATCCAGAAGTTCTGACCCGTATCAGCTGACTTCAGCAGGGCAAGCAGCACGGTGGGTATCAGGGCGAAAGTGTGCAGATAAGGCACGAGATCCATGATGCCAATCATGATGCCCAGGCCGATGGCCATCGGGAAGTCGATGATGGTGAAACCGATGCAGAATAGTACACCCATGCAGAGGGCAACGAGACCCTGTCCGCGGATATAGTTGTTCAGTTCCCGTTCTACGTCAACCATCAGCTCCTCCCAGAATGGACGGCTCTTCTTCGGGAATATCTTGATCCAGTTGTCTGTCAGGTACTCGTAGTCGAGCAGGATGAAGAACATATACAAAAGGGCGATGAAAGAGGCAATCACGCTGACGATGACACTGTAGGTCTGTCCGAGGAAATTGAAGAGGCGTGGCATCACAGCCTTCAGTCCTTCGGTGAAGTCCTTGCTCTTGAAGAACGACTCTATGTCAGCATGGTTCTCGTTGATCCATTCTGAGATGGCAGTGGGGATGTCGTCGATATGAGCAGACTTATGGATATAGTCGGTGGCGAGATTTCCCAGTTTCTCAAACTGCTCGATCATCGGAGGGATGATCAGATAGACAATCCCCGAAATGATGGCGATGACGACAATTAGCGTGAGGATAATACTCAAGGCTCGTGGCAGATGCAACTTGTTGTCAGCGAATTTTACCATCGGGTAAAGCAGGTAGGCGAAAAACCAAGCAATGAAAAACGGTAACAACACATTGCTCAAGTAGTGGAGCAGCAGTAGGATTGCTATCACTAACAAGCCTGCTCCGACCCAGCGAACCACGCGGTCAAAGGTAATGGTTTCATTTGTCATTTTCTTCTTGTATAGCTTTTTGGTAACATTCACGACATAACGGCTCGTACTCCTGTGTCTCACCGAGGAGTACGCGCTGGGAGCTCTGCACCGTTCGATGACTCACGTAGGCCAGATTGCCGCAGCGCACACAGATGGCATGCACCTTGGTGACATCGTCTGCGATGGCGCATAGTGCAGGCATTGGCCCGAAAGGTACGCCTTTATAGTCCATGTCGAGTCCAGCGATAATCACGCGGACACCGTTGTTGGCAAGCTCGTTGCAGACATCAGGCAGCCCCATGTCGAAGAACTGGGCCTCGTCGATGCCTAC
Organism: uncultured Prevotella sp.; assembly: GCA_900315525.1. Taxonomy (GTDB): domain Bacteria; phylum Bacteroidota; class Bacteroidia; order Bacteroidales; family Bacteroidaceae; genus Prevotella. The sequence continues at coordinate 40,745 of OMZO01000032.1, read as the reverse complement.
TACGTCACAGTCAGAGGATAGCAGCAGGATACTTGCCGAAGAGTCGATGGGTGTCGATTGAATATGACTCTGGTCGTGGCTTACAACATCTTCCTCAGAGTATCTCACGTCGATGGCAGGTTTGAATATCTCCACTTTCTGCTTGGCAAACTGCGCACGGCGCAAACGGCGGATCAGCTCCTCCGTCTTACCAGAGAACATGGAACCGCAAACCACCTCTATTCTACCCGGGCGATGGGCCTCTCCTGTCACAAATTCTGTCATAATGGTGGCAAAATTAGTAAATCATTTTAAAAATTGCAAAGTTTTTGCCGCTTTTTTTGTCTATTCTGATTATTTGCTTTAATTTTGCCCCCGATATGGGCATATTGTATATCGTTCCGACCCCAGTAGGCAATATGGAAGACATGACCTTCCGTGCCGTCCGTATCTTAAAAGAGGTGGATCTCGTGCTGGCGGAAGATACCCGGACTTCGGGCATCCTGCTGAAGCATTACGAGATTAAAAACTCTTTAATGTCGCACCATAAGTTTAATGAGCATGGTACGTCAGCAGGTATTGTCAACCGTCTGCTGGCAGGCGAGAATGTGGCTTTGATCAGCGATGCAGGTACGCCAGGCATCAGCGATCCAGGTTTTTTCCTGGTGCGTGAAGCCGTCAGGGCTGGGGTAGAGGTGCAGTGCCTGCCAGGCGCTACGGCCTTTGTGCCGGCTTTGGTGTCGAGCGGCCTGCCCTGCGATCGCTTTGCTTTCGAAGGCTTCCTGCCACAGAAGAAAGGGCGCCAGACGAAGCTCGAGTCGCTGAAAGACGAGGATCGTACGATGATCTTCTATGAGTCGCCTTACCGTCTGGTGAAGACCCTCCAGCAATTTGCAGAGACCTATGGCGGCGACCGTCAGGTCAGCGTCTGCCGCGAGATCTCCAAGGTCCACGAGGAGAGTGTTCGAGGTACGCTCGAAGAGGTGATAGCCCATTTCAAGGAGAAAGAACCCAAAGGCGAGATAGTGATTATCCTCGCCGGATGTGATAAAACGAAATAAAAAGTATTGTATAAATAAATAAGGTATGAAAAAACTATTTATTCTCGCCATCGGCGCATTTGCGATGGCTAGTTGTAACCAGGAGGCCGTTAAGAAGGCCGAGGTTGCTGCTACACAGCAGCGAGATTCACTCGAACAGATTATTGCCCAGAAAGACAATGAGATCAACGACATGATGACCACCTTGAGTGATATCGAGGAGGGATTCCGTGAGATTACTGAGGCTCAGAGTCGTGTGACACTTGCCAAGCAGGGTGAAGGAACAAACACGATGGTGCGCATCAAGGAGAATATGCAGTTCATCCAGGCTGCCATGAAGCAGAACAAGGAGCTCATCAACAAGCTGAAGCAGCAGGTGCGTGAGAGTACTGTGAAGGGCACTCAGCTGAAGAAGATCATCGACAATCTGACACAGCAGATGGAGACGAAGGACAAGCAGATCCAGACACTCCGTGAAGAACTCGACAAAAAAGACATCCACATCGCTGAGCTCGATGAGAAGGTGGCCGACCTGAATACTAATGTCACCAATCTGACGGCTGATAACACTGAGAAGCAGCAGACGATTAACACTCAGGATAAGGCTCTTCATTCAGGTTGGTTCGTATTCGGCACCAAGAAGGAGCTGAAGGAACAGAATATCCTGAGCTCTGGCGAGGTGCTCCGTTCTAACTTCAATAAGGAGTACTTTACTAAGATCGACATCCGTATCGACAAGGAGATTAAGCTTTACAGCAAGTCAGCTGAGATTCTGACAAGTCATCCCGCCAGCTCTTACACGTTGCAGCGCGATGCCAATAAGCAGTACGTGCTTCGCATCACCAACCCCGAAGCATTCTGGGCCACCAGCAAGTATCTCGTCATCCTGGTGAAGTAAGCAGTCTTCTTTATGGATTAATTGATTACGGGCCTCATTTCTGAGACCCGTAATTATATTTATATAAGTAAATTTTATAGATTATCTATTTCTGCTTCAGAAAAACCCTGTGGCTTTCATGATCTCTTCGGTTTTTAGCCCCATGGACTTTAGATTCTTGGCGATGTCCAAAAAGAGGCGCTTCATATTATTGAAGCGCCTCTTCTTATTTTTATTATGCACTTTTAGTCTAGATATAGAACATCATCATACTGACCGAATGAGCCAGCAGATACACGCCATGTGAACGTGAAGACAAATGTCTTGTCATCTTCTTGACTAACAGTTCCTGCTGTTGCTGAAACAGCGCCATATTTTGGGTGAAGGGCACCAGTCACAATGGATGAAGGATAAACGGCACCAGAAGATGGCGAGAATGAGAATTGCACCCCATCAGTCCATGCGCCTGTAATACGATAGCGGTCACCTACTTCAGAATACTCAACTTTGACCTCAGTATCACCAATCGCATTACCATCAGCATCTACAGAACCTGTAGCAGCTGTGAAATAAGGAGAGTAGGTACCCGTTCCAATCGTCTTGTAGTCAAGTCCTGCAAACGTAGTTGACTTTACGGTCTTGCTACCACCACTGATAGCAGCTACACTGATAGTATAGTAGCCGTGCAGATCTGTAACGTAGAAGTCTTTAGAAGCATTGGCCCCCAGACCATCAATTTTCTGACCATTGGCTACCACATATTCTGCCAGCGCTTCACCACTCTGTTTACGAGCTTCATAAGCTGAGGTCAGCTCTGCCAGATAATAAACTGATTCTGTCGCGCTGTTGGTAGTGACACGAAGGAAACAGTCATTATCTGCATTATATCCGTCACCAGCAGTGTACTGATAAACAACAGCATTTGGAGTGGAATCTCCACCAGGGTTCGTGCCTGGATCTTCCTTACAAGCCGTCATTGCTGTCATTGCAAGAAGGGCTAGGAAGAGTCTGTTCGTATATTTCTTCATATTTTAATCACTTTAATTGTTATTTATGAATTTACCAAGGGTGCTCAGGAGAGTCGCCTTCAGGACGTACGGCAACAGGGTTGTTGGTACAAGCCGTGTTGTAGTTCGTCTCAGTCTGTACGATACATAGGTTCATCCAGTCTGGAGCTGATGTCGTGTTAAAACGCATAGTCTCCATATGGTTGGTACCTGCATAGCTGCGGATAATACCCTTGTTCAGACGCTTGATGTCGAAAGTTGCGAATCCCTCTCCCCAAAGTTCGACACGACGCTGCCACCATACCTCGTTCACAAACTTACTGGTAGTAGTGTTACCATAAGCCTCATCATGTGAGCCGTACTGATAGTTAGCATCACGCGTCTTGGCAAAAGCAGTTAAAAGGGCAATACCACGAGCCTCATCCTGACGGCCAGCAGCCTCAGCCTCAATCAGCATCATCTCCTCGACACGCATCAAAGGAACTGACACCGCAAAGCCAATGTACTGGTTATTGTTTCCGTCGATACCGCCGTTAGCGCGGAACTTAAGTTCCAAGCCACCTACAGCGCCATAGCTACTTGCATCATGACCTGCGTTATAGACAGCGGCAGGAACATCTGAATAAGCACCTAAAGCCTCAATCTTCTCTGCCTTTGAGCCGAGATTGTCGATGGCAAAATCAACGAAGCAATTCTTACGGAAGTCTGTTGCAGGAATCGTCTCATAAAGATGACGGTCAATCAGGTTAGGGGATCCATAGTTGGCTGCATAACCGCAACCAGATTTGTCAGTAATCTCGATAACCATCTGAGACCCCCAGGAAGAGTCACCATCGTTAAGAAGCACGTTAGGACTATCTGCCTTGTAGCGTGTTCCAAACATCCAAGAGCTGTTAGGTGTGTTGAAGCCTGTAGCGCGGTCGGTATAGGCATCCTCAGTCATAGCTGCATAGCCGTTCTGAGCCAGTTTGGCATACTTCTCAGCGTTAGCCCAATCCTCCATTGTCAGATAGGCACGAGCCTTCAGGCCATAGACTACAGAAACGTCAGGTGTATAGACATCGGTACGCTCATAGCCTGCGAGCAGAGTCTCTGCAGCATTCAGGTCCTCAAGGATAAATGCGAACATATCCTTGTAGGAGGCACGTGGATTGTTGGTAGCTTCTGCAGCTGTTGTGGTCTCTTTGATGATGGGCACAGTCTCTGCTTCAGGATTCTGACCGTAAGAGGTGTTGGCGAACATACGAGCGAGGTCCATGTAGAACATAGCACGCATGGCGTGAGCTATACCAGCACCGGTCTTTTGTTTGTCATTGGGTTCAGCTCCAGCCATAGAGAGAACAGTGTTACAACTCTTAATCCAGCCATAATAGTATGTCCAGGGAATCTGACTACGAGCAGTTGTCGGACCAAGGCCGGTGAAATACTCATACCAAGTGGAGAACCAGTTGTTGTCACCAGCAGGTACAATATCCTGTCCCATCACGTCTCTCTGAAGGAAGAATGAGGGATAGCCGAAGTCATACGGATAGGTATTGTCTTTGCCGCCATAGGTAAACTCACCGGCAAGCGACGAAGTGATAGCGTTCACGAAGTTGTCGTAGGCTCCTGGAGCGGCAGCTGCCTGAGCTGCAGTTACCGTATTGGTCTGCGGATCAACCTCTTCTATACAACTTGTTGTAAGCGTCAATGTTGCTACAACAGTCATTACAAACATTAATATCTTTTTCATATTCTATTGCCTCTTTTATTTAGAATGTTACCTGAATACCACCAGAGATGTTACGTGCTGGTGCGTATGTGTTGATATATTCAGTTCCCTCGTAAGAGTAACGGGGGTCAAGACCCTTGCGGGCACTCCAGAGAGCCAGGTTCTGACCGGCAACATATACGCGAAGCTTGGTCAGCTGCAGCTTGGAAATCCACTCCTTTGGCAAGGTATAGCCGACTGTAAACGACTGGAAAGCCAGGTAGCTGGCGTTGGTAAGCCAACGGTCAGAGCTGGAAGCCGTATATTGATCCTGATATTGGAAGCGAGGAATGTCGCTGCTCGTATTGTTCGGTGTCCAAGACTTCAGGATGTCCTTGTGGAAGTTTGCGCCATTAGGTGTGCTTGACACAGGACCCATCAGCGACTGGTAGTGGTAGTCATAGACCTTACCGCCAATCTGATACTCAAACGAAGCAGAAGCATCAAAGCCATAAAGCGAAACAGAAGTTGAGAAGCCACCATTGAAGAGCGGCAGCAGAGAGTCGAAGGCATAGCGTGAAGCTTTGCTATAGTCTGTCGTCGTGTATGACTCCTTCTGTCCGGGACGGCTGGTGATGGCTGCGCCATTAGCGTCGAACAAGTCTTCGTCAACCCAATAGAGGGCTTGTCCTTGCTCGTTTACGCCAGCATATTTGCGAAGGAACGGTGTGAAGAGCTCGCCGCCCTCGGCATACCAGAGCTGGATATTCGCGCCAGTCTCAGCAAAGCCGCCATTCTCACCCTTCTTGGAATCAGGCAAGGTCAGGATCTTGGTCTTATTGTGAGCGATGTTACCAGTCAGGTTCCAGGTGATCTCCTTTGTGCGGATGATATCGCCGCTCAGCGTCAGCTCAATACCACGGTTACGGATGTCGCCAAGGTTGCCGTAGTAACCGCGGCTACCCATTGACTCAGGAATTGAAAGCCAGAAAAGCAGGTCGGTGGTCTTCTTGTTATAGAAATCGATGCTACCAGTCAGGCGGTTCTTCAGGAGAGCAAACTCAATACCAATGTTGAAGTTGGTTGTGGTTTCCCAAGTGATATCCTCATTACCTACGCGGTAGAATGTCGGTGACATAGAGGCGTCGCTAGCCTTAACAAGTGAATAAAGGTCTGTATAACCCCAGTTACCAATGTTATCGTTACCTTGCTGACCGATAGAAGCCTTCAGTTTCAGCTGGTCAACCCAAGAAACATTGAAGAACTTCTCCTTGTTGATCAGCCATGCGGCACCTACTGACCAGAAGTTACCCCAACGGTGATCCTTTGCAAAGCGTGATGTCGCGTCACGACGATAAGATGCTGAAGCGAAATACTTTTCTGCGAAATTGTACTGAGCACTGCCGAAGTAACCCTCCACATTATAGGTCGTGGTGTAAGAGTTAGAGCCCGACATCGTTGCGAAAGCGTTGATTTCTGGTACATCCGGTGAAAAACCACCAGTACGTTCTGCATTCAGGTACTTAGTCTGTGTCTTATACCACTCATGACCAAGAATCACATTGACACCGTGCTGGCCAAATTCCTTGCTGAAGGTCAGAGTCTGGAGATAATTCTGACGGAATGTATTGTTCTGATATTTCTGGATAGAACCGTTGACACCAACCTTCGGGCCATAGAACGGATTCTCGTAGTCAGAGTAAGCAGTCTGACCGAAGTCAAGCGTATTAGTAGAATTGAACTTCAGCCATTTTGTGATATCGACATCGATACTGAAGTTACCAGTGAATTTGTTTCCTGAAGAATTAACGTTGTTCAGGTTGTTGGCACCAATCGGGTTACCTGTAGCAAGGAATGTACGGGTCGGGTTGCCCTTGTAGTTTGTAGCAGGCACACCATAGTCATACTGCTGGAAACCGTTTGAATCAGTGCGAATATAGGGGTTCCCGTTTTCATCGACCCCACGAACATATACAGGATAGATTGGAGCGATGTTGGACGTATAGTACATCACGTTAGTAGAACCGAGCTGATCGTTGCTCAAGTTGGCGTTCGACTCTGTTGTAGAGTGTGTGTAACTCAGGTTAGCACCGACTTTTAGCCATTCACGGGCCTGGTAGTCAGCTTTTACGCGAGATGTGAAACGCTCAAAGCTTGAAGGCTTGATGATACCGTCTTCTTTCAGATAGCCGGCACTTACATAGAACGATGAACGCGTGTTACCGCCGCTGACACTCACGTTATATTCCTGACGCAGAGCGGTGCGATAAGCCTCGTCGTTCCAGTCATCGGGAGTCATATAGAATTTCTCTCCCTCATATTCATAGGTACGACCCAGCTTGGCATTGGGATTCAGACGGCCGTCCATACCGATGAGCTGCTGTCCGTCGGGTACTGTATATACGTTGTAGGCCAGCTGTGACAGCATAGTAGAGTTAGCCCATGCGTTGGCTGCCTCAGCAGAATAGCCCTGACCGTAGTAGCGGTAGTTGTAGAGCTGGTTGTAGTAAGCCTCATAATACTCACCCGGATCCTTGAATACATCATAGTCGGGTACAGAGCGAGAGCTTGCGCCCCACTTCATATCCACGTTGATGATAGCATCCTGAGTCTTACCCTTCTTGGTTGTAATGATGATAACACCGGCAGCACCACGAGCACCGTATAGTGCGGCAGATGCAGCATCCTTCAGTACGGAGATGCTCTCGATATCACCCTGTGGAATATTCGACAGCGAAGCTGAATAAGGTGCACCATCCACAATGATTAGTGGGTCGGTTTCTGCATACAAAGAAGCAATACCACGGATATTCATCTTACCAGAATCGGAACCAGGTGCACCAGAGGTACCACGCATTTGGAAACCGCTGACTGAACCGACGAGAGCGTCAGCTACGTTCGTTGTGATGTGCTTTGACAGTTCCTCAGAATCGACTGTAGCAGCCGAACCGGTGAAGGCCGACTTCTTCTGAGTACCGTAAGCCACAACGATCACCTCGTCGAGGGCTGCGGCGTCGCTCTTCAGGAAGATACGCATGCCGTTCTTGGCTGTTACGGTCTTCGGCTCATAACCCAGATAGGAGACGGTGATCGTCTTCGAACCTGCAGGCATAGCCAATGAGAAACGGCCATTTACGTCAGTCAACATACCGTTCCCATTGTCAGGAACAGGGCGGCTAAAAACATCGTTAGTCTTTTTTTCATAAATTCTCTCTCTTTTGGTTATTAAATTAATATAATAATGTATAAAATAGTCATGTTTTGTGCCCACCTCCGGCGCAGAGGTCATCACTTTCCGCGCCTTTATGAGAGGTTCAGGCTGCAAAAATAATGCATAAGTTTCTAAAAAACGAATAATTTTATAAAAAAATCACATTTCAGGCCGTTTCGAGCACATTTTTTTGCATTTGCCTTGATTTATGTCAAGATGAAAGTTAAAAAAGTGTTTTATTTGCAAAATGTTCTAATGAGCCTTTTCTTTGATGACAAGTCATTAGTATTTTGGAATTCTCGGCTGAATGCATATCTATACAACTATTTGAATGATGCCGATGTTACTTTCCTCTATGCCTAGGAAATATTTATTCCCTACCTAGGGAACAATTTTTCTTAGGCCTACCAGCAAATGTTCGTAAGCCTATGAATATATATGCAATGCCGCTAACCTCACCCCAATTTCCAGAAACACCTATAAACAAAGGGGATCGGGCGAGTGAGGTAGGCAGATTTAACCTCACCCAGACCTCACTTCAACCTCACCCGAACCTCACTTGCATCTCTTAATCTTTTCATTAAGAAATGAATATGGAAGTGAGGTTAAAGTGAGGTTAGCCCGTCAAACCTCACTCGCCTCAAATGCCCTTTATATCAGTATTTAAGTAAGGTTAAGTGAGGTTAGTGAGGTTACTTTAGAATCAAATCAAGTAATCGGTGATTCGCAGTTGCAAGCTGTTCATCACTGAGTTGGCGTATATAAATAAGCGTGTTGCGAGGGTTTGCATGTCCCAGAGCTTTTGAAATGACAGGCATATCGACATTGTTGCTAAAAGCAGCGCTAGCCCAGGAGTGACGGGCTACATAGGAAGTCAGCTTGCACACGAGTCCTGCTTTCTTTGCTAACCTCTTCAATGTACGGTTATAACGGTTAAGTGCCAATAGATACTCTTCATAGGCAGCAACTGGGTCGTCAGAAGACAAAAGCGGGAATACATAATCAGAATCAGATAACTCATATCGGCTGATAATATCCTGCATACACGGTTCGATTTTTACGGATATATGCTGACCTGTCTTATGACGATAATAGGTCATCCGCCCGTTTGAAATCTGATCTCGCCGCAGGAAGGCCATATCCACAAAAGGCATCCCCATAGCATAGAAACTGAACAGGAATAGGTCGCGGGTGAGAGCAAGGGAACTGCCTGGTTTCAATGTAAGTGAGCGCAGGCTGGCAAAATCCTCTACCGGCAAGGAGCGTTTTTCGGTAATTGCACGACCTGTATAAACTTTACAGAACATCTTGCGAGCCTCATCCCCCAATATCCTGATAGCCAAGGAGCGCAGGGAGCGCATATAGCAGGAAGTAGTATTCGGCTTCAAATTGGAGCCCCTCAAATAGTGTTCGTATTTTTCGAATATATCAGCATCAAGCGGAACTATAGTTTTAGTATGGACAAGGAAACTGCGAAATGAACTCAATGCAGTTAGGTAATTCTCAATAGTTGAGGGCGTTCTTTGATTTCTCAGACTTTCGATATGTTGCTCTGCTAACGTACAGAAAGCCTTTGACATTAGAGGCTCAATATCTGTGTGTGTATTTTTTTCATTTTCTTTGAGATGAATATGGAATTCAATTTTAATATTTATAGACATAGGCACCAAACTTTTTTCTTTGCAAAGTTATCAAATTTAGCAGATTACTTGCACACCTCTGCGCCGGAGGTGGATACTAGATATGACTATTTATACATTATTATATTAATTTAATAACCAAAAGAGAGAGAATTTATGAAAAAAAGACTAACGATGTTTTTAGCCGCCCTGTTCCTGTGCTGTCAAGGTTGATGGAACCAGTACCGGTATGTTGACTGACGTAAATGGCCGTTTCTCATTGGCTATGCCTGCAGGTTCGAAGACGATCACCGTCTCTTACCTTGGCTTCGAGCCGAAGACTGTGACTGCCAAGAACGGTATGCGTATCTTCCTGAAGAGCGATGCCGCAGCCCTCGACGAGGTGATCGTCGTGGCCTATGGTACGCAGAAGAAGTCTTCGTTTACTGGTTCTGCTGCTACCGTGAAGGGTGAGAGCCTGGAGAAGATGCAGGTGAGCAACCTGGGTAAGGCCCTCGAGGGTGCTGCTGCCGGTGTGCAGATTGCCTCTTCTAATGGTACGCCTGGTGCTGATGCTCAGATTCGTATCCGTGGTATAGGTTCTATCAATGCCAGTCAGCAGCCGCTGATTGTCGTTGACGGTGTGCCTTACGAAATGTCTCTGAACTCTATTCCTACTCAGGATATCGAGTCGATGACCATCTTGAAGGATGCTGCTGCCAACTCAATGTACGGTGCACGTGGTTCTAACGGTGTGATCATGATTACCACCAAGAGCGGTAAGGCTGGTAAGGTAAACATCAATTTCGATGCCCGCTATGGTTTCAATGCCCGTGGTGTTGGTAACTACGATATCGTCACCGATCCGGGTGAGTACTATGAGATGATGTATGAGTCATATCGTAACTCTCTTGCTCCCCAAATGGGCTACGCAGGCGCTTCTCAGTATGCTGCACAGCACTTGATTGACGGCAACCTGAAATACAATATCTTCAAAGGTGTGGCTGACAATGAGCTGATTGATCCGCTGACTGGTAAGCTCAACCCCAATGCTACACAGCGCAAATGGAGCGATGACTGGACAAAAGACCCATTTGAGAATGGTACCCGTCAGGAATACACAGCCACCATCACTGCTGGCAGTGAGAATACCAAGGTATTTGCTTCTCTGGGTTATCTGAAAGATAATGGTTACATGGTAGGTTCTGGATTTACACGTTATAATGGTCGTGTAAAGGTTGACCAGAACATCGGCAAGCACATCCGTGTAGGTGGCAACATTGCCTATTCACACACTGACTATAAGACATTCGGTGATACCCAGAGTAACTATTCTAACATCTTCATGTTCTCACAGAACATTGCGCCGATCTATCCTATCTATCTCTACAAGGAGGATGGCAGCCTGTGGCTTGACAACAAAGGTGAGCGGCAGTATGACTGGGGTACTCAGTACGTGCGCCCCTACGCCTCTGAGCAGAACCCGCTGGCTGCTGCTGAGGCAAACATCCAGCGCAATGAGCGCGACAACGTAAGTTCTCGCGGCTATTTCGAGTGGACATTCCTGGATGATTTCAAGTTCACAGCTAATGTGGCTTATGACGTCTATAACGGTTGGTACACCGAGCTTATGACACCAATAGGTGGTGATGCTCTGAGTGTTGGCGGACGTGGTTATAAGGAGACCTATCGCAAGGGTGCGCTGAACGTAAACCAGCTGCTCGACTGGAACCACTCATTTGGCAAACACGGCGTACACGTGCTGCTTGGCCATGAGAACAAGAACGATAAGTATCGCTATTTCTATGGTCAGATGACTCAGTTCTCAGATCCTTCAAATCCTGAGTTTGCCAATGCCGCCCAGTATCAGGATATGACCAGCTACTCTTGGGAGTATGCTCTCGAGGGTTACTTCGCAAAGGGTGAGTATAACTATGCCGACAAGTACTATGCTACAGCAAGTATCCGTCGCGACGGTAGCTCACGTTTCCACAAGGACAACCGCTGGGGTACGTTCTGGGCTGTCGGTGCTTCTTGGCGCCTGAAGGAAGAGAATTTCCTGAAGGATGTAAACTGGCTGAACAACCTGAAGCTGAAAATCAGCTATGGTACACAAGGTAACGATCACCTGCTCGACGATGAGGGCTATGACCTGATTCACGTGTATTCAGACCTCTATTCCGTCAACCGTGTGGATGGCGCCGCAGCTTTCAGCAAGTGGCTGCGTGGTAACTCAGACGTTACATGGGAGAAGAGCCGCAACTTCAACGTCGGTGTTGAGGCTGGTTTCTGGAACCGTCTGAATGTCGGCTTCGAGTTCTTTATCAAGGAGACCCGCGACATGCTCTATCAGAGCCCGCTTGCAGCATCAGAGGGTAAGCCAAACTATGTATGGCGTAACGAGATGAACATGAAGAATACAGGTATCGAGATTGAAATCAGTGGCGACATCATCAAGACGAAGGATATCACATGGAATGCAGCCCTGAACCTGACACACTACTCGAATAAGCTGACTAAGCTGCCAGACTCTAAGCCCGCTTCAGAGTTCCCCGACGGCTATCAGGCTGGTCGCTACTGGCGTCAGCTCGGCGGTAGCCTCTACGACTGGTACCGCTATGAGTATGTTGGTGTTGACCCCACAAACGGTCTGCCCCAGTACAACAAGTACAACTACAAGACCGATGAGAGCGGCAACTATGTGCGTGATGATAACGGTGAGCCCATTGTTGAGAGCATCGATATCGTGAACAATGCCTCTGAGGCTACGCTCCGCAAGACTGGCAAGTCGGCTATTCCTGACCTGACAGGTGGTTTCTCTACGACACTGAATGCCTATGGTTTCGACCTGAGCGTCTCCACAGCCTTCCAACTTGGCGGTTGGGCATGGGACTATCAGTATGCAGAGTTGATGAACGCTGGCGACAACGGCCAGAACTTCCATAAGGATATGTTCAACCGCTGGACACCTGCCCACACTGATACGGATATTCCTGCTCTGAGCTTCGGTAGCCAGAGTTCAAGCATCGATTCTTCGTCAGACTATTTCCTGACCAAGGGATCATACTTCAGTCTGCGTAACATCACGGTGGGCTATACCTTCCCGAAGAAGTGGCTCGCACCCGCTGGTATCAGTAACCTTCGTGTTTATCTGACCGGTGACAACATTTGGCTCGTCTCTAAGCGTAAGGGCTTCGATCCACGCTATAGCTTTAGCGGTTACAATCAGTATGCAGGTTATTCAGCCCTCAGCTCTTACTCCGTGGGCGTCAATCTGTCATTCTAAATTATCAAACATAAAACAAGAAGCAATATGAAAGTATTAAAATATATGTCAATGGCTCTTCTGACACTGGCGCTCGGCTCGTGCGGAAGCGACTATCTTGATACGGATTATACGCGCCACCTCGATGCGGAGACTGCAGGTGAGGTAGCCGGACGCAATCCGGACGTGTTCCTTAATGGCATGTGGTCATGGCAGGTGGAGTTTCAGGGCTCTCACGACTCTTTCGGACTGATGTCTTCATTGCTGGCCAAGGACATGATGAGCGAGGATATTGCCATCAATGGGTTCCACTGGTTTGGTTATGACTACGATTTCGATAACCGTATGACGACTTATCGCCGTACGCGTGAGGAGTGGGGATTCCACTACACTGATATTGCAAAGGCCAACGATATCATCAGTTCTTATCCTGAGGGCGCAAAAACCGAAGGCGAGAAAGGGCTGTTAGGTCAGGCTTTAGCCATTCGTGGTAATGCCTATGCCTATCTGGCACAGATTTTCCAGACTTATATGAACACGGATGGTACCATTAACCGCAATGCCCCTGGTGTGCCTCTGATTCTGACGACTGCCGATGGCTATACTGCCGATCAGCTTGATGGACTTAAGGGTCGTAATACAATCGGTGATGTGCTCGATCAGGCAAAGAAGGACCTTGAGGCAGCTGTGGTAAATCTTGAAGGTGCCAACTACAAGCGCCCCTCAAAGAATTACATCGACCTGAGCGTGGCTCGCGGTCTGCTTGCACGTTTCTATCTGCTCACCCAGCAGTGGGATGCCGCCGCAACTACAGCTCGCGCTGCACGTCAGGGATATACTCAGCGTGACAATGCCGCTCTTCACGATGGCTTTATGAGAGTGACGGCATCAGATGTGATGTGGGGCTTTGCTCACAACTCTGAGACCCAGACGGCCTATGCCTCTTTCTTCTCTCACATCTCCAATCTGGCTCCCGGCTATGCAGGTCTAGCCTACAGTGCAAAGCTGATAGACAAGCGCCTTTACGATCAGATTCCTGATGATGACTATCGTAAGACTTTGTTCAATGGTCCCGAGGGTGATGCCAGCCAGCCTACTGCTGGTGCCAAACTACCTTATGCTAACTTGAAGTTCGGCAACGACGGTAGCTGGACTATGCACTACATCTACATGCGTGCAGCTGAGATGGTACTCATCGAGGCTGAGGCTCTGGCACGTCAGGGTAAGAACGCCGAGGCAGCTACTGTGATGGCTGAACTGATGAAGAACCGTCAGCCCAGCTGGAATAAGGCTTCTGTAACAGTTGATGACGTTCTGCTGCAGCGCCGTATCGAGCTTTGGGGTGAAGGCTTTGCTTATTTCGATCTGAAGCGTAACAATAAGGGTATTGATCGTAATTATGAGGGTAGCAACCATCAGGCTGGTTACCTGCACACCATTCCTGCCTTCGATGTTCGTTGGACTTATCAGATCCCACAGTCTGAGATGCAGGAGAACTCTCACATCCAGGATAGCGAGCAGAACCCGTAAACTAAAGTAATAGGAGATTTATACAATGAAGAATATCTTTAAGTATATGATTCCATGTCTGGCAGTTGCATTTGGTCTGACCAGCTGTAACTCCACGATGGATGACAAGGCATCGATTGATGCTATGTATGAGAAGGCTACTACAGCTGCAACCTCTATGGGTAATACGAATGCTGATGATTACCAGACTATCACAGTAAACGGTAGTGTCACTAATCAGGCAGAGGTTGTAGAGGTAGGATTCCAGGTTTCTAAGGCAAGCGATTTTTCAGCCGGCGCTACTTATTACAACGTTGATGAGGTTGTTCAGGACTTCAGTTGTACAATTGGCGGTCTGGAAGAGAAGACCACCTACTATGTACGCGCCTATGCTGCCACTCGTACGGCTGGTATCATCTTCAGTGAGTCTAAGACTGTTACCACTCCGGCAGCTCCAATCTTCCCGCTCGATGGTACTTATACCGCTACAGAGATGGAGATGGATGAGGATGGCAATTGGAATGCTAATAAGCCATTCGACATGACTATTGCTTTCGATGAGAAAGACCCGACGATTGTTTATATCACAAACATCTGGGGTGGCAAAATGACTGTCAAGGGCCAGTATGACGAGGCCAAGGGCACTATCATCGTACCGAATGATCAGGTCGTCTTTAACTATGAAGGTTATGGTGATTTCTGGATTCATGGTGTAAAAGATGACTTTAGTGGTTATGCCAGTGCGGTGACATTTAAATTTACCGCTTTGGGTGGTAAGATGGAGTCTGGCAAGATGGCTATCCAGTATTCCGAAGGTGATTACACCTATGTATATTATGTAATGGAGCATAAATAATGGCACAGCGAAGGATTCTTATATTATCCTTCTGCCTGCTATTAGGTTATATCGCATCTCTCGCCGGTTCTCGTACCGAGCGAGAGATGCTCGCTATTGCCCAACGGCAATTGCAAGCAGCAGGCAGTATGACGCGATCAGCAAACGACGCAGAGATCCGTAAGCTATCAGAAGATACTTTCTATGCTATCTACGGTAGTGAAAAGGGAGGCTTTGCGGTGATTAGTCGCGATGACAGTTTCGAACCTGTGCTCGGCTACTCTGCTACTACTTTCAGGAAGGATGCTATGCCCTGCGGTCTGCAGTGGTGGCTGAATGCCATCAATGAAAGTATGGAGAACCGGAGTTTTACTACTCAGCGGGCAGTAACGCGTGCCGACTATACCCCTGTTGCAGCCTTGTGCAAAACAGTGTGGGGACAAGGTGATCCATATAACTACCTGACTCCAGAACTCAAAGGCCAGCATACACCTACCGGCTGTGTGGCTACGGCGATGTCGCAGATCATGAAGTATTTCTCTTATCCTGCAAAAGGAAAGGGGAAGGGCTATTATACGACCAGTGAGAACCCGACGCGTGTGACAGAGACCATCAATTCCGTCTATCAATGGGAGAAGATGCAAGACACGTATAGTAGCAGTTCTTTGACGGATGATATCCGTATGCCTATTGCCACATTGATGAAAGATGCAGGCTTGGCTACGAATATGACTTATGGTACTAACGGCAGTGGTGCACTTAGTGTGATCGCTGCACGTGGCTTTGCCTACAACTTCTCTTACGATTCACTGGCTATCCACTGTTATTATCGTGACTACTTTAACGAGACAGACTGGATGAACACCATCTACAGTGAACTCAGTGCGGGGCGCCCAATTCTCTATACTGGTGTTGACTCAGGAGCTGGCGGGCATGCCTTTGTGTTTGATGGAATCGATGCTGATGGCAAGATCCATGTGAACTGGGGATGGGATGGTACGGGCAATGGCTTCTATGACATCGCAGACCTCAATCCGACTGATGAGCGAGGAATGCCTAGTAATAATCACTTCAACAAACAGCAGTCGATGCTCTACGGCTTTAAGTGCCAGGAGAATCCAGATCCCGATGAGCATTACACTTCTCTTTGGTGTTCTCAGACTCCGTACGAGCTCTCCCTCAATGGAAAGATTCTCGAAGTCAAGTCCGGCTCTGTGTATAATTACAACTTCCTATATTTCTATGGTGTATTTGGCCTTTTCTTTGATAATCAGGATGGAAACCACGAGCAGGATGCTTTCTTGCAGTTAAAAAAGGCAGACAAGATAGGAGTAGCTACTTTCTTTGGCTACGATAATCTTGATAATACTGTTTTTATCAGCGATGTGCCCGATGGCCATTATCGACTCTATCTGGCTTCTAAGGCAGTGAACGAGAACAATTATCAGCCTGTGAGATGTCCTGGTGGCGTACAATATTACGATATTGAAATCTCTGCCGCAGGTATCACGATGTCAGAGGCAAAGATACTCGGACCTTCTACGCCGACGGGTATTACGACTGTTACAGACAAGGCTCGTGTGGATGACGCAATATACAACCTGCAAGGACAAAAAGTGCAGGATTTGCCATCTCGTCACGGGATCTATATCCAAAACGGAAAGAAATACGTAAAATAGCCATTTGAGAGCATTTTTGTCATAACATCTCCTGTAGCTTGACTGCGGGAGATGTTTTTTTGCGGCTTTAGTTTTGGAATTTTGATATAAAAGTCTTATCTTTGCGGCAAGAAATCTCATCAATTAGATCATATAATGGCAAGTTCAATCAGAATTCTTTTGAAACAATCGGGTTTAAAACGTGCTTTTACGCTCTATGCATTTGCAGCTATCTTCGGGGTAACCACTTATGCTTCTGACCGTACGGACGCTGAGATGCGGAGCATTGCCGGGCGGCAGTTGTTTGGTGCGGTGACCCGAGGAGCAGCTGAAACGAAGGACCTGACTTTGGAGATGAAGGACAACAATCTCTCCATCTACAGTGCCGAAGGACGCGGCTTCGTTGTCGTCAGTCGTGATAATACCTTCCCTGCCGTGTTGGGTTCGTCATCTACAGCGATTGATATGAATAATCTGCCTGAAGGTTTCAGTTGGTGGCTGCAAGAAGCCAGTCGTTCTTTGCAGGCGAGACTCGAGAGTGGCGAGGGCTATGCCAGAACACGTTCAGACATGACTGTTAAACCATTCCTGACCACCAAGTGGGATCAGGTAAATCCCTATAACCTGATGTGCCCGAAGATAGGTACCAGCTATTGTCCTACAGGCTGTGTTGCTACAGCAGCAGCTCAGATTATGAAATACTATAATTATCCTGCTCAAGGTCATGGCATTGGCAAATATGAGAAGGATGGAACTCCCCAGACCAAGGAGATCAGTGGCGTGTACAATTGGGCCAATATGAAAAATACCTATTCAAATACGCAAAAAACGCTGACTGATCAGACCAGGGACATTGCTACGCTCATGGCTGATGTAGGTGCTGCCTGTGGTATGAAATACACAAGTAAATACGGTAGTGCGGCATTGGATGACTGCGCTTCTGCGCTGGTTAATAATTTCAGATATGACTCGCTTTCGCTAAGTATGTGTCTCCGGTATTTCTATGACGATGTGGAGTGGAAGGGCATCGTCTATAACGAACTGGCCAATAAACGTCCCATCCTTTATGCGGGTTCGTCTGATAGTAAAGATGAAGGCGCAGGTCATGCTTTCGTGTTTCATGGTCTCAATGGCGAAGGCCTGGTGTATGTGAACTGGGGATGGAGCGGTACCTGTGATGGCTATTATGACATCGACGTGTTGCAGCCGGGTCAGGATGCTGCCCAAAAAGGCGATTATAGTGCTAATGGTCAGATGATTATCGGCTTTAATCCCACCAGTACTCCTTCTGAGGATGTGGAAGAAAGGTCTATTTGGGGAACAGACACCATCTGCTCGTTCTTCGTTGAGAAAAACCATCTGATACTGAAGGCTCGTGGCATGTACAACTACAATTATCGTTATTTCAGAGGCCAGCTACTTGTTGCTTTTGATAACATCAACGGTGTGGAAGCGGATAGTTACAACGTCATTCTCTATGACACCGAAGAAAAGGATGGGGCTCCTGTACCTAAGATGACAGGCTTCACTTTCAATAGTGAGGATCGAAATAAATACAGTACTGTGTCTCTTTGTGATCTGAAGAGCAGTAAAATAAAAGCAGGCACCTATATTGTCACTTTGGCATCGCAGGCACTCTATGAGTCAGAAATATCACCTATGCGCTATTTTAAGGGTGTGAAATGCCAGGCAAAGTTAGTGAAAGGTAAAGACGGTTCTATAGAACTTACTGATTTGACGCCTACGGCCATCAAGAGCATGAAGTCTGAGGTGACCCATGATTCGTCGAAAATCTACGACCTGCACGGACGCAGCCTTGGTACTGATGGAAGTTCACTCCGCAAGGGAATCTACATCGTTGGTGGCAAATTGCGGTTGAAATGAATAGGATGATTCGAAAGTTCTGGATGGTGATAGCTGTTCTTCAGACAGCCTTCCTTATCGGTTGTGCCGACGAGATAGGAGGCGTGTATCTGGTGGACGGACTGGAGAGTAAACTACATGCCGGGACTGATCAGGTGGCAACAGTCTTTTTCACTGCAGGAGGTGCTTGGACAGCGACACCGAAGGTTGATTGGCTGGACGTGTTGCCGCAGAGTGGTGAGGGTGGGCGTAATTCTCTCAGTGTCGTCACCACCCTTCCGAATCGTACCAAGCAGGAGCGTAAAGGTCAGGTGATCATCGCCTCTGGCGGCAAAGAACAGGCTGTAGAGGTGGTGCAGTTGAATGAATATGCCTTGTTTGCCCCGAAAGTGTATGAGATAGGTCCTGAAGGCGGCGGTGTTGATATGAGTTTCGAGACCAACATCGAAAGAGGCACGCTGTTGCTCTCCTATGTGAAGCTTGACTGGGTTAAGATGCCGGAAGAAAAGGCCAAGACCCGTGTTGACGGATGGAAGGGAAAGGTGAAGACGATAACCATATTACCTAACGATACACCCGTAGAGCGCTCAGCACCTTTTATGTTGGGTATCTACGATGATAATAAGGACTTTATGCCTCTGGATACGGCTTGGGTACGGCAGAAGCCAATGGCAGTTGCTGTCAATCCGTAGGCTCAGCGCCTTGTCTTGAAGAATTCTTGCATCAGCTGGCGACATTCGTCCTCAAGGATGCCTCCTATGACGATGGCCTTAGGATGCATCGCCCGAGGGGCATATTCATGATAGCCTCGTTTTTCATCAGTACAGCCATAGACTATGCGCGGAATCTGTGCCCAGCCTATTGCACCAGCACACATCGTGCAGGGTTCGACGGTGACATAGAGGGTGCAGTCGGTGAGGTATTTGCCGCCCAGCGTATTGGCAGCAGCCGTGATGGCCTGCATCTCGGCATGGGCTGTGACATCGCAAAGCGTCTCAGTCAGGTTGTGTGTACGTGAGATAACACGGTCCTTGCACACAACGACAGCGCCGATGGGAATCTCTCCCGCCTCAAAGGCTGTACGGGCTTCGTCGAGCGCCATTTGCATGTAGCGCTCGTCTTTTTTTTGTTGTTCTTCGTTGTTCATGTTGCAAAGATACAAAAAAAATCGTATCTTTGCAACCAGATTATGGATTTTAAGATTATTCATATTGACGAGACTGACTCTACCAACCGTTGGCTGAAGGAACAGAGGGACGATACGTCCCTTTGTGTCGTTGCCGATTACCAAACAGCGGGGAAGGGGTGTGGCACAAACTCCTGGGAGTCGGAGCGAGGTAAGAATCTGACCTTCTCTGTGATGCTCCATCCTGTGGAGATTCCTGCCAGTGGGCAGTTCCGTATCTCGGAAGCTGTTTCGGTGGCTTTATGCACAACGCTGGAGGCCTATATATATAATAAGGTGGAAATCAAATGGCCGAATGACATCTATGTCGGTGACCAGAAGATTTGTGGCATCTTGATAGAGAACCGGCTGCAGGGCAGTACCATCGTGGATAGCATTGTAGGCATCGGGCTGAATGTCAATCAGCAGGTATTCAGGAGTGATGCGCCGAATCCCGTGTCGATGTACCAGTTGGTGGGCCATGAGATTGATCGCACGGCGTTGTTGGATGCGTTCTTGAAGGCTTTGGACGAGACCATGGCCAGTGAGACGGTTGCCACCGACTACCGTCGTCGTCTGTATCGGCGTGATGGCTTTTATGCCTATAGAGACGGTCATGGCGATTTTCAGGCTAAGTTGCTGAACGTGCTCGACGATGGACGGTTGGTATTGCTTGATACTGAAGGAAATCCCAGGTCGTATGCGTTCAAGGAAGTGCAGTATATCATTTAATCAGATAATCGAGTAGAAACCTCATAAATAAGAAAGTAAAATGGCAAGATTTAACAGAATTCTTTTGAAACTCTCTGGTGAGAGTCTGATGGGTAAGCAGGGCTACGGCATTGATCCGGAGCGTCTGAGTGACTATGCCAAGCAGATCAAGGAGATCAGTGAGATGGGCGTACAGATTGGTATCGTGATTGGCGGTGGCAATATCTTCCGTGGCCTTTCAGGTTCTCAGAAAGGCTTCGATCGTGTGAAGGGCGATCAGATGGGCATGTGTGCCACTGTGATTAATTCGCTGGCGCTGAGCAGTGCGTTGGGCGCAATCGGTGTGAAAAACAAGGTGCTGACGGCCATCCGCATGGAACCCATTGGTGAGTTCTATACGAAGTGGAAGGCCATCGAGGCTATGGAGGCTGGCTATGTATGTATCTTCTCTGCAGGCACGGGGTCGCCTTATTTCACTACTGATACTGGCTCAAGCCTGCGTGGCATTGAGATTGAGGCA
This sequence comes from uncultured Prevotella sp., assembly GCA_900315525.1. Taxonomy (GTDB): domain Bacteria; phylum Bacteroidota; class Bacteroidia; order Bacteroidales; family Bacteroidaceae; genus Prevotella. The sequence goes on along the minus strand of OMZO01000032.1, from coordinate 19,796 downwards.
GACGTGATGCTGAAAGGTACTCGTGTGGACGGTGTCTATACGGCTGACCCGGAGAAGGATTCGACGGCAACGAAGTTTGAGGAGATTACCTATAAAGAGGTATTGGCACGCGGTCTGAAAGTCATGGACCTGACAGCTATCTGTATGTGTCAGGACAATAACCTACCTATCTATGTGTTCAATATGGATGTGGTGGGTAATCTGAAGAAGGTGATGGACGGCGAGCAGATCGGTACGCTCGTACACAACTAAATCCTAAACCTCTTCAAACTCTACATACTCATCGTCGGAGCGCTCGAAGATCTTCCGCTTTTCGTCTGAACCGCGATCGTCGATGATAGTTACGCCACTGCTCGTTGTTGTTGTACTGCGGGCAGTGTCTTCTTTTGGCTGTTCCTGGCGTACCTTTTCCTGAAACGGCTCCTGACGTGGCTGGTATTGTGACTGTGCTCGCTGCTTCTTGGAAGATGCACTTTTGAAATAGTCGTCACCAAAGGGATTCTTCTCTTTTTGCTCCTTCCTTTTCTGGCTACGATAGTAATTGTCTTCAGCCTCTTGCTTGATCTTTCTTATACCTTTATAGGCCAAATAGATGACAATCATGACAATGACGGCGATAAGTATCAGTCCAAATACAATGGCAGCAAAGATCGTCTGCATGCGGAATTAGTTTTTAGGGTTAATCTTCGTTGTAATGATGGAGAGCAGGATATACCATGCGATGATGATGGCAATGCCGCTAACTCTTAGTAGCAATAATAAGGGAATGCACGAGAGGATAAAGATGTATTTTATCTCATTGCCCTTCCATCCCCAGTGCTTGAACTTCAGTGCAAACATTGGGATTTCGGCAATGAGCAGGTAACAACTGATGAAGGTGCCCAACAGGATAAGATAGGGTGCGTAGGGGAGTGTGCAGATCCAGTCACCGGCTCCTACAATGAGGGCTCCCCAAAAGAGGGCATTGGCAGGAGTGGGCAGTCCGATGAATCCTAGTGCCTGCCGTTCGTCAAGATTGAACTTTGCCAGTCGCAAAGCAGAGAAAGCTGCCATCACGAAAGCGAGGAACGGCACGAATAACAGATGGATATGGAATGTGCAGAGATAGCTGAAAATGATGGCAGACGGTGCAAAGCCGAAGGTAATGTCATCAGCCAGCGAGTCGAGTTCCTTGCCGATAGGCGAAGAAACCCCAAGCAGACGGGCACTCATGCCATCGAAGAAATCAAATACGGCACCGATGATGATAAATAGGAGTGCCATCTCATAATTTCCGCAAAAAGCCCAATAAGTGGCTATGCAGCCAGAGATGAGGTTGCAACAGGTAATCGTATTGGGGATATGCTTCTTGATACTCATTTACTTCAGTTTTGCAATGACGGTCTGGTCGCCTGTTGTAGGTTGACCAATGGTGACGCAGGCTCTGGCAGTCAGCGGCAGATAGACGTCCACGCGAGAGCCAAGTTTGATAAAGCCGAGGTGCTCGTCAATATAACACTCCTCGTTGGGCTTGGCATAGGTGACGATACGGCGGGCCATCGCACCGGCTATCTGTCGTACTAAGATGTCTTCGCCTTCGGGTGTTGTGATCATGATGTCTGCATGTTCGTTCTCCTCACTAGCCTTGGGTAGCCAGGCCTTATGGTAGTTTCCGTTCTGGTGGTGAACGAACTTGACCTTACCGTCAACAGGGAACCAGTTGGCATGTACATTCAATGGACTCATGAAGATGCTGATCATCAGTCGTTTGTCGTGGAAATACTCATGCTCCTCGGCTTCTTCGACGACGACAATCTTACCATCAGCAGGAGCTACAACGAGTTTGTCGGTGTCACCGTTGAAATAACGGATAGGGCAACGATAGAAATTCAGTGCCATCAACCATGCAGTACCGAAAACTACAAGGAATATCCAGGCAGGAAAATTGGATGTGAAGACATGCATGAGCAAGATGGTGATGCCAGCCAATAGTATAGCACTCAACATCAGTTCGTTAGTGCCCTCACGGTGGATGCGTATCTTTTTCAGTTTCTTGATTCTTTCTCCCATGAGATAATTGTGATTGTTTTAAATTTTTGTGCAAAGGTACGTAATTTTTACGTAAGTTACAAACTTTTCACGTTTTTCTTTTGGTATTTACGAGATTTAGGCGTATCTTTGGAGCTCAAAAACAAAGGAAACGGAAAAACAATGGAAGATTTCGTACATCTGCACGTACATACCTATTATTCTATTCTTGACGGTCAGTCGAGTATCAAGAAACTGGTTGACAAGGCTATTGCCGACGGCATGAAAGGCATGGCAATCACTGACCATGGCGATATGTTCGGCATCAAGGAATTCCATGATATATGCAATGGTGTCAACAAGGCTCGCAAGAAAGAGGGACTGGAACCTTTCAAACCCATCTTCGGATGTGAGATGTATGTGGCTAGACGGGGTGACATGAACCTGAAGGAGACCAAGGAGGACCTGGGTGGCTATCACCTGATTGTGCTGGCCAAGAACGAACTTGGCTATAAGAACCTGATCAAGCTTGTCAGTAACTCTTGGGTGGATGGCTTCTATAACCGTCCTCGAACGGATCATCAGCAGTTGGAGAAATATCATGAAGGACTGATTGTCTGTTCTGCCTGTATCGCTGGTGAAGTGCCGGCAAAGATCCTGAAGGGTGATATTGAAGGAGCGCGTGCCTCTATCGAATGGCATCAGCGTGTCTTTGGCGATGATTACTATCTGGAGTTACAGCGTCATGAGGTGACAGACCCCACCATACGGGCCAACCGTGAGACTTTCCCATTGCAGCAGCAGGCTAATAAGGTGCTTATTGAGTTGGCAAAGGAGTATGGTATCAAACTGGTTTGTACTAACGATGCGCACTTCGTCGATAAGGAGAACGCAGAGGCTCATGATCATCTGCTCTGTCTGGCGACGGGCAAGGACTTAGACGATCCGACGCGCATGCTCTATTCCAAGCAGGAATGGTTCAAGACTCGTCAGGAGATGAACGATATCTTCAGTGATGTGCCAGAAGCACTGTCAAATACGCTGGAGATACTGGATAAGGTCGAGACCTATTGTCTGGACAACGACCCCATCATGCCGTTCTTCCCCATCCCAGAGTCGTTTGGTACGGAGGATGAATGGCGACAGAAGTTCACGGAACAACAGCTCTACGAGGAGTTTACAACCGATGAGAACGGACAGAATCCGCTGCCACCAGAAGAGGGCGAGAAGAAAATAAAGAAACTGGGTGGTTACGACAAGATATATCGCATTAAGTTCGAGGCCGACTATCTGGCGAAATTGGCTTATGCCGGTGCGAAGAACCGCTACGGCGACCCGATTCCCGCCGAAGTGGAGGAACGTGTGAAGTTCGAGTTGCATATCATGAAGACGATGGGATTCCCAGGCTACTTCCTGATTGTGCAGGACTTCATTAATTCCGCCCGCGATGAGTTGGGGGTGATGGTAGGTCCTGGACGTGGCTCTGCTGCTGGTAGTGTAGTCGCTTATTGTTTGGGCATCACCAAGATCGACCCGCTGAAGTATGACTTGCTGTTTGAGCGTTTTCTGAATCCGGACCGTATCTCATTGCCCGATATCGATACAGACTTCGACGACGATGGTCGTGGTAAGGTGTTGAAGTGGGTGATGGACAAGTATGGACATGAGAACTGTGCCCATATCATCACTTATGCCTCTATGGCAACGAAGAATTCCATTAAGGATGTCGCTCGTGTGGAAAAACTGCCGTTGCCTATGTCGAACGCTCTTTGCAAGGCTATCCCAGACCGTCTGCCAGAAGGGGCGAAGATGAATCTGACCAACGCCATCAAATATGTGCCGGAGTTGCGAGAAGCTGAGAGTTCCACCGACCCACAGCTGGCAAACACCATCAAATACGCGAAGATGCTGGAGGGAACGGTGCGCGGCACAGGTATTCATGCTTGCGGATTCATTATCTGTCGTGACCCGATATCTGATCACGTCCCCGTATCGACGGCCGATGACCCAGACTTCAAGGGCACCAAGACCAACTGTACGCAGTATGATGGACACGTGATTGAATCGACAGGCTTGATCAAGATGGACTTCCTAGGACTGAAGACCCTTTCGGAGTTGAAAGAGGCCTGTGCGAATATCAAGCGTACACGTGGCATAGAAGTCGACCTCGATCATATCCCCATTGACGACCCGAAGACCTATGAACTCTATCAACAGGGACGTACTATTGGTACCTTCCAGTTTGAGTCGTCTGGTATGCAGAAGTATCTGAGAGAACTCCATCCGACGGTGTTCGAGGATCTCATCGCTATGAATGCGCTGTATCGTCCGGGTCCTATGGATTACATCCCTTCCTTCATCGCCAGAAAGAATGGACGTGAGGAGATCAAGTATGATATCCCTTGTATGGAGAAATACCTGAAGGATACCTATGGCATCACGGTATATCAGGAACAGGTGATGCTGTTGTCCCGTCAGTTGGCCGACTTTACCCGTGGTCAGAGTGACGCCCTTCGTAAGGCTATGGGTAAGAAGAAAAAGGATATCGTTGACGCCATGAAACCGATGTTTATTGAAGGCGGAAAGAAGAACGGTCACGATCCGGAGATCCTTGAGAAAATCTGGGCCGACTGGGAGAAATTCGCATCATACGCTTTCAATAAGTCGCATGCCGCCTGCTATTCCTGGGTAGCTTACCAGACAGCTTACCTGAAGGCGAACTATCCGGCAGAGTTCATGGCGGCTATCATGACGCGTCGCCGCGACCAAATTACAGAAATCACAAAACTGATGGATGAATGTAAGGCGATGCGTATTAACACGTTGGGGCCTGATGTGAACGAGTCATACGAGAAGTTCGGTGTAAACCATCATGGTGAGATCCGTTTTGGTCTGGGGGCTATTAAAGGTATGGGTGAGTCTGCTGCGCTTGCCATCATCTCTGAGCGTGAGGCCAATGGACCGTATAAGTCGATCTATGACTTTGCAGAGCGTGTTAACATGAGTAATGTCAATCGGAAGGCTTTTGAGTCACTTGCGCTTAGCGGTGGTTTCGATAGCTTTGGTATCCGTCGTGAAGACTTCTTTGCAGCTAATGCCAAAGGCGAGATGTTTCTTGATACGCTTGTGCGCTATGGTCAGTTGTATCAGCAGGAGAAGGCCCAGATGCAGAACTCACTCTTTGGTGCCTTTGGTGACGGTGTGGAGATTGCTCAACCGCCAGTTCCCAAGTCGGATATCCGCTGGAGTGACATCGAGCGCTTGAACAAGGAGCGTGAACTGGTAGGAATCTATCTCTCAGCACATCCTCTCGATGAGTATAAGATAATCCTTGACAACCTCTGTAATGCCACGTGTGCCGATTTGGCAGACATCACGCAGTTGAACGGACGCGATGACGTCGTGTTGGGCGGCATCGTGACAGCCATCCGTACCCGTTTCGACAAACGTGGCCTCCCTTGTGGTTTCGTTACTATTGAAGACTTTGAAGGTTCGGGTGAGCTGGCTCTGTTCGGTGATGACTGGGGGCGCTGGAACGGTATGTTCACTGAGGGCGCTTCAGTCTATCTGACTGCAAAACTGCAACCCCGCTTCATGAATAGTAGTCAAATGGAGCTCAAGGTGCAGAATGTCGAATATCTCCAGCGAGTCAAGGAGAAAGCTCTTGACCGTATCACGATCTTTATGGTAGCCGATAGGCTTGACGAACAGGTCGTGGCCGATCTGAATGAGATTATCAGCAGCAATCCCGGCAAGACTAAACTGTTCTTCCAACTGCGCGACTCGAAAGGCAAGAACCATGTCCTTCTGCGCAGTAAGACAGAAGGCGTCGATGTGCGCCATGTACTTATCGACTACATCGAGAGCCATGACATTCTTGACTATCAGATCAATTAGTGGCACGCTATTTGCAGGACACATAACATCATAGTATTCACTTAAAAACAAAAGACAATGGAAGTAACAATCACAAATGAGAATTTTGCGAGTTTAAAGGCAGGCAATCAGCCTCTGGTGGTAGATTTTTGGGCTACTTGGTGCGGTCCTTGCCGTATGGTAGCTCCCATTATTTCTGAGCTGGCCGAGGAATACGACGGAAAGATCGTTGTCGGTAAGTGCGATGTAGAGGAGAATGACGAACTGGCAGCTGAGTTCGGTATCCGTAACATTCCAACCATCCTCTTCTTCAAGAATGGGGAGATGGTTGACAAGCTTATCGGTGCTCAGCCGAAAGCCAAGTTGGAGGAGAAGTTTAAACAACTGCTCTAATCATGGCTAGCCTTGACGAGGAAATCCGTCTGGACGAAGAAGAGAACAGACGGGAATTAGCTTTCATACGCACCCAGTTGCCATCGGATGTCAAGAAGTTCTATAGCGACAAGGATATCCTGTATATGATGGATCTTATTGTGGACTATTATTATACGAGCGGCATATTGGAAAGCAAGGAAGACGAAGTGGAAATCGATCTGGAAGAAGTGGCCGGTTATGTCTGTAAACGGGCGAAGGACGAGGGATTCTGCTCGTCGTTTAATCCGGAGGAAGTCTTCTTCATCGTTCAGGCTGACCTGGATTTCCAGGAACAGAATGCATAGTAAAAGAATCGGCGGACCAAGCAGTGGTTCGCCGATTCTTTTTCTGTCTAAAGTGTGACGGTTCTTGAACCGTCGGGATTCTCCTTGATGGATACTTTGACGGCATCTTCCGGCAGTAACTCCTCAATCAGTTCCGGCCATTCTATGAAGCAGAGGGATCCGCTGTAGAAATAGTCTTCATAGCCCATATCATAGACTTCTTCCAGTTTCTTGATGCGGTAGAAGTCGAAATGATAGATGACACGGTCGTTGGCATGGTACTCATTGATGATGGCAAAGGTTGGCGAGGTGATGACATCATCGACGCCCAACGACTCGCAGATGGCTTTGACGAAAGTGGTTTTTCCGGCACCCATGCTGCCGTAGAAAGCAAATACCTTGTGGTCGCCAATTTGCTGGATAAATGCAGAGGCGGCCTCTTTAATGTTGTCTAAGTTGCTGATTTTGATTTCCATATTCTTATGATTATCTTTTCTTTCCTGTCAGAGTGATGATGGGTATGATAATCTCCTCCATGGAGATGCCTCCGTGCTGGAAGGTGTCCCGATAGTAGGAGACGTAATAGTTGTAGTTGTTCGGATAGGCAAAAAACGAATCGCCGGTTGCAAAGACATAGGTCGTTGAGAGATTCGGTGCTGGCAATTGGGCTTTCTGGGGCGTATGGATGACAAAAAGGCTCTTGTCATCATAGGCCAGGTTCTTGCCAAGTTTATAGCGAAGATTAGTATTCGTGTTTCTGTCACCGACAATCTTAACGGGCTGCGTGCATCGGATACTACCGTGGTCGGTTGTGACGATGACCTTACAGTCAGTCTGGGCCAGTTGCTTGAAGAAGTCGGAGATGACAGAATGGCGGAACCACGACAGCGTGATGCTGCGGTAAGCACTTTCATTACTTGCCAGTTCCCTGACCATTTTCGACTCAGTGCGGGCATGACTGAGCATGTCGATGAAATTGAAGACAACGACATTCAGGTCGTTCTTTGTCAGCGTGTTGAGTTGCTGCAGAAGTTTGTCGGCATCAGCGGAACTGTTTACTTTATGATATGAGAAGGTGTCCTTCCGGCGATAACGCTCAAGTTGTGTCTGGATCAGTGGTTCTTCGTTGAGGTTCTTGCCTTCCTCCTCGTCCTCATCGACCCAAAGATCAGGAAACATGGCTGCTATCTTGTTGGGCATCAGTCCGCTGAAGATGGCATTGCGGGCATATTGTGTAGCGGTGGGCAGAATACTATAATAGAGGTCCTCGTCGATATCAAACTGCTTGTTGATGTCCTGAGCGAGTATACGCCACTGGTCATACCGGAAATTGTCGAGTACGATGAGGAATACTTTTTCGCCCTTGTTCAGCGTTGGGAACACCTTCTGTTTGAAGACTTCCGGTGATAGCATGGGACGCTGGTCGTCGCAAGGGCTATGTGCTTCCAACTGGTCCATCCAATCCATATAGTTCCTTTTGATGAACTTGGCAAAGCCGTTGTTAGCATCTTCCTTCTGCATCTTCAGCATCTCCGTCATACTACTATCCGTGGCAGTCAGTTCCAGTTCCCAGTGAACGAGCCGCTTATAGACGTCGGCCCAGTCTTTCCATGTCTTGCAGTCTAGGATTTGCATGGCTATCTGCTGGAAATTCTGCTGGTACTGGTTTTGCGTCACTTCGTTCTCTATCTCTTGGCGGTGGATGTTTTTCTTCAGGGTCAGCAGGATCTGATTGGGATTGACGGGCTTGATCAGATAGTCGGCAATCTTCTGGCCGATGGCTTGTTCCATGATATTCTCCTCTTCACTCTTGGTCACCATGACGATGGGAAGTGAAGGATGTAGCTCCTTCAGTTGCTGTAAGGTCTCAAGTCCGCTCAGACCTGGCATCTGCTCGTCAAGCAGTACAAGGTCGAAATACTTCTCCTTACAGAGTTCGATGGCATCGGTGCCGTTGGTAACAGTCACCACTTCATATCCCTTTTTTTCAAGGAACATCAGATGAGCTTTCAACAGTTCGATCTCGTCATCTACCCAGAGTAAATTACCGTTTGTCATGATTATCTCTTTTTACTTGTTTTTTACCAGAAATCGTCTCCGAAGTCGAAATCCTGCACTTTCGCCTTTTTGGTCTCTTCGGGGAAGAGGTCATCCGTTTCTTCTGTTGGTTGTTCTTCTTGTGATCCTACTTCCTCGATGTCAGGGAACTCGGTCTCGCCTGGTTCAATCAGAAGTTTCTCCTGACTGACCTTCATCGGCACGAATATTTCTTCGTAGAATTTTTTGTAGTCGTCGTAGCTGAACCTTGTGCCTATCAGCTGTAGGTTGGTATCGCTGATGATGAGGCTGCGGCATGGCTTCAGTCGTTCGGCCATGACCTTGTCGGCATAGAGCTGGCGGGCATATTGCATGGCTTCGTCATAGCTGAGGAATCCACTGATATGCATCCGATGAAGGCCATTGTCTTCGTCAAGTTGGATGTCGAAGTTTCGTACCAGGAAATTCGTGAAGTTATAGCGTGCCACTTCAAACAACAGTTGGTTTTCATTCACGGAGTCGGGCTCATAGGCGAGGATAAACCGGAATTTGTCGTTGCGCTCGACATTGAATGTCTGTGCCACTGTCGAGTCTTGTGACAATACGATATCACGACGAGACCAGATTTCACCGATGTCGAATTTGCCGCCGTGGAGCCGGCGTCCTTCCTGAACACCTTTGATGATCATGCCAGCCAAAGGAGTCACCTCACTTTCAGGATATTTATCTACCACCTCTTTTAATAAGGTGATGCAGTCGTCGCCATTGCCAGCATTCAGTTGGCTAAGACCATCGATGAATAGGAACTTTGGACGGTTTTCACCTAGCGGGAAACGTTCTGCCGAAAGACGGGCATTAGCACTCACAACGTCGTAACGGTCGTTCTTGAACGCATCGTATGTGGCTGCATAGAGCGAATCCTCGATATGTGTGCCAAATAGGGCGTTCTCCTTGAAGTTCGGGTCGGAGAGCAGGATGGTCCATTCGCTTTCTGGATAGTCGTGTTGCAGGCGTCTGAGGCAAAGATCGGCGTCGCTCGTCCTGCCTAGACGGGAATAGAGCAGGAACAGATGATACCAGGCTTCGTCAAGACGTTCGTAATTGTGATAGTCGGTCACCAGACGTTGCAGATGTTTCTCGCTGAGCCATAGACTCTTTATCGTGTTGCTAGGAGAGCTCTGTTGGTCGAGTTTGTCTTTGAAGATGATGCCGGCATGGAATAGTCCATCCTTGATGATGTCGTGTGCAGCGGCTTTCTGTGCAGTGGTAAATGGGATTTGTGCCAGATAGTAGGCTCGCTCATGAGGGTCTTTGGTGGCAGACGACAAAGTGTCGGAAAGGGCTTGCTGTATGTCGTCGGTCTCCGAGAAATTGATAATGTCTGTTGTGTCAGGTGTGATGCCATCATCTTGACGGTCTGTGCTGGCTACGACGGTCTGGTTGATGCGCTGCCAGTTGTCCTTGTTCTCGCGTCTGCCCCATTGCCGTTGAAACGTCGCTTTTCCCTGACTGACGGCAACTGGGTTGTAGAAATACCATTCCCCATTGCCTTGTTGGGACTGACGTACTGGTGGTTGCTGCGATGTGAGGGAGGAGGTGAAGGTCTCTTGCTGTTGTTGAGCCATTTCATGGTCTGCTGCTTCTTGGGCATCTCGCTGTCTTTTCTCTTCCTTGAGAAGCTCAGTAATGACGCGGTCGATGGCTTCGTTCCTCTCTTCCTCCGGCATGACCGACAGGGCAAGAAGTGAGTCTTGCAGATGAATGGCATCTGTGTAGGGCACCAATTCATCAAGAACCTTAGAACGGGCAGATAGTTCCTCGTAGCCTGTACGATCTTTATCCAACAGACCGATGGCTTCACCATAGCAGCGTCTGGCGTCGTTAAATTGTTGCCTTTCCCAGTATAGATTGCCAAGTGTGAGTAGTAATACACCTTTCTCAGTGCCATTCCTCACGGATTTCTGGTTCCCCTTTTCGTATGCGTCGATAGCTTGAAGCGTGTCTTTTTCTGCCAGATGGATATTGCCGATGGCATAATAGACTTGATCCAGATATTCGACATTGTTGTCGTCAGAAGCCATGCGCCTCAGCTTGCCAATCATCTGGCGGGCATTACCATGTGCCATGACCTCTGTCTGGGCAATGCGTGCATTGAAGGCTAACTCGTAAGGAGGATGACAGCCTACCACTTTCTTAAAAGCCTTGTATGCCTCCTCTCGATGCCCCAGCTGTCGCTGTATTTGTCCCATGAGATACCATTCCCTGGCTCTCTGTACCCTGCGGCGCTTGTGACTGATGACTTTGCGTAGGAATGGCACAGCCTTCTGATAGTCACCCTGACGGATATAAAAGTTAGCATAGGTGTAGTCCCAGTCTTTTACGGCCCTGAAATCCATAGAGTCACGGCTCATATTGCGGATGACATCCTCAGCATCGTACATCCAACCGAGTTCTGTGTAGCATTTGGCAAGCCAAGCACGTGCCAAACCGTTTTGCATGGGTTGCGTCTGATAGAGGCGAGTCATATAACTGAAGGTGGCGGCAGCTTCCTCGAATGCTCCTTCCTGGAATTGGGCTTTTCCCAACAGTAGCCATGCTCGCCATATGAAGGGATTGTATTCACGACGGCCCAGCCATTCGCGGTCCTTGGAGGTCTTTTGTCTGTTGCTTTTCCATTCTGGTCTTGTTTTGATACTATGACGCCGAATGGCCTTTTCGCATTTCTCAATGGTCCTGTCGTACTGTCCTTTTCCTGTTTCGACACTGTTCTTGTTGCCAACCATGTAGAGTGGCAGGATCTCAGTGTAATCATCCTTGTGACCTTTTTCTTTCTCAAGATTACCCCCGATGAAAGCTTGTGAACCGTTGAAATAGGTGTTATAGCGCACATTGAAAGCATGCCACCGTCGTGTAGTGGCGGTGTTCCGTTTGGTAGAACAGCTGAGCGTCAACAACATGACGGCAGCTGCAAGTGCCGTGTACCATGCGCTATGCTTCACCCCGTGCCTCTTTTTTCTTCTTTGCTTCTTCCATCAGACAATGAATCTTGCACTCGCCCTCGTCGGCTGCTGTACAAGTAGAGCAGTCGTGTCCAGTGGTAATCGTGTCGTCACCTTTATCGAAGTGTGAGGCGATGGCGGCGATGATGCCGATGCCCACAATCAGGGCGATGCAGACGGTAGCAAAACTCATATTCTATAGTTCTTCTATTGTGAAACCTGCCAGTCGTAAGTCTTCCCAGTAGTGGGGATAAGACTTCGTGACGACCTGCGGATTATTGATAATCAGTTTGTCGTGGAGAAGGGCATACGGTGCAAAGGCCAGTGCCATGCGGTGATCTTCGTAAGTGTCGATGCCTTGTTCGAAGGATGGATCACAACGCTCACCATCCCATATCAGTTCGCTATTATTGTGGTCTTGCAGTACGTAACCAAGCTTTCGCATCTCAGTCTTCAGGGCTTCAATGCGGTCGGTTTCCTTGATCTTCAGCGTGGAGAGTCCCTTGAAGTGGAAGGGGATGCCCTTGGCTGCACAGGTGACGACAAATGTCTGTGCCAGATCGGGTGAATTGATGAAATCATATTCCAGTTTTGGAACACAGCGACCATTCTGTTTGAGCGTGACAGTCTGTGCGATACCGGCCTGTTTGGATTCAAATTGTGTCTTTACCCCCAGCAGACTGAAGATATACCTTGTTGTAGAGTCACCCTGTTTTGAACCGTCCATCAGTCCCGTCAGTTTCACCTCCGACCGTTTGTCTGCACAGAGTGCCATCATCTCATACCAATAGCTCGCGCCGCTCCAGTCACTTTCAATGAAATAGTCGCGGCTTTTATAGGGTTGAGGCTTTACCACGATAGTGTCGTTGCTGAACCATTCCGCATCAGCTCCGAACTCACCCATCATCCATAAGGTCAAGTCAATATAAGGGCGTGAGATGATGTCGCCAAGTAAGTGGAGTGTCATGCCTTCTTTCAGCATCGGGGCTATCATCAGGAGAGCAGAGATGTATTGAGAACTCACATTGCCGGGAATCTCCAGCAGTCCGCCATTGAGAGACTGACCAGTGATGCGGAGTGGGGGATAACCCTCTGTTCCTACATATTCAATATTAGCGCCAAGCTTGCGTAGGGCATCTACTAAGATGGATATCGGGCGGTGCTTCATGCGTTCTGTTCCTGTCAGAATATGGGTGCCTTCCATCACACTCAGGTAGGCCGTCATAAAACGCATAGCCGTACCTGCCGCCTTGATGCCAATCTCCTCTGGCATATTGCGCAGTGCGTTGATGATCACTTCCGTGTCGTCGCAGTCACTCAGGTTGCTGGGCATATTCTTCCCACCACTGAGTGCGTAGATGATGAGAGCCCTGTTAGAGATGCTCTTTGAGGCAGGAAGGCTGATTGTAGCCTCGAGCCGACAGGGTGCTGTAAGTCTATATTGTTTCATGTCAATGTATATTGTTTGGATTGCAAAGATACGCATTTTTGGCCATATTGTAGTAAAAGATAGGGAAATTAATATTTTTTAGACTCTGTGCTACTTAATTTAGTTAAAAAGTTGGCGGAAAATTTGGTCGTTTCGCAAAAAGTGTGTAACTGAGTCGGTGCTAAGCTATTAAGGATCGGGATTTAGCGCAGTTGGTAGCGCACACGTCTGGGGGGCGCGAGGTCGCTGGTTCGAGTCCAGTAATCCCGACTTAAAGAGAAAGGCTGAGAATCATATGATTCTTGGCCTTTTTTCGGATTAAAGCAAGAGAAATGTCTTATTATTAACTTAAAATAGACGAATATGATGAATTTTTTAGATGTTCTTCCTATTGATCCAGCAGAACGTGCTCGCCGGATTAGGGATATTAAACCTGTGGTAATAGATACGATAGATACCATCTGTGATACAGTAAATGCTACAAAGGATGCTGTAGCTGACAGTGTGGCTCAGACGCAGCTGATCCTTGAAAATGGCAGTGGTAGCCAGAGTGATGCCTCGCTGCTGTTACCACTAGCCATTGTGACGGCCGCTCTCGCAGGATGCCTCTATCTGGCACATCTCTATAAGAGACGTTTACAGGCAGGCAATCACGGATGTTGATAGGGGCTAATGTCAGAATTCTGTTTTAGCCTCTTGAACTAATCTGGCATAGTCTGAAGTGGCATGGCAGATAGGGTTCATGATGCTGCCAATTATTTTTCCCTGTATGACATCACTATTCCAATGGTAGCGGCTAATGGTTCTTGACAAGGCAAAATTGTTTGCAGCCTTCATGATCAAGTTTGCCTTCTGTGGATAGAGCTCCATCATAGACATGGCGGCAGACCATATTCCGGAAGAGTGACCACTAGGATAGGAGTTGGCATATAGGAGATTCTTGGCTATTTCCTCATATTGCTCTGCCGACTGTACTTCTTCTTTCGTCCAGTTACCTTCTTCATCATAATAGTATTTCTCAAGATCTCCTTCGTCATATGTTGCCTTATGGCCGTCATTGTCCTCAATAACAAAGCAAGCCAAAACGTTTAGTCTGTCATCTGAGAAAGACTTACGCAGTCCCTCTTGTTGTTCTGAACAGCCAGGCCTTAGTCTTCCATATTCATAATTTCCTAATGAAAGGTTCGCATGTTGGAGGATTCCTCTAGCGGAACTTCCTGCTTTTTGCACAAGGAGAATGAGTTCGGCTGTTTTCCCTTCTGGATTGATGGTCTTACCAATCGTTGTCTCCCCAAATACTGCGTTAAAGTTATATTTGCCATCCACATTTCGTTTGTCAGCACCGAAGATGTGATGTATATCAGCGTCTTCATCAGCAATAGCTTGAACAGCTCTTTGATCAGGCAAATTATATTTTTCTACAATCCTGTCGTAGATTTCCATGTCAACCCTTAGGCAGCCATTAGATGCTTTCTCGTCAGGGAAAGTGGGGTTAATCCCACTACGGTTAGTGTACTGAGGGGCATAAGGCCCTGGAGCACTAGCCATGAATCTTCGCAAATCCACATAGAAAGCTTCGTCAGTAACATGGGTGCGTGACTCTTCATCATATATCTCTGCCAACGTCCTGTTGTACTTGCTACCGCCAACTTCTGTTCTCATAGCTTCTATATCAGGTTTGTTGTAGCTGTGTAAGACTGCATAGACAGCACTTGCCACAAGTCGAGCTACATTAGGGTCAGAATTGAAATGGTAGCCATAGACAGGGCTGTTCATATTAAATCCCCCCGCTTCGTATCCGGCCTTGTAGAGCGCATTGCGCTTGGATGGACAAAGTTCTGATAGCTGCATGGCACATAGCCAGCCTATCATGGTCTTGCAGATGGCTGTCTTGTCGACTTGTTTATCTGTATGATAATTGTAGACTGACGGGAAATTATCTTCGGTATATAGTAAAGGCAGACCGAACTTGCTTTTGCCAGTAAATTGAGAAACGCTCTCTTCCGCCAATGTTAGTAAATGACTATAGGTCTTACTGTCTTTACTAACATTGACGATGCCTTTGAAACTATCCTCAAGTACTGCGTCAAGCATAATATTAGTCTTTTCAACTAAATCTTGCTTTGTGTCGTCATTACTTTTGCATGAGACAAGAAAGAAAGGTAATAATAACAATATAAATCGTTTCATATCGAATGAGAATTTTATGCAAAGATAGTACATTTGTATCATTTAAAAGAATAAATGAGGAAAAAAGTTGATGTCAGACTAGTTATCCCATGACGACGTCAAGTACCATCATCAGTACAAAGCCGATGGCAAAACCGATGGTGCTTAGATTGGAGTGCTTGCCTTCTGATGCTTCTGGGATGAGTTCTTCGACAACGACGTAGAACATGGCACCAGCTGCAAAGGCAAGCAGATAGGGTAGGGCTGGTGTCATCAGTGAAGCCAAAAGCACGACTGCCAGACCACCTATCGGTTCGACGGCTCCACTGAGGCTGCCGATGACAAAGGAACGCCATTTCGAGTTACCCGCAGCCCTCATGGGCATAGAGATAATAGCTCCTTCGGGCACGTTCTGAATGGCTATACCGATAGAGACGGCGAGTGCACTGGCTATTGACAATCCGGTGGTTCCTTCTCCGGCACCAGCTAACACTACGCCCACAGCCATACCCTCAGGCAGGTTGTGGATGGTGACTGCTAAAGCTAGCATCGCTGTGCGTGAGAGATGAGATCGAGGACCTTCTGGTGTGTCTGTGCCGATATGCAAGTGCGGCGTCAGTTCGTCGATGAGGAGCAGGAAACCTATTCCTAAAAGAAATCCGACGGCTGCGGGTACCACCGACCATTTCCCTGAATTGGCCTCCATCTCTATCGCTGGTATAAGTAGCGACCACACGGAGGCTGCAACCATCACACCAGAAGCAAAACCTAACAATGATTTCTGTAAGCGGGGTGACATCTCGTCCTTCATCAGAAAGACGAATGCTGCTCCGAGCATGGTTCCTAACATGGGAATGAGTAGTCCTATTGCAATTGCTGTCATTTCAGTTCCTGTTTTCCTAATATGATTTTACTGATGGTCGTGGAAATATTCTTTCTCGCGACTTCCGGCTTCATTGCTTCTGATAGGGGCGTGTTGGCGGGATTGATGCATTCTACTTGCGAGAATCCTGCATCGAGTAGTGTCTGACGGTCAGAGATGCGGCCGGCAATCAGACAGACTGGTACCTGACGATCTTTGGCACATTTGAGAATGCCGTATGGCAGTTTGCCCATAAGCGTCTGACAATCAGCAGAGCCTTCGCCAGTAATAACGAGTGAGGCTTTCTCCAATATCTCGTCGAAATGAATGGCATCAAGCAGAAGGTCAATGCCTGGGCGACATGTGGCGTTGAGATATTGCAGGAAGGCATAACCGAGACCTCCAGCGGCTCCAGCACCCGACATATCCTGACGGTCGAAGCCGAAGTGGTGGGCAGAGACTGCTGCAAATCTTCTTGCACGGTCGTCGAGACTGAGAACCATTTCTGGTGTGGCTCCTTTTTGGGGCGCAAAGACGTGGGCAGCTCCGTTTTTGCCACAAAGTGGATTGGTAACATCGGAAGCAATGGTAAAGTGGATGTCTTTCAGTTCCTGAATGTCGTCCCACGTCCCATGTTTGGCAAAACTGTCGATGATGGCACGAATCATACCGATGCCGCAATCACTGGTGGCACTGCCGCCAAGACCTACGATGATGTTTCGACAACCTTGCTTTACGGCATCTGCAACGAGTTGTCCCGTCCCATAACTGGTAGCTACCATTGGATTCCGCTCTTCTGCGGTGAGCAGCGGGAGACCACTGGCCTGAGCGATTTCGATGACGGCTGTGTCGCCATTGACGAGATAGCGGGCGGTAATGGGCCGCATCAGAGGATCCCGCACAGTTAGCTCTCGCATGTCTCCACCGAGTGCATAGCGAAAAGCCTCCAGCCAACCTTCGCCACCGTCGCTGACGGGTATCTGAATGACCTCGGCATCTGGCCTTTTGCTCATGATGCCCTCTGTTGCTGCCTGATTGGCCTCCTGCGAGGTCAGGCATCCTTTGAAGGAGTCGATGGCTGTGATAATCGTTTGTTTCATATCTGGTATGCTGTTCTATGGTGCAAAAGTAATGAAAAAATCTGCAAATCATATATAGATTGAGAATTTTTTCATTACTTTTGCACCTGTGATTCCTGATCTCTTATCAGATGATGATAGATTTGGAAGGTTTATAAAGAATATATATGATGACAGACAACAGCAAATGGGTGGCCTGCTGGGGCAATGCCACTTCCATCACCAACCGTCGCGAGGCCGTCTATGCGAAAGACCTCACACTGCGCTATCCCATCAGGATGTGTTTCAGCGGCAGCAAGTTGCGTTTCCGCTTTTCCAACCTTACTGGTACAGAACCCGTTACGCTCAATAAGGTCTTTGTGGGCCACACGCCCATTACGTTTGATGGCGAGCAATGTGTTACGCTTCTGCCAGGCAAAGAGACGGAGAGTGATGCCATCAGTTATGCCGTGAATCGCGGCGACACCATTGAGGTGAGTTTCTATATGGCTGGTTTCACACAGATGAACAGCGGAACGCTCGTCACGGGGCCGCTCTCAAAGGGCTATTATGCCTATGGTGACTACGCTGAGGCTGGCGAGTTGCCGCTTGACTTGAGTCGTCACACCAACTGGTTCTACTTCCTCAATACTATCGACATATTGACTTCGGCAGAGAATCACGCTGTCATCTGCTATGGCGACTCTATTACGGCTCAGTCCTGGCCTGACTATATGGCTCAGATGGCTTTTGGCTCCAATGCCTCTATCATACGACGTGCTGTGAGTGGTACACGCATTCTGCGACAGTACGACTGCATCACCTATCAGGCCTATGGTCTCAAGGGCGCCACACGTTTTCCGATAGAGTCGAATGTTGCTGGTGCTACGGATCTTATCATTCAGCACGGTATCAACGATATCATCCATCCCGTCGGTACGGATGTCAACCCCTTCCGTCCGTGGAGCGATCTGCCTACGGTGGAAGAGATGGAGCGTGGGGTAGAGGAACTCTATGTCAAGCCTGCTAAAGCGATGGGACTGAAGGTGTGGAGTGGTACGTTGCTGCCGATCTTTGGCTGGCGTACCTATAATGAGGATCGTGAGAAGATGCGGCAGGCCTTCAATGAGTGGCTGCGCACATCACCCATTTTCGACGGATGCATCGATTTCGATGCGGCAGTGCGCAGCGTCACCAATCCCAAGGCCTTTGCCGACGGCTTCGATAGCGGCGACCATCTGCATCCCAGTGAACGAGCCTACGAGGCAATGGCCCATGCGGCTATCCACAAGCTGGTGCGCTCGATGCCCCGCTACGACCACGAAGAGTCGTTCTGACGTCAGGTCATTTCGCAACAGGTATGCTCATCCATTGCTTGCGTTCCGCGTCAGTCATCTTTTCGATGGCATAACGGAGTGCCGTGCGTGGCATCTCCTGGGCATGTTGACGCAGGAACTCCCGCAAAAGCTCCATTGAGACACGCTTGCCCATCTCACGAAGCATCCAGCCTACGGCCTTATGTATCAGGTCGTGGGGATGGTGCAGGTGGATCTCGGCATAGCGCAGACACCACGACGCATCACCCATCTGTGAGGTCTTCCAAGTGCAGACGATGCTCATGCGCTGTCGCCATAGGTTGCTGCTCTGGGCCAGTTCGTTAAGCACCTGTCGCTTGTAGTTCTCAGTACCATCACCAAGATGAGTGGGAAGCAACAGCCAATGTCCCAGGATCTTTGGAGCCGAAAGGTCCACCAGATCCCAGTTGTTGGCTTGTTCTGCATATTTCAGGTACATGGTCAGGATTTCATCACGCTTGCAAATGGCTTTGGTATCATGTGTCAACCGCTTGGTCGCCTGTTTTTCAAACATGTCTACCATAATGAGCAGACCGCAGAGCCTTACCTCGTGCCAGTGAGACATCAGCAATACTGGTACCTCACTGAGCGGCAAGTCCTTGGCCGCCCGGACCACTTCTCGCGTCTGGGGCACCTTCAGACCTAAGAACTCGTCGCCCTCGCCATATTCACCAGGGCCTGTCTTGAAGAAACCCATCAACACGCGTCGCTGCTCCTCATTCCGCAGCGACTCCATATACCCGATGATCTCCTTTGCTGTCATTAATGTTTATAAAGGATTCGCTCAATCGACAGTTCACTTACTTTTTGTCCAGGTTTGGGTCTCGTAGAACATAGCGACGTAACCACGGACCTTCAGATTATTACCGTCGAGCCAGATGGAGCACTTATAGGTCTTGCCGTTTTTGGGATTGTAGATCTTTCCGTCTTCCCACTTTTCGCCTTTCTTGGTGAGACCAGTCAAGATATTGACGCCAACAAGTTTGCGGCTCTGTAGCATCTTGTCTGGATTGTGGACATCGAGCTGCCCGTCGCCTTTCTTCAGCCAGACAATCTTGCCGTTCAGTTTGTCACCACTCTGGTAAATCTCCACTTGGGAATCACCACCTTCTGTTACCCACTTGCCGACAACGCTCTGGGCGTATCCGGCTACTGACATCATTGCCAGTACTAAACTGATTATTACTTTTTTCATCATAGTTTTATTATCATTAATGTCCACTAAATAAAATTAAGAGTCAATTGGCCATCATCAGCAACATACTCAGGTTCCTTGGTAAAGAGTTCCTTGATAGGAGTCTTATCC
>OMZO01000086.1 GCA_900315525.1 uncultured Prevotella sp. | reverse complement strand
CGTCCAGTCGGCAATGAAAGGCTTGGTGAAGAGTTCCTCCTGGAATTGCAGACCGTAGGCCTCAATCTCCTCACGCGTCATGCCGAGTGAAGGCGAGAACTGGCCGAGCAGACCGTGAACGGCGTCAATGGGAATCTCCCAGATACGGAAGAAACCGAGTACGTGGTCGATGCGATAGGCATCGAAATATTCAGCCATCTTGCGGAAGCGACGTACCCACCAGCTGCAGCCGTCTTCGAGCATAGCATCCCAGTTGTAGGTGGGGAAGCCCCAGTTCTGTCCGTTTACGGAGAATGCATCAGGCGGCGCACCGGCCTGACCATTCAGGTTGAAGTATTTCGGTTCTACCCAAGCCTCTACGCCGTCACGGCTGATGCCGATGGGGATATCACCCTTCAGGATAACCTTGTTCTTCCGGGCGTAGGCATGGGCAGTGCGCATCTGCTGGTCGAGGTTGAACTGGACGAAATACCAGAATGCCACTTCTTTGTATATCTTCGTGGTGGACTTTGACATGGCTTCGCGTTCCTTGTCGGTGAATGTCTGATGGTCAGGCCACTCAGAGAACGTAGCGGTGCCGTAGAGATCGCGGTAGTGGGCAAAGGCGGCATAGGGCACAAGCCACTCCTTGTTCTGCTCGAAGAACAGCTTGAAGGCCTCGCTCTTCATCATCTTGCTGCCTTCCTGAGCATAGAGTTCGCGCAGATACTCCATCTTGGCATTGTTCACCCGTTCGTAGTCAATCTGCGGCAGGGCGTTCAGTTCTTTCTGCAGTCCGTCGTAGTAGGCCTTGCGTGCCTCGTCCTTGAGGGCGGGCAATTGGCGCAAGTCGGTATATTGAGGATGCAAGGCATAGATGCTGATGGAGTTGTAAGGATAGGAATCCTGCCAGGTATGAGTGATGTTCGTATCGTTGATGGGGAGCACCTGCAGCACGCGTTGCTTCGTCTTGGCGCACCAGTCAACCATCTGTTTCAGGTCACCGAAGTCACCCACACCGAAACTGCCCTCGCTGCGGAGCGAGAAGATAGGTATCACGGTGCCGGCGCCCTTCCAAGGATAGACGGGGAAATAGGCCTGCGACAGTTCATAGACCACCACCTCGCCGAGTTCAATCTGGGGCAGTGTGACGGTGCGGTTGGCACCGTTTTCCCATAGGGGTGTCACATCTTCCTCATCGTCGAGTGCAACGAACTTGAACTCGAGAGCTTCTGGCAGTATGTCGGCATCGAGGGTGAGAACCCACTCATTGCTCTCGTGCTCAGCCATCTCAAGGGCGCGCTTGGCTTCCCAATTACCCAGTGCCTCTCCGGCACCGATGACAGCCAGACGCTCGTTGTAGCGTAACTGTGGTGCGCGCACCTTCAGGCGTACTGTCTTGACGTAGCTGGTCTCTGCGCTCATGTTCCGCTGGCGAGCTGCTACACAGTCGGTAAAAGCAGAGGAGTACATAAAGGAGTCCTCTGGGATGTCAAGCCAGTGGTCATAGACGGTGTAGCGCGTGCCTTTGGCGGCTGCAAACTCCAGCCGGTGTGGCATCACAAGCCATTCTGTGCGGCACTGTTGGTCACCGCGCATGACACAATAATAGTAGTCGATGTGTGTGCTGGTCTTCACGGCCTTGCTCAGTTCGCATGTCCAGTGGTAACCGTCGATGGTCCCCATCTTGTGCTGTTCCGTTTTTCCTTCGGATAAGATGTTCAGAACGAGTTCTTCGCCAAATGTGGTCTGATACTCCAGATTAAATCCAATTCTCATATCGTCGCTTTTAGTTATTTATCTTGTTGGGGCAAAATTACGAAATAATCCGTCCGGATGGTTGTTTTTCGCAAAGTTATTGACACATTAGGCGCGCAAACGATTGCATTTTGCAGAAGATGGTACAAATAATAAAAACTCTGAAACAAAATCCTTAGCATTTATCAGGAATGTTGTGTATCTTTGCAACCAGAAACTAATAAACCTGTGTGATATGAGGAAATTGTTATTGTTTATCCTGCTGTTGGCATCCGTCCAATGTGTGTGTATGGCTAAAGGCCACTTTGTTGTTAAAACCGTTGCACCGAATGCGGTACGCATCCGTTATGTGGCAGGTGCAGATACTGCGCAGTCACTCCCCGATTGGCTCTATGTGAAGCATGAGGCGGTGGTGAGTCATAAGATTCAGGTCAGTACAGACGAGCAGCGGCGGACGGTGGAAGTGAAGGATGTCTCGGGTAAAGTCGTTTTCCGCGCTGTGAATCATCAACTCATTCCCGACACCATCGCAGGGGAGCCTACGCATTGTGCCACCCTTTCATTCACGTCGCCCGATGATGAATGCCTCTTCGGCCTGGGACAATTTCAGGATGGCTATAACAACGTGCGAGGCCTGTCGCGACGACTGACACAGGTAAACACGCAAATCAGTATCCCGATGCTCATCTCCAGCAAAGGCTATGGTGTGCTGTGGAACAATTATGGCCTAACGGAGTTCAACCCGTGCGATCATCGTGTCGCCCTCCTGCGCCAGACGGATAGCGGACAGCGCGAAGAGGTGAATGTCACCTCGACGGAGGGCGGCAAGAAGGAAATCCGTGAACGTCATATCTTCGAGACTTCCATCGACGTCGCGGAAGAGGGAGACTATGCCCTGCTGCTCGACGTAGGGCAGAAGATGGCTCGTCGCCATCATCTGACAATCGACGGAAAGACTGTCATCGACATGCAGAATCCTTGGCTGCCACCTACGGCTTCGGCCATCGCCCATCTTGCTGCGGGTCACCATCTCCTACAGGCAGAACTCACAAAAGACGACTCACCTATCTTATATTATAATAAGGTGAAGGCGCAGACAACGTTTCGTTCTCCAGTAGCTGAGGCTGTCGATTATACGGTTTTTCTCGGTACGCCTGACGAGATCATTGCTTC
>OMZO01000065.1 GCA_900315525.1 uncultured Prevotella sp. | reverse complement strand
ACTTGCTACAAACTTATGAATTTCTTCCTCAATATCAAACCAGTTAGACTCGATAGCAGCTTTCTGAATCTGCAAAACTAGTGAATTATCACGTTCCTCAGCAAAGTACATATCATGCATCCTTCTCGTTAAGTCATGAAATTCTGGGCTGTTAGCAAAATCAGAGTATTTGGAAGGGAGTCCCAAATCTATGTCAAATCCATTACCTATGATAAGAGCCAGTTCTGCCATAAACTAAGCCTTTAGTTTATCAATTTCTGCAAACAATTCTTCTATCTTCGCCACGATGCGTTTCTGCTCTGCGAGAGGGGGGAGAGGAAAAAGATATTGATTTACTCTAACCATAGTAAGAGTTGCTACTGTAGTTCCCTGAGATTCTCCAATGTATTGATTAATGAAAACAGGGGATTCAATAACATATTTAGCATATTGTGAATTTATTTTCCATTTGTTCTCCATACATAGAACACTCCCATCTTTATAATAGAAAATTTCTCCCTCTTTAACTATATATACTTTTCCTAATGTTCCTACGGCAGTTATCATTAAATCTCCTTCTTTTGGAACACCACTTGTTGAAAATTCGTCATATAATTGCTGATCTATGAATAAATCGTTGTTCACACATCCATTGTCTGCCAACTTTCCAATCTCTCTCGCTCTATAAAACGGAATTCCACTTGATCTCCAATCTTTTTCATGAACTCTTCTTGCAGAACACACGTCGAGAATAGATTTTATTCTCACCCACTCCCAACTCTCAGGAATCTCAAACGGCTTTTCATCATCGGTGATGGGGGTTTCGGTCGTTGGGGTCTTGAGGGACGAGGCGACCAGAAATGGCTTCTTGCAGAATGCTTTTCTTTAAGCGTTCTGGCAGTTCTTTGTTTAGTTTGTCAAGAGCGTCTTGTGCCTTGCCATATTCCTCCACCTTTGGCAATAGTTCTTCTATCTTCGCCACAATGCGTTTCTGCTCTGCAAGAGGAGGAAGAGGAAATAAGGTTGCCTTTATAATATCTGTGTTCAAATTTGGTTGTGCAGTTCCCTGATTAATATTCCTAAATGCTTCGGTTTTTGAACATAAGAACCAATATAAATAAGATTTAAGGAAATCAGGTAAACACAAGAAAGCTGCAATACCATCATTGAAAGTTGTATCAAATGTACATATTTTGGGAACTCCCAAAGTTGCTCCACTATTTGTTAACATAAACGTGCCGGCATTAACCTTTCTTGTCTTCTTCAATCCAGCTTCTTTTATAGTTGATGTATGTGAACTAACATACATAGAACTGTCTTTGGTTAAATCGGCAACTTTTAGAAAAGGGATGTTTCCTTCATAAAATTCAAGACTGCCCGCTGGTCGAGGGGAACCTCCTCTTACAATCTCAGCTAAGGAATTTAGCCTACAAATTTCCCAATGCTCAGGAATATTATACGTTATTTCGTCATCTATGCAAACATCTGATTTTATTTTATCATCAAAATGTTCCATCCAATGACCATCAGAAGTTCGATAAATGGAACTCTCGTTTTTGTCAGCTTTTATTATTCCTTCTTTTACCAGCCGTTTCTTTTCTTCACGGATGCGCTCCAGCAATACGCTGGCTGGCTCGTCGTTAGGGTCTTGGGGTACGAGGCGACCTTCGATGGCTTCTTGGAGTATGGAGTTGCGTAACTGTTGTGCGTTCATGCTTCGTCCTCCTTCTCTGAATCATTGTTCTTATCCAATAGCCTCTTCACGGCTTTATCGAAATCACTCTCCAGGAGTCGCATTTCACGCTCACGATAGATTTCAAACTCGCGCTCAGCTTTCTCGATGGCCTCCTGATGAGAGATGGTGCCAGTACCTTCGAGGATGTTTTTGCGCAAACGCAATATCTGGTCATCGAGGGCTGCTATCCAGTCGGCCATCGTCATGGGGTTCTGCTCCAAAGCCTGGAACTCGGCATAGTCGAGGAACTGAGAAGTGAGCAGGTTCAGACGCTGCAACTCCAGTTCAGTCAGGTAGTTCTTGGCTATCTTCACATCGTCGCGTGTCACGTAGTTACCCTTGAAATTGGTCATGCCAACAAAAGGTTTCTCGTTATCCACGCGCTCATAAATCAGTTCGGCTGCCGTATGCTCGTGAACGGCATAGTGCATCTTGTTCTGTACGGTGGCGAAGAATTGTTTGGTCATCTTCGAGCGTGGATCGTAGTCAGTTGAGGTGGCATAGATATCCGTTACCTGCTGATAGAAATTGCGCTCACTGCTACGGATGTCGCGAATGCGTTGAAGCAACTCCTTGAAATAGCGATTGCCGCCTTGCTTCAGACGTTCGTCATCCATCGTGAAGCCCTTCTGGATATACTCGTGCAAGCGTTGTGTGGCCCAGCGGCGGAAGCGGACGGCGATAGGTGACTGAACACGATACCCCAGGGCGATTATAACATCGAGGTTGTAATGTAATACAGTGTATTTTTTACCGTCGGATGCAGTTGTTCGGAATTTCCGAACAACTAAATCCTTCTCTAACTCGTTATCTGCAAAGATGTTAGTCAAGTGCTCACTGACATTCGATTTACTCGACTGGTATAGTTCCACTAACTGCGCCTGTGTCAGCCAAACATCTTCTTCGGCAAAGACCACATTCATGGTTACCCTGCCTTCGATGTCCTTATAAAGTATTATCTTATTTTCTTTCTCTGCCATAATCTTAATCGATGGTTACCCCCAATATTTTCTGTATCTCCGAAAGCGTCTGGTCGATCTTCGCGTCGAGGGCGGCGCGCTGTGCGTGGTATTGCTTCAACAGTTCGTCTGGACGCAGCACTTCTTCCTCTTCCTTGGGGAACTTACACTGGTCGAGGTTGCAGCCAAGGTCTAACAGCTGTTGGGCCGTGAAGCAACGTGACTTCTCGTCGCCCGTCTCGCTGTCGATGATCTCCACGCGGTTCGTCCACCAGTCGCGGATGGGCTGGCAGTGCTGAATGAGCATGGGCTTGGTCTTCGAGAAATGCTTGTAGCCCTCTGGCATATCCATACGATAGAACCAGGTCTCCTTGGTCGAGAAGCCTTCTGCGGCTCCATCGGCTTTCGTGTTGTCGAAGAAGAGGATGTTGGTGGCAATAGAGGTATAGGGGGCGAAGATGCTGCCTGGCAGACGGATGACGGTGTGCAGGTTGAACTCCCTGAGCAGCTTCTGCTTGATGGCGAGCTTGGCACCATCGGTACCAAACAGGAAACCATCGGGCAGGATGACGGCGGCACGTCCGTTCTGTGCCAGACGATACATGATGACCACCATGAAGAGGTCGGCCGTCTCACTCGAAGAGAGGTCGGATGGGAAGTGGCGCTTGATGTCCTGCTTCTCATTGCCTCCGTATGGCGGATTCATCAGGATGACGTCGAACTTATCATCATCGGTATAGTTGAGCACGTCCTTTGCCAGCGAGTTGTCGTGATAGACGTGAGGCATCTCGATATCGTGAAGCAACATGTTGGTGACGCATAGCATGTAGGGGAACTGCTTCTTCTCGATGCCATAGATCGACTGGGCGTAGGCTTCGCGATCCTCAGCGGTATGCACCTCGCGTTCGAGTGCCTTCAGCCATGAAGTCAGGAAGCCGCCAGTGCCGCAGGCGAAGTCGGCCATGTGCTCTCCCACCCTGGGCTTCACGATGTCGGCCATGAAGTCTGTCAGGGCGCGAGGGGTATAGAACTCACCTGCCGTGCCTGCCGACTGCATCTCCTTCAGGATGCTCTCATAGATCTCGCCAAAGGCGTGGCTCTCCTCATAGCTGCTCAGATCGAGACCGTCGATGACATTGAGCACCTGGCGCAGCAACACACCATCCTTCATGTACTGGTTGGCATCTTGGAATGTGGTGCGCACGATGGCGCTACGCATGGGGGTCTGTGGTGTCACCTCAAGCGACTTCAACGTTGGAAACAGGGTGTTGTTCACGAAGTCCAGCAGACGGTCGGCTGTCATCGCCTCGCCGTCGCCCTCGTCGTGGGCCCAGTTACGCCAACGGCAGTGCTCTGGTATGAACGAACGGTAGTCGTCCTCATTAAACTCCCAGTCGTTTTCCTTCTCGTCATATACTTTCAGGAAGAGCATCCAAGCTATCTGTTCGATGCGCTGTGCGTCGCCATTGATACCAGCGTCGTTGCGCATGATGTCGCGGATGCTTTTCACAAAATTAGTCAGTGCCATACAAATAATTTACGTTTTTACGATTTATGTTTTTTACCCTATTTGGTAAAGTTCATGTTCCAATTCACGGACGGCCTCGAAATACTGTTGGTTACCACCAAACAGCTTGGCAATGGTGGCAGGCGAACCCATCTGGCGGAAGGGGTCGAGACTGAGCACCTTGCGATTCTCCAGCTGGCTGATGCCATCGTTGGCATACTTGTCGAGCAGGGCTTCGAGCACCTTGCGAGCACCCTCTCCATACTTGCTGAAGACGTCGCGTTTCTTGACGTTCTCGGCTCGTTCTCTGCGAGTGAGCGGCTTCTTGCCGTAAGCGATGTGACAGATGAAGTCGAAGTCATCGACATCGGCCATACCCTGTTGTTCCTTCAGCGCCTGCAGGTCGATACCGTTTTCGCGCATCAGCTGTGCAATCTCGGATTTCTTTTCGGCTGCATTCCAGTGGTTGATGAAGTCGCTGAGATTGGCGTAGGTGTCATTGATGTTCTTACGCGTATAGTCCGTGATACTCTCCGTGCGCAGCAGCTTGCCGTTGGAGTCATAGACAGAGACCATCTTATTGATGATCTTCACCTCACAGCCGTCTCTCGACACGACGGGTCGTGGCTCAGCAACCATGCCAGTTCCAGGATCATCCTGAGGAACACGCGGATTGGGCTCTGGTTTGGGAGTATCCTTGATATAGCCACTGTCCACCTCCAAGGGTCCGTCCCAATCGGGGTCGGCAAACAGGCGGGTGATGTTGCGAAAGTCCATGATGGTAAAGTGGGTCTTGCCCTCTCGCTCACGGATACGAGTGCCGCGCCCCACAATCTGCTTGAACTCTGTCATCGAGTTGATACGCTGGTCAAGGGCTATCAGCTTCACCATCTTGCAATCGACACCCGTCGAGAGCAGTTTGCTGGTGGTGGCTATGACTGGCGTCTTCGAGGAGACGGAGATGAAGTAGTCGAGCTTCGACTGGCCGTAGGCATCGCTGCCCGTGATACGCACCACGTAGTCAGGATACTTGCGGCACATCTCGCTGTTCTCATTGACCAGTGCCACACGCATACGTTCAGCATGGTCTTCATCGGCACAGAAGACAATGGTCTTTGCCATGGGGTCAGTTGCCATCAGATAGCTGCTGATCTCATGGGCCACCTCGCGGATGCGGTCTTCCATGACAATGTTGTAGTCGTAGTCCTGATTGTTGTAGATACGGTCTTCTATGGGGTTGCCGAAGATGTCGAGTTGCCCCTTGACAGGTCGCCACTCGTCGCCAATGTTCGTGGTGATGTTGATGACCTTGAAGGGTGCCAGGAAGCCATCGTCGATACCTTCCTTCAGGCTGTAAGTGTAAAGTGGCTCTTTGAAATAGGTGATGTTCGACTGATAACGAGTCTCCTTGGGCGTGGCCGTCATACCCAACTGGACGGCATCGTGGAAGTACTCCAGTATCTCGCGCCAATTGCTATCGTCCTTGGCACTGCCTCGATGACACTCATCGACAATCACCATGTCGAAGAACTCTGGCTTGAACAACTCTTTATACTGCTGGCGGCCATTTTCGCCGATCAGCTGCTGATAGAGCGAGAAATACACTTCGTGGGCTGTGGGCTTGCTCTTCTTGTCTTGCTGATAGCTCACCTTGTGGATGGTGTTCGCGAGCGGCTTGAAGTCCTGTTCTATCGACTGATCCACCAGCACATTGCGGTCGGCCAGATACAGCACCTTCTTGACCAAGCCGGCCTTGAGCAGACGATAGACGATCTGAAAGGCTGTATAGGTCTTACCTGTACCTGTGGCCATCACGAGCAACATGCGCTTTTCGCCTCTTGCCACGGCATTGACCGTTCGGTTGACAGCATTACGCTGATAGTAACGAGGCGGATAGATATCCTGCCCAGTGCAGTATGGCTGGTTGATGACCTTCAGCTCTTCGTCGTTCAGTCCTTCGCCAGCATTGCTCTCGTCGATGTATCGCTTGTAGAGCTCGGCTTTCGAGGGAAACTCGTCCATCGCGAAACTGCGCTCATGGCCAGTGAGGAAGTCGTATTCCTGAAAACCCATGCCGTTGGAACTATAAGCAAAGGGGATATCCATCATCTCAGCATACTCCTTGGCCTGCTGCATGCCATGACTGACAGAATGATTGGCATCCTTAGCTTCGACAATCGCAATGGGATTGGCCTTGTTGTAATAGAGCATATAGTCAGCGTACTTCGCTTTGCCACGAGCCACCAGGTTGCCCCTCAGGTTAATCTTACCATCAGTCAATTTCACCTTGGTCTCCATCGTAATATCCTCTACCGACCAACACTTGTCGATGATAGCTGGAGTGATATACCTCAGCTTGATATCCTCTTCTGATAATTGCTTATCGACTTCGGATGCCGTAAATCTATTAGTCATTGGCAATATACTGTTTTATAATCTTCAGCATGCAAAAATACAAAGAAAAACTGAGAATACAGCAACTTTACCAAGAAAATCACATTATTTATAGAATTCAAAGCAAAAAAAAATGGGACAATGGGACAAAGGGACATTGGGACAAATGGGTTTTGCATTGTCTGGTATGAGTGTGGTAGGACAGCAAATGGTCTTGTATGAATTATTATATATATTATTAATATATATATTAATAATATATATAATAATTTTAATAGGCAGTTTTTGTCCCAAGTGAAAAATCAAAAACACAAATGTCCCTTTGTCCCAATGTCCCAATGTCCCATCCTTTGACTTTCGAATTCTGTCGCGACTCGGCAGAACTCAAGCAAGCTTGGATTTTGCTTTCGCTGCTCCATCATTTTAACATTTGAAATAAATCGAAAAATAATTGCCGGCAACTATTGTTTTGCATCTGAAAATTTCGTACCTTTGCATTGTCAACGAAAAAAGATGAAATTTGCGGCCTAACTGGGCGACAAAAATTGCCAAGCGCGCGGGCACGTGTTTCCTAGGGAAATCGCA
>OMZO01000059.1 GCA_900315525.1 uncultured Prevotella sp. | reverse complement strand
TCCAGATGGCATCACTTAGCAGTATAACCCATTCCTTCATCAGCCAGTATCTAATTATAGTTTAAGTTCCCATTAATCGATGCAAAGATACGATAAAGTCACGAGCTATGCAAACCTTTTATACGAAAATCCGTGAAAATCCGTGGAATCCGTGCCAAAAATCACCCTCGCAGGAAACTGATCTTGCGGCGGTTCTGCTGACCGGGCGGACGCACGGCGAAATGCAACCAGATGACACCGTTTGAACCATGCTCGAGGAGGAGTTCATCCCAATCCTGACCAGTGCCGTCAGCGATGTCGAGCAGGATGCAGGCGTAGCGGATCATCTGTTCCTTGCCCGCGCAGCGGATATCCACCGCACACCCCGTCACATGGTTGCTTGTAGGCACACCTCCAGCGAGTTTATTCACCGCTGGCGAGCGATAGCCCGAATTGATAATAATCCCCTCTACATTCTCCGAGGTCTCATAATCCTCCCCAGGCTTCAGACAGTAGAGCGTGTTATAGCTATACCGCAACTCCTCCAGCCACAAGCAGAGCCGCTTCAGGTTCTCAATCACTTCGTGACTAGGGATATTTTTATCCGCTGTCACATGCTTCGTTTTCGTCAACTCCCCGAGCGAAAAATGCTCGGAGAGTTTTGCTTGTTTATTCAATTCTACGTTTGTCATTTGCTTGATTGATGATAATTTTGATTTTCAAATGTCCCATTGTCCCTTTGTCCCATTGTCCCATTGGTCTCAGAGCATCTGGACTCCAGTCTTACGATATTTAGTACCCACTTCGGAAAGACCTATTTTCTCTATCAGGTGGTCTTTTGTCAGGCGATAAACTCGCTTGCGAACAGCCTCATGATTCGTGAGGTTAAAACAACGCATAATGTCATCAGCCGTAAACTCCTCCGGCAGTCGCGCAAAACCGTCATAGGTCTTCTGCCTGCGTTGCACGTTCACTGAGGCGTCCTTCAGCTTGTTGTCGAAGTAGGCCTCGGCCATCGCTCCGAAGTAGTGACGCTGACAAGCGTACTGGATGTTCACGATCAGCTCGGCCAGCCGCCAGTCCGTCTCGTCCGTCTCGAACTCGCCGCACCAGTAGTTGCCGTCCTGATGCATCTTGTCCCAGTGGCGCATCACGATGAACGGTGCAGCGAAGTTCAGTCCGTGATAGGCGCAGCGCTTCAAGAGCATCTCGTCGGCCTTCGACTCGTTCTCCTCGGCATCGGCCATGCGGCGAGCCGTCCAGTCGTAGAGCTCATCGACGATCTTCTGAACCGTCAGTTCACCCTTCATGCGGTCGAGCTTCTCAGCCCATTCCTTCAAGCGGCGGTCACTCTCGTGATCGACCGTCGATTCGCGCGACATCATCTCGAAATTCGTGGCAGGCAGCGGGATGCAGGTCAGGCGCGTGGCAAGACCACTTCCGAAGTTCTGCTCGTTCACCTTCTTCTTCAGTGCAATGGGCGTTCCCGTGTAAATAAAATTCCAAGTCACATAGAAGTCCTGCAGCACTGAGTCGTTGTTCGAATAAGCCTGTCCGTCCTCCTCATTGTGGAACGCTTTCAGCTCCAGCGACTGCTTGTCAATCCACGAACCACCCTTCTGCACCGTCACGGTATTATCCAGCTCCGTGTCGAACGTCAGCATGTGCAGTTGCATCAGTTCGCCATCGACCTCCTCCACTGAGTTCACCATGTCCTGGATGAACTGTGCGTTAGAGGTACGGGCAGGATGCACACGCACGATCACCTTTGGTTTCTTCGGTTTCTCCTTGTTCGCCCCCTTCGTGCGCATCTGCTCGCGGTAGGCGTTGATGGCGTCCTTACCGATCTTGTCCGCAGCCACGATAGGCGAAGCAATCAGTTTGAAGAGCCTGGTCGCAAACGACTTTCCGCTGGCAGGGTCGCCGATAATCAGCGTCGAGTTGTTCAGCCGTCGCAGTTCCTCTGGTCGATGATAAAACCTGTATGTGCAGCGTGTCATGAGCGTCATCAGCAGTCCGCCACCCACGAACAGCGCCGCTGGATACTGGTTGCGCTTCAGTCCCTTGCAGACATCCCTCAACAGCGGGAAATCCCCCATCAGCGCCTCTATCCGTGCGCCCCAGTCCCAGAGCCATCGCGCCATATTGTCGTCGGCCTTGGTCATAACCGACTGCTCACCATCCACGATCCCCATTTCCCGCAAGATGTTTGCCAGCGCTTTGCTAAGTCCCTTGGGCGGTTCCTTGCAGGCAGATTCCACGATGCTGCGCAGTTCCTGTTCGTCCAGTCCAAGCCGTGGCATCACTGCCATCAGCTGTTCATGGTTGTTGTCGCAGATGGCTCGCAGACTGACGGCCAACTGATAGAGCTTCACGTTGCGCTCACCCTCTTGCGGCACGCCACCATTCCGCTTCCACCACTCGTCGATAATCTCCGAATAAGGCACACCTTTAAAGAGCAGCCTCCCCCTATCCCCCTCCAAAGGGAGGGGGCACTCTGATGCTGTTACAATAGCCCCTTCCTTTTGGAGGGGGTTGGGGGAGGCTCCCGATCTCCCGTCTCGATATAGAGCATTATATCGCTCAGCAAATTCCTTGTTCTCATAAGTAAACAGTTCTTTATTGATATACAAAATGTCAGATTCTTTGCATATAAACGATATGCGCGATGCGTCCTTGCAACTCTCGTCAACCTCCACGCCAAGCACCTTCGCCATTGCGTGCTGGTTGTCGATCAGATTACCCTTCTTGACGTCGGCCTTGAAGACAATCTTCAGACCATGCCCAGAAGGTGTTACATACACGAGCAAAATGTTTTTCAGGCACGGATCCACACGGCTCTCATTTTGAGAGACGCTGCTTTCCTCTGCACTTAAAGCCGTGTCTTTATTTATAAAGCCGCGTGGATCCGTGCCTAAATAATCCGTACTCAATCCCCACTCTGCAAATTTCTCGCGCGGATTATCCACATGATCGATGTCCATCACCACGAGACCTGTCAGACGAGTGGCCGACTGCTTGCGCCAGGCACCCAGCTTACCCTTGGCAGACTCCGTCTCGTCGAACATCGCCTGGAAGATGAAGGCAGGCAACTTGCGCTTCAGCGCAGCATCATGAGTCTCACGATATTGGTCGATCGCCTCGTTCCACTTGGTCGCCCTGACGAGGGCCCAGAACTGGGCCTCGTCCACTGGCAACGTCGGATGACTGAAATTCTTCTGATAACAAAATCCCATTAAACCTCCTTACGTTAGATAAAGTCAATGATTTCACGATCTATCAGAGCGTTCTTCGCATCACGGGTGTTGTCTTCCAGCAACCTCATCACGCGCGCCGTACCCATGTCCTTGGGGAACGAGCCATACACCTTGATACGCTCCAGCGACTCCTTCACCCAGCCCCACGGCAGCTTCTTCACCAGGCGGTCCTTCTCTCGTATCCGTGTCTGGCGGTTGTACGCCTTGAAGGTTAGTTTACCTGTGTCCTGATCGATATACAAGACACCCTCTACTCGCTTGCCATTCATGAGCTGAGCCAACAGCTCGATAGCGTTCAATACAAATACAAACTTTTTCATAATCGATTCGAATTTTGTGAGTGTCAGGAGAAGCGTCGGTTTTAGTTTGAGCTCAATTACATCCGGATACGTTTCCTCCGCCCACGCCTTCGACTCGGTTATTATTGTTTATTACTTAATTTTCTCAGACCGTACGACATCTGCCACAGTCCGCAACAGAAGTCAGACTTCACTTTTAGCAGCATCTTCGTGCAAACCCTCGTGCCGTCGGCCTCGATGCCTTTGTGCTCACACGAGATGCAACCTTTTCTGACGGTCACACCGAAAATATTTTTCACCTCTTCCATCCTTATTTCCTTTTCCGTCCATACTTGCGCATCATATACTTCATGTGGCCCATAAACATCAGCTCTGGCATATCCTCCTTCAGCATCTGACAAAGCATCTTATAGTGTTGCCTTGCTACAGCACTCTTAAAGCTCACCTTCCTACCAGTCATCATGTAGAGAACCAGCGCGTAGGCCATTGCAGCACGATCCAGAGGATGATACAACTGCAGGATCTCTTTCACTCGCAAACGACTCTTCTCGGTCAGCCATACCTCAAGCAGCTTCACCATCATCGTCGTGGGCAGCGTGTCCTGCCAGAAGCCAAGCGTACTCTCTTCGTCAGTCTTCTCCAACCAGGGCATCAGCCATTCCAACATCTTTGAAGTCTGATACGCCTCTTCTTGCTCCAGTTCCTGAAGCTGTGACCCCTTCTGCTCAGCCGAAAGGGCCTTTTCGATTTTTGAATCTTTTGTTGTCATGTGAATCATTATTTATTTGTTATTATTTGCGTCCCCGTTCGTCGAGCGACGTTTCTATAATAACACTGCATCGCGAGTCAGCGGAAACCCACATTAACGCTGACTCAGCCCCTTATAGTCAATAAACGAAAAATCCGCAAACAGCCTGACTATGAGCCGCTTGCGGAGTCGCAAATATTTCTAAAAATAATTTTCAGTTTTCAGCAACCGCTGATTTCGTGCCGAATTAGCGCTGATTCTGTATCCTCTCTCTGACTTCATCCATCGACACGTCTGGGTCGAGCATATCCACCAGATAGGCTATCGTCTGGTCGTTCTCCTTTGGTGTGTGCGTGTTCCTTAGCTTATCTGGTTCAAATGCCTGACCACGGCTCTTGTCCCAGAAATGCCCACTCACCATCACCCACAGCGAATGTTTTTCAGGCAGCGTCACCAAACCACGTTCGTTCACCAGTCTCTTGAACAGTGAAGCCAGCGTGTTGGCATCTCCCTTCCATATCAGCCGTTGGCGCGTCTCTCCGCCACTGAACAAATCGACAAACACCTGCACATCCGTCTCTGCGGCAAGCCATCCCAATGCCAGCAACCCCTGACAGAGCATCCTCAGTCTGACACTGCCATCCACCTTGTTGTCGTATCTGAAGGCCTTGCTAATTCTGGTGCCCGCCTTCTTGGGCCTGCCGCCACCTGTAGCTTTGGGCTTCTTCACCTCAGCATCAGCGACCTCAGCCGCCTCAGTCTTCTGACTGTCAGGAGCCGCAACAAGCGTCTGAAACGTAGCTCCAGACTGGTCACAGCCTATATTCGCCATGCCGTATATCACGATCGGTCTTTCTCCGTTGTTCTTTTCTTCCATCGTCGTTACTCTCTTTCCGTCGCCGAGCGACTCTCCAACATCGACTGCTGTCCAGTGCCATCAGCCCCAGGCAGATAGGTATTGAAGTCAGAGTTCTTCTGGTCACACCCCATGTTGGTCGTACTGCCCGACTGAGGATAGACCTTAAATTCATTTGTCTTTTTGTCTGCCGCCTTTTCGATGGCGTTGGCCAATCTGACTTGGGGATCTTCAGCCAGCGACTCAATCTCTGCACAGTGGCTCTGCTCGTAGTCGTCGCGCAACCAGTAAACCAAACGTTCGATGGTATGCTTCTCGTGACTGTCGCACTGTGTCTCGCCAAAGGCCACCACACGCTCGATCGTCGTAGGAATCTTCAGCCGGTTCGTGATGAGACCGTCTTGCCCGTAGTCTTCGTCAGTCATGGGGCGCATGTCGATACCCAGCTCCCTGCAGGTCAGTTCCCTCAGCATCAGCAGGGCGAGAATGCCTTGGAAAGCCCTTCTGGGCGTATTCATATAGTACAGGCGCGAGAGCACCACGTCCAGCTGCCCGATGTCATCATACATCGCGCCAGGCAGATCTCTCAGCAGCGCATCGATGCGTCTGAGCCCGAGCCACAGTTTGTTATCATTTTTCAGCCGCCACTGCTGCCACAGCCGCTGCACGTCTTGACTCTCCAGCCGTTCCTGCCACCATGTCGTCGCATGCTCGTCGAGCATCTCCCGTTCACAGATCTTGGAGCGCTGTTCCATCAGTGGCTCTGCCAACTGGCGTATGTTCTTGTCATCAACGGCTTGCAACTGACAGATGTATTGCGAGCGTTTCTCCTGAGCCTCGTGACTCAGGTCGTGCCAACTGCCCTCTATCCAAGCGTCGAGATAGCGTTTCAAATCGTTGACATCGCAATCCGCCAAACAAGGCATGAACACATTGTCGAGCACGAAGGCCGCATCCTCTTCAGTCTGCAGCATTTCGCTGGGTGGCAACAGCGGCACATCGCTCATCCACGGCCTCCACTCTATCTTTGTCGCTGCGGCAGGCTTCACCTCTCCCAGCTCGTCGGCGCTCACCGTCACCATCACGTAACCATGATTCTTGACGACCACCTCCTTCACCCGTGCCAGCAGCCTTCCCTTACCACTCTGACGCAGGAGGGCCCACACCAGATCGACGTACTCCTTGGCGACACGACCGATGCGTCTGCTCATAGCACGTGCCATGACAGCATCCTGATGGATATGGTTTACAGGGTCAGGCGCGAGCGTCACAAATGGTCGCTCACGGTCTATCTGGCTGAGCAGCTCACGTGTGCGCACATGAGATTCTTCCGTGTCCTTTTGCAAAGCCACAGAGTCGCCATTGGCACCATAGTGCACACCCGATATTTTGATGAGATACTCCACCATTAAGTTAGAAAAAGGAATTTTTAGTTTCCAGAGTGCAAAGGTATAAAAAAAGCATGGAGAAACCAAACCCCAGCGCTACTACTTTTGCTTAATAATAGTTAATCAGTTTTTTATAAATAGTTTGCAGCACATATTTGCCATTATTTAGTATTTTTGAATGTTAGGGCATACTATTCTTCTTCCTGTAGTGGTTTGCATAATTCTTCGAAAGTAAGCCACTTACTAACTTCTTTTCTCATATACTGTTTTAGTAGCGATGGTTTAGATTGCACCTCTTGAAGCGCGTCAACAGGTATTAAGTAAAGGTTCTCAGGCATAGAAGGTTCGCCCCCTATGCCCAATACAATTATTACTTCCTGATTTTTCTCGCGAGCATATTCCTGATAACGTAATATCTGTTCTGGCTGAAACAATGGTATTTTATGATTCTTTGAAATGCTGACCCTCCATTTACACTCAATCGAGAACTTCTTCCTTATATTCCCCTTTTTATACTCTATCACAAAATCGGGATATGTGTTACTTACAGGACTTACCTCTCCCATCGACTTGTCGCCACGCCATTCAAGCAGCGAATAGAGGTTATTCTCATTCAAATCGAACAACTCCAACACAAAATCTTCAAACTCTCTTCCCTTTAAGACCTCTACAGGCAGCGTGATAGCTCGTATTCTGTTCTTTACAGAGAGATAAGTCCTGTTCAGCTGTTTCTTGATAGCATGAATACCCATGTCCTCATAAAACATGCGTAACAGTGTTTTATCTTCCCACACTTTCCAGCGCTGATGGGTAGGGCTACGGTCTTCTGATACGCCACAGAACATCTCATTTTCCAGATAGCGTACATTATTCTGTCCTGCCAACAAGGGGAAGATACTGCCGTTCTTGTTGATATATCCACAGACTATCTGGTCTGCCATTGTTATAACAAACTCATTTCTCAGTCTTGGTGTCGTGCCTTTTCCTCGTGCTTCGTCACGCTCAAGCACTATGATAAGAATCCTATTCTCTTCAACCGCTTTCATAATCTGAACATTATACTTATCAGTAAATCGGTTCATCACCACCAAGATGGTAGGCACTTGGTTCACCAATAGTGCTTTCATGACCTCTTCTTCCAACTCTGATGAATTGAAACAGATGACACAATCATCTTTACTGAGAGAATCGACCCAGCCGAATATAAGGTCGTATTTAGAGATAGGCGCCATCTTAGAACAGAGGAACAATGTCTTTTTCCTCTGCAATAAATCTCGATTTCCTATTTCATGTATAATCTTCATATTCCATGTCTGTCTTTTGCCAGCAATCTATTCATCATTTCGTTCCATCTCTGTATTTCCGCTTCATCTTTTTCATAGATTCTCTTTGTATGAATGATATCAAACGTCCAGAGATTACTGTATAAATCTGATACAGAAATGCCTTGGTTTTGGATATTGTCTTTAATAGCGCGTTCAGACTCTTCATCGTATGTGATAATCGTCAAATGCCTGATAGGATCTGGGGTAGCACTGGCTTTCCTAAAGAACTCCTTAAAATAGCAAAAGTCCATTTCATTGATGGAATGTCCAAAGAATATGATCTCCTTTGCTTCCAACAGATTGCGAGCAATATGATTCGCCTGATGAATCTGATTATACTTATACATAAATGATAATTGGTTATTGACTTGTTCCTCTTGCTGGAGATCGCAACCCAACACAATATCATCATAACGAAGACTACCATGTACATAGGTGAATGTACCCTTTCCTGGTTCATGGTAAGTAACTCTTTCTAAAAACAACTCCGATGTTGTATAGTTAAAGTAAATATCAATCTTGCTTAATGGACTATACTGCAAATTATACTTGAGCTGATATGCTAATCGCGTCTTATCAGCCTTATGTTCTAAGTCTTTAGAGACTCTCTTTAGATATTTAACTAAGGCTTTCTTAAGGGAATCGAATTCTGAATGAACCATTCTTACCATTTTTTCTTTTAGGTATGAATGACTTGCTACAAACTTATGAATTTCTTCCTCAATATCAAACCAGTTAGACTCGATAGCAGCTTTCTGAATCTGCAAAACTAGTGAATTATCACGTTCCTC
>OMZO01000082.1 GCA_900315525.1 uncultured Prevotella sp. | reverse complement strand
TCCGTCCCATGTCGGCAATTTGTCGAGCCAGGTGTTCACCGGATCATACTGTTCAATGCGAGTAGAGTCGATAAAGCGATTCACATCCTGATCCCACGACTTCAGTCCCTGCTCCCGAGCCTCGATGGTCATGTCGTTGCGCACCTCCTCTGTCAGCGGTTTAAACGTCTGATCCTCAGAATATTTCATGCGATACTCAGCCACGCCCGTCATCAGGTTCTTGCGCATGTCGTAGTTAGCAGTCAGGAAGATTTCCGTCCGCATGGTCTGAAGCGTCTCCTGCGGCACGCTCTTCAGCGGTTTCACCTTATGCTTCTTGCGATAGTCCTCCATGAGGGGGATTTCGTAGGCGGTAGAAAAGACACTCTTCACGAGCTCTGGGTCGTTATGGAACAGGGGATACTCCAGCGTCATCCCTTGGGCGTGCGAGAGTGGTATGCCCTGTTCGAGCGACTTGCGGGCTATCTGCTGCAACAACAGCATCTGACGGTCCTCGTCGGGCAAATCAAAGTATTGGCCCAGCACCTCGCGTAGGATAAATACCCAGTTGAAATGATAGGTACGCGTGATGGTGCGGCCAGGCATCAGCATATCACTCTCCCATGAGATAGGTGCCGGTTCCGGTTGGACGTGTTTCTCACAATCGGCCTTGAAGGGGCGCGCATCAGGGTTGAAATACATCTCAGGGTCGGCACTCAGATAGACGGTCCGCTCCAGTGTAGGTTCCAGATACTCAATATCCAGACCAAACTGATTCTGATAGGCCCTCCGCGCCGTTTCATACAGGTTCTTATGAAACTGTCGCATCTCTTCTTCCTTCGTAGGCAGTTTCTTCTCTCCTTCGGAGGGGTTGGGGGATGTCGCAAACAGTTCGCCCCGACATACGATCTTCACACTCATGCCCGATGCCCCCAGGAAAGTCATCACCGTCTCATCCATCCTCGCAGCCTGGTTCCTAATGGTCACAGCGTCTTCATACGTCTTCAATCCGTTCACCTCGACCACCACCAGTCCATTGTACTTCAGCCCTTTCTGCATCTCCTTATAGTTCATGCATTCTGCGGCAAAGAGCAGACGAGGCAGGTTCACCGTATGCTTCGAGTCATCAAGGGTAATCTGTCCGTCAGGCAACCTCTGGGACTTATAGAACTGATAGTTCAAGCGAAGATCGAACACTTTGTCCTTTTCAGGATTCTCACGGATCATCTTTGCAATCTCCCTTAATTCAACGCGCTTAATGACCTCCTTCTTTCGCGCTATTTTTAATAAACTTACTTTCATATAATCATCATTTTTAGTTCTACTTCTACTTAATAATCACAAAATGCCTGCAAATATACTGATTTTACTTGGTATTTGCAAGTTTTTCATTAGATTTTTACCTCTACTTTACTTCTACTTATCCTCTACCTAACATCTACCACACCTCTACAAACTGAATAAGCATTCCTTGTCCTGCAATAATGGCACCTTATTCTGCCATAAAGGCACCTTATTAGTCAATAAGCGTATCTTATTCCCTTCAGGCCACAAAACCACAGGCTCAGTATTTATTCCCAAGGTGGGAATGTTTTATTCCCAGGCTGGGAACATTTCATTCCCAAGGTGGGAATAATTGCTCTCCCTTTGTCCATTTTGTAGACGGTTTATAGAGGACTAGTAGAAGTATAGTAGAGGATATGTAGAGGTTGTATAGATGGTAAGTAGATGTACTATAACACATAAACCATTAACATTCTGCAGTTTACGCATTTTATGTAGAATCAGATAGCAATGATTAACAAAATATCTCATACATATAGACTGATAGCCACCCTTTCCGCTCGGATTTTTGTCATTAGCCACACCGAAGGTTGTGGCATTTTTTACACAAGCGCACCTTAAATTCCTTCTTTTGAATGCACTATTGTGAATAAAATTTGTAACTTTGCACTCGCAAATAGAAGTTATAAGCTATGTCATTACTTACCCGAACATATCCATTTAAGCAAAGCACCCGAATACTTTTCGTCTGCCACGGGAATATCTGTCGCAGTCCGATGGCAGAGTTTGTGATGAAAGATCTGGTGAGCAAGGCCGGTCTCGACAACCAGTTCTATATCGAGTCGGCAGCCACCTCTACAGAGGAGATTGGCAATGAGGTCTATCCGCCTGCCAAGCGGAAACTGGCCGAACACGGCATCGCGTGCAAGGGAAAGACTGCGCGCCAGATGACACGCAACGACTATCAGCGCTTCGACCTGCTGATAGGTATGGACACCTGGAATCTCAGAAACATGAACCGCATCTGCGGTGGTGACCCAGAAGGAAAAATCCGCTTACTGTTGGACTACACCAATCGTCCTGGCGATGTGGCAGACCCTTGGTACACAGGCAATTTCGAAGCCACCTGGCGCGATGTCTTCGAAGGGTGCACCCTCTTGCTGAAGGACTTGACGGAGAGGCAATAACTTCCCAATAGCAAAAAGCCGGTCATGGCCTATTCATAGTCGTCGATGACGCTATTCATGAAATCCATCATGGGCTTGGCGGCCTTGAATACTATCTCCATCTGTTTCAGCCAGGCATCGCCTTCAAAGAAATCGTTGGACACACGATGCCAGCAGCAATAGTTCTTCAAGCGCAGATACTTCACCTGAGCATAGTCACGGGGAAAGCCAGCTGGACAGGTCTTCAGTTTCTCTAAACCGAAGCCCTGTTTGGTGCCCCATGAATCACGTTCCGTACAGGGTTCGAACGAATCTCCAAAATACTTAATGAACTCCTTGCTTTCAACGCATTTCAACCACTCTTCCTCATTGGCCATGATCTCATTGCGGCAAGAGGTGAGGATATTCGTGGGCAACCAATAACTACCACAGGCGAGCATGCAGTTGTCTGGTTCCAGATGGATATAATAGCCCCCATGAAGCGACTTCTTTCCACGGGCAGAGATATAGGCACCAAGATGATTCTTATAAGGTGACTTGTCAGGCGAAAAACGCGTATCGCGATAGAAGCGATAGGTAGCATCTTTCACGCCGATATGAGCCACAGAAGAGTCGAAGGTAGAGATGCGAGAGATGGCTGCCGCCACCCCTCGCTCAAAATCTTCCTTCGCTGCCAGATACACATCCTTATGCTGCTGAAACCAGGGTCTGTTGTTGTTGGCCATGACGTCGCGCAAGAACTGCAGGATCAGTTTCGTATCCATCAGGAAATCTTATTAAGAGTGGAAATCGAGCATGAAACGGGTTCCCTTGTGGAACTCAGGATCGATATCGAGGTC
>OMZO01000014.1 GCA_900315525.1 uncultured Prevotella sp. | reverse complement strand
GACCAGCAGATTGGTGCCATGTTAGCGGAAGGTAAGATAGACATGCTGATATTCTTCTGTGACAACCTTGCCGTACAGGGGCATCAGAACGACGTGTCTGCACTGAGCCGTCTAGCATCGCTTTACAATATTGCCTTTGCCACGAACCGTACTACAGCAGACATGCTGCTTACCTCCACCTTGCTTGGAGACGAGTCATACACTCGTATAGACCCTGAGTGCATACAGCATTATGCTAACAGGAAATTGTAGATATATTAAGCAGGCCATTAAAAGTGCTGCGGCAAATGCCAATTGGTTATTGCCGCATTGCGTCGTTTCCTTCATAGTCTCGGCCCACGCTTCTTTTTCTTCTTCTGCATTCGCCTTCTGAACTCTTCTTCGGCTGGGTCATAGACGGGATTCGTGGTGTCGAACAATCCTAATGACGGTATTCCTATTGACGGCTCGTTATGCTTTTGTGGCTCTGAATAAGTCTCTTCTCTTGGCATTCCGTCTCATGACAAGTTCCACTTCCACGCCATTTGCTTTTAGGTGATTCACGAACTCAGGCCATGACTTGCAGCGCAGTAAGCCTGTACCAACGGCATGGTATATCTCGTATTTCGTCTTCTCTGTTCCCCTTAATCGTTCGGTTTTAGTACGTCCTTTACCCTTTGAAAACGTGAGTCCATACTTTCGCTTAAGCAGTTTTGTCACCTGTTCGTTTCGCCTAAAATCATTCTGGTCTGTGATGGTCTTACCCTCGTCGTTGATGCGGTTATAGACCAGATGAATTTCGGCTGCAAAGATAATACCAATTTGGGAATTGCCTTTATTTATGGGGCTAATTGTGTTAATCTTCCAAAATCATTTTGCTACATCAGCATTATTTCGTATCTTTGCCAACAAATGAGAAAGGCTGTTAATGCTGTTTTTCCCGAATTTCTGTTCCATTACCGATTATAGTAGACTAAAAATACACACTCAATTCTTTTGTTCCTTCTTTGACTTCCTCCATAATTTGCAAGCATCGAGCGCGGGAGATGCGGATATTCGTACCAACGGTTATCAGGTCCTCGTCCGTAGGAAGTCTCTACGGCCTT
This sequence comes from uncultured Prevotella sp., assembly GCA_900315525.1. GTDB lineage: Bacteria > Bacteroidota > Bacteroidia > Bacteroidales > Bacteroidaceae > Prevotella. Next base: position 52,619 of record OMZO01000014.1, on the reverse strand, counting down.
TGGCGACTGCGTCAGATAGCCCGTCAATTGCAACAGACTGTGGTAATCCATCTTTGGCGGAGATGTCAGCATGCTCATCAGTCTTTTCCGAAAGCACATTGAGGGCTATCTCCTGCATCTCGTCAAGCGAAAGCAAAGAGTCTTCTTGCTGTAGTTTTGTTTCAGGTACATAGCAAAGAGCCCCCATACCGGAACTGCCAATAATGCTTAGCCATTGAACAGGGGTAAGTGCTTGAGGATCAGCGTTCCCACTTTCCGTCCATGATAGATTACGCTGACAGCTTGCACATTCTTCATCATACGCCTCGCTTTCTTGTACGGTTCTTATTGATTTCCAACAGCTCCTCCATCGTGTCATATTTCGGTTCTGACAATAGTTGCAAGATCTCTTCCGAGTAGCCCAATGCCTTAGCCAGCTTGACATATGACTCCAAAGAGATGGAGTGCTTCAGTTCAAAGCGCTGAATGCTTGAGGCAGGCACACCACTCATTTCCGATAAGCTCCTCTTATAAAAATCATCAGAAAGGATAGCACCACAAATGACCGAATGCCTCCAATAACAGTTTTTTCGCCGAATCCAGGCCCTGAACCTCCGCACTTTTCTAGTTCGAATCACCGTCGAACCTACGTCGAACCTACGTCGAATCTACGCCCTTGCTACATCGAACCTACGCCCTTGCTCCATTTCTACCAAAAAAGCCCACACCTATATGGCGTGAGCAGGTAGACATTCTTCCTTCAGCATATCTGACACGGGCTATTCCAAACCTTTTTCTTTACGAAGTTCCTCGTTCATGTCGAAGAGCTTCTTGTTGTTCTTCATGACACGGTCGTTCATCCACTGCAGTTTCTTGTTCGACTGCTGCAGTTCTTCATTAGCCTGAGAGAGTTCCTGACGTGCCTGCATCAACTTTGTTTTCTGACGTGACACATAACGGAACATGAAGAACAGGCATAAGGCCATCACACAGAAAACGATGGCGGAAATAGTGAGAATCATATTATGGCGACTTGAGATATCGGTGTTGTTACGGTCGATGACACTCAGCACCGGCGCAATCTGCGAGGAACGCAGTCGCGTATTAAAGAAATCGTTACAGTACCATGTAAAACGGATATAACTATAGGAACGGTCAATATCGCCGTCGGCATTCAACTGTTCAGCCAGATTGATAAGTGCAGCCTGATCCATGACGGCACACTTGATGTCATCAAGAGCCGACTTACCGAGCCAATAGCGCACCATCTTCTCATTACCGAGATTGGCATATACGATATGGCGGAAATAGGCAGCATAGGCATCCTCATGGGTGCCTTCGGTAACCATATTCAACCAACGGTCACTCACGGCGAGAGCCTCATCGAATTTCTGCTGGCTGCAAAGTGCCATCATCGTCAGATAGAGATACTCACCACTACCCTGATCTGCCACCTGAAGTACAGAGTCACGATAGTGGTCCTGCATGGCCCAATAACGCTTCTTGACTTCAGGGAGAAGAGAATAGTTGGCTATCTCTCCACAAACGTGCATATAGGCATCATAATAGTCGGTAAGTCCCTGACGGTCGAGTTGCGACTTGTCAATCTGACCGAGGATTCCGAGCGATTCGACATACATGCTGGCATTGGAGCACTGGCGGGCCATCAGCGCACGATATCTGCCAGCCTGAGCGCGAAGTCCGAGGCTATCGGCTAGACTGACACACATCTGAGCATAGTGAAGGGCAGAATCGTTCTTAAAAGGCTTGTAGAGATTGAAGAGCTCCTCGGCAATCAGGAATTTGCGATCACCATCTGGCGCATTGTGCAACAATTGTAACTGATCGTCAATCTGGCGCTGACGGATACCCACATACTGAGGGGAATTGCTGATAGCATCGTCAATCTGCTCATAGAGCGATTTGAGGTCAGCATCACTCACGTCATCATCCTTATCGGCCCATAAGGTGGCGGGGCACCCCAACAGCATCACCCATAAAAGGGCACTGGTATAAAATCTGCTCATATTACCTATCATTTAATTAGTTTTTGTCTATTCAATAGATTATTAGCGACAAAGATACGAAGAATAAATGAAAAATAAAAACAAATTAGCAAAAATCGTTCTTAAATCAGATTAAAAAGGGCAGCTGCTCACGCAGACGCCCTTTTTCTACATAATTACTAACTACTAAAACTAATATAACCAATTATTAACTTAAAATCAAACCATATAGTTTTTTATCTTATTCTCCGGGAAGGTAGAACCAAGACTCCGGTACGCTCTGGCGCTCAGTCATCCAGCCCTGTGAGGGATCAACTGCGATGATCATCGGAGCTTCGCCTGCCTTCGGGAATACCACATTGTTGTAGACACCCTGATTATCCTTCTGCTGTACCTGTACGCTGATGTTGTGAGAGTTGATATTCCAGCCCGTAACATCATACTCGGTGTTTGGACTTGTCTGGAAGGTACTCTGGCCACCCAATTCCGGCAGTTGCTTGTTGCCAATCGTCAACAGGAATGGCAGTGTACCACCGAGGTGACGGATCACAGCCTTCTGAGTAGTCTCACCTTCGTTCCAACTGGTAAGTACACCATTGGTATAAACCGGTGTCTTAGCCTTGTTCTCTGTCACGTCAATAACGATATCGTTGAAGTCGAAGTCATCGGTAGAACCAAGGTCCTCAACCATATAGCGTACGGTACGAGAGTCATAAACGGTCGTGCCCTCAGTAATCTCAATGGGCTTCGGAATCTTCTGACCATAGACCAGGAACACCACGTCGTTCATATCCCAGTCGCTGTCTGCCAGATTAGCGTCCTCACAGCCAATGAGCATATACTCATAGCCGGCGGGAACATTGCTGGGCTTCTCAAAGCCCTGAAGAGCGAGCATCATCTGATCGACGGAAGTCATGTGGTCGCCAACATTGTTCATATAATACATCTTCCAGGGATGATACTCCTGTTTCACTTCGTCCCACCAGTCCCAGCCACCGCTGCCGGAAGTAGTGATGTCGAGATAGAAGTACATATCAGCTCCTACAGGCAGGTTCTTGAAAGTATAGGGTACTGAACGGACAGCTGTAGCCTTCAGGGTATTGCGCTGTGCCTCCCAGCCACCTTCAGCAGCCTGCTCGTCAACGACACTGTGCCACTCGGACTTAACCTCGGTCTGAAGTTCGATGTCCTGTGATTTAGTCCACAGTAAGATGTCGACACCATTGACCACCACGTGGAGATCCCACACGGCACCGGCCTCACCCTGGAAGATGGGCTGGATGGTGAACTCTGTGCCGGGAACAGTCATATAGAAGGCCTTACCGAGCGAGCGGTTGGGCTTACCTTCCTTGAGGTTATCCTTCATCCACTCGACAGTATTCAGGTCAACCTCCTGCTTGGCACCTTCTGTGAAGTCGTAGCTGACAGCGGCACGTGTACCTGCGTGATTACCATTATTATTTGAGAAACTGAAATATGGTGTCTTAGAACTGAAGTCCCAGTTCTGGTTCATATCTACATTAGGATACTTCTTTGCGAAGTTCTCTGCATAACTCTGCTTAGCGGTCTTCTCAATGGCACCACCATCGAAGACATCTTGATTGTTTGAGCAAGCAACCATCGACGTGGCTACCAAAGCCATCAACATCGTCTTTACGTTCGTTTTCATTTTCGTTTTAATTTGAATGTTAATAAATTATTGTTATTTAATCGTTTTCTTGTTCGACGGTGCAAAGGTACAATGATTTAAGACCGAAAACAAGCCTATATAATTAACAAAGTGGATAATATTGTCTTATAAGAAAATGCAAACTACTGAAAACCAGAAGTTTGCATTATCTATTAAGTTCAAAGAAAGTGGATGCAATATAAATGTGTAAAAACTACATTTATCGCATTTTGGGGCTATTTTGAGCCTAGTCCCATCGTCTTAATGTAGTCAGTCTGAGGCTGGCAACGCTCAAAACGGCTGTTCTCGGCAAACTCACGAAGCAGACGACGGAAGGTGGCCTGATCAGGACGAGCCTCGCGCCACTCCTGATAGGTATTGCGAGATGTCTCAGAATACTTCACTACGATACTATCCCACCCTTCTGGTCGCTGAATACCCATCATGCAGGAGCCATCGACCTTCTTATAGGGCCAGAATGTATAACCGATGTTCACCTCTTTCAGCACACGTACGAAATTCGTCTGCCACTCGTCGGTATTATGGCCAAACTCTCCCATATACATGGGCAACTGTGACTTATCGCGGAAATCAATGTACTCCTTGATAGCCTCCTTAGTGGGTTCTCCACCATAACGGTGACAGGTGTACATCAGCTTTGAGTCGAACTTCCAGTCATCGAACATCCAGAAGAAACTATTCCAGTGGGCACCACCAAGCAGGATGATATGGTTGTTGTCAACCTCACGAATGGCTTTCACGCAACGTTTATATAAAGGTTGAAGCAAGGTGTACAACGTATCCTTGTTCTGGAAATAGTGAGCGATGGGCTCATTCATCAGTTCATAGCCGAGAATGGTGGTCTCATTCTTATAGCGGTCGGCTATCTCACGCCATATCTGGCAGAATAGCTGCTGAGAGGTTTCACTTTCATAAATCCAGGGATAGCCATAACCGTCATCAATATTGTCGCCAGTCTGTCCGCCAGGACAGTCGTGCATATCAAGAATGAGGTACAACTTGTTGGCCTTACACCAATTGACGACACTGTCAATGCGTGCATAGCCGTCCTTCGCACCAGTCTGTCCCATATAGTCTTCATCGGTGAAGAGTTTGTAGTTGAAGGGAAGACGGATGGTATTTGCACCTTGCTGAGCGATAAAGTCGATATCTTTGCGCGTGATATAGTTATCCTTAAACTGTTGCCAGAAGAGGGCTGTCTCGTCAGGGCCGACAGCCTCCTTGAAGAGCAAGTCGATCATCCAGGCAGAGTTCGTACGGCTGAAACCGAACATATAACCCTCCGGATTCAGCCAGTTGCCCAAATTCGTACCCTGGATATAAAGTTTCTCTCCATTAGGTTGTATCAAGTCGGTTCCCTGTATAGTCACAAAACCTGCTGGCTGCTCTGCAACCTTAGTGCAAGCCGCCAGCAGGACAATGGCTAGGTAAATGATTGAATTCTTCATATTTCCTTATTACTTTGGAATTGTGTAGTATTTGTGTCCATTCTGAATATAGAGTCCCTTGCCAGGACGGGGCATACGATGACCTTGCAAGTTATAGATTTCGCCATCCGTCTCTCTGTCAGTCATCGCAACAGGACGGATACTGCTGGTACCACCTCCTGCGACAGTGACTATAGCATTCTTGGGGTCGGAACAATCGATGGTAAACACATATGTTTCACCGTCGGTGATCTTGGCTCCACTCTTGAGCTTGATGTTCCCGCTTTCCACATCATCCACCTTAAAAACATCACTCGTCATGGATATATGGCAAGGAGAACCTTGTTTCACGTTGAACTCATCGTTATTATCGTTACCATAACCAGCCTGATGGAAGAACTTGAAGTTCACATCCGTCGCATTGAGCTGCTGGCCGACAGTGAGCGTCATCTGATAAACTTTTTCGCGTATCTGTGGCACAGGGAAGAACATCTCTGGCGTAGGACTCCAGTTATTGATAGCTCCCCAATTACCTGCATAGAGAGATGAGGGTTTCCCGATGCCGTTGTTACCGATCACCCAGAGACAGCCGGTACCATCATCCTTGTTATATGTCACCCATTCACCACTCTCCGTGAGAGGCGTCACTCTAAAATAATCTGCTCCGAAATAAGCAGTCACCTGATAGCGGCCACTGACGGCAATAAATTTCAGGGAACCATCAGTGTTGCGCGTAAAAAAATCGGGATCGTAATACCAAGAGCTCTTACCCGTCAGACCAAGATCACCCGTCACTTTATAGTTTTTGCCTTGTTCCAGATTGGTAATCGCACTATAGGCATTGCCTCCAATGCTTTCCATCTTAGTATCACCAAGTTTGAGATTATCCTTTGGCTCGCTGTCAGGATCGGACTTCTGATAGACACGGACATAATCAATCAGCATCTCCGCAGGGAGCGCAGTCTCATCGACGCCTTGGGCACCGCCCCAGTCGCCACCCCAAGCCAGGTTCAAGATGACATAGAAAGGATCATCATAAGGCCAGTCATCACGTCCTAATCCGCGATTGGCATACTCCAGCTGCTTCTTGCCATCAACATAAGTTGTGATCTTCTGTGCCGTCCACTCTATACCATAGACGTGGTAACCGTCTTCTGCACCTTCACAAAGCATCTCGTGGGTGACTTGTGTGCCATTGGAATGAACATGAGCATTAGCATGAAGGCTCGATGACACATAGTTCGGATGGTATCCCACCTCCTCCATGATGTCAATCTCTCCATCAGCAGGCCATGACCTGAAGTTCACGGGCATCATCCAGAAAGCGGGCCATGTGCCCTTGCCCTTCGGCAACTTGATACGTCCTTCGATATAACCGTAAGTCCAACCCTGGCGTACCTTCGCATAGACACGTCCAGAATAAATTCTGCCGTTTTCCTTCAGACAACGAATGATGAGTGCATCATCCTTTACCTCTGTAACCAAGTTTCCTTCAGGCGTGGTGTGATTGACGTAATACTGCAATTCGTTATTCACCCAGCCTTTGCTTTTCATTTCGTGAGTCCAATCGTTGCTGTTGAGCGTGGTGCCGCTCGCGAACTCATCGCTCCAATTCAGCTCATAGCCCTCGGGCACATATCCCGACGGTTCATGAGTGGTGGCAAGCGAATTATCCGTCTGCGCGGCCAGCTGCAGTGAGGACGAAAGGCATAGTGATATGATAAAAAGCCTAATCATATAGAGTCTTTAACAGAAAAAGAGGGTGAGCACCACAACGGGTGCCCACCCAGAGATTTTATATTATTATTCTTCAGCAAGGTACATGTCAAGAATGGTCACATTCGTACCTGCTGGTGTGCCTCCGAAGTCGAGACAGAGACGGAACTTACCGTCGAATCCTTCACGAGAGGTCAACACGATAGCTGTTGGCACATTGGCGGCCACTGCATGACGGTCGGCAGAGAGGAATGAGTTGTCATCAGCATCATTCTGTGGCTTCACTGTGAGACCAGGAATGTTGTTGTCGGCAATCACAACGATAGAGAAATTATACTTCTTGCCAGCGCTCAGTTTCACGTTATCGAACGGGATATGTACCTGTCCCTGCCACTGGTCACCACCAATACCATTAGGAATGGTCAGTGAGAACTCTGAAGTAGAGTCACCATCGTGCTCAGGATCGGCAATCTGACCCCAGCCGCCATCAGCAAACCAGAAGCGGAAGTCGGCACCGAAAGGCTGATCCTTCAGCATGTTCTTGCTAGAATCATAGTCGAATGGAGCCACGTTAGCGTCATTATGCTCGCTGAGGAATACGCGCTCGACGGTGAATGCTGTGCCAATAGGAGCACCTGCGAAGTCGAGGGCAAGCTTGAACTGACCATCGAAGCCCTGTACATTGCTCAGCGCAATGACGTTCACACCTTCATGGAGAGGATACTGATCAGCTGTAAAGAAGGTATTGTCGTCGCCTTCTTTCTGAGGCTTAACAGTGGCCTTAATATTGCCAGCACCAGAGATAATGACAACAGAGAAGTCATAGTTCTTACCAGCACTCAGTGTCGGACCGTTGTGCTCGATGTGAACCTGAGCCTGCCACTGGTCGCTACCTGTATTGGCAGGAATGGTGAAGTTCAAACCACTATGGATGTCACCATCAAATCCGGGATCAAGACCACCAGACCAGTCTGAAGGTGAGAACCAGTAGTTATTGTCGGGCTGCCACTCAGCCAGCAGGTTCGTACCCGCGGTGAAGCCCATCCATCCCTCTGGCTCATCGGAAGCACTGGGATCTTTCCAGTTTTCAGCAATCGAATAGCTGGTAGAGATCATTTGCTGATCGCAAGCAGAGAACGCATAGAGCTGAGCTGTATACTCACCCTTCTTCTTCACAATCTGCGTGATAGAACCACCAGCAGGAGTCTCAACAAGTGACTTGCCGTCAAGGCTGATGTAATAACGCACGCCACCCTGGGCCTTTGAAGCGTTGGTGACAGTTACCACATTTTCCTGTCCTGTCTCATCGGCTGAGACATTTGCACTAATGGAAAGTGCCGAGGTTTCAACGGGAGAACCGCCTAAGCTATGGCTATCGCTGTCCTGTGGGCTGCATGAAGTAAACCCGAAGGCGAATAAGCCTGCAGCAATAACACTATATATTACCTTTTTCATATTCTTCTTGGTTTTTATCTGTTAATTGGATTAATAGCCAGGGTTCTGCTTCAGTTCGAACTCAGTACCCTTAGTGGCATCGATTTCAGCCTGTGGGATAGCAACGTACTTGTTGGTCTCCTTCCAGTCACGAGAGGTATTCAGGCCCGGTACATTGTCAACATGGAGCACGTTGGTAATACCCCAGCGTACAATGTCATAGTAGCGGTGACCCTCACCAACGAACTCGAGGTGATTCTCCTTCTGGATGTTCTCCATTGTCAGAGGCACACGATGGTTTTGGTTGCCGAAAGCACGGTCACGTACCTGGTTCAGACAATCTACGCCACTTACACCATCCACATCACCTGTGGTAAGTGTCAATTCAGCATAAGCCAGCAGGGTCTCAGCATAGCGGAAGATACGGAGGTTGTTACTCCAGTTCAGGTCGCCAGTGCCGGTGGGCTTGTGATAACCAGTGCGAGCGCAATACTTACCCAGCCAGAAACCAGTATCCTGGAAACGCAGTGTATAGCTGGCACCCCAGACTGTAGTATTCTTATCACCAACGTTACCGCCAGTACCGTCACCACGAAGATCGCGGACAGAAACATCGCGACGCTGGTCGCCAGCCTCATACATATTATAAGTCTCAGGACGTACGGGACCAAATCCCCAGCCGCCTTCGAAACCAGCATCACCACCCAGACCATTGGGAGAGATGTATGAAGGCAGGTTGGTACCACCGCTATTCCAAGCAGTCCCCCAGTCCTTTGAACCTGGCACGAGGTTAGCCTCAAAGATTGACTCAGAACCGAACTCACCCGGCTGCAGCCACATGCTTGCATAATCCTTGACAAGCTGGAACTTACCACTCTTAATGATAGCAGCCAAGCCCTTGGCAACCTCCTGATATTTAGCCTGATCCTTCTGGTACATCACAGCACGAGCTTTCAGCATATAAGCTGCTGCCAAGCTGGCACGACCATTGTTCGTACCGTCGTTCGTGTTCATCTCGGCATCGGTGAAGTTCTCGATAGAGCCATCCACGTCCTTGATAATCTGAGCATAGACCTCATCGGGCGTCAGCTGACGACATACATAGGGAGGTGAAAAGAGGTCCTCCTGGAAGGGGATAGCACCGAAGCTACGCCAAAGCATATAGAGATAGTAGGCACGCAGGAAGAGACCTTCAGCCTTGTATTTCTTAATAAGAGCCACCTCTGCAGGATTGTCGGTAGTAGCTGTTGCCACCAGACCGAGGGCGCTGTTCACGCGAGTAATACCAGAAGTGTAGATATTCCATGTACCGCTGAGGGTGAGGTTACCACTGGTATTGAACATTGACACAGCAAGGTTCATACCGTTCATACCGTCGTTGGCATCACCACCGCCCTTCCAGATATCATCCGACTGGATGTCACCGATGTAGGCAGATGACTCATAAGAGCCGTTAGCATAAGAGTCGAAGCCAAGTATCTGGTACGAGGCTGCCAGACCTGAGTTTATGTTCAGAGGGTCACCAGCTGCTCCGGCAGCACCCTTTGTAGTCGGCTCTGGCTCCAGGAAGTCGTCACTGCAAGAAGTGAGTACCATGCCAGATGACAAGACCGCTACTGCAATATATAATTTAAGATCTTTCATTGTCGTATATATTTATGTGATTAGAATGTAACGTTAGCACCGACGGTAATTGTACGTGCCTGCGGGTAGATACCCTTATCGACACCCAGTGTCGTGTAGCCGCCAGAAGCAAGCTCAGGATCGAAGCCCTCATAGCCGGTGAAAGTGAAGAGGTTCTCAGCACCAACATAGACGCGCAGGCGCTGGATAGATGCAAGGCGTGTCAGCTTAGCAGGAAGTGTATAGCCAATCTGAGCATTCTTCAGACGAAGGTAAGAACCGTTGTGGATATAGAGGTCAGATGACTTCCAGTTACCATTGGGGTTAGCAGATGTCATGCGAGGAATAGAGTTGGATGTACCCTCACCGTGCCAGCGGTCCATAATCCATGAAGGACGGTTCATAGCAGGCACGTCACCACGCTGTGCGAAGTCGAACACATCATTGCCGATAGTTCCCTGCCAAGCCATACTCAGGTCGAAGCCTTTCCACTCAGCACCCATTGAGAAACCGAAGGTCCAGTCGGGCATACCCTTACCGATCTTTGTACGGTCTTCGTCTGTGATTCTACCGTCACCGTTGTAGTCAACGAAACGAACGTCACCAGGCTTTGCAGAGGGCTGCATCTTTTCGCCCTGAGCATTGACGTAGCTGTCAACTTCCTGCTGATTCTGGAAAAGACCGTTGGTCTTGTAACCGTAGAAGTAAGGCCAAACCTCACCATTCTTAGCGTGAACATAGTCACCTACACCAGAGGCACCAGCACTCTCGTAGTTCTGCTCACCAGAAGCATTACCCAGTTCAACCAGCTTATTCTTTGCATAAGAAGCATTGGCATTGAACCAGTAAGAGAAATCCTTAATGTTGTCCTTCCAACCGAGTTCGAACTCAATACCCCAGTTCTCCATGGTACCAAGGTTTCCGTAAGGTTTAGACTGTCCGATATAAGTCGGCACGTTCAACTCGAAGAGCATGTCTGTGGTCTTCTTGAAATAGTAGTCGAAGCCAAAGCTCAGACGGCTGTTCAGGAAGCGCATATCAACACCGATGTCGGTCTGCGTTGAGGTTTCCCACTTAATATCGGGGTTAGCTGCACGTGCAGGAGATGTACCATAGACCATCGTACCAGCCTCAGTACCAGGCTGAGTAGGATCAGGATTCACAATATAGCTACCACCGAAATAGTAGTTCTGACCACCATTCATCAGAGCACGGTATGTGAAGTCAGGAATAGACTCATTACCGTTCTGACCCCAAGAGAAGCGGAACTTCAGGACATCCCACCAACTGGGCTTAACTTTCTCAAGATAAGGCTCGTTCCAAACGTTCCAACCGAGAGAGAATGAGGGGAAGGTACCCCACTTGTGATTCGGACCGAAGTGCGAGCTACCATCACGACGCATCGTGAACTGCAGCATGTAACGCTCAGCAAAGTTATAATCGATACGGCCGAAGTAAGAAGCCAAAGAAGTGTGAGTCACGCCACCGTTACCACCCCATACTGAAGACTCTGTCTCAGGAGCAATAGCTGAGTCGATGTGTGCATGAATAGGATTGTGGTCGAAGAGCTGAGAGTCGTTACCACCGAGGTTACGAGATTCGTAACGAGAAGCAGACTGTCCAAGTACGATGTTCAGATTGTGAACGTCAGCGAAAGTCTTGTTGTAGGTGAAGTAGTTCTCAGCCTGCCAACGTAAGCCACGATTCATCTGGCTGGTCACATAACTCTGATCAGTGTGAGTCATTGTACCGAGGTAGTCCTCATATCCATAACCATCGTATCCCCAGAAAGCGAGGTCGATACCGAAGCTTGTGCGGAACTTCAGGCCGGGCAGAATGTCGAGTTCAGCATAGAATGAACCGACGAGCTTATCAGAATTGTTTTTGCCTGCGCTTGGACGATTCAGCTGAGCCAGCGGGTTTGTCAACTCCTGGAATCCCGAGGGAGGCAGTGAGAATACGCGTCCATCCTTGGTCACAGCATTCGGATGCTCTGCCAAAATCTGGGCAGCCTCAGCCTCTGAGGCATAAGGAGCAACCAGCGGAGAGAAGGAAATAGCACTACCCAAGATTGAGCCATACTCAGAGTTGGTCTCAATGCCTGTAGAGGTGTCGCGGGTGTAACCGAGGTTCACACCGACCTTCAACTGGTTCAGGAAGTTACGGCTCTTCTCTTCAAATACTGTATAGACAGAGTTGCTTCGAGCAGTAAGACGCTCATAGTTTGAACGACCATAGTTACCACCAACGATACCTTCCTGCTTGAAATAACCTACAGAGAGGAAATAAGTCATCTTGTCATTACCACCATTGATGCTCAGCTGATGCTGAATCACAGGTGCGTCGTAATTAAAGGTCTCGTCCTGCCAATCGGTATCTGCACCTTTATAATTATTAATGTAGTCAGCTGAATAACGCGGAGCATTGCCGTCGTTAACCTGAGCCTCGTTCATGATAGTCATGTACTCTTTAGCATTCAGGACAGCCTTCTTCTTCCAAGGATTCTGCCAACCGTAGCTGAAATCATAGCTTACGTTTGTCTTACCAGCCTTACCAGACTTTGTGGTAACCAGTACCACACCATTGGCAGCACGTGAACCGTAGATAGCTGCTGATGCAGCATCCTTCAGAATTTCCACAGACTCGATATCCGTCGGATTCAAATAGTTGATACCACCGCCAACAGGCATACCATCAACGATGTACAGAGGCTCAGAACTGTTCACAGAACCAATACCACGTATGCGTACCTTAGAATCAGAGTTAGGCTGACCTGATGACTGGGTGATCTGTACACCACTTACCTTACCTTTGAGGGCATCCTCAATACGAGAAGGCTTCATCAGATTCAGGTCGTCACCGTTCACCTTAGAGATGGCTGCGGTCACAACACTCTTCTTCTGTACACCATAACCGACGACCACCACATCGTTCAGCATCTGAGCGTCTTCCTTCAGTGTGACGGTCATTTGGTTTTTGGCTTTCACCTCTTGGCTCTGATAGCCAACATAAGACACAACCAGTGTCGTGCCCTCTGCCACCTTCATAGCGAACTGACCGTCGATGTTGGTGATGGTCGCATTCTGAGGTTTAGCTTTCTCGATCACGGTAGCGCCGATCACCGGCTCACCGTTCTCGTCAATCACAGTACCCAAGATTCCTGTGAATTCCTGGGCGAATGATGCCATAGACACCATGAGTGCCAACAACATCGTCATTAACCTGCTTTTTTTCATACGTTTTTTTAATTATGTTAATATTATAAGTTAGAATGATACCTGCATTAGGTTTTCCGATGCAAAATTATGGAAAAAAGCAACACAAAAAATTTTATGAGAAAAAAAAGTGGATTTGTGGCGTATGTCAAATTCACAAATACACTGATTATCAATAACATAAAACGTCCACCCTTTCAAAAAAAGGTGGACGCAATATAGATGTGTAGAAATTACAATTGTAAAGATTCCGGATGTAAATCCGTGTTTTTTTACTTGCTTTCCGGCTCAATCATCTTCCATATTCCTGCAGCACATGCAGCACCGACGAACGGACCAACGATGAAGATCCAAAGGTTTGCCAAAGCAGTACCACCCTGGAAAACTGCAGGAGCGATAGAACGGGCTGGGTTCACAGAAGTACCCGTGTAACGGATACAAACCAGATGCACAAGGATGAGCGACAGACCAATGGCCAGGCCTGCGAAGTTGTTAGTAGCCCCGTTTGTCTTGGCTGTAGCACCGAGAACCACCAATACGAATACACAGGTAAAGATAATCTCAGCCAGCAGTCCACCAAGCATCGGCACATTAGCCTGCAGGTCGTTGGCTCCAGTACCCTCGAGTCCTGGTACATTCTCCGTCAGGATGAACAGCAACAAGCTACCAATGAAGGCCCCAATCACCTGGAAGAGCATATACATTCCACAATCCTTGGCATTGATACGGCCAGTGAGGAAACAACCCAAAGTGATAGCAGGATTAATGTGGCAACCACTGATACCTCCAATAGTATAGGCCATTGCGACAACAGCCAATCCAAAGGCAAAGGCAGTACCCACCACAGCTGGAATATTGTTCACAGGATCACAACCCAGGCTCACAGCGACGCCGCAGCCCATCAAAACAAGCACCATCGTGCCCACCATTTCTGCTAAATACTTTTTCATAATTGTTTGAATTTTAATGTTTAGTGTTTAATGTACATTTTCAATTTGATTGCAAAGTTAAAAAAAAATTGTTTAGGATACAAACATTTTTCAACTTTTTTCCAAAAAAAGAAAAGAGGCCATAGCTCAGGCCATGGTCTCCAGCTCATTACTTATTATTACACCGTAGGATGTGAATTGTTGTTGCAAAGGTAACATTTTTCTTTCACTCTACCAAATAAGTGACGACTTATTCTATTAATAAACCAAAATCTTAATCTAAATTAAGGAATCATTCTTCGCCGATTCAGAAAAACTTCGTACTTTTGCAGCGAATATGCAACAGACAAATCCATACCTCAAGCAATTCCCCGAACTGATGAAGGGGAAAAAGATACTTTACGTCCACGGCTTCGGCTCGTCAGGACAATCTGGCACCGTCACTCGCATCCGCGAGGTGTTTCCCAACACCAACGTCATCGCTCCCGATCTTCCCATCCATCCCGAAGAGGCAATGGCACTCCTCAGGCAACTCTGCCAACAGGAAAAGCCAGACCTGATTATTGGCACCTCTATGGGTGGTATGTACACTGAGATGCTTCGTGGCTACGACCGCATCCTCGTCAACCCAGCCCTCCGCATGGGCGACACGATGAAGGAGCACGGTATGATAGGAGCCCAGCATTTCTCCAATCCGCGTCAAGACGGGGTGCAGGATTTCATCGTCACCAAGGCGATGGTCAAAGACTACAAGGAAATGACAGAGCATTGCTTTGAGGGTATCAATGAAGAAGAGCAACATCGCGTATGGGGGCTATTCGGAGACGAGGACACCACAGTCAACACCTACGATCTTTTCCACGAGCACTACCCTACCGCTATCCGTTTCCATGGAGAGCATCGGATGAACGACCACTCTTTCATGCATGCCGTTGCACCTGTTATCCGTTGGATAGACGACCGCCAGGAACAACGAGAGCGCCCTGTCATTTACATCGACCTCAGTACTCTGCGCGACCCATACGGAAAACCCGTGAGTTCAGCACAGAAGACGGTGCGTACTCTCCTTGAGACCTATCAACTCTACTTCGTCGCTTCTGCACCAACAGAAACGGAACACTATCGTGACATCAATCAATGGCTCTTCGAATATATCACGGTTCCTGCTTGGGGGCATACCATCTTCACCAGCCAGAAAGAACTGCTCTTTGGCGATTATCTCATTGACACCACGAAAACAGAAGCCATGGGCACCCTCATTCAGTTCGGTAGCGACACCTTTAAGACATGGGATGACATTGCCACCTATTTTGACCGTTTAGGAGGGCTATAATCGTTTAGAACGTACGCAGGACCCAAGCGTTCCACTCATCCTGAGGCGTCTTCACATCTGGTTTTTCCACAATCTCCAGCATCTTTACCCTTTCTGCCGGACTAAAGAAAGCCACATAGTAAGAATCCAGCATCTCCGAGTGCAGCCATTGATAGTCTGAATCCCCTGTGCGTTTCAGATGGCATACCTTCGTTGTCAGCACACGGTCACCTTCATCAGAGTCTGGTTCCGCTTCAGTATCATATATATCAAGTCCATCAGGGGTAGGTACAAAGCCATAGTATCGCTCATCCGGATAATCGCCTACCACAAAGCGGAATGCCGTACGTCCATGATAGTTTCTCAGATGGAGGCTCTCCTCATCCTTGCCAAGCAGTCCTTTTACAGAACCACTGCGTTGCAATGTCACAGAGCGTCCTTGGTCGTCTGTAAACGAGCCTGTCAACAGGTGATAGACCTTCATATCCCAGTCCCATCCCAATAGACGCCCCGTATGAGCCGTCATTGCATACAGCGGTTTGCCTTGTGGAGAGTGACACACAAGCGTCAGTTCGTCTTCCACCCATTTCAGTTCCCACGTATTGCCTGTACCCTTCTCCTTATACCGGTTCTGGCCAGCAGGTATCAGCGCGATCGTAGCCTGCAATTCCTCCGTGGGCCAAGTCTTACGTTCGAAGACAATGGACGAATCGTCCTGATGATCATTATCCTGCTTGACAAGTAAGGTTCCCATATCAGCAAACTCACCATAGGCACTCAAGTCGATAGGCTGGGTAGCCAACCATTCCAATCCCTTGGTCCTTGCCACTTTCGACAGATATTTAACGACATTGTTCAGCCCCTCCTTTCCGTCTTCAGGTTCCTCCCCCTCACTATCACTGATAATAGTAGCGTCAGCGAATTCTGCCACTAAGTTCCAAGCTGGGTAAGCATAGGCATCCACGAAATATGTCTTCCCATAATGGGTGTCAAGTTCGAAAAGCCTGGCGTCTGCTATAATCCTGTAAAGTGAGTCAAACACCTCTTCACCAACATTTATCGGCTGAGGAATCTCCATGCCCGCTACCAAGGGGCTTTCGTCACCTTCCAAAGTCAGTAGTCCCTGGTTCGTCGAGTCGTCATGCCAAACATGAACATCCATCAGGACAGTACTATTCAACCGAGAAGACATACGATACCTATAGCTCTGCAACGGACCTTCCGGCATCTCTGTCATCTGAGGAGTGTGCGATGAACTTGTAGTACACCCCGTCACTAGTGCAGCAATCAAAGCCACAAAAAATAGCATCCTCAAGTTTGTTTCTTTTACCATAAGCTCTAAGTTCTCAAGTTTTCGGCAAAGATACGAAAAAAAGCGTCACCATACAACAATCCTTTCAAAAATCGTTATTCTGAAATAAAAAGTGTATCTTTGCAGGCGAATATTTATACATCAGCACCATTGTATCATGAATACTGAAACAAATATGGCACAAAGCATTAGGAACATCGCCTTCGATTTAGGAGGTGTAGTGATTGAGCTAAACATGGAACAAGCCATAAAGGCTTTTGAACGTATCGGCATGAAAGATGCCCGCCAGCAGTTGGATGCTTATACACAGAAAGGACTATTTGCCGATCTGGAATCCGGAAAGATAGATACAGAGACTTTCCGTGAAGGACTGAGCAGAATCGTAGGCCGGGAGTTAAGTATGGAAGATTGCTACGAGGCAGTCCATGCCTACGTAGGGCGCGTCCAGAAACAGGGATTAATACGGATCATGGAGCTACGCAAGAAAGGATACAAGGTGTGTCTGCTATCGAATACGAACCCACTGATGATGCAGTGGGTGGACAGCAATGACTTCGATGGCGAGGGCCATCCCATCAGCCACTACTTCGACAAGCTTTATCTAAGCTATGAGTGTAAAGCGATGAAGCCATCACCAGAAATATTCAAGATGATGCTCGATGGTCAAGAGGCACGACCAGAAGAGACGCTCTTTATCGACGACAGCCAAAAGAATGTAGAGACAGCAGCCAACCTTGGCATACATACAGTCTGTCCCGAAAACGGACAGGACTGGACATGCCTCCCAGAAATTGTCTGTCTATAAAAAGGACCCGATTCGCTTGTCAATTAGAACTGCCAACGGCTGGGTATCTGCCGCTCAGGCCACAGATGCTTAGCATAAATATATCCATAGCAATCGAAAAGGGCAGTAAAGCGTGTAAGACGCTGGCGGAAGGCATCATAGTCTTTCCGCGTTGGCTCGGTCCACTGCACTTCGGCAAGAGCAGACATACGAGGTAATGCCTGATACTCGACAGTACTTTCCGTTGTCATGTGCTCAGACCAAAGGTTAGCCTGAACACCAAGGATATGGCTGCGGGCCGCATTGCTAAGACTATCAGGCGCAGGGTCCAAGGCATAGACACGTTCGATAGGAATAAAACCTCCGCAGCGGCTTGGCTCGAACAACACATCTTTTACTTGCTGATAGTCGAAATAGCAATGGGTTGTCGGCGACATCACAACATCATGACCAGCCTCAGCAGCCTTAGCTCCTGGTGCCGTACCACGCCACGACATAATCATAGCATCTTGTGGTGCATGGTTTTCGAGCAATTCATCCCAACCAAGGGCACGACGGCCATGTGCCGTCAGGAATTCAAATACACGTTGCGTGAAATAGCCTTGAAGTGTATTTCCTTGTAGGTCCAAGGCCTGACACTTCGGACACTGTTCCCATTTCTCCGTGGGAGTCTCGTCGCCACCGATATGAATCACCTCAGAAGGGAAGAGATCAAGAATCTCCGTAAGCACATCTTCAACGAACTCATAGACGCGGGGATTCCCCACACAAAGCACATCCTTATAGACGCCCCAATAATGGCCTACCTGATAAGGGCCACCCGTGCAACCAAGTTCTGGATAGCTGGCAAGAGCAGCCAACATATGACCGGGCATGTCGATCTCTGGCACGACGGTGATGTGTCGCTCTGCGGCATAGGCCACAATCTCACGGACTTCAGCCTTGGTGTAATAGCCACCATAGGGTGTCTGGTCGTCAAGGTCAGAGTTGGTGCCGATAATCGTACCACTACGATTAGAACCGATTGTGATGAGCTTGGGCCACTTTGGGATCTCGACTCGCCAGCCCTGATCATCGGTGATGTGCCAATGGAAAGTGTTCATATTGTGCATAGCAAGCAGATCGATGAACTTCTTAACAAAGGCAACAGAGAAGAAATGACGGGCACAATCCAAATGCATGCCTCGCCAAGAAAAACGAGGCGCATCAGTGATAACAACAGGCGGTAACTCCAATGAAACCAGGCTATCTGCTATTCCCAAAGATTTGCGAAGGGTCTGAATACCATAAAAGACACCTGCGGGAGAACCACCAAAAATATTGACTCCTCCCTTGCCGACCACGAGTCGGTAGCCTTCAGAAGCAACCACAGACGGCGAGACGGTAAGTGCTATAGTGCGTATCTTACGATTATGCTTACTGGTGATGGCAAGTTCCAGTCCTGTCTGTTCTTTGATATAATCACGTAAGAATAATGCCTCACGCTGGAGGTTCTCAGCAGCAAGAATCTGTACTGTACCGTCGAGCACGAAAGGCTGTCCTTTCTGAAGCTGCACATCTTGCGGCTGAGGTACAACATGATAGGTTTCAATTGCCTGCAGCGTAACACTCAGAAGCAGGGCAAGAATAGTCATTGTTAGTTTTCTCATATCGTTAGTCTATTAGAATTTGTACTCTACAAAAGCTTCCATGGCTTCATAGCAAGCCAATCCAAGTTCGTCGTAACGACGGGCAGTCTCACGGTTACGGTCTTCGGCACGCTGCCAGAAGAGGCGTTCGTCATTACCAAGGAAAGGGGCGCTCTCCATCTGGCTCTGATGACGTAGGATCGCATTACGCTTCTCGCGAAGTTCCTCCGGACTCATGGGAACGCACATCTCAATGTCAGCAACATCCCACTCTGCCCAGGCACCACGATACATCCACACACGACAGTCGCTCAACCACTCTGCCCCACTCTTCTTGAGTTCATCGACAGCGGCAAGCACGGCATCAGTACATTTCCGATGGGTGCCGTGGGGGTCTGCAAGGTCTGCGGCAACATATATCTGATGCGGTTCAATCTCTGAAAGCAAGGCAATAATGGGCTCCACATCACGCTCCGACATGGGTAGTTTCTCGATTTTACCACTCTCGTAGAAAGGCAGGTCAAGGAAATGGATATGATCCTTCTTTATCCCATTATAGCCACAGGCATTGCGAGCCTCGCCACGCCGAATCAGTCCCTTGACAGTAAGGATCGCACGGTTGTCTAAATCACCTGCGCTCTTTTCCTTTAGGAAGTGCATTATCTCGCGATAGCGAATCTTGATGACTTCATCGGAGCCATTGGCAAAGAGCTGATTGAAACCATTGATAAAATGCATATACAGACGCACTTCCTCATCGGCAACAGCGATATTTCCACTGGTCTCATAGGCTACATGGACGTCATGATCCTGTTGCATGAGGCGACGGATAGTGCCTCCCATGGAAATGACATCATCATCAGGATGGGGCGAAAAGACGACAACCCGTTTCGGATAAGGCAGGGCACGCTCAGGACGAGTGCTGTCATCAGCATTTGGTTTACCTCCCGGCCAACCTGTAATCGTATGCTGAAGTTCATTGAACACTTCAATATTGACGAGACCTGCCTGTCCTTTGAATTGTTCGACGAGATGGCCCAGGCCATTATCAATATAGTCTTTGGTGGAGAGTTTCAGAAGGGGCTTACCCACTTTTTTACATAGTTCGATGACCTGACGACGTAATTCGTGGTCAGGCATCTTGATGGTGGATGTGAGGTTTAGATTCATCTTTATGAGGGTTAAGAGTTACTATTCTGAAGAAGGTAAGAGCACGACACCCTGTTGCTTCATGCCGTCCATCATGATACGAAGCGGATGGGAGAATCTCACATGTCGTACATACTCAGTCTCTTCGATGGCAGGCATGGCATCAAGCACCTCCTGACGGAAGATCCCGTCACCATTAGCGGTATTGATAGTGAAGTAGCCGACGCCAAACGAAGTGAGGTTCTGGAAGAAGTGAGTACCCTGTGAGGGATCCACGTGATAGTTCTTTAGCGCAGTCTCGACAATGACGCGGGCAGCAGAGATATGAGGCCATTTGACGGGAATGCCAAGCCAGTAGTCTGACGAACCCCAGCGTCCAGGACCAACTAGTACATAGTTCTTGTCATCAGCGAGGAACTTGCGGTTGATCTGTTCTATCTGATCAGCGATATAGGGATTGTTGGCTGCGGTGAAATCATCACCCGCCTTGACATACACAACATCGACGACATCCTCAGAGATTCCGTGCCCAAGAGAATTGGTGGTACGTAGCAAGCACTGTTCGTCGGGTATCTGCTCCAGATCCTCATCGAGCACTTGCTTGGAATCCACGATAGGACGTATCTGCAAGAGATAGAAGGTGCCGGTCTTATCATCATTGAGATTGCAGGCAAACTCTATCTCGACAGGGCGCTTCATTTCGTCGGCACCGAGTCGCTGTACCGTCTGAAGCAGTTCCGGCAAGGGGAATACGCCATGCTGCAGGACACCACAGAAGGAAATCACCTTACGTCCACCTTCATAGATACCGTCGCGGATAATCTGGTCCACGGGATCATAAGTGGATGCGATATAGGTAAGGGCCCCATCCTCTGCAGCCTGTTTCACACGCACCTTCTTGATATTAAAGCCGTCATCGACCTTGAAATCATCGCCGACATGAGCCATGTCCAAGGCATAGAACCGCGTCTGGGTCTGCGAGAGTGCAGTCTCCATCTCTGAGGTCTGGAGTACCTGTGTAGGATGGTATGGAGAGACACGAAGCGTCTGACCGCCATCAACGATATACTTGCCAAGACCAAGGGCAAGAGAGACGATACCTTCCTCTGCTGTCTCCTCGCCTATTGGGTAGTAGTTCAGAGAACGAAGCACACCCGAGAAGTTTGGATAATAGAGATCACCATAGCGTTTACCGACCACCTCCTGCAGAATGACAGCCATCTTCTCCTGGTCTATGACATTCTGAGTAGCTGTCATATAGGCCTTAGAGTCTTTGTAATAGACTGAGGCATAGACGGCCTTGATGGCACAGGCAAGCATACGAAGCATCTCGTATTTGTCCTCCAGATAAGGTATCATATAAGTAGAATAGATACCTGCAAAGGGCTGGTAGTGAGCATCCTCAAGAAGCGACGAAGAACGCACGGCAATAGGCGACTTCACGGCATCGAAGAAGGTGAAGAAGTCGGCAATCAGCGAATCGGGCAACTGAGCACGCATGAAATGTTTTAGGATCTCTTCATCGGGTGCATCACTGAGAGCGATGGGATAAAGATTGTTCTTCTCCATGAACTCATCGAAGAAGTCGGTACAAAGCACGACGGTCTTAGGGATTGTCACCTGGGCATTCTCATAACGGTTAAGTTCCGGATGGCGCTTAATGATGTTGTCAAGGAATGCCAAGCCACGCCCTTTACCACCGAGAGAGCCCTCACCGATACGTGCAAAATGGCTATAGGCATCAAACTTCATACGGTCGAACACAGCCACCACACCGATGTTCTTCATGCGGCGGTACTGCACGATGGCATCGAAGATTATCTGGCGGTGGGCATCAACATCCTGAAGTTTATGCCACGTAACGTGCTTCAAGAAAGCAGAAACAGGGAAGATGGCACGGGCACAAAGCCAACGGCTCATGTGGTTGCGCGACACATGGTAGAGCATCGAGTCACGGGGAATCTTGAAGATATTGTCCTGCAGTTCCTTCAGTGTACTGACACGCGCCACCTCCTGCTTGGTTGTCGGGTCACGGAAAACGAAGTCACCAAAGCCCATGTGCTCCTCGATAAGCTTATGCAGATCGACATTAAGTTTGGTGGAGTTCTTGTCGATGAAATTGAAGCCCTCCGCCTCAGCCTTCTGACGGTTGGCTATCTCTGAGGAGTCAAGGATCAGCGGTACATATTCGTCGCGACGGCGAATCTCCCGAAGGAGCTTCAGGCCGGCCTCGGGGTCGCCTTCCTCGACATGAGAGAGACGTCCGGGCACAGACTTCATCGGGAAGCGAGTATCGGAAATGACACCAAGGGTATTGTCGTGATACTTATTATATATCTCCATCGCCTCCTCGTAGTTGGTAGCGAGCACCACCTTTGGACGTCCACGCTTTCGCTGAGCTGCAGCATGGGGATTAAGGGCCTCTGTAGAGAACCGCTTCGACTGGGCAAGGATGTAATTATAGAGATTAGGCAACACGGAAGAATAGAAACGGATGTTGTCTTCCACAAGCAGGATCATCTGCACACCAGCCTCCTTGATGTCGTGTTCGATATTCATCTTATCCTCAAGCAACTTGATAATCGACATAATGAGGTTGGTATTGCCCAGCCAGCAGAACACGTAGTCGAAGACTGACATATCCTCGTTCTCGATACGTTTGGTGATACCATGAGAGAAAGGCGTGAGCACCACGCAGGGGATATTCGGATGGGCAGCCTTGACCTCACGGGCCACCGTGAAGGCATCATTGTCGGCATTACCCGGCATACAGATCACCAGATCGATATCCGTCGTGTGCAGCACTTCATTGGCTTCCTCAGTAGTAGACACCTGGGTGAAGGTAGGTGGATAGCGCATACCCAGTTCCATATACTCGTCGAAGATCTTCTCGTCGATACGACCATCATCCTCCAGCATGAAGGCATCATAGGGATTGGCCACAATGAGCACGTTGAAGATACGTCGCGTCATCAGGTTGACAAACGACACATCCTTCAAATAAAATTTGTTCCACTCCTGTGGAATCTTTATCTCTTCCATGACACTGTTTTAAGTTTTCGGCTACAAAAGTACGAAAAATCCCCGATACTCAGGCTAAGCTTCGGGGATTTTTTCATTTATCCGCAGTGGAAATACTTCGTAACCAATTTCAGTATCTCATCAGGATAGCTGCTGATGTCAGCTCGAAGCGTCTTGTCATCGAAAGCCTTTAACTGGGCGATGATGCCGTCAATCATAGCCGGCGAGAAGACACCATACTCCTCAAAGACCTTACGCTGACGATCGAGGCAATCGGCAGAAGCCACACAGGAGTCAGGAAGCTGTGCCAGCGTTGCCAGACGGTCTGCATTCTCTGCCGCGTGGATATTCACATTGACATAGGTCTTCTCTGCCACCTCAAGAGCGTCCTGCATCTCGAAACCGTGACGACAGGCTACGCAGAGACCTGCCAACAACTGGTAAAGGTCGGCGCTACCGTCAGGAGAACGCATCTCGACGGTCTGTTTGATGCTGGTATCGTAGTTTTTCTCCGGTTCCAGAGGATTAGCGAGGTGCGACATATCTACATCAGCAGCCCAACCCAGCGGCACACGGACTAGTACAGAACGGTTGCGGTCACCCCAACAGACATTCGTCGGCGCCTCCTGATGGGGCACGAGACGGAAGTAGCTGGTAGGATTCTTATTGCCGAAAGCTGTAATAGCCGGAGCGAGGTCCATCATACCGGCAATCATACGACGGGCAGACTCAGAGAGCACGCCATTGTCAAGCATCTGGTTCTTGCCGTCCTTCATCATACGCATGTGGATATGAAGGCCTGAGCCTGCCTTGCCCGTTGTAATCTTCGGGGCAAAGGTGATGTCATAACCCAGTTCATAAGCAAGGTTGCGGATAATCCACTTGGCAAGCATCAGCTGGTCGGCAGCCTGCTCCACAGGCACTGGCAGGAACTCTATCTCGTTCTGCTCATAGTTCTTGCCATCCAGACAGAAATTGCCCACTTCGGAGTGACCATACTTTATCTGGCCACCGGCCTGGGCGATATACTGCATACAGCGAGTGCGGAACTCATTGGCTTTCGCATAGGGAGCCGACTCATGGTAGCCGCGCTGGTCCTGGGCAGGGAACACCTCCTCGTCATCGCTAATGACATAGTATTCGAGTTCACCCATTGCCTGGAACTCCATACCTGTCACCTCCGTAAAGGCGACAGCAGCCTTGTGGAGTGTATGCTCGGGCGAAGACTCCAGGGGATGACCGTCCTTGTCGAAATAGGCACAAAGCATCGTCACAGTCGGAATCTCGGCAAAAGGATCGACGAAAGCCGTACGGAAGCGGGGCAGCACGTAGAGGTCGCTGCTTCCAGCCTGGATAAACGAAAAGAGGCTGGAACCATCGACACGCTCGCCACAGGTAAGAATCGTCTCAAGATAGTCCAGATCGTTGATGACAAAGTTAAGTGTCTTCAATTTGCCGTCACCACCAGGATACATGAAATTCACCATACGTATCTCGTTGCTGACGATGTAGTTAATGATATCGGCTTTCGTAAATTCTGCCGACTGTTTTCCAAGGAACGTTACAATAGGGTTAGCGTTCATAATCAGATGATCATTGTTCATAAATTGCTCTGTTGTTTTAAAGTTTGCGTAATAATGAGCGCAAAGATACGAAATTTATGCAAGAAGAACAAATGATTTCGGGAAAAAGTTCGTAACTTTGTAGCCAGAATTCATCTATTCATACAAACCTATATGAAAACAAAGGCACTATCAATCGTTACTGCAGCAGCTTGCTGCGCCTTGCTGACTCTCTCATGTGCCAGCAAACCTGAAGCCGTCAAGAAGGAACTCACGACAGTCGGTAATCCCTATCTCCCACTCTGGGAGCACATACCCGATGGGGAACCCTATGTGTTTGAAGACCCAGACCAACCTGGCAAACAGCGTGTGTATATCTATGGTTCGCACGACAGCCGCATCACCGACTACTGCGGACGCGAACTCGTGGTGTGGTCTGCTGCAGTGGATAGCCTCAACAATTGGCGCTACGACGGTGAGATCCTGAAAGTAGATAAGAATGCCAACGGAGAGTTGCTGGACTCCGCCGGACTTGCCGACGTGCTGTTCGCGCCAGACGTGGCAGTGAAGACTGATGCCAATGGCAAAAAGACTTACTACCTCTATCCCAATGACCAAAACGGCGGTCGCAATGGCCTCATCGCAAAAAGCGACAGACCTGACGGTCCCTTTGAGGTATGCAACTGGAGCAAGACGAATCCCAACGAGGCAGACGGTGTGCTGAGATTCGACCCCGCCGTATTCGTCGATGACGATGGGAAGGTGTATGGCTACTGGGGGTTCGAGCACTCTTATGGTGCCGAACTCGACCCTGAGACGATGGCTACCGTCAAGCCTGGCACGAAGATTGTCGATGGTATGGTGTCTGGCCGCAACGAACCGGGTGAGTTCCGTTTCTTCGAGGCCTCCAGCATCCGCAAAATCAAAGACAAGTATGTGTTCATCTACAGTCGCTGGACGAGAGACGGCGAGTTCGGACTGCCAGAGACCAACTATACCCTCGCCTATGCCTACAGTGACAAGCCCTTAGGCCCTTGGACATACGGCGGAACTCTCATCGACGGACGGGGACGCGAGATCAACGAACAGGGCGACACCATCGCCTCTGCCACCGTAAACGGCAACACTCACGGTTCGATCTGTGAGGTCAACGGCCAGTGGTACGTGTTCTATCATCGTCAGTGTGGTCTCGACGAGTTCTCCCGTCAGGCTATGGTTGCCCCTATCACTGTCAAGGTTGAGGAAGGTGCAGGCGGCAAGGTGGAGATCTCTGAAGGTGAGTACAACTCCGAAGGTTTCGCCATAGAAGGACTCGATCCCTTCGAGCGCCACTCTGCTGGCATCGCCTGCTGGTACACTGGCCCCAAGCCTGCTGAGCACCAATGGCCTAAGAAGATTTTCTACGGCAGCTATGTCGCCACTTCTTATGGTACGCCTGACCGCGCCATATCGAAGGAGGCACTGGAATCGAAAGAGAAATACGAGGCTCCCTACGACCTGCGCTACAACACCAACCACGTCGTGAACAACACAGATGGTTCCATCGTGGGCTATAAATACTTCAACTTCACCAAGAGCTACGACGGCGACTACCTGCAGTTGCTGCTGCGCTTGATACCCACAGGTATCGACGGCACCATCACGGTGATGGTCGACAGACCTTGGGAATCGCAAGGCGGCAAGCCCCTCGGCACTTTTACTCTAAAGGCCGACATGCCCCAAACCTCTACAGAGATGGCTCTCGAAGTACCGGCACTGGCAGACCTTACTGGGAAGCATGCTCTCTTCTTTGTCTTCTCATCCGACACTAAAGAGAAGTCACTCTGTACCCTGGAGGACTTCGCATTCAGATATTAAATAGGTCAAACAAAAACAAACAAAGACATGAAAGTGCCGTCGGCGGCGGAAGCGTGATCGATTCCGGTAAGGCCATCTACAAAATGGCACGCTAAGGCCGACGTATGCCAAGTATATGAACAGAATCCGCCTTTTTTCTTCAGGAAGGCGGATTTTTTTGTACTTTTGCTTAGGAAAACGGGATGTTCGATTGTATATAGAGTAAAAGACAAGCGACAAGATGATTGACAAGCAAGAATTCGAACAGATCTTCAGGCGTCACTACGACGGGATGTTCCGGCTGGCCAGACGGATGCTTGGCAGTGACGAGGAGAGCAAGGATGTGGTGAGCGACGTGTTCGCCCAACTGCTGAACAGCCATGCTGACCTACGGTCAGACACGCTGCAAGGCTTCCTACTGACGAGTGTCCGTAACCGTTGCGTCAATCTGTTGGTACACAAGCAGAGGGAACAGGCCGTGCAGGTGGAATTAAGACCACTCCAGCAGGAAACTTCCCAAGAACACAAAGAGCAGGAACAACTCGATGCCCTCCACCACTACATCGACACAGAGCTACCCCCACTCTCGCAGCAGATTCTCCGCCTGCGCTACCAGCAGGGAATGAAATACCGCGAGATTGCCGAGACGCTCAAGGTCAGCGAAGTCACCGTTCACAATCACCTGTCGCAGTCGCTCAAACAAATGAAAGAACATTTTAAAGCAAAAGGTTATGACATCTAACGACAAACTGGAGGATCTCCTCAAGCAGATGTATGCGCAAGAGGAAGAGACCATAGACACCTCGGACATCATCGACGAGGAATGGCAGAAATTTGAATCCGAGCATTTTGCTCCCAAGCACCGTTCTTGGGGCTGGATGCAGATAGCAGCTGCGTTCATCGGCCTGCTGATGCTCTCAGGTATCGCCTACGCAACTATACACATTGTCAGCAGCAGCCACTCACAGCAGACTGAAGTACAGGATACAACTGCTATTGCTAACAAAGTGTCTGCCCCTGCTGTAAGACAGACAGCACATGAAGACCAAACACCTATCGAGCCGAAGACCTTCGAGAACATCCCGCTCAAGGACATTGCTGCCGAGTTGGCAAAGGCCTACCATATATCTTTAGAAATCAGAAATGGCGAGACGGCTGCCTTGCGGCTCTACTACCCATGGGATCCGCAAATGTCACTCCAGCAGGTCGTGGAAGAACTGAACCGTTTTGAGAAAGTACAACTGACACTCACCAACGATAAGCTAATCATCGAATAAGCCATGAGACGCACATTATACCTTATGATATTGTGCCTCGGCTTAATCGAAGCACATGCACAGAAACTGAGTAAGAGTTACAAAGAGACCTCGCTCTCCGACGTGCTCATCGACTTGAACCTTTCTCAGGCGGACAGCCGCATCAGTTTCATCTACAACGAACTGGAGGATTTTACCGTCACCACCAGTTTCCGCAACCAGACTATTGGCAATGCTGTGCGCCAAGTGGTAGGTTTCTATCCGATGCAGATTACTGAGACTGATAGTCTCATCACCGTAGAGTGTATCCAGAAAGAGACTCAAAAGGTTATCGGACGCGTGATTAACGAGCAGGGACAGCCTGTGGAGTTTGCTAACGTGGCCCTGTTACTACCTGCCGATTCCTCATTTATCAATGGTGGCGTGACAAATGCCAATGGCGACTTCGTGATCCCCTGCCGCCCAGGGCACATGCTTATCCGCGTGTCGTTCGTCGGCTACAAGACGCACTATCAGCCTTGCACCGTCGGCGAAGTGGGCAACATACGCCTCCGTCGTGACGCCATCGTGCTGAAGAATGTCGTGGTGAAGGGCGAGATACCGCAGTACAAAGCCACCACTGGCGGCATGACTGTTGAGATACAAAACTCTATCCTGAAAGACGTTGGCACAGCCGACGACCTGCTCTCGATGCTGCCTCGTGTGGAGGGGAGCGACGGCAGGTTCACCGTCTTTGCCAAGGGCGAGCCTGAGATTTATATCAATAATAAAAAAGTACGCGACGCGAAGGAACTGAAGCAACTCAAATCGACGGAAATCAAAAGCGTGGACATCATTACCTCGCCTGGTGCGAAATACAATGCTGAAGTCGGGGCGGTTATCCGTATTAAGACTATCAAACGACATGACGACGGACTGAGCATAGAGGCATACACCCAAACAAAATACAACGACTGGTGGACTAACTACGAGGATTTCACTGTTAAATACCGTTCTGGCGGGTTGGAAGTCTTCGGCACAGGCTCTTTCTACAATCACCATTATTCAGAAGACCCAGTTCTTTCATCGGAACTTCTGTTTGACAACAACCCCATCCACATCGACCAGACTGCCCCGAATTCTGTATGGTTTACATCTGTACACGGCAAGGCTGGACTCAGTTACGACTTCGATGAAAACAACTCCATAGGAATGACATACGGTTGCTTTGGCGAGCTATATGGCGGAGGTGAGATGAACGGTTCGCAAACAATCTACCGTAATGGGCAGTTAGAAGGCAAAGTGAGCCAATGGATGAAGGTAGACCACAGGACGATACCCGACCACGACGCCAACATCTATTATGTAGGCAAGATAGGCAAGCTGGGCATTGACTTCAATGGCACGTGGCTATGGCAGAAGACCATCCGCAGAGACATCGAGACGGAAAGAAGCACAGAACTGGAAGACCGCGACATCCACAGCAATGCAGAGGACCGTCGCAGGATGCTGGCAGCCAAACTCGTACTCTCCTATCCCGTATGGAAAGGCGAACTGAGCGTGGGTACCGAGACCACCAACACCCACAGCAACGGCATGAGTGAGAATATAGAGGGATGGGTACCTGCCTCCGAAAACCATATCAAGGAAAACAATCTGGCGGGTTTTGCCGAGTACGAAGTGCAGTTAGGCCACTGGAGCCTCGATGCAGGCCTGCGCTATGAGCACGTAACCACCGACTATGAGTCATATAGCATCCGGAGCGATATTCAGCCAGAGCCGAGCCGCACTTACAATGACATATTCCCTAATGTATCGGCAGGCTGGCAGAAGGACAAGTGGAGCCTGCAACTCAGTTACACCAAGCGCATTAGCCGCCCCAGTTATCACTCGCTGAGTAACTATGTGCAATACGACAACCGCTATCAGGTGGAAGGTGGTAACCCGATGCTGCGTCCGGCTATCCGTCAGGACATCGACTTCAGCGCTACCTACTCGTGGCTCAGTTTCAATGCTGGCTTCGAGCACTACAGCGACAAGATTCTGAACTTCAGTAGTCTCTATCAGAAAGGCAGAGAGGTCATCATGTGGCGTAACGAAAACTTCGACGATTTCAACTGCTGCCATGCCTCAATTGTAGCCTCGCCTAAATGGGGCATCTACACCCCGACACTTACCTTGGGCTACTTCCAGCAGTTCTTCGATGTCAAGCAATATGGCATCGACCATAGTCTCACCAGACCTGAGTGGAGCATCAACCTACGCAACTGGCTGGCATTGGGAGAGACAGCCAAGGCGATGGTCTATATCCACTACGCCACCACACACGACTATGGTTTCAGCCGCCAGCATCATGAGTTCAACGTGAACGCCCGCCTACAAAAGACTTTCCTGAAAGGTCAACTGACGGCAGTTCTCTTTGCCAACGACATCTTCCGGACGCTTCGCGACAAATGGGAAGGCTACTATCCTGTGGAGGTGCTGACGCGCGATGCTTACCAATATTCCAGAGAAATCGGCATATCGCTGCAATACAACTTTAACGCCACCCGCTCGAAGTACAAGGGAACTGGTGCCGGCAATGCCGAGAAGAGCCGACTCTGAAAGCCTATCACTTCTTTTCAAGCGAATCCCACCGCTCTTGGAGTTCGGCCTCCTGTTTGCGGACCTTTTCAAGCGCCTTCTTCCGAGCAAGGCGCTTTTCACGTTTTTTGCCGTAGAGGTTTTCATACAGCCAAGCGGCAATAGCCAAGACATTCGGTCCTGCAGGTATCACCTGTGGCAGTTTGTCGCGCTCCTGCTGCTGCGGCGAGGGCTTGAGCATCTGCGCCATCCGCTTGTCGAAGCGGCGTTCACCATAGATCACCACTTCGCGCAGGGCATTCACATTGGGAATCAGGAAGATCGTATCGCCTTTGAGCTCACTACTCAGCACATAGCGACGCTCAAAGTCTGGATGATGGAAGTCGAGCCGCCGAAAGCTGTCAGGCAACTCAAAGAGCCCGTCCCAAGACGTGCGTAACTCCTGTCCGCCATCGGCACTGATCCTTACATCGCGCACAGGTACCTTCGACTCCACGTTGACCACCACCATCTGTCGCTGGGCAAGCACGACAGAAGGCAGCAGCAATAGGAGATAGTATAAGGTACGCACGTTCATTGCTGCAAATGTAATCTTTTCTGCACAAGAAGCGCGTTAAACAAGGATTATAAAGTCTTACGAATATATAAATTAAACCAACATTAATGCTATTTCAATTAAAAAGTGTAGAGATTAACAAAAATGTGGTTAATTAGTCTGACGGGCATAAGCCACATGAGACCTCAATCCTTCTCTTTCAGCCAGTCGGCAAGCACCTCGCAATACTCCTCATGAGCATCCACGAAACACATGTGGCGCGAATGGCGGAACAGATGCCAACGACTGTGAGGAATGTGCTCATAGAGCGAGGCGGCAACAACGGGCGTACAGATATCCTGCGTACCACTACAGATCAGTGTCGGCTGGGATATCTGGCTCAGCTGATCGGTATATTCAAAGTCCTTCAGGCTGCCAAGCGGCTGATACTCGTTGGGGCCCCAGCCATAGAGATAAGCCTCTGTGCCAGAACGTTTCGGACGTCTTAAGCACTCAGGTGAATGTTCATCGACGCTGGTCACATAAAGTTCAAAGTAGTGCTCGTTGGCGCGCAGGTAGTCAGGATCATCCCACTTTCCTGTAGCTTCGGCTCGTCTGATGGCCTCTTGGTCTTCAGCCGACATATACTTGATGAGTCGGTGTTGTTCACTGGCCCAGAGCGAACTAGAGGCATGACCAGAAGAGAGAATCAGCGACTTAATACCCGTAGGCTTCTCGTCGATAGCATAGGCTATTGCCTGCATCGCCCCCCACGACTGTCCGAGGATGTGAACGGTGTCCAGATGAAGATGCTCGCGGATGGCGATAAGTTCGTCTATCCACGTCTTCAGCGTCCAAAGTTCCGGATGTCCGTCGAGATAGGAATTGCCACAACCTATCTGGTCGTATGAGACGACTTGCCGCCCTGTTTCGGCGATACAGTCGAGCACCTCGAAATAGTTGTGTGTACTGCCCGGACCACCATGAAGCAGCAACAAGGGAGCCTTCTCAGAAGGTTCGCCAACGATACGGTAGTAGGTCTGATAACCCATGAAGGGCATATAGCCCTCAGTGATGCGATTGTTCATCATATTGATAGCTTAATAATTGATGGTTTTAGGATGCGAAAATACGGAAAAAACTCCAGATCTGCAAGCTTTTAAGGGATTATTAACCTTGATTGTCTTTTTCTTGAGATTGCAGGCCAGAGCATCAGGTGGTGAGTTAATCCCTGTTAATCTGTGAGGTTTATGGAAAATCTTGCGTAATTTTGCAGACATGAAACAGAAATACATGGTGATGGTGCTCCTAGCGCTTATTGGAGCAGCAAGCCTGACAAGCTTCCACAGCTATCGGGCTACAGAACGGTTAGTGACGTCGGATATGAATCAGGCTTTAGCACTGGCTTTAGCGGAACAGAAGACGGATGTCATCAACGGCGACACGATTCAGGTGTTCAATAGCTACCTGCAACTGGAACAGTTGAGAGGTCAGGCCGTATTGGCTGTTGATACCCGTCAGCGCGGATTCCATTGCTACGCGAAATGCTCGACGGCCACCATCTTCTCGATGTCTGAGCAACGGCCCGCCTTTGCGCTGTGGACGCTGGCGATGCTATGGGCCGCGTTCTGTTTCTTCTATCGCCAACGCAAGATACCCTTGTTGACAGGATTGCAACAATATGGTGGACTGAACTACTCGACCCGCGAAGGTCGTTTCTTCGATGCCCAGGGCGAGTATGTCAAACTGACGCCCATGCAGCAACAGTTGATGGAGATGTTCTTCCGCTCAGACACGCATCTGCTGACGAAGACGGAAATCTGCAGCACCCTCTGGCCCAAGAAAGAAGACGCCAGCGAGACGCTCTACACCCTGATACGTCGTCTGAAACCCATTATCGAGCAACATTCCGACCTGAGAATCGAGTCAGACAGAGGTCGCGCTTATGAATTGAAACATAGATAGTTAGTCATCTGTCAGCTAATTGTCAGACAAATGTCAGGCAGATTATTTGTCATTTTAGAGATCTCTTCATACCTTTGCACAAAAAAGCGCAACGAGTATGAAGAGATTTCTATTTCTGTCGATATTGGTTTTCCTTGTCTTCATGATCTGGATGTCAGTTCATGAAAAGGAGGACAATTCACCTTTACCCAAGAAACTGGAGAAGGCCATAAGACTTACCAGAATGAAGGAGTATCATGACGATGACTACGACTATACCGTGCGCTATCCGTCGTTCTTCGAACAGGCAGCCGACTCCTTATTAGATAAAGGATGCAGCCGCTTCAGTTTCTGGCAGGACAGTACGGAGATCGTCCAGACGACCTTTGTCGAACAGAACGCAGACTGCCTCACACTTGAGCAGGCGATGGCTAAGTATGCCTCAGCACTCCATGCTACTGAGCAACAGAAAGGCGAGAATTTCTTTATCCTCTCAGGCCACATCCACGCTGATAACGGAGCAATTACCAATCGTCGCTTTCATGCTAAGTTCGTAAGGCATCGCAAACTATGGTTCGTGCAGACGCTGGTCTATCCAGAAGATTGTGAACTGGCAATGAGACGACTGATTCAAGAGATTGACAACTGGGAAATATGGTAAAGATGTTAAGTTTTGCTAAAGGAAGTTTGGTTTTTCGACTTTTGGGTGTCTAACAGATGTAAGCGACAATCAAAGAATGGAGAGAAGTGAATTTGAACAGATGGCCCGCACGTGGCGAGAGAAGGCTCTCAGCACATGCAAACGCTACGGGGCGGGGCAGGAAGAGGCAGAGGACATCGCACAGGATGTGATGCTCCGCCTGTGGCAGATGCACGATGAACTCGAACGTTATCGCTCTGTTGAGGCTATCGCCACACTGATGGCGAAACACCTGTTGAGAAACCATCAGCGCCGACAGCCGACAGAAACATTGGACGAAGCCGCTATCGTAAGCCTCAGCACAAATCCGCACGAGCAGTTAGAAATGAAGGAAGACGAGGAATGGCTGAGCCAGAAACTCAAACAGATGCCCACCACGCAACGCACCTTATTATATCTGCGGCAGGTGGAGCGGCGCAGTCACGAAGAGATAGCCTCACTGCTGGGTATAGAGACCACATCAGTCAGTACACTACTGGCAAGGGCACGACGAACATTATTAGAAGAAATCAGAAGGAGGAACCAGATATGATACGTTACACGAAAGAATACATCCAAAGTCTGCTGGACAAATATATGGACGGCACAACGACACTGGAAGAGGAAGACATCCTCGCCAGCTACTTCCGAGGCAACAACATACCTCAGGAGTGGGAGGACTATCGCCAGCTGTTCGAGGAAATCGAGGCGATGAAGCCTCAGCCAGAGCCTCGCAGGCGCTGGATGGGATGGAGCATCGCTGCTGCAGCCATCGTCGCAGGAATCCTCTACCTCGCATTGCCTCATTCGCAGACAGAGCCGGCACAGCCCTTAGTGGCTCAGACAGACACAACGACGACTCAGCCATCCGAGCAACTGACGCCTGACACGATGCCCAGGCACGAAGAGAAGGCCCAGCCTGTCCAAACCAAGAAAAGACGGTTACGCAAGGTGACTCCCACCATTCACGATTACGACAAGGCGTATGCGCTGACAGCTCAGGCCGAGAAAGAGAAAAGGGAAGTGGAGCAGCAGATCAAACAGTGCAGACTGGAATTGATTGAAGCTCAGATGGCCGCCTATGGTTACATTCCCGTCATACAAGAAGATGGTACCATTATATATATGAACGAACAAACAGAATTAATTGCATATGAAGAGTAGAAGTTTAATCCTCACAGCCATGCTGACGGCATTGCCATCAGTCTTACTGGCACAGCAGAACATCCAAAAAGCATTCGATGCACTGCTGAACGAAAATATTGTGGAAATCAAAACCCAGCACACCCTGGAACGCGACCCCGAAACGGGTAAGAAGAAGGCGCAGATGGATATCTATGATTTCGAGGTGGCCAATCCTACAGGCATCAGCCGGATCAAGGATATCCAGAGAGCCTTCGACAAGGACAAGGAAGACGCCTATGAACTCAGGTCTGGAGACCACGCGGGCAACGACTACCATCGGTTAGCCGTTGGTGACGGGAAATCGTATTCGGTAGCCATAGGCAGGATCAAAGGCTCCAACTATATCTATGCCTTATTCCTTGACAAGGACGACTCTGAGAAGATCTACCGCTATGCCTATGCGCTGGAATGGGTGGAGAAGGACAAGAAGACGCAAGTGCGCCTGGCAATCACCTATGCCACTACCCTGCAATACCGCAATAGTAAAAGACAAACCAGAACCTTTATCGTCAACGGAGAGAAAGTCCGCGTAGATGGAAACAGCTTCTCAAACAGCTTCTCGCTTGGCAACGGTTTCCCTTTCGGCAACAGTTCCGTATTCGACAGCGACTCTACCCTCTTCAATCATGAGCGCAGTTCAGAGGGCTGGCTCAGCGAATTTAACACCTATAAGAGACTGTATCAGAATAATCCTGATGGGGCGGCAGCCAACTACTACGCCACATACATCTACAAACTCTGCAAGAAAGCTGACTGTCTGGAAGATGGAGAGAAGCAACTGGTGGCCACAGAGATCAAAAGACTCAAGGCTAAAACCAAAGACGAATTCATTCAGCAACTGTTCGACATGAGTATCGAACGACTTAAGAAGTAATCATATGACACATATCAGAATCATAGCCCTCTCGCTGCTGCTGGCAGCGAGAGCAGGGATAGCTACAGCCCAGACGCAGACGACATCAAAGCAAGTGGACAAGACGGCATCGAAACAGGAAAACAAGAGTGACTCCATCACATGGAACAAGGAACTGGAGGGCATCGTCGTCAAGGCGCAACGCCAATTGATCAAACAGGAGATAGACCGCATCGGCTACGACGTGCAGGCCGATGAGGAGTCGAAGACACAGACCGTGATGGACATGCTCCGCAAGGTGCCGATGGTGACGGTTGACGGAGAAGACAACATCCTCATCAAAGGCAACTCAAACTACAAAATCTACAAGAACGGCCATCTCGACCCCAGTCTGACGAAGAATGCCAAGGAGGTGCTGAAGTCGATGCCCGCCTCAATGGTGAAGCGCATCGAGGTGATTACAGACCCAGGAGCCCGCGAGGACGCAGAGGGCGTGGATGCTATCCTGAACATCGTCATGATCGATGGTTCGAAGATGCAGGGCATGATGGGCATCGTGTCTGCCTCCTATACCTCGCTGAACCACCCCAACCTCTACGCCTCGCTGACGGGACAGACGGGGAGATTACTGATGTCGGTGGAATATGGCTATGGCGGCATGTCGAGCCGCGAAACAGAGAGTATTACATCGACAGATCGCACCTTTCTCGATACTGGTAACAAAATGCGGTCACATTCGGAGGGAACAAACCCTGGCAGCATCCACTGGGCTGATCTGAACGCGAGCTACGACATCGACTCTCTCAATCTGCTATCAGCCTCGTTTGGCGGTTATTTCTATAAGCTCAATGTGCAGGGCGACGGCTGGACTGCATTCAGCGATGCCGCAGGATCACCCAGCTACAGCTACAACAACCACTATTGGATGCCAGGCTATAGCCACCACTCGTGGGACGGACGACTGGATTACGAACATAAGACGCGACGAAAGGGCGAGCGGCTCACTCTCTCTTACATGCTCGCCCTGACGCGTCAACATACCGACGAGGAGAACACCTACGACAAACTCGTGAATCCTCCATTCGCCTATACAGGGAGTCTGCAGACGGAACGCGAACGCTTCACAGAACATACGCTACAGGCAGACTGGCTCCGTCCTTTGGGCAAAGGTCATCAGATAGAGATCGGCACAAAATATATTGACCGCAACAATAACAGCCATAACACGATGGATTATTACGGAACAGACCAGCAGTCGAGCGACGAGTTCCGTCATACGACACGCGTTGTAGCAGGCTATGCCGACTATATCTACAACAGTGAGAAATGGTCAGCACGAGCAGGACTGCGCTATGAATACAGTTTCATGAGAGGCAGTTATCCTGATGGGAAAAAAGAGACTTTCGACAAACACTTGGGCGACTGGGTGCCCCAGGCCTCCCTGAAATATCAACTCACAGATGCCCAATCGCTGAAGCTCAATTTTACTACCAGCATCAACCGTCCTGGCATCTCCTACCTGAACCCTGCCGTCGTCGCGTCGCCAACCATCGTACAGCAGGGCAATCCACATCTCTCCAGTTCACACACACAACGTATCAGCCTCACCTATGCCTATATCCTCCCCCGCCTGACGCTCCAGATAGCCCCAGCCTATACCTTCAGATCTGGCGGCATCAGTTCGATACAGGCCGCCAAGGATGATGTACGCTATTCCACTTACGACAATATCCTGCGCTATCGTCGCCTCTCTTTTGAGCAATACGTGCAATGGAAGCCCTTCGATGGTACAACGCTATTCGTCAACAACAACGTCCGTTATGAACACAACGAAAATCCCAATCTCGGCTATCGTACGCATGGATGGTCGGACAACTACTATTTCAACCTGTCACAGAAACTGCCTTGGAAGTTACAGTTCTACCTGAGTTCCTACGGCAAGATCGGCCACAGCCCGTCGGGTATCTACACCATGCAACACTCCTGGTTTGCCTATTCGGCTTCCCTTCAACGCTCCTTCCTCAAAGACGACCGTCTGACGGTACGCATTGGTGCCAACTCACCGTTTGAGAAGTACCGTACCTCGGAGGCCGAGACTGTAAATGGTGACTATCGGGATTACCAACAGTCATGGAACAGGGGCCGTTCGTTCACACTCTCCCTGAACTGGCGCTTCGGCTCACTGAAGGCAAGCGTCAAAAAGGCAGAGCACAGCATCGAAAATGATGATGTGGTAGGAGGTATCTCAAAAGGTAGTTGATGCCTTAGAAGAAAAAGAAGAAATAGGCAGCTACCCACTGACGGGGAACACCCTGCACCTTGCCGATGCTGGAGCCATTGCCATTACGGACGGTGCCGTCGCTTTCAACTTTGCCAATCTTTGAGCCAGAGCTGTTACGCACGGTACCATCGCTTTCCACCTTACCGATGCTCGATCCAGAACCGTTGCGGATTGTACCGTCGCTCTCGATCTTACCGATACTAGAGCCGCTGGCATTGCGTACAGTTCCATTGCTCTCGATCTTACCGATACTGGAACCACTGGAGTTACGCACAGTACCGTTACTCTCAATCTTACCGCAACTCGAACCGTTGCTGTTGTAAACAGTCTGTGCCGAAAGCCCTGAAACCATCAAGAGGGCAAAAGCCATGAATAAAACACGCAAAACTTTCATAACACTACAAAATTTAAAAGGTTTATTCGACAGATAGTTGATCTTTTTCGGGGCAAAGATACAAAATAATTTGTTTTTTAGCAATAAGAATTAGCAGAATTTTG
This sequence comes from uncultured Prevotella sp., assembly GCA_900315525.1. Lineage (GTDB taxonomy): Bacteria > Bacteroidota > Bacteroidia > Bacteroidales > Bacteroidaceae > Prevotella. The sequence continues at coordinate 14,203 of OMZO01000014.1, read as the reverse complement.
TACCTTTGCACCATATTATTATAACCGATGAAATAAATGGAAAAGAAACTAAGACGTGGTTCGCTCTGTGTACAGGCGGGCTATAAGGCCAAGAATGGAGAACCTATCGAGTTGCCTATCATCCAATCAACAACGTTCAAGTACGACGATTCTGACGAGATGGCACAATTGTTTGACCTCAAGAAGGAAGGCTATTTCTACACCCGCCTGCAGAACCCGACCAACGACGCAGTCGCCGCAAAGATTGCAGCCCTGGAAGGTGGTGTAGGTGCCGTACTGACGTCTTCTGGTCAGGCAGCTAATTTCTATGCACTATTCAATATCTGTGAGGCTGGCGACCATTTCGTTACCTCTAATGAGATTTACGGCGGCACATTCAATCTCTTCGGCGTCACGCTGAAGAAACTCGGCATCGAGTGCACCTTCGTTTCGCCTGAGGCCAGCGAGGAAGAGATACAGGCTGCCTTCAAGCCTAACACCAAAGCCCTTTTCGGTGAAACCATCACCAACCCTGGCTGCGCTGTTCTCGACATCGAGAAATTTGCCAAGATAGCCCACAAAAACGGTGTGCCTCTTATCATCGACAATACGTTCGCCACACCTATCAACTGCCGCCCTTTCGAATGGGGCGCTGACATTGTCACCCACTCCACCACCAAGTATATGGACGGCATGGCCACTCAGGTGGGAGGTTGCGTGGTCGATAGCGGCAATTTTGACTGGCTCGCACATGCAGAGAAGTTCCCTGGCCTCTGCACGCCCGATGAGTCGTACCATGGGCTAACCTACGTGAAGGCCTTCGGTAAAATGGGCTTTACTACCAAACTCGTGGCTCAGTTGATGCGTGACTTGGGCAGTATTCCCGCCCCCCAGAACTCCTTCCTGCTGAACCTCGGTTTGCAGACACTCCATCTGCGCATGGCCCAGCACTGCAAAAACGCACAGAAGATTGCCGAATTCCTGCACGACGAGCCTAAAGTGGCATGGGTACACTACTGTGGACTCAAAGACGACAAGTACTACGAGCTGGGCCAGAAATACCTGCCCAACGGCTCGTGCGGTGTCATTGCCTTCGGACTAAAGGGAGACCGCGAAACGGCCATTAAATGGATGGACTCATTGGAAATGATCAATATCGTGACTCATGTGGCTGATGCTCGTACCTGCGTACTGCATCCTGCCAGCCATACCCACCGCCAGCTCACTGATGAACAGCTGCGTGAGGCTGGTGTTGCCCCAGACCTGATCCGTCTGAGCGTCGGCATCGAGGACGTGGAAGATATTCTCGATGACATCAAACAGGCCCTTGCAAAGATTTGATTTAACAAAATGTAACTTTATCCGAAAAATAATCGGTACTTTCCTTGGAGGGTACTGATTATTTTTTTATATTTGCAGCATCATCAATAACAAATTGACAAACTTAAAACAATTATTCTAAAAGGATTGCACCATGGAAGTAGAGAAAATCATGCAGTCGCTGGAGCAGAAGCACCCAGGCGAGTTAGAGTATTTACAGGCAGTAAGAGAAGTACTTGAGTCAATCAAGGATGTCTATAATCAGCATCCAGAGTTTGAGAAGGCCAAGATCATAGAGCGCATCGTCGAACCAGAGCGCATCATTACATTCCGCGTGCCCTGGGTTGACGACAAGGGTGAAGTGCAAGTGAACCTCGGCTACCGTGTACAGTTCAACAGTGCCATCGGTCCGTATAAGGGCGGTCTGCGCTTCCACTCATCCGTGAACCTCTCAATTCTGAAATTCCTTGGCTTTGAGCAGACATTCAAGAATGCCCTCACCACCCTTCCAATGGGCGGTGGCAAAGGCGGTTCGGACTTCTCTATCCGCGGCAAGAGCGACAATGAGGTAATGAAGTTCTGCCAGGCTTTCATGACAGAGCTCTATCGTCATATCGGTCCTGACGAAGATGTGCCCGCTGGTGACATTGGTGTAGGTGCACGTGAGATTGGTTATCTGTTCGGACAGTATAAGAAACTGACCCATCAGTTCCAGGGCGTGCTCACCGGTAAGGGCATGGAATGGGGAGGCTCTATCCTGCGTCCCGAGGCTACAGGCTTTGGTGCCCTATATTTCGTGCATCAGATGCTCGAAGAGCACGGTCTGGACATCAAAGGCAAGACCATAGCCCTCTCAGGCTTCGGCAATGTCGCATGGGGCGCTGCCAAGAAAGCAACGGAACTCGGTGCAAAGGTCATCACCATCAGCGGTCCTGACGGTTACATCTACGATCCTGCCGGACTCGATGCAGAGAAGATTGAGTACATGCTGGAGTTGCGTGCCAGCGGCAACGATGTTTGCCAACCCTATGAGGAAGAGTTTGACGGAGCCACCTTCTTCGCCGGCAAGAAGCCATGGGAGCAGAAGGCTGATATCTATCTGCCTTGCGCCACTCAAAACGAACTGAATGGCGATGATGCCGACAAGATACTTGCCAACAAGCCGCTCTGTGTAGCGGAGGTGTCGAACATGGGCTGTACGGCAGAAGCCGTCAACAAGTTCATTGCCGCCAAGCAGCTCTTCGCACCTGGCAAGGCTGTTAATGCCGGTGGAGTTGCCACTTCTGGTCTTGAGATGACTCAGAACTCTGAACGCATCGCTTGGACAGGCGCTGAGGTAGACGAGAAACTGCACCGTATCATGTCGAACATCCACGGCCAGTGCGTGAAGTACGGTCAGGAGAACGACTACATTAACTACGTAAAAGGCGCCAATGTAGCCGGCTTCATGAAGGTCGCCAATGCCATGATGGCCCAAGGTGTTGTATGATATTTAGGAACAAGATCGTCTTAACGACACTCGCATTACTCTTTAGTTATACCTCTCTGGAAGCTCAAACCCAGAGAGGTACAGCTTCGTATTATTCCAAAAGGTGGACAGGGCGCAAGACGGCGAACGGCGAACGGTTGCATCATGACTCTTTAACGTGTGCCCACAAGACCTATCCATTCGGGACCTTACTCAAAGTGACGAACCCGGCAAACGGTCTCAGTGTCATCGTCAAAGTGACCGACCGAGGTCCCTATGCGAGGGGACGGGTTGTAGATCTCTCGGTACGTGCCGCCAAGGAACTTGGTATCATTTCACAGGGAATAGCTCCTGTGATCGTGGAGCGCTACGACAGTTCCATCATTCCATTCAAACCCGCAGAAATAGAACTGCCAGAGTTTGATATTGGTACCAACGAGGGCTCCGACTCTAAACCGCTTTGGCTGGAACTCAAGGAACTGGAGATGCAAAAGATCAGGGAACAAAACGCCCACTCCAAGAAGACTGATGCGACTCACAATCAGAGTCAGCCCAAGGTGCATGACGCAGAGAAAAATAAGGTGAGCATGCAGAGTGACATGCGAACCAATAAGACAAAAGAGACAAACGATTTGGATGAGATCAATTCAGCCCCAAACAAATCCAAGGCTTATTTGAAAAGGCACGGCAATGCCTCAAAAGAAAGCAAGTGACAGTCACCTGTCACTTGCTCGTTATAATGGGGAACTCACGCGTTTGAGAGGTCACCTCTTGATTTCCCTGAGTAACGCCTATACGGAATACAGCTTCACCATCCTTTAGACGATTATCGGCCTTGATGGCTGCCGTATAACGTATACCCTTCCCTGGCATGATACACTCCACCATGACGTTCTGGGAGACGATGATATGCCTGTTACCCGTTATTTCTGCCACAGTAGGCTGTACGCGATAGATAGGTACGGAAGAGTTATTAAAGACCTCAAACACCATCCGGGCCTGCTCGCCACGACATAGCACACCGTCTCTGCTCGCATCAACAAGATGAGGGTTACGGATCTCAAGATCTGCACCCGCAGACTGAACAGTACTCTTATTGGAAGGCGTGAAATGCTCATCAAAACCATACAGACGATCATCACCACCGCCGTTAGAGTCATAACTATCCTGATAGTCATATCGGCGCTGTGAAGACGAAGAAGTACGGCGCTGGGACCTATTATACTGATAGTCTTCATATTGACGCTGCTGGGCGTTATCAGCAGCAGCACCAACTGCAGCACCAACCGCAGCACCACCAGCCATACCGATCAACGTACCGACATTACTACCATGACGCCCGCCTGCAATACCACCAATGGCAGAGCCTATGATAGAGCCAAAAGAACCGCCTGTAACAGCTCCTGCTCCAGTATAAGTACCACAACTCGTAAACAACAGGGCGGCACTCATTGAAACCAATAGAATCTTCTTCATATCCAACACGTTTTAAATAATCACGGTGCAAAGATAAGAATTTCCCCCTAAACCACCAAGGGGAAAATCCCGAAAATACAATAGGGGAAATCCTATTATGCAAAAAGTCCGCACCGGTTTTGCCGATGCGGACCCACTATTGAGATGATAAGATAATACTTATTCAGCCTTAGCCTCTTCAGCAGCGGGAGCTTCTGCCTTGGCTTCCTCAGCTGCAGGAGCCTCTGCAGGTGCAGCCTCAGCCTTAGGAGCAGCGTCACCCTCAGCCTTAGGAGCAGCCTTACGAGAACGGCGAGTTGCCTTCTTCTTGGTCTCCTTAGCCATAGCCTCGTCGAAGTCAACGAGCTCAATGAAGCAAATCTGAGCAGCGTCACCCTGACGGGTACCGAGCTTGATGATACGTGTGTATCCTCCGGGACGATCACCTACCTTCTGAGCTACCTCTCCGAAGAGTTCCTTGATAGCTTCCTTGTTCTGCAGGTAGCTGAATACTACACGACGAGAGTTTGTAGAATCTTCCTTTGACTTTGTAATCAGGGGCTCTACATACTTCTTCAGGGCCTTAGCCTTAGCGACGGTCGTAGTGATTCTTTTGTGCATGATCAGCGAGATAGCCATGTTAGCAAGCATGGCACTGCGGTGAGATGCAGTACGACCGAGATGGTTAAATTTCTTATTATGTCTCATTTCTGTTTTTTCTTTTATTGGGCTTCGAGTCTTATAGGTGTAAGCCTACAGTTACTCCTTGTCCAGTTTATACTTTGAAATATCGGTTCCAAACGACAGATTCAGACTCTCGAGCAAATCATCAAGCTCGGTGAGCGATTTCTTACCGAAGTTGCGGAACTTCAGGAGATCGGTCTTGTTGTACTGTACCAAATCACCAAGTGTCTCCACATCAGCAGCCTTCAGACAGTTGAGAGCACGAACAGAAAGGTTCATGTCTACGAGACGCGTCTTAAGCAACTGGCGCATGTGCAGTATCTCCTCATCAAATTCCTGGTTACCCTCAGTGTCATTGTTCTCAAGGGTAATCTTCTCATCAGAGAAGAGCATGAAATGATAGATGAGAATCTTAGCTGCCTCCTTCAGGGCATCCTTCGGATGGATGGAACCGTCCGTCGTAACCTCAAGCACAAGCTTGTCATAGTCGGTCTTCTGCTCAACACGATATGGCTCTACAGCGTACTTTACGTTACGGATCGGAGTGTAAATAGAATCGATTGCTATTACATTCACATCGGTACAGAACTCGCGATTCTCATCAGCGGGCACATATCCACGACCTTTGTTGATTGTAAGATCAATCTGCATCGATGCCTTGGAATCTAAATGACAAATCACCAAATCGGGATCTGACTTTCTCGTTCTCGAATTCTTCTACTACTTGCTTGAACCGAACTTGCTTCAAGTTCAAGATAATGTTGGTCACATCTTCCTTAACACCAGGTACTGAAGAGAACTCATGCTCCACACCAGAAATACGGATGGTGTTGATAGCATAGCCCTCGAGCGATGAAAGAAGTATGCGGCGAAGGGCATTACCGATGGTTACACCGAACCCAGGTTCCAACGGACGAAATTCGAACTTGCCGAACTTGTCGTTGGCTTCCAACATTACGACTTTATCAGGTTTTTGAAATGCTAATATCGCCATTAATTTAAATGATTTTAGTTCTTAGAGTACAACTCAACGATTAACTGTTCCTTAATGTTCTCAGGGATGTCAGCACGCTCCGGCTTGTGCAGGAACTTACCACTCTTAGAGTTCTCATCCCATTCGATCCAGGGATACTTACTGTGATTAAAACCAGCAAGAGCAGCCTCGATAACCTCGAGTGACTTCGACTTCTCGCGAACAGCAACAATCTGTCCTGGTTTTACATTGTAAGAAGGTATGTTAACTACCTGACCATCTACAGTAATGTGCTTGTGACCCACGAGCTGACGTGCAGCAGCACGAGTAGGAGCAATACCCAAACGGAACACAACATTGTCGAGTCGGCTCTCCAGCAACTGGAGAAGCACCTCACCGGTGATACCGTCGGCCTTGGCAGCCTTCTCAAACATATTACGGAACTGGCGCTCAAGCACACCATAAGTGTACTTAGCCTTCTGCTTCTCTGCCAACATGACTGCATACTCCGACATCTTGCGACGACGGTTATTGCCATGCTGTCCCGGGGGGAAGTTCCTACGGGACAAAACTTTGTCTGCGCCGAAAATGGGTTCACCAAAACGGCGTGCAATCTTTGATTTCGGTCCTAAATATCTTGCCATAATTACAAAAAAAATCCAAATTAAACTCTACGACGCTTCGGAGGACGGCAGCCATTGTGCGGCAGCGGCGTAACATCTACAATCTCCATAACCTCAATGCCTGCTCCGTGAATAGCACGGATAGCCGACTCACGACCATTACCGGGACCCTTCACATAAGCCTTAACCTTACGAAGACCAAGGTCATAAGCAACCTTTGCGCAGTCTTCTGCAGCCATCTGGGCAGCATACGGTGTATTCTTCTTTGAACCACGGAAGCCCATCTTACCAGCTGATGACCAGGAGATAATCTGACCTTCGTCGTTTGCAAGAGATACAATGATATTATTAAAAGAACTGTGTACGTGGAGCTGACCAATAGCGTTCACTCTCACGTTTCTCTTCTTTGAAGTGACTGTTTTCTTTGCCATAATTCTTAAATCCTTTAATCGTTCAACTTAGAATTACTTCGTAGCCTTCTTCTTGTTAGCAACAGTCTTCTTCTTTCCCTTACGGGTACGAGCATTATTCTTAGTGCTCTGACCACGAACAGGAAGACCATTACGATGACGGACTCCACGATAGCAACCAATATCCATCAGTCGCTTGATATTCAACTGGATCTCGCTGCGGAGATCACCTTCCACTTTGAATTCAGCGCCGATAATTTCACGGATTTTGGCTGCCTGGTCGTCACTCCACTCACTGACCTTCAGGTCGCGGCTGACACCTGCCTTATCCAATATCTTTGCTGATTTGCTGAACTACTTCGACCAATACCATAGATATAGGTCAATGCGATTTCGCCACGCTTGTTCTGGGGCAAATCTACTCCAACAATTCTTATTGCCATTTGTTAATAAAAAAGATAAAAATAAATACTTTAAATTTCGAAATTCTGCTAAAAAGCATGCAAAGTTACGAAGATTTTCTCAAACCTCCGCACATTTTATACTTATTTAACATTAACCCTGACGCATTTTATACTTAGGGTTCTTCTTGTTGATAACGAACAGGCGTCCCTTACGACGTACAATCTTACAATCTGGGGTACGCTTCTTCAATGATGCTCTTGTTTTCATATTTGTTCCTTTTATTTATTTGTATCTGAATACAATTCGTCCTTTTGTCAGGTCATAAGGACTCATCTCTACCTTGACCTTGTCACCAGGAAGGATCTTGATATAGTGCATTCTCATCTTGCCTGAGATATGCGCAATAATCTGTACTCCATTTTCCAGTTCCACACGAAACATCGCATTCGACAATGACTCAACGATTGTCCCGTCCTGCTCAATAGCGGATTGTTTTGCCATATAATCTAATATAAATTTCCCTCTAACTGTTCTACCTCATCAAACGAAGACAATATTTCAGCCTTTCCTTTACGAATGGCAATGGTATGCTCGAAATGAGCAGCCGGTTTTCCGTCACGCGTACGGATTGTCCATCGGTCTTGATCCATCCAGATGGCGCGATTGCCCATTGTAATCATAGGCTCAATCGCAATACACATACTGGCCTTCATCATGACGCCATTGCCTCGCCTGCCATAGTTGGGCACCTGTGGATCCTCATGCATATCCCTCCCGATACCGTGACCAGTGAGTTCGCGAACCACGCCATAGCCTTGAGCCTCGCAATGTTCCTGAACAGCACTACTGATATCACCGAGGTGCTTACCGGCAACAGCGTTCTCTATTCCTAGATAGAGTGCCTCCTTCGTGGTCTTAAGGAGCTTCTTGACATCCTCTGCAACCTCGCCTACGCAAAACGTATAGCAAGAGTCACCGTTGAAACCATTCAAGAGGGTACCGCAGTCAATGGAGATGATATCTCCATCCTTCAATACGGTCTCACTGTTCGGCACACCATGTACCACAACATCATTAACTGATGTGCAGATGCTGGCAGGAAACGGCCCTCCATATGGATTCGGGAACCCCTTGAATGTAGGGACGGCACCGTGGTCTCTAATGAACTCCTCGGCTATCCGGTCCAACTGGAGGGTCGTTACACCAGGCTTGATATGTTTTGCCAATTCTCCAAGCGTCTGTCCGACGAGTCGGTTCGCCTGGCGCATCAGCTCTATCTCATCTTCTGTCTTCAGAAATATCTTCATAGAAGATTAGTATGCAGCCATTCCACGGCCGTGTATACGACCGGAGCTAAGCAGGCCATCATAGTGGCGCATCAGCAAGTGACTCTCAATCTGTGCAAGTGTGTCGAGCACTACACCAACCAAGATCAGCAGTGAAGTACCACCAAAGAACTGAGAGAAAGCATCCTGAACATTCAGCAAGCTGGCAAGAGCCGGCATGATGGCAATGAAGGCGATGAACAATGAACCAGGCAACGTGATACGCGACATTACGGTGTCGATGTATTCTGCTGTCTCCTTACCAGGCTTCACACCTGGGATAAAGCCATTGTTACGCTTCATGTCCTCAGCCATCTGAGTCGGGTTGAGCGTTATAGCCGTATAGAAATACGTAAACGCGATGATCAGTATAGCGAAAATGATGTTGTATGTCCAACTGTGATGATCAAGCATCGTACGGACGAACCAACTAGCATTCTCGGGAGCCGAATACTGAACGATAGTCAGCGGGATGAACATCAGTGCCTGAGCAAAGATGATAGGCATCACATTGGCTGCGAACAATTTCAACGGAATATACTGACGGGCACCACCCACCTGCTTGTTTCCTACAAGACGCTTTGCATACTGTACGGGCACCTTACGGACACCCTGTACCAGAACGATAGATGCGCAGACAACTGCATAGAGAATAAGGATTTCCACCAGGAACATCACGAGACCACCACCAGTAATGGCAGTAAAGCGTGAAGATACCTCCTGAATGAAAGCCTGAGGCAGGCGTGCGATGATACCAATCATAATGATCAGCGAGATACCATTGCCTATACCCTTATCCGTAATGCGCTCACCCAGCCACAGGATGAACATACTTCCTGCGGAGAGGATGATAACGGCAGGAACCATGAATACAGACCAAGAAATGCCCGTAGCAAGGGCAGCCCCGGCCTGCATCTTAAGGTTCATCAGGTAACCCGGTGCCTGGAACAGCAGGATTGCTACTGTCAGCCATCGGGTATACATACTGATTTTCTTACGGCCACTCTCGCCCTCACGCTGCATCTTCTGCACGTAAGGAACAGCGACAGCAAGAAGCTGCATTACGATAGAAGCAGAGATATAAGGCATGATTCCAAGTGCGAAGATTGACGCATTGGAGAATGCACCACCGGAGAACATATCCAGCAGCGACATCAGACCGCCGGCAGTCTGAGACTGCAGCTGGCTCAGCATCGAAGGGTTGATACCCGGGAGTACGACAAACGAGCCAAAACGATAAATCGCTACGAAAAGGAGAGTAATGAGGATGCGCTGGCGCAAGTCCTCAATCTTCCAGATGTTCTTCAGTGTCTCTATTAACTTCTTCATCTTACAGTTTAGATTTTTGTTGCGTTACCACCTACTGCCTTGATAGCCTCTTCGGCAGTCTTTGAGAAAGCATTAGCCTCGACATCAATCTTAGCTTTCAGCTCACCATTACCAAGAACCTTCACCAGCTCCTTACCATTGGTAAGACCAGCTGCTACGAGTTCAGCCACACCAATCTTAGTGAGGTTCTTCTCCTCAGCAAGTCTCTGCAGGGTAGCGAGGTTCACGGCAAAATACTCCTTGTGGTTGATGTTCTTGAAACCAGCCTTCGGCACGCGACGCTGGAGCGGCATCTGACCACCTTCGAAACCAATCTTTCTCTTATAACCAGAACGAGCCTTGGCACCCTTGTGACCACGGGTAGAGGTACCGCCCAGACCAGAACCAGGTCCGCGACCGATACGACGACGTGAATGGGTTGAGCCTTCAGCTGGCTTTAAATTATTCAGTTTCATAATCGAATCTACTTTAAAATGTTGTTATTAGTCGATAACGGTCACTAAGTGATGAACCTTGCGGATCATACCACGGATTGAAGGAGTATCCTCTACCTCAACAACCTGAGAAATCTTGCGCAGGCCGAGAGCCTCGAGCGTACGCTTCTGATCCACGGGATAACCGATCTTACTCTTAATCTGCTTTACCTTAATTGTTGCCATAGTCTTGTTTCTCCTTATCCTCTAAATACCTTTTCCATACTGATACCACGTGTTCCTGCAACCGTGTAGGCGTCGCGCATCTGACTCAAGGCAACAATAGTAGCCTTCACCAGGTTGTGAGGGTTAGAAGAACCCTTCGACTTTGCAAGCACATCCTTGATACCGACGCTCTCCAAAACGGCACGCATAGCACCACCGGCCACAAGACCTGTACCGGCAGCTGCTGGCTTCAGGAATACCTGAGCACCGCCGAAGCGAGCCTCCATCTCATGAGGAATAGTACCTTTCAGAACAGGTACCTTGACAAGATTCTTCTTGGCTGCCTCAACACCCTTGGCAATGGCTGCTGTCACTTCACCAGCCTTACCCAAGCCCCAGCCAATAATGCCGTTGCCGTCTCCGACAACAACAATAGCTGCGAATGTAAAGGTGCGACCACCCTTCGTTACTTTTGTAACACGGTTGATGGCAACCAGTCTGTCTTTCAACTCTACGTCACTATTTACTTTAACTTTGTTCATTGCCATAATCGTTTAGAAATTAAGTCCACCTTTACGAGCTGCGTCTGCAAGCGACTTCACACGGCCATGATAAAGATAGCCGTTACGGTCGAAGACAACGGCTGTAACGCCAGCCTCCTGAGCCTTCTTGGCTACCAACTCACCGACCTTCTCAGCCTGCTGGATCTTAGGCATTGCCTCTAGGCCCAGAGAACTAGCAGATGCAAGTGTTTTACCTTCCAAGTCATTAATGATCTGAGCATAAATCTGCTTGTTAGAGCGGAATACGCTCAGACGGGGACGCTCGGCTGTGCCGAACACGTTCTTGCGAATTCTATATTTAATCTTAATTCGTCTTTCTTCTTTCTTTGTTGTCATAATCGTAAATCAATTAAAATTACTTAGCTGAAGCTGACTTACCCGACTTACGGCGGATAACCTCACCCTTGAACAAAATACCCTTTCCTTTGTAAGGCTCAGGCATACGGAAAGAACGAATTTTAGCACAAATCAGACCGAGCAGCTGCTTGTCGCAGGACTCCAGGATAATCTGCGGATTCTGGTTACGCTCCGACTTGGTCTCAACCTTGACCTCCTTAGGAAGCTGGATGAAAATCGGGTGAGTATAACCGAGTGCAAACTCGATGATGTTGCCCTGGTTGGATACACGGTAACCAACACCGACGAGTTCCATCTCTTTCTTGTAACCTTCGCTCACGCCTACTACCATATTATTGACAAGTGCACGATAAAGACCGTGGAAAGCCTGCTTCTGCTTAACATTGACAGGGCTGTTCTCATCAATCTCAAATGTAACGTGACCATCCTCAATCTTAACCTTGATAGACGGGTCTACCTTCTGTGAAAGCTCTCCCTTAGGACCTTTAACGGTAACGATACCATCCTTGTCCTGAGCAACTGTAACGCCTGCAGGGATACTAATTGGCAATTTTCCTATTCTTGACATATTCTATCCTCCAATTAATATACGTAGCAAAGAACCTCACCACCGATCTTCAGGTCGGCAGCCTCTTTGTCTGTCATTACACCTTTGGACGTGGAAAGAATTGCAATTCCCAGTCCGTTAATAACTCTCGGCATGTCCTTGTAGCCAGTGTACTTGCGGAGACCCGGAGTGGATACTCTCTTCAGGCACTTGATGGCGTTTTCACGAGTTGCGGGATCGTACTTCAGGGCTACTTTGATAGTACCCTGAGGGCCATCCTCGATGAACTTGTAGTTCAGGATGTAACCCTTCTCGAAGAGGATCTTAGTGATTTCCTTCTTCAAGTTTGACGCAGGAACCTCTACGACACGATGGTGTGCCATAATCGCGTTTCTGAGTCTTGTCAGATAATCTGCTATTGGATCTGTCATAAAATAAAGTTTTTAATTAATCGGGACTGCCCCGACAATATTAAATAATTTGAAATCTCGTTCGCATTAATGAGTTTCTTACCAGCTAGCCTTCTTCACACCGGGAATCAAACCGCTTGATGCCATCTCACGGAACTGAATACGGGAGAGACCGAACTGGCGCATGTAACCCTTTGGACGACCCGTGATCTTGCAACGGTTGTGCAGACGGATGGGGTTAGCGTTCTTGGGGATGCTCTGCAGCTTGCGGGCTGCCTCATAAGCCTCAGCGGGATCCTCACTGGTAGCAATGACCTTCTTCAGGGCCGCACGCTTCTCAGCATAGCGGGCAACGAGCTTGGCGCGCTTCACCTCGCGGGCTTTCATTGATTCTTTTGCCATATCTCTTAATCGTTTTTAGAGTTCTTGAATGGAAGACCGAAAGCCTTCAGCAGAGCAAAACCTTCCTCGTCAGTCTGAGCTGAGGTCACGAAAGTAATGTTCATACCCTGAATGCGATCTACTGAATCGATATTGATCTCGGGGAAGATAATCTGCTCCTGGATACCCAGTGTGTAGTTACCACGACCATCGAACTTGCTCTCGATACCCTTGAAGTCACGGATACGGGGCAAAGCGATGCGGACGAGTTTCTCAAGGAACTCATACATACGCTCGCGGCGCAGTGTCACCATAACACCAATAGGCATCTTCTTACGAAGTTTGAAGTTGGCGATATCTTTCTTAGAGTAGGTTGCAACAGCCTTCTGACCGCAGATAGCTGAAATCTCATTGATTGCTACATCGATGATTTTCTTGTCCTGTGTGGCATCACCCAGACCCTGGTTGACGACAATCTTCTTCAGGACAGGAATCTGCATTGCAGAAGTGTAGTTGAACTGCTTCTGCAGAGCGGGAGCGATCTTCTCCTTATACTCTGCCTTTAACTGTGCTGTATTTGCCATTACTTAATCTCCTCCCCTGATTTTTTTGCGATACGAACGACCTTCTTACCTTCGCGCTTGATAGCTACGCGGGTAGCCTTGCCGCTCTTCGGATCAATCAAACTAATATTTGAGATGTGAATAGGAGCCTCCATCTTCACAAAGCCTCCCTGAGGATTCTTGGCACTTGGCTTGGCGCTCTTGTTGACCATATTAACGCCCTCTACAAGAGCACGCTCCTTGTCGGCCATCACCTTCAGCACCTTACCAGTCTTGCCCTTGTCCTCACCGGCCAGAACGATGACTGTATCGTTTTTCTTAATATTGAACTTTGCCATTTCTTATTATCATTTAATAATTAAAGTACCTCAGGTGCCAAAGAAACGACCTTCATATTCACGGCGCGGAGCTCACGTGCCACAGGGCCGAAGATACGGCTACCACGAAGCTCACCAGCATTGTTCAGGAGCACACAGGCATTGTCATCGAAACGGATGTATGAACCATCAGCACGACGAATCTCCTTCTTTGTGCGAACAACCAAAGCCTTAGATACTGCACCCTTCTTCACGTCACTTGTAGGGATCGCGTTCTTGATAGAGACGACGATGATATCACCTACGCTGGCATAACGGCGTTTGGTACCGCCCAGTACACGGATGCAAAGAGCCTCGCGTGCACCGCTGTTGTCAGCTACTGTAAGTCTTGATTCTGTCTGTATCATAATTACTTAGCTTTTTCTACGATTTGAACTAATCTCCATCTCTTTGTCT
>OMZO01000013.1 GCA_900315525.1 uncultured Prevotella sp. | reverse complement strand
CTCGTGGAGAGGAGGATCGAGCAGACGGATGTTCACGGGCAGACCGTCCATAGCCTCGAGGATACCCTTGAAGTCAGCCTTCTGGTAAGGCAGCAGCTTAGCAAGTGCCTTCTCACGTCCGGCAACGCTGTCGGCGAGGATCATCTCACGCATAGCAATGATCTTCTTATCCTCGAAGAACATGTGCTCAGTACGAGTCAGACCGATACCCTTGGCACCGAACTCACGAGCGAGCTGAGCGTCACGAGGTGTATCAGCATTGGTGCGAACCTGCAGCTTGGTATACTTGTCGCAGAGGTCCATCAGCTCCTTGAAGTCGCCAGAGAGCTCAGCAGCCTTCGTGGGCACCTCACCAGCGTAAACCTGACCTGTAGTACCGTTCAGAGAGATATAGTCACCCTCCTTGTATACAACACCGTCGATCTCGACAGTCTTATCCTTATAGCTAACATTCAGTGAACCTACACCCGATACGCAGCACTTACCCATACCACGAGCCACAACGGCAGCGTGAGAGGTCATACCACCACGAGCAGTCAGGATACCCTCGGCAGAAGCCATACCGGCAAGGTCCTCAGGAGAAGTCTCGATACGAACGAGCACTACTTTGTGACCGTCCTTATGCCAAGCCTGAGCGTCGTCAGCGTGGAACACGATCTGACCACAAGCAGCACCAGGAGATGCAGGCAGACCCTGAGCAATTCGTCGAGCTTCTGAGGCTCGCAGCGCATGATGGCAGTCTTCTCGTCGATCATACCCTCGTGGAGCAGGTCGATAGCGATCTTCACCATAGCGGCACCTGTACGCTTACCGTTACGTGTCTGGAGGAACCAAAGCTTGCCCTCCTGTACGGTGAACTCCATATCCTGCATATCGTGATAGTGGTGCTCCAGCTTATCCTGAATACCATTCAGTTCGGCATAGATCTCAGGCATAGCTTCCTCCATAGAAGGATACTTGGCAACGCGCTCCTCCTCAGAGATACCAGCGCGCTCAGCCCAGCGCTGAGAACCGATCTTCGTAATCTGTTGTGGGGTACGGATACCAGCCACAACGTCCTCACCCTGTGCGTTTACCAGATACTCACCATTGAACAGGTTTTCACCGTTAGCAGCATCACGGCTGAAGCATACACCAGTAGCAGAGGTGTCGCCCATGTTACCGAATACCATAGCCATCACAGATACGGCTGTACCCCACTCGTCGGGGATACCTTCCATCTTACGATAGAGGATAGCGCGCTCGTTCATCCAGCTGCGGAACACAGCACAGATAGCGCCCCAGAGCTGCTCGATAGGATCGTTGGGGAAGTCCTTACCAGTGCGCTCCTTGATGGCAGCCTTGAACAGCTGAACCAGTTTCTTCAGTTCTTCAACGCTCAGGTCCTTATCGAGCTTCACGCCACGCTCAGCCTTTACCTTCTCGATGATTTCCTCAAACGGATCGATATCTGTCTTGTTGACGGGCTTCATTTCGAGCACCACGTCACCGTACATCTGTACGAAACGACGGTAGCTGTCATATACGAAGTGAGGATTGTTGGTCTTCTTCACCATACCCTCAGCTACCTCGTCGTTCAGACCGAGGTTCAGGATGGTATCCATCATGCCCGGCATAGAAGCACGTGCACCAGAACGAACAGAAACCAACAGAGGATTCTCCTTGTCACCGAACTTTGAGTTCATCAGGGTCTCGATGTGCTTTACGGCAGCCATCACGTCGTCGTTAAGCAGCTCCATGATCTTCTGCTGACCTACCTGATAGTACTCGTTACAGCAATCTGTAGTGATTGTAAAACCTGGAGGAACGGGAACACCAATCAGGTTCATCTCGGCAAGGTTTGCACCCTTACCGCCAAGTTCCTCACGCATCTTTGCATTACCTTCGGCCTTACCATTACCGAAGAGATAAACTCTTTTCTGACTCATAAATTAGTTAATTATTTGATGATAAATTGTCTATATTCTAACAATTGTGCAAAGATACTCAAATTTCGGGAAAACACAAAGAAAAAAAAAGAAAAATTGCCAACTCAACGTTACATTTTATTTTTTTTGGCACGGATTAGGTGCATTAACACGGATTTTTAATAATTATTTCGTAACTTTGCGGCCAAAATCTGGAAAATATGGGAAGAAGCAAGAAACCATTACCGCTCCTTGAGGGCGTAACAATAGAGGCGGTTGCCGCCGAGGGAAAGTGCCTTTTCCACTGGAATGATCTGGTGGTATTCGTGCCGTTCTGCGTACCGGGTGACGTCTGTGACATTCAGATTCGTCGCAAGAAGCATTCCTTCGCCGAGGGCGAGGTGGTGCGTTTTATAGAATTTAGTAAGGTACGCGCGACGCCCTTCTGTCACCATTTCGGTGTTTGCGGTGGCTGTAAGTGGCAGAACCTGCCCTATGAGGAACAGCTCAAGTTCAAACAGCAGCAGGTCTATGACCAGTTGCATCGTATCGGAAAAGTGGAACTGCCTGAGTTCCGCCCCATTCTTGGCAGCGTAAAGACACAGGAATACCGCAACAAACTCGACTTTGGCTGTGCCAACAAGCGGTATCTGACAAAACAAGAGATTGAGAGCCTCCCCAAGGAAGAGAGCATGAGCCTGAAAGATGTGCCGGCCATCGGTTTCCACATCACAGGGGCCTTCGACAAGATCCTGCCCATCGAGAAATGCTGGCTGATGGACGACCTGCATAATCGCATCCGCAATGAGATACGCGACTATGCCACCGAGTACGGTCTGACTTTCTTCGACCTTCGCGTCCAGACGGGACTTCTGCGCGACGTCATCATCCGAAATTCTGCCACAGGCGAATGGATGGTCATCGTACAATTCCACCTTGAGACCGGCGATTCATGGAAGAGCGAAGACGGCCAAAAAGCATTAGCACTCATGCAGCATATTGCTGACACGTTCCCACAGATTACATCCCTACTCTACCTCGACAACCAGAAGTGCAACGACACCATCGGTGATCAGGACATCCTGATATTCAAGGGAAAGGATCATATCTACGAGACGATGGAAGACCTGAGATTCAAGGTCGGCCCGAAGAGTTTCTACCAGACAAATACCGAACAGGCCTACCATCTCTATAGCGTGGCTCGCGAGTTTGCTGGCCTTACGGGGCAAGAACTAGTATATGACCTCTATACCGGAACCGGAACCATCGCCAACTTCGTGGCTAAGAAGGCCCGCAAAGTGATTGGCATCGAGTATGTGCCTGAGGCCATCGAGGACGCCAAGATCAACTCCGAGGTGAACCATATCGACAACACACTCTTCTATGCCGGTGACATGAAGGACATCCTGACCGACGACTTCATCCAGTCGCACGGTCGTCCCGATGTGATTATCACCGACCCGCCCCGTGCCGGTATGCACCCCGACGTGGTGAAGACCATCCTCAGGGCCGCACCAAAGCGCATCGTCTATGTCAGTTGCAACCCTGCTACCCAGGCCCGCGACCTACAGGACCTCGACGCCCAGTATAAAGTGACTGCCGTGCAGCCCGTGGATATGTTCCCCCATACACCTCATGTGGAGAACGTCGTTTTGTTGGAAAGTCGTCTCTAAGCTGCCAATATCAGCAGCGCAAATGTGACTGAAATGCTAAAAATTAGGGAAATTGTTTGGTCAATCCAAATTATTTCCCTATATTTGTACCCATAATAACCTAAAGCAAAGACTTATGTCAAAGAAAACATTATCACTATTGGTCGTACTGATGATGGGATTCAGCGCTACCGCATCTGCTGAAGAGCAGGAAGTACAGAATGCTCAGCAGGAGAAAAAGACACTCGTCGAACTCCCACAGTGGGTGAAAAACATCAAGTTCAGCGGCTATGCCATGCTGCAGTATCAGGGTGAGGACAAGGAAGGTTCACACAGTAACACCTTCAACCTGCGTCTGGCCCGTTTCATCTTCGATGGTAAGATCGGCCATTTCGATTGGCGTGCCCAGATCCAGGGAACCAACGCCACAGGCCCCGGACAGCCCACCGTACAGCTTGTTGACCTCTACGCAGAATGGCGTAAGTTCCCCGAGTTCAAGGTGCGTGCCGGTCAGTTCAAGCGTGCCTTCACCTTCGAGAACCCCACCAACCCCATCACTCAGGGCTGGCGCGCCTACGCAGATGCTATCAACAAGCTCTCTGCCTTTGGCGACCGTACCGGTGAAAGATCTTCTGGTGGTCGTGATATCGGTATCCAACTGTCGGGCGATCTCTTCCCTAATGCCAATGGACGTCGCGTCTTCCATTATCAGATTGGAGTCTATAATGGTGAGGGTGTGAACCAGAAGGATATGGATAACCGCAAGGATATCATCGCCGGTGTGTGGGTAATGCCTATCAAGGGCCTTCGCATCGGTGCCTTCGGATGGACTGGTAGTCGTGGCGAGATGCTCGATGCCAAGCTGATCGACCCAGTGACCAAGCAGCCCATGACCCGCAGTGTCGAGAAGAACCGTTATGCCCTCTCTGCAGAGTACGACAAGGACGAATACACCTTCCGTGCTGAGTATATCCACAGTCAGGGCTGGGGTGCAAAGTCACCCGGCAACAACGTACGCGAGATTTACTACGAGAACGGTGACAAGGCCGACGGTTGGTACGTGTTCGGCATCGTGCCCCTCATCAAGGGAAAGCTCCACGCCAAGGCTCGTTACCAGACCTACCGCAACAAGAAGGAATGGGGCAGCTCTGTAAATCAGATAGAGTGCGGTCTGAACTACTACTTCACAAAGAATCTCGAGCTTCACGCAGAGTATTCACGCGTGAACGACCGCAATCTGGCCAAGCACAACTACAACCTCGTCGATGTAGAGCTTGACTTCCGCTTCTAACGACGGAAACGGCGGGTGAGTGCCTCCCACAGATGCGTTTTACGACGCAGCACTTGCAAGGAGAACAATCCGCTGAGCAATACGATGACAGCCCCTAAGAGCCAATAGGCTAAACCTGAAGCCGTCAGCGTCAGCACATAGGCAAATGCACCCAGCGACAATTGTACGAAAGCATATCTGAATACGGTTACCGAACAGCGGTAACCGTATTTCATATAGGCATAACCATTGATCAGCACATAGTCGAAAAGATGGGCCAACAGCAGGGCAATACCCGTACCGAGGAGTCCCCAACACTCAAAGCAGAATATCATCAGCACCACGAGCACTATGAAGTAGGACACCTCGAGCAACAGGAAAGCCATCGACTTGGCCCGAGCCAACGTGATATACGCCACAGGCAGCGTGAGCACCTTCAGATACATTGCCAGCGCTGCCACCTGTGCCATCGCCACTACCGGCAGGAAACGCGCACTATAGAGCAACGGTATCAGCACCGGCAAGGCAATGATCAGCACAGCCAGCATCGGCGAGAGCAACAACAGCGACACCTCCATCTGACGGTTCACCGTCAAGTTCGTCGCCGCCACATCTTGCTGCACTGCCGACAGCCGGGGAAAGAAGTCGGTATCCATTGCCGAGAACACCATCCCTGCATAGGTTATCGTCAGCAGATAACCTGCGTTATAGAGTCCAAGGATATCAAGGTCGCCTTGTACATTCAGATAGGAACGTATCACCATCTCGGCACCACTTCCGGCAATCGCCGCCAATGTATAGGCCACACCCAATACGATCATCCCCATTCCCTCGCCCACCAGGTGTTTCTCCCAAGAGAGTTGCAACGGTTGTACCTGCAGGGAGCGACGCAGTGTGAGTAGCATCGTGACAAAGGCTGTGATCACAATCACAGGCACAATGCCTGCTTCGCCAAAGAGTGCGTAGATAGGTACGGAGACAAACAGCGCCGCTATAGCTGTGAATAACTGGACATATGCTAACACACCAAGACGACGCAGTGCCTTCAGGATAGCCGTTTCACCCCCCGTCACCGCCAGCATGCCGACAGCAGGAGAGAGTAACATGAAGTGAAGACTATGATCGCCCCAAGCAAAAGCCGTCTGACTCAGGAACGGCCCCAGCGCCACGCAGACGAGCATGCCGAGAAGTGCCGTCAGCAGACACCAGGCACGAACCACCATCACCTCGCGCTCAAGGGCCGATGCGTCGCCGCTGTCATAAAGTGCAGAGAGCCTGCGAACGCCACTGAAGGGAACACCAAAATTGGTCGATTTAGAGACGAAATCCACAGTCGTGCCGAAGAGTGATGCCAGTCCCATTCCAGACGGTCCCAGCAGCAAGGCCACAATCTTATTGCGCACAAGACCTAAAAGGATATTCAGGCCCTGCACACCGCCAAACACGCCCGTATATTTCAGGACATGACCGTAACTGCCATCAGAATCTTTCAACATCGTTTCCTAATTTAAACGCAAAAGTAAGACAATTATTTCTATTCTCCAAATTTTTTCTTACCTTTGCAGCATGAAACTCAGCGTTATCATACCAGTCTATCGAGCAGATGCCACCCTAAAGCGTTGCGTGGAGAGTGTTCTGTCACAGGGTTGTGAGTCAATGGAAGTCATCCTCGTCGATGACGGCTCGCCTGATGACTGTCCCCGCCAATGCGACGACTGGGCCCAGCGCGATGCCCGCATCAGGACCATCCACAAGGCAAACGGTGGTCTCAGCGATGCCCGCAATGCTGGCTTGGAGATAGCGACAGGTGACTACCTGACCTTCGTCGATGCCGACGACTATCTGGCGCCGAACACCTACCAACAACTGATGAAGCAGCTCTGCGAATCACCAGAGACCGACCTGCTGGAATATCCCGCCTATATCCGTTACGGCGCCTCCGACCAGCACCGGCTCACCTTCAGGCGACAGACTTTCAGCGATGCCACCAAATACTGGTATGCCACACAGGCCTACGAACATTGCTACGCCTGTAATAAGCTCTACCGCGCCAGTCTCTTCGATGATATACGCTTCCCCGTAGGCCGGGTGTTCGAAGACACTTTCACACTACCCCAACTGATTAAGAAAGCCCGACGTATCAGCACCACGAACACAGGACTCTACTACTATCTGCCCAACCCTAAGGGAATCACGATGAACGCCGATGGGAAGGCTTTGCAGATGCTGCTGCAATCACACCTGGAGATGCTCCATCCCGTCGCTGGACAAGAAGCCGCCTTCGAACGCTACTACCTACGTGTGATGAATATCCAGATGGATGTCTATGAGCAGACAGGAGATAGGCCTATTCTGCCACCACACACGCTGAACCCGCAGCACTTCAAAGGTATAGAAAAACTAAAAGTTTTCGCACTCAATCTTTTGGGTATTAACAAGATATGCAAGTTAAACAAAATAATTCACATTCTATGGAGAAGCCACTAATCAGCTTCATCGTCACTTACTACAACTTGCCGTTGGAGATGCTCTGTGAATGCATTGAGAGCATTCTCTCCCTCTCATTGCGTCCCTATGAACGTGAAATCATCATCGTCGATGACGGGTCGAACTCATGCCCGATGAATGCTCTGATGAAATATGGTAGCGACATTCTCTACCTACGCAAAAGCAACGGTGGTGTCAGTACGGCCCGCAACTTGGGACTCCGCACCGCCTCAGGTCAATATATCCAATTCATCGATGCCGACGACCGACTGGTACAACCTGCCTACGAACACTGCATCGACCTCATCCGGTTCTCGAAAACCGACATGGTGATGTTCGACTTCACAAGCCAGAAGGAGACGGAGGCCGACTTCACCGACCAAGGTCCCTTCAGCGGTACCGACCTCATGCGCAGTCAGAACATCCATGGATCCATCTGCAGTTATCTCTTCCAACAGTCAATACGCGGCACGCTGCTCTTCACCCCCGGTACCAACTATGGCGAGGACGAAGAATTCACAGCCCAACTCATCCTACGGGCAGAATCCACCTACAGGACTAATGCCACCGCCTATTACTATCGGCAGCACCAGGCTTCGGCCACCCACCAGACAAGCAAGCGGAGCATCATCAGACGACTGTCGGAGACGAAAGCTGTCATCACTCGCCTGAACGCCTTCACAGACCGCCTACCCGTCAACGAGAAGACAGCACTGCAACGTCGTGTGGCACAGCTCACAATGGATTATCTCTACAACATCATCCGCCTGACCGGTTCCCGCCATTATCTGGAACGCAAAATGGAAGGACTGCGACAAGAGGGACTCTTTCCCCTGCCCGACAAGGACTACACCACCAAATACACATGGTTCCGTCGTCTGAGCAATAGTCCGACGGGTATCAGCCTGCTCATGCGTCTCATCCCACTCATCCAAAAAGAAGCATGAAGATCCTACTACTCGGTGAATACAGCAACCTGCACGCCACACTGGCAGAAGGACTGCGAGAACTCGGGCACAAAGTGACAGTCGTCTCCGACGGTAATGCCTGGCGCAACTACAAGCGGGATATCACCCTGAAGCGCGGCTCGACATCGAAGCTCAGCGGCATCTTCTACCTGCTGAAAGTGCTCCTGCTCCTTCCAAGACTCCGGGGCTACGATGTCGTTCAACTCATCAATCCCGATTTCATCTGGCTGAAGGGCGAACGCCAATATTATGTCTACCAATACCTCCGTCGGCACAATAAGCGCATCTTCATCGGTGCCTTTGGCTGTGACTGGTACTGGGTAGATGCCGGACTCCATAAACGGCTCTTGCGCTATGGCGACTTCTACATAGGCGACAAGATGCGTACCGACGAGCCACAGAACAAGAAATTCATCGACGAATGGATCGACACCCCTAAGGGTGACTATTGCCGCAAGGTGATGACCGACTGCGACGGCATCCCCACCTGTCTCTACGAGTATCAGGTTTGCTATAGCAGCTACTTCCCAGAGAAGACCCGCTTCATCCCCCTGCCCATCCAACTGCCAAAAGAGGCGAATACCGAACGTACACAACCATCCAAAGTGGTCGTCTTCTTTGGCATCGACGTGGCCCGCATGGCTTACAAGGGTACGGACATCATGCTGCGTGCCGCCAAGGACATACGCGACAAATACAAAGAAAGCATGGAACTCGTGATAGCCAGGTCGGTACCCTTCGATGAATACCAGCGGATGATGGAGGGTTGCGACGCCATCATCGACCAGCTATACAGCTATACCCCATCGATGAACTCATTGCTGGCTATGTCGAAAGGCATCATCTGTATCGGTGGCGGTGAACCGGAGAATTACGAGATCATTGATGAACACGAGCTGCGCCCCATCATCAACGTGGAGCCTACCTATGAAAGTGTCTATCACGAACTCGAGCAACTCGTGCTGCATCCCGAACGCATCCCAGCTCTCAAGCGACAGAGTATCGAATACGTACGCCGCCACCACGACTACCGGAAAGTAGCCAGTCAATACCTTGACTTCTGGAATAGTATTTAGGTACGGATTTACACAGCCATAAAAATAAGAACACGGCCTTCTCCGAAGAAAAAGCCGTGTTTTTTTAATAAAAGCCGTGTAAATCCGTGCCAAATAATTAAGCCTCAGCAGGAGCCTCAGCAGCAGGAGCAGCCTCCTCTGCGGGAGCCTCAGCAGCAGCGGCCTCAGCAGCCTTTGCAGCCTCTTCTTCAGCCTTAGCAGCAGCCTCGGCAGCCTTCTTGTCAGCTACCTTCTTGGCGATAGCCTCATTGACGGCCTTCTCTGCCTTCAGTGCATTAGCAGCAGCCTCTTTCTTTGCCTTAGCCTCAGCGTCAGCGATCTTGTTCAGACCGTTCTGCTTGTCAGCCTTCCAGGCATCGAACTTCTTCTGTGCAGCAGCCTCATCGAAAGCGCCCTTCTTCACACCACCGCGGAGGTGCTTCATCAGGTAGACGCCCTCACGGCTCAGGATGTTACGTACTGTGTCTGTGGGCTGGGCACCGGTCTCAACCCAGTAGAGCGCACGCTCGAAATTCAAATCTACCGTGGCGGGATTGGTGTTAGGATTGTAAGTACCAATCTTTTCAGTAAATCTACCATCTCGTGGTGCACGAGCATCAGCGATCACGATGC
Source organism: uncultured Prevotella sp. (assembly GCA_900315525.1). Lineage (GTDB taxonomy): Bacteria > Bacteroidota > Bacteroidia > Bacteroidales > Bacteroidaceae > Prevotella. The sequence continues at coordinate 60,736 of OMZO01000013.1, read as the reverse complement.
TGTAGAAAGCATAACCTTTGCGACCACCGCGCTGCAATCTGATCTTTGTTGCCATTTCTTTTTGTTGTTTAAATGTTTAAAATGTTTGAATTTCATGCTCTTAACTCGTAAAAGCGGCTGCAAAGGTACAACATTTCCACAGAATATCCAAAATATTCGGCAATAAACTTGTTGATTTTCACGATTTTTGTGTAATTTTGCGCCATGACTATGCGTAAACCCGGTCTTTCCGTCCTCATTCCGACCTACAACCACTGTTGTGTGTCATTGGTGAAGCAACTTGTGGTTCTTCTACAGGCAGCAGACACCGATTACGAGATTATCGTAACCGACGACGGCTCGACGGATACCGACACCATTGTCGAGAATCAGGCTATCAGCCAACAGCCCCGCTGCCGATTCATCACCAGGGAACAGAACAGTGGCAGTGCGACGACACGCAATTTCCTTGCCACCCAAAGCCAGTACGACCATCTGCTGTTCATCGACTGCGACGTCACCATCCCCAACAACGATTTCATCCAGCGCTATCTGGCCACAGAGGATTTTTGTGTCGTCAACGGTGGCATCTGCATCACCACTGATGCACGCTGGGAGGGCAACCTGAGATACCGCTATGAGAAGCAGGCAGAGATGGCCCACTCCGTCATACGTCGTCAACAGAACCCATATAAGGAGTTTCGCTCCACCAACTTCATGATCAAGTACGAGACATTTATGGACTGTCGCTTCGACGAGCGCTTCAAGCGTAGCGGCTACGAAGACGTCTTTTTCGGCAAACAACTTAAGCAGCGAGACTTCCCCGTCACCCATATCGACAACCCTGTGATGATGGACACCTTTGAAGACAATCCTGCCTTTCTGCGTAAGACCGAGCAAAACCTCCGTACACTCCACGCCTTCCGCAAGGACCTGCGCGGCTACTCCAAGCTGCTCACGCTGGCTGATGGCATCCACCTGTCTGTCGTCCGTTGGCTGATCTGCAGATTTCACGCACTCTTCAACAAAATTGAGCGCCGCATCCTCTGCAGCGCCCAACCTAGTCTGACGGTTTTCAAGCTCTACCGTCTTGGTTATTTCCTCAGTCTCGGATCCTGATGCCTATTTCTTCGTCGGCACCACAAACTTATCACCTGTCTGCTTGATCAGATCCTTGGCATAAGCCTCGGGGAAGCCAGGACGCACGACACGTGCACCACCACCGAACTTATTTCGCTCGAAACGGCCTTCCTTGTCTGTAGGCCTCACCACCATATCGTTGTACTTCACAATCAGGAAGAACGCCAGCTGGCGCCAACGCTCAATCATCTCGTCGCCCTTCTGACAACTGTAGGACGTCAGATAGTTGATGCGTTCCTCGGCTGTAGGCAGAGCAAGGGCTTTGGCCTCGATCTCGGGCTGTAGCTGACTGTAAGAGGCGTCGAGCGAGTCACGCACCTCCTGAAGACTCGGGAACATCTGCGAGTAACGGGGATAGACCATATTGCTGACCCAGTTGCACACCCAGAAGGCATTATCCATGGAGAATGTCACATCGTCGGCACCCTCACCAGAGAAGCACTTCGGGCGACGGGTGATGGAAGCATACATCGGGGTGTAGGCCACCATATTGCCATCGTCATTGCCAAACCAGAAGCAGCCTCCTACCTCGCGCGGCATGAAACTGCGCATCTGGGAGATAAACGACCAGGCCGTCTGCTGGGTGGAGATAGGACGTTCGTTGAAATACTCCTGTCCATCAATCTTATATGAAAGAGGCGACGGACGATACGGCATCTGGTAGATACCGCCGCCGATATCAGAGTCGAGTGCGAATGGCGTACCCTCATAGTGGTCGCGCATGGCGTCGCGCAGATCCTGCAGCGACACTTTCTTATTGGGGATGATCCAGAGCGGCATCTCCTTGGCGTCAGCATCCTTGCCTGCGGCATAGGGCACATAGGCAGAGAAATCATCAGCGAAGCGATTGAAGAAGCTCCACACACGAGCCTCACAATAGCGACGGCCCGAGAAGTCGGGAGCGGCATACGCACCATTATAGGAGAAGTCGGCATCCTTGCCCTCAAACCAACCCATCGTGCGGGCATAGCTCACGACATTGTCCGAGCATACCATCAGATTGGTGATGGGCTTCTTGGCTGTAAGGGCGTATTTCTTGCCGAACAGGTCGGTCATCTTCACACGGGTGTAGCGGCCATCGAGGAACTTCGTGATACGGCTCTGGTTGGCATGTGCGGCGATGGCATCGTCGGGGATGCGTATAGCCACCCATACGGTGCGTTCCTTCGACTTCGTGCGGTCAGGACCGCAGCCCATCATCTCCAGCATCCAGGCCTCGTCCTTGTCTGCCACTGAGAAAGTCTCACCTTCAGAGCAGTAGCCATATTGTTCCACGAGCGAGGTCATCACGCGCAGAGCCTCACGGGCGGTCTTCGAGCGCTGCAGGGCGATATAGATCAGTGATCCGTAGTCGATGACACCTGTCGAGTCAGCCATCTCCTCGCGACCACCGAAGGTCGTCTCACCGATAGTCACCTGCCACTCGTTGGCATTTCCGATCACGTTGTAGGTCTGCGGTGCCTCGGCAATCTCACCGAGATACTTGTTGGTGTCCCACTCATACACCTTGCGCATCTCACCAGGCTGGTGGGTAGCGGCAGGATAGTGGTAGAGCGGCATGAAGGCACCATAGGAGTCGGCATTGTAGGTGACAAACACCGAACCGTCGGTCGAGGCCTTCTTACCCACGATGAAGTTCGTGCAGGCCATAGCCCCGGCTGCAGCCATCAGCAAAGCTGATACAATCAGTTGTCTTTTCATAATCTTAGGCGATTAGCAGGCTTTGAACGACATGTCGAGTCCCTTCACAGAGTGTGTGAGTGCACCCACGGAGATAAAGTCCACACCCTGTTCGGCGTAGTCGCGGATGGTATCATAGGTGATGCCCCCACTCGACTCTGTCTCCACGCGGCCAGCGATGATGTCAACAGCCTTCTTCGTGTCGGGCACGCTGAAGTTGTCGAGCATGATACGGTCCACGCCACCGTGGTCAAGCACCTGCTGCAACTCGTCGAAGGAACGCACCTCAATCTCGATTTTCAGGTCGAGGCCCTTCTCCTTCAGGTACTTATGGCAGCGGTCGATGGCATTGGTGATACCACCTGCGAAATCGACGTGGTTGTCCTTCAGCAGGATCATGTCGAAGAGTCCGATACGATGGTTGCAGCCTCCGCCGATCTTCACGGCCTGCTTCTCGAGCATGCGCATGCCCGGTGTCGTCTTGCGGGTATCGAGCACACGGGTCTTTGTACCCTTCAGTCGCTGCACGTACTTATCGGTCATGGTGGCGATGCCGCTCATGCGCTGCATGATATTCAGCATCAGGCGCTCCGTCTGTAGCAGGGAACGAATCTTACCTGTAACCACCATAGCGATGTCACCCTTCTTCACACGCGTGCCGTCGCCCATGAGCACCTCCACCTGCATGGTGGGGTCGAAACGACGGAACACCTCCTTGGCAATCTCCACGCCAGCGAGGATACCATCCTCCTTGATGAGCAGATGCGACTTGCCCATCGCGTCCTCAGGAATACAGCACAATGTGGTATGGTCGCCGTCGCCGATGTCCTCGGCAAATGACAAATCAATCAGTCTGTCCACCAGTTCGTCAACACTTAACATATCTTTCTTCTGTTTTTGTTATTCATTCTGCGCAGATCAATTAAAAGAAGTAGCCGAAGCCCAGTCTCAGTCCAAAACCAGAATAGTCTGTATCGTGGAAGCTGTGCTCGTAGTAGATTTCTGGCTCGATGGTCACGTGATGGCTCAGGAAGAAGGCATAGCCTGCATAGATCTCGGGCTTGAAGTCATCGTAACCCTTCACACCGCTCACCTTGTCGTGAGAGTACTTGGCTGTGATACCGGTATAGATACCGACCTGGTCGAAATAGTAGCGCGCACCGGCACCGATATTCACAGCGATCGACGAACCGTTGGATCTGTTGACATAGTCGAACACACCGACCAGCATCCAGTTGTCGAGGAACAGGTAACCGCCCTTGGCCTGCAGGCCCAGTGTCCAGTCTGTAGCCTTACTGTAGTTCACGCCCAGACCAGAGAACGAAGCACCTACGTAGAACTTTCCCTCTTCGAACGGTGTACCGCTATCATTGAGATACTTCTGTGCATTAACACTCATCGCCATCATCAGGGCGATCATTGACATGAATACTTTTTTCATAATTCCTTTTTGGTTTGATTTATTGTTGTTTTGTTTCTTTCCTATACCAGATGCAGAACCACACGATAGCCACTACCAGGCAAACGCCACCGAGGGGATAGCCCACCGACTCCGGGAGATGGAGCATCTGCTTCGAGACGAAGAAGAACGTCGAGCACACCGTCGTCATGAAAAGTGCCGGAATCAGCGTGATCCAGAAAGCCTTCTTCTCGCGTACGAGATAGACGGTGGCTGCCCAGAGCGTAAACACGCTGAGTGCCTGGTTCGAGAAGCCGAAATACTGCCAGATGGTGTTGAAGCCGTCAGGATTCTCTATCTGCCAGACGAGCATCCCGATAGAAATGGCAAACAACGGCACGCAGATGAGGAGACGCTTCGGAATGGGGCGCTGGTCGAGCTTCAGCCACTCGGCCACAATCAGACGGGCAGAACGGAAAGCCGTATCACCCGACGTGATCGGCGCTGCCACCACACCCAGCATGGCCAGCACGGCACCAGCCACACCCAGCCACTCGTTACAGACGAGATTCACCACGGCCGGCGCAGAAGTCTGGAAGCCCTTCGTAGCACCCTCTATCAGATCATAGCCAGGAGCTGGGTTGCCATAGAAGAACCAGGATGCCACCGACGCCCAGATCAGCGCCACGATACCTTCCGTAATCATAGCTCCGTAGAAAATGGGGCGGCCCATCCGTTCACTCTTCACGCAGCGCGCCATCAGCGGACTCTGCGTACCGTGGAAGCCAGAGATAGCACCACAGGCGATAGTGATGAACAGAGCCGGGAATATGCTGTCGGCGAACTTATCGGGATGCGTGGCCGTACCCATGTTGTAGTACCATCAGCGCACCTGCCATGAACAGCAGCGAGAAGGCAAACAGCGGATACACCTTGCCGATGATCTTATCGATAGGCAGCATCGTGGCGATGATATAATAGAAGAAGATGATAGCCACCCACATCATCGTATCACCACTGATGGTATGCAGGATCTCTGCCGGCGAATATACGAACACCGTTCCCACCATGATCAACAGCAGCACCGTGAACACGAGCATCACGCCCTTGGTGGTGTCGCCAAGATAATTACCAACCAGATTCGGCAGACTGGCGCCGTCGTGACGCATGGAGAGCATACCCGTCAGATAGTCGTGCACCGCACCCGCGAAGATACAGCCGAAGACAATCCACAGATAGGCCACAGGACCGAACTTCGCACCCATGATGGCACCGAAGATAGGACCTGTTCCCGCAATGTTCAGAAACTGGATCATGAAGATCTTCCAGTTTGGAAGCACGATGTAATCCAAGCCGTCGGCCTTAGCCACAGCAGGCGTCACACGGTCATCTGGCGCAAACACCTTCTCCACAAAGCGTCCGTATAGCAGATAACCCACAATCAGAGCCACAAGGCTCACTAAGAATGAAATCATCTTTTCTCTTGTTTTTGAATTATTTTGTTGCAAAAGTAGTGTTTTTATTTGAGAAATGAGAAAAAAACACTAACTTTGCAGCAAATTTTTATAAAAAGCAACATTTTGAAAACAATAATACGCATCATTCTATTCTTTTTGCTGGTCCAAACCGCCTCAGCAGAGTCTCCAAAACATGAGATACGTGCCGTATGGCTCACCACGATTCAGGGGCTCGACTGGCCCCACTCCCACTCCGCGAGCCGACAGAAGCAGGAGCTCATCAGCATCCTTGACCAGCTGCAGCGCGCCAACATCAATACCATATTATTTCAGACGCGCGTGAGAGCCACCACCGTCTTCCCCCACGACAGCGAGCCATGGGATGCCTGTCTCACAGGACAGACGGGCCGATCTCCCGGCTACGATGTCCTCCAGTTCTGTATCGACGAGTGCCACAAGCGCGGCATGGAGTGCCATGCATGGATCGTCACCATCCCCGTAGGCAAGTGGAACACCGACGGCTGCAAGCTGATGCGCCAGCGCTTCCCGAAACTCATCGTGAAGTCGGGTGAGGAGGGCTACATGAACCCCGAGATGCCACAGACCGGCGACTACATCGCCCGCTTCTGCCGTGAGGTGACGCGCCGCTACGACATCGACGGCATCCACCTCGACTATATCCGCTACCCCGAGACCTGGAAACTGAAGGTCAGCCGCGAACAGGGGCGCCGCAACATCACCGATATCGTCCGCAAAATTCATCATGCCGTGAAGGCCGAGAAACCCTGGGTGAAGCTGTCGTGCTCACCCGTAGGCAAGTACGACGACCTCAGCCGCTTCCGCAGTGGCGGCTGGAATGCCAACACCGCCGTCTGCCAGGATGCACAGGGCTGGCTGCGCGACGGACTGATGGATGCCCTCTTCCCGATGATGTACTTCCAGGGCAACAACTTCTACCCCTTCGCCGTCGACTGGCAGGAGCACAGCTATGGCCGACAGGTGGCTGCCGGACTCGCCGTCTATATGCTCCACCCGAAGGAGCGCAACTGGAGTCTCGATGTCATCAGCCGCGAAATGAACGTGCTGCGCAACCTCAACATGGGCATTACATTCTTCCGCAGTAAGTTCCTGACAGACAATGTAAAAGGCATATATAGCTTCACGAAAGACTTTAACCGAACGCCAGCCCTCATCCCACCGACCTCTCAGACCGGGAAACGGGCACCGTCGGCTGTCACCACCCTGCGCGTGACACGTGGCAAGACCACCGACAAACTCGTCTGGCAGGGAGCCCGCGACAACTCCGGTGCCGACTACCTTTTATATAATATATACGCCTCCGAAAGCTGGCCTGTTGACACCAAGAACCCCGAGAACCTCATCGCCAGTCGCCTGCGGGCGCAGCAGCTCACCGTTCCCCACAAGGGGCGCGGCCTCCATTACGCCGTCACAGCCTCCGACCGCTACAACCAGGAAAGCACCCCCGTCATGAGCGAAGGCAAGCCACTGGGCAAGAGGAAACCGATAGATTTCCGACAGTTAATCCTCGGAAAATCGCCAAATAGTACAAATAAACAAATTTTTGAGCGAAAAAGATAAGCCCGTCTAACAAAAAAGAACTACTTTTGCACCTACAAACTATTCATCAAAGAAATATAATATGGAAAGAACATGGAGATGGTTTGGCAAGAAAGACAAGATCACCCTTGCCCAACTGAGACAAATCGGAGTTGAGGGCATCGTCACCGCACTTCACGACGTGCCCCTCGGAGAGGTCTGGACCCGCGAGAAGATCCGCGACCTGCGTGAGTACATCGAGAGCTACGGCATGCGCTGGAGCGTCGTAGAGAGCCTCCCCGTCGTGGAGACCATCAAATACGGTGGCCCCGACCGCGACCAGCAGATTGAGGTCTATAAGCAGTCGCTGCGCAACCTCTCGGCAGAGGGCATCCACTGCATCTGCTACAACTTCATGCCGGTGCTCGACTGGGCCCGTACCGACCTGCTGCACACGAACCCCAACGGTTCGACCAACCTCTACTTCAACTATGCCGAGTTTGCCTATTTCGACATCTACATCCTGAAGCGCGAAGGCGCACGCGAGGAGTGGGCACAGTTCCAGTTCCCTGCCGGCATCGGTGAGGGCCGCAACGTATTGGCAGAGTGCGACGAACTCGCCAAGACCATGACCCCCGAGAAGGACCACAAGCTCGTCGAGAACATCGTCATCAAGACACAAGGCTTCGTGTCAGGAAATTTCAGCGAGAACGACGAGGCTCCCGTCCAGAAGTTCCGTGAGTTCCTCGACCTCTATAAAGGCATCGACAAGAAGCAGCTGCGCGAGAACATGAAGTACTTCCTCGAGGCCATCATGCCCGTCTGCGAGGAGTGCGACATGAATATGTGTGTCCACCCCGACGATCCCCCCATCGAGATTCTCGGTCTGCCACGCATCGTGCGCACCGAAGAGGATATCCAGTGGTTCCTCGACGCCGTGCCCAACAAGCACAACGGTCTCACCTTCTGCGCAGGCAGCCTCTCGGCAGGTGCCTACAACAATGTCGTGGAGATGGCCCGCAAGTTCGCTTCGCGCACCCACTTCGTACACCTGCGCTCCTGCCACATCTTCCCCAACGGCGACTTCACCGAAGCCTCCCACCTGGGCGGACGTGCCGACCTCATCGAGCTCTGCCGCATCTTTGAGAAGGAAAATCCCGAGCTGCCCATGCGCGTCGATCACGGCATGACCTTCACCGACAAGGATGGCGGCATCATGGACGAGACCCATCACGGCCATAACGCAGGCTACACCCTCCTGGGACGCATGTTCGCCCTCGGACAGGTGCAGGGCATCCTCGCCACCGTCGATCGTGAACTCGGCATCGAGTATAAACAACCCGGATTCTTCGATTAATTTATAAAGGCGTGCCAAAAAAATAACAACTATGAGATTAAATGATATATTTAGCGGTAATTATAATGCCGCTGAGTGGGAAGCCAAGGGCTACCAACTCCCCAAATTCGATATCAAGGCCGTGCGCGAGAAGACGGCCAAGGAACCTACATGGGTACACTTCGGCGGAGGCAACATCTTCCGTGCCTTCCCCGCTGCCATCCTCAACGACGCCCTGAACACAGGCAAGTACGATCGTGGCGTCATCGTCGCCGAGACCTTCGACTTCGAGGTCATCGACAAGGCCTACACCCCCTATAACAACCTCTCCCTGCTCGTCAGCCTCCAATCGACAGGCACCATCGAGAAGAAGGTCATCGCCAGCGTCACCGAGGCCCTCAAGGCCGATCCCCAGTTCCCCGACTGGCAGCGCCTCGTCGAGATCTTCCGCAACCCGAGCCTGCAGATGATCTCCTTCACCATCACCGAGAAGGGCTACAGCTTCAACGAGGCCGACCTCGCACGCGGCATGCAGCCACTCTTCGCCATGGGTAAGGTCTGCGCACTGCTCTACGAGCGCTGGCAGGCCGGACAGCTGCCCCTCACCGTACAGTCGATGGACAACTGCTCGCACAATGGCGACAAGGTCAAGGCTGGCGTCTTCGCCTATGCCGAGCGCTGGGTCAACGACGGACTCGTGCCCGCCGCCTTCCTCGACTACCTGAAGGACGAGCAGAAGATCACCTTCCCCTGGTCGATGATCGACAAGATCACCCCGCGTCCTCATGAGAAGGTCAAGGAGATGCTCGCTGCCGACGGCTTCGACGACAACAACTACATCGAGACCGAGCGCCACACCTTCACCGCTCCCTTCGTGAATGCCGAAGAGGTGCAGTACCTCGTCATCGAGGACCACTACACCAACGGTCGTCCCCCACTCGACCTCGGCGGTGCCCTCTACACCACGCGCGAGACCGTCGATAAGGTAGAGACCATGAAGGTCACCACCTGTCTCAACCCACTCCACACGGCGATGTCCATCTACGGCTGCATGCTGGGCTACACCCTCATCTCTGCCGAGATGGCCGACGAAGACCTGCGCCCCTTCATCCAGAAGATCGGTTATATGGAGGCAATGCCCGTCGTCACCGATCCGGGCGTGCTCAACCCCTACGAGTTCATCGGTGCCGTCATCAACCGCCGTCTGCCGAACCCCTTCATGCCCGACGCTCCTCAGCGCATCGCCATGGACACCTCCCAGAAGCTCCCCATCCGCTTCGGTGAGACCATCAAGAAGTATGTGGCTCGCGGCCTCGACATGTCTAACCTCGTGCTCATCCCCCTCACGCTGGCAGGCTATGCCCGCTACCTGAAGGGACTGAAAGACGACCTCACTCCGTTTGAGCCGTCGCCAGACCCCATGCTCGCCGAGCTGCAGGCCATCGTCGCTCCCCTCGAGATTGGCAAGCCCGATCAGGACTGGAGCCCCCTGCGCCAACTCTACAGCCGCAAGGATGTCTTCGGCCTCGACCTCTATGAGGCAGGCCTCGGCGAACAGATCGAGGGCTATGTCAAGGAGCTCTACGCCGGTCCCGGTGCAGTCCGCAAGACGCTCCACAAATACGTGCAGGCCCGCTAAGTCCCGCACACATAAAATAGACGAACGAAGACACGGAAGCCAGCGAGGCTTCCGTGTCTTTAAATATATTTAAAGCCGTGTATATCCGTGCCTAAAAAATATTTGCATATCAGCGGTAGTAGCCGAAGCGGACGAAGTGGCGGGGCTGGACGAAGGGTTATTCGTTTGGTTTTTCATGATAGTGCTTTTTTTATGATACGGAGATACTGATCCAGTCCGAAGATCGAGCCGGCCAGCAGGAACGACTGCGCCACATAGTAGAGCAGCCCGCCCGCCACGTTGTCGATCTCGACCACTTGGTAAGCCACCATCACGGTGCTGCTCACGATGAGCAGCACCGCGCAGGAATACCAAAATTTCAGCAAGGGAATTTCATCCCAAAGTAGATGGAAAGTAGAAAAGTAGGAAAGTAGGAAAGTGGACATTTAGGTATTTTAGAGGAGATATTAAAAGATTCTATTAACTATAATTAGTAAATAATTAATAATATTAATATAAAACTTATACTTATAATGTCTCTTTTCTGTGTTCAAAAACACTAAATGTCCACTTTCCGCATTTCCTACTTTCTTACTTCAGCTTATTAAGGTGGTAATAACCCGCCGTTATTGGGCGATAATGGTTCGTTATTGGGCGATAACCAGCCTTTCTCTGGTGGCGGGCGAAGAAGTGCTTTTTCGGGGCGAAAAAATGCTTTTTTATGTATTTTTCTTGCGAAAATGTTTGGTAATATCAGGAATGTTTTGTATCTTTGCAATGTGATCAAAGTGTTGGTTACAAGCGGGATTTGAGCCACCCGGTGAAACTGGCTCACTTAATAATATAGTACCACGAAAAATATTTAAAAGTTATGATTGAACTGTATCTTTCAAAGGTGACCGAGAATTCGGAATCTGAACAGGCGGGAAAGCTGTATGCCCGCGTGAGTTACAAACAGGCGATGGACATCCACGACATGGCCCATCACATGGCGGAGCACAACACGGCCTTCTCTGAGGGCTTGATCGTGGGCGTGCTGACCGACTTCGTGAAGTGTACGCGTGAGATGGTGCTCAGCGGCAACACCGTGAAGGTGGGCAACCTGGCTATCTTCAAGGCGACGGTGGAGGCCAATGCGCTCGACACGCTCTACGACGCTGAGCAGGACAAGGTGGCCTCGGCTACCATCGGCACGCTGGCCGAGGGTCAGAAGACGGGTCCTGCCGTGAGGGTGGTGAAGCTGTTGGCGCAGTCAACGGGCGACTTCACGCGCGAGGAGCTCAAGAAGGACGTGAAGCTCGCTTGGAGCGACAAGACCAAGGCTGAGATCGCGGCAGCGAAGGGCGGCTCTTCGACGGGCTCAGAGACCGCGGGAGGGGATCCGCAGAATCCCGATGACGGTGATGGGCTAGACCAGGATTAAGATGATTTAAGGGTAAAAAGGTAAAAAAGGGGGCGAGGGCTCTCGGCCTCCGTTTCTTCTTTTGTCCACCTCGGCTAGTACCACTGAATACCTAAATAGACTTAATTTTTGCTGCAAAGTAGCAAGAATTGCTGTAAAAACACTATATTTGCATCCATAATAATGACCATTTATGAAGAGATTAGCATTACTGATGGTGATGTCGCTCATTGTTACGATGGGGATCGCCGCAAATAACAAGAAGAAAGCGCAGCAGCCGCTAAAGCCAATGAATGAGTTTGTGAGTGAACTCATGGGTAAAATGACTGTTCAGGAGAAAATCGGACAGCTGAACCTACTGCCGTCGGGTGATATCCAAACGGGTATCTCAGATAACAGCTCTGTGAGTGAAGCGATTCGTCAAGGGCGCTTGGGTGCTATTCTCAATCTGAAGGGGGTAGATAACATCCTGAAAGTCCAGAAAATGGCGGTCGAAGAGTCGCGACTGGGCATACCGCTTATCTTCGGCATGGATGTCATCCACGGCTATGAAACGATATTCCCAATCCCTTTGGCACTGGCCTGTTCGTGGGATATTCCTGCCATCGAACAGAGTGCCCGCATAGCAGCCAAGGAAGCCTCTGCCGATGGACTTTGCTGGACTTACAGTCCGATGGTTGATATCAGTATTGATCCTCGTTGGGGCCGTGTGGCTGAGGGTGCTGGCGAAGACCCGTTCCTGGGTTCACGCATCGCCGAGGCTATGGTAAGGGGCTACCAGGGCGATCTCTCGCGCCGTGATCAGATCATGGCCTGCCTTAAGCATTATGCCCTCTACGGTGGATCAGAGGCAGGACGCGATTATAACACGGTTGACATGAGTCGTATCCGCATGTACAACCAGTATTTCCCACCCTATAAGGCAGCCGTCGAGGCTGGCGTGGGAAGCGTCATGTCATCGTTCAACACGGTTGACTATATACCTGCCACAGCAAACCGATGGCTGCTGACGGATGTGCTGCGCCAGCAATGGAAGTTCGACGGCTTTGTGGTTACCGACTATGGTGCCATCAACGAGATGATGAATCACGGACTTGGCAATCAGCAAGAGGTGGCAGCATTGGCCTTGAAGGCCGGCACCGATATGGACATGTGCTCGGAGGCTTTCACAGCTACGCTCGAAAAATCACTTGAAGAAGGCAAGGTTACAATGGCCGATATCGACCAGGCTTGCCGACGCATACTCGAAGCCAAATATAAACTTGGGCTCTTTGCCGATCCCTATCGGTATTGCGACAAGTCGCGACGGGCCACTGATATCTATACCGCTGAGCATCGTCAGGCTGCCCGGAACCTGGCTGCCGAGACTTTTGTATTATTGAAGAACGACCATCTCCTTCCGCTCAAGAAGGAAGGCACCATTGCCCTCATTGGCCCTCTGGCCGACACAAAGAGCAACATCCCCGGCTCATGGGCACCTACTGCCACTTACCAGTATCCAACCCTGCGAGAGGGTATGCAGCACGCACTCCAAGGGCAGGCCACCTTGCTCTATGCTCAAGGCTGTAATATCTGTCGTGACTCAGTGCTACAGGCTGATGGCTCTTTCTATCGCACCATTCCTCGCGGCGACGATGCCCAAATGAGGTTGCAGGCGCTCGAAACGGCCCGTAAGGCTGATGTTATCGTGTGTGCTATGGGTGAGTTGCAGGAAATGAGTGGCGAGTGCTCCAGTCGCAGCAATCTGGAGTTGTTTGATGTTCAACGTGAGCTTTTGGATGAACTGCTAAGGCTGGGCAAACCACTTGTGCTGCTCAACTTTGCTGGACGCCCCACGATTCTTTCTTGGGAACAGCAACATGTGCCGGCCATTCTAAATGTATGGTTTGCAGGCTCTGAAACGGGCGATGCTGTCTGTGATGTGCTATTTGGCGATAAGTCGCCATCAGGCAAACTCACGATGTCGATGCCTCAGAATATGGGACAGATACCCATCTATTATAATCACCTGAACACAGGACGTCCGGTAGAGGAGAACACTCAGAAGTTCGCTAAGTTCCAGAGCAATTACCTCGATGTACGTAACGAACCGCTCTACCCCTTTGGCTACGGTCTTTCGTATACCACATTTGAGTATAGCGATGTGACACTAAGTAGTGACCAGATGAAGACTGATGGAACCATCACCGCCTCGGTAACGATAAAGAATACGGGTCGCTACGATGCTGACGAAGTGGTACAACTCTATATTCGCGATGTTGTAGGCTCTATCAGCCGTCCTGTCAAGGAACTGAAGGGTTTTCAGCGCATTCATCTGAATGCTGGTGAGACGCAGACTGTTACCTTCAAGATTACCTCTGACCTTTTGAGATTCTATGATTATCATCTCAATGATGTGATCGAACCGGGCGACTTTGATATTATGATAGGTCCTAATAGCCGCGATGTCAAGAAGAAAAGATTATCGGTTATCGCGGCAAGAGGGTCGGAAATCGAATAGGATACCATTGCGCCCTTTGCTTATGCGAAAGAGGGACTTACCGTCACGGCAGGTCCCTCTTCATCATTAATTAAACTAAACAAATACCTTATGAACTCATGTTTTGAACTTTGCGGCACTTGCGCTGGCAGAAGCGCTGGCACTGGGCACAGAGGTCGTAACCCAGCATCGTGCCGAGTATGAAATCCTCCTCGGGCGTCAGCTCGTTGAGCGGACGCGTCACGATGAGGCGGATGGCGTCGAGACACTCCTTGCGGCCGAAATAGAGATTGAGATTGTTCTTGCCCGCCGGCTGCAACACATACTCGATATGCTGGCTCTGCAAGCGCTGCGTGGCATACTCTTCATATCTCTTCGGACAGGTGAACAGAACCATCTGGCGAACACCTTTCTGGTATTCGTAGATGTGGTTCATCAGCACTTTCATCTCTAACGGCGTAATCATAGCTCTGGCGAAATTTGTGCGACCCACGCATCGATACGATCGTCGGTCTTATCATCTTCATTGACATCGTCGAGGGCAAGGCCCACAAAGGCGCCGTCGACCACGGCTGCCGAATCGTCGAAGGTATAGCCGTCGATAGATACGGCTCCTACAAACCGGGCGCCACTCGACTTGATGCCGTCGTAAAGCTCACCCATGCCGCCCACGAAGGTGTCGCCGTACGACTCACAGTCACCACAGCCGAAGAGGGCAATCGTCTTGCCGCTGAGATCGGCTCCCTGGAGCACTCGCAGACCGTCGTACCAGTCGTCCTGCAACTCGCCTGCGCCCCAGGTAGAGGTGCCGAGAATGAGATTCTGATTGTCTGCTACCACATCGGCAGTCAGATCCTGTACGTTGATGACTTCTGCACCAAGCTTCGAAGCTATCTTCTCTGCGATGGCCTCGCATGTTCCTGTGGAGGAACCGAAAACTACAATAGTCTTATTCATTTCTTTAGTATCTTTGTTTTGGTTGAAATTTCCGGGTGCAAAGGTAAAAAGAAATGGCGGGCTACACAATACCTAAAAATGGGGGTTTATCCGAAGACAAACCTCAGCGACTCATAGAATTGGATTAGCAGAAAGTATAAAATGACCAACGAGGCCCCGCGGGCGATACCAAAAGATAGTGAGTGAAGCACGTCGCCCAGCGAACGGAGTCGGCCTGCCATCACGCCATAGGCTACTGAGAAGAGGCAGACACCGAAGGCAACGATGGGCAGGAGGCTGCGGCTGAAGGCGGAAGGGAAGAGCTGACCCGTGGCGGAGAGCAGGATGGCGTGGGGCACCAGCGTGAGCAGGCCGACGATGACGACATAGCCCACGAGGAAGAACAGGGCCACGCGAAGGGCGATACGCTCGCGATAGGTGAGCGAGCGGTGGTGTCCCCACAGCGACGCTACCCCACTCTGCCTGACGCAACCGGCAGCTGAGAGCAGCAGCAACAGCCACACCAGCAACGGGGAGGCCGTCATCGCCGAGAAGGAACCGACAAACCAGCGGATGCCCTCGGAGGAAAGCAACGAGCGCACATCCTCCTGTCCCATGGCTGAAAGGAGCCATGAGAGGATGATGAGCACAGCGTGAGCCACCAGCAGAGTGAGCGCCGCACCACCGAGCAGGTCGTCCGACTTAGTCTTCATCTGGCTGCAGGTTGTCGATATCGAGCACGCGCAGTTCGAGGGCACGCACGACGAGGCGCGTAGCGTTGATGCCTGTGCTGCCTTCGGGGAACAGTTTCTGGATGAGTTCGTTCTGACGCTTCTCGAGGCTCTTCACGCCGAAGGGCATGCCGCGCAGGTTGGTGATCTGCTCCTTGGTATAGCCGAGGGCGAGGTGGCGCAGGAAGCGTTCGTCGTACTCGTCGATCTCGTAGTTGACCACGGCCTCCTGCTTGACGAGTTGTCCGCTGACGGCAGCCTTGAAGCGCTCCACGATCTTCTCGAGGATGGGTTCGTTGAACACGAGTTGCTTGCCGTCCATCACGGCAGCCACATCACGGCGCGTGAGCAGTTCACCGGTCTTGAGGATGATGCCGTCGGCTCCAGCGTCGAGCACATCGACCCAGAGCTTCTCGTTGAGGATCTCGCCCGTGAAGATGAGCACCTTCACCTGGGGATACTGTTCCTTGGTGCGACGGCAGATCTCGACACCGACGGTGGTGGAGCCGCCAAGTCCAAGGTCGAGCAGCACGAGGTCGGGGGTCTGCTGCTTGATGAGTTTCCAATAAGCAGGCTCGTTCTCTGCCGTTCCGATGACCTCGGCTTCAGGGATGTCGGTACGGATAATGCCAAGGGTGCCTTTGAGTTCGAGGGGCACATCCTCAACGATAATGACTTTAAAATTCTCCATATCTGATGATGTTTTATGATTTGACATTGGGTTGACTGCTGGCAGGGAGGGTGACGATAACCGTGGTGAGTCCGTCGCTGCCCACTTCTGCCCTGATGCCACAGCCACGCCTATTGGTGACCTCACCATGATCGCGCACAATCTGGCGGCAGAGCAGATAGGGAATATGATCGCGCGAAGGTGTGAAGAGCGCCTCAGCCTCGTCGGCAGTCAGCTTGAGGGCAGGCATCGCCATCCGCACCTCGACATATTGTCCCTGCGGGGTGAAGGTGGTGGCGGGCTTGCGCTCTCCCGACTGTTTGCGAAGCAGTTCAAAGAGGTAGCGTATTAAGGTCTCGTCGCCGAGGATACCGCCATCGAGATGACGCAGATGGAGACGGGTATGTTCCACCTGGTGCATGGCCTGCAGACTGAGCACGCCATAGAGTTCGCGATAGTAGTCGGTGACCTCGGCGAGCGACTCTATATCACCGGCTTCCAGCAACTGACGGATACGGCTGGGATAGTACATCGTCTCGTGCTTCAGCGTGGAGAGGCAGTTGTCGAGCACGGCATTCGATACGTGAAGGCTGTTTTCCTCGAGTTCTGCCTTCCGCAGTTCGTCGTCGAGCAGCTCCATATCGGTCATGTGCTGCTGTTCGCGCAGGAACCGGTCGTAGAGGCGATGGCGGTAGTAGAGCAGATAGTAGGCCGGCACGATGGCCACGAGGAGCAGCACCAGCAGGATGACGGCAATCGTCTTGTTGGTCTGCGACTGCTGCATCGTCAGGCAATAGTTGCCCAGCGTATTGTCGGCCGACATCTCCTTGAAGAGTTGCGTGTAGATGCGGTTGTTATAGCTATAGAGCTGCCACTCGTGGAGGGCCAGCGCCGCAACGGCACTCTCATTGCGCATGTCGAGGATGATGTGATAGTTGGTGCTGACGCTGTCGTGGAACCACTTGATCTCTGGCGCTATCAATGAGGGGTTCCCCATCTTGCGCAGGAAATAGCGCCCCCGCGGATACTGCTGGCGATAGTGCTCATTCAGGCATTGCCGGCAGGAGTCAGCGAAACGCAGCGTTCGGCGGTAGGTGCCGTTGATGTTGGAGAAATAGGCGGAGTCGGCATAGGCGTTGGCCCGGGCCAGCGGATCGGTCTGTGGCACGGCAGTCACCATCTTCGAAGTGGGTCGCTTGCCGGTCTGGGCGTGAGTGGTAATAGGCATCAGGCTACCAGCCCCCATCAGCAGCACCAGCAACAGGCGCAGCACGCCCTTCGGCAGACGGAAGAAGAGACGGGAACCACTACCCAGCACACTAGTGGCGCCGATGGTGCAAACGGCAAAGATCTGAGAGATTTTGCGATACTTCTCGATAATGCCCTTGCAGTTGACGAGGCCAAAACCGTGGGAAGGCTCTACGGCACCACTCTTCTGCAGCGCACCCTCGTCGCGAATAGGCTTGGCGTCGAAGAGACGCGCCAGCTGGCTGTCGGTCATCCCCTGCCCTGTATCTTCGACCGTCACTTCCACATAGTCGGCCGTCTCGCTTGCCTTGATAGCGACAGTACCCCCCTGCGGCGTGTATTTTCGGGCATTGTCGGCCATCGTGTTGAGCATGAAGAGTGTCAGTACTCGATCGGCCTTCACGACGGCTGAGGTCGGTTCTACATTGAAGTTGATGCCCTTCATCTGGAACGATGTGCGCCCTCGGGCAAGGAGATCGAAGAGATCTTGCAACGGGAAGCTCTCGATATGCAGGCTGAGCTCACCCTGACGCAACTGAATCCAATAGGTGAGCACATCGTTGTATTCATTGATCTGATCAGTCAGTTCACAGATATAGTCATGCCCGGAGGCTGTGACTTGAGCCGGGCGTGAAGCCTCGTAACGGATACGGTCGATAAAAGGCGTGATGGTGTTGACCAGCGACACCTTGGCCCGCTGTTCAAGGTTGCGGCGCTCACTATTCTCCACCCTCAGACGCAGCGCAGCCAGTTCCTCCCGTCGCTGTTCATAGCGATCGTCGACAGGTTCCTCATGGCTATGGCGGCGATTCATGTGGTTGAAGAGCCACAGGGAGAACAGCAGCAGCACGATGGCGACGACAACAGCAGCCAGCATGATGTTAAGCTGGACGGCCGTTTTCTCATACTGACTGGCACGAGCCTCCAACTGCCGGTCCTGACGGGTGGTCTCCTGCAGGTCGAGGTAGAGATTACGATTGTAGTCGCTCTGCACCTTGTCGTCGATAGCTGCATAAGCCACGCTGAGCTGTTCACGGATAGAGGCCACAAGGTCAGGAGCTTGGTTGATGACGGAGTCGGAAAGCGCCTGCTCAAGATTGAAGAGCGCCGACTCATAGTCACCGATCTGACGGAAGCAAGAGGCCAGTGTACGATAGGCACCCGCCGTCTGATAGACATCGCCATAGCGCTGGAAGAGATAGAGGGAATTCTCTGCCAGATAGCCAGCCAGCATATCCTCATCCACATCGGCAGGTCCATGAGCGTCGTCATTGCTGCCAGCACCCACCAAGAACTTCATCGCAGGCATATTGTCGACAATGAGCCGTTCCCGGTATTCCGGCACCATCAAGTGTTCGGAAAGAGCCTCGATAGCATTTGCGGCGAAGAAGGGATAGTCGCCTTTCCTGGCGAGCAGGAAACAGCGCATCAGGTGGTCGAACTCTAATTGGTTGATCTCCTGTTGTGTACCCTCGGTGATAATACCTCCGGCGCCAATGTTATAGAGATAGTTGAGGAACTGGGCTGTATCGCGTATCACCTCGTTGGGATCAATGGCTCGCAAAGCCGCTATCGACTGGCGCTCCAGACCTACATAATAATAATAGGTGGAGTTGACGATGGCATACTCCGACTCAGCATAGAGCAACCGGCGCTCATCGGCTGGCGACAACAGCGGGCGCTCTTCGTGGATACGGCCGAGGGCACGATCGGCCAGGGCACGATACTCATGGAACTCACGATTACGCGAACGACGCTGACAGAGGCGCATCTGCTGGACATAGGCAATCAGCAGCTGAAGCTGATTGTCGGTGGTGGCGGTCACCTCTGAAAGCAGGCTGTCGGCACGGTCATACTGCATCCGCACGATAGCCACAAAAGCCAGATTGTTGAGGGCTTCTGCCCTACCCGCGTCGTAGCCGTCAGCCAACAGACATGCCTGCGTGGCATAGGAAGACGTAGAGTCGAGATTGCGATAGTGATAGGCATAGGAACGGGCATTCAGTCTGTCAACGGTCTGCCTATCTGGGCGCGAGCAGGCTGAAAAGAAGAGAATGGTTGATATAATGATTAGCCAGAGCCGCATAAAAAACAAATTTCCCTCCCGCCAGGAAACCCAACGGGAGGGAAGGCTTATCAGTAGTTAAGCGCGTGCCTTAGCCACATAGCCAAGTGCTTCCTTGCACTTGTCGGTGACATACTGCCAGTCGCCGGCCTTCACCTTGTCTGAAGGGAACAGCTTTGAGCCCATGCCGACGCAATACACACCAGCCTTGAACCACTTCTGGAGGTTCTCCTCCTCGGGAGCGACACCGCCGGTAACCATGATCTTCGACCAAGGCATCGGAGCCTTCAGGCCCTTCACCATGTTCGGTCCGACCACGTCGCCAGGGAACACCTTCGTCAGGTCGCAACCCAGCTCCTGAGCCTTACCGATCTCAGAAACGGTCATACAGCCCGGGCAATAGGGAACGAGACGACGGTTGCAGACTGGAGCAATGTCAGGATTGAGCAGCGGACCTACTACGAAGCAGGCGCCCAACTGGATATACATAGCTGCGGTAGGAGCATCGACGATAGAACCGATGCCGAGAGCCAGCTCGGGACACTCCTTGTCGGCCCACTTCACCAACTCACCGAAAATCTCCTGAGCAAAGTCGCCACGATTGGTGAACTCGAAAGCACGAACACCACCCTCGTAGCAAGCCTTTACCACATTCTTACAAGTCTCAAGATCCTTATGATAGAATACGGGCACCATACCGGTATCACCGATCTTCTTCAATACTGCGATTTTATCAAACTTTGCCATAATTCTCAATTATCAATTGTCAATTATCTCTGAACGCGACCGTTAGCATTACCGCCAGCCAGGCTCTCTACCTCATCGACAGATACCAGGTTGAAGTCACCGTTGATTGTGTGCTTCAGGGCAGAAGCAGCCACAGCAAACTCAAGAGCCTCACCCTGTGTCGGCTTGGTCAGCAGACCATGGATCAGACCACCAGAGAACGAGTCACCACCACCGACGCGGTCGATGATCGGGTTGATCTCATAGCGCTTTGACTGATAGAACTCCTTACCATCGTAGATCAGAGCCTTCCAACCATTGAAGGTTGCGCTGTAGCTCTCGCGGAGTGTAGAAACGACATACTTGAAGCCGAACTCCTTCATCATCTGCTTGAAGATGCCCTCGTAACCGGCAGCATCGGTCTGACCGCCCTCTACGTCAGCATCGGGCTTGAAGCCAAGGCAGAGCTCAGCATCCTCCTCGTTACCGATACAAACATCTACATACTGCATCAGCGGGCGCATGATGGAGATAGCCTTCTCTGAGGTCCACAGCTTCTTGCGGAAGTTGAGGTCGACAGATACGGTGACACCGTGACGCTTGGCAGCCTCGCAGGCGAGCTTTGTCAGTTCAGCAGCCTTATCGCTGATGGCTGGCGTGATACCGCTCCAGTGGAACCAGGCAGCACCTTCCATGATCTTGTCGAAATCGAAGTCTGAGGGATCAGCCTCTGCGATGGAAGAATGAGCACGGTCGTAGATCACCTTTGAGGGGCGCATCGAAGCACCAGTCTCAGCATAGTACAGACCTACACGGTCACCACCACGAGCCACGAACTCTGTGTTGACACCATAGCGGCGCAGAGCGTTGACAGCAATCTGGCCAATCTCATGCTTCGGCAGCTTTGACACGAAGTAAGCCTCGTGACCATAGTTGGCTACTGAGATAGCTACGTTAGCCTCACCACCACCGGGGATGATGCGGAATGACTCACTCTGGATGAAACGATCGTTTCCCTGTGGGGAAAGGCGAAGCATAATCTCGCCCAATGTTACGATTTTTGCCATTTTGTTTTAGTTTTAAATATAGATTAAACTTATAATTTCGTTTGCGAGCACAAAGATAGGAAGTTTTTTTGAGTTATACAAATATTTAAGATGTTTTTAGGGAAAAAACTTACGGAAACGATTTCGCAGTCATAATTTTGCCCAACAGTTTGCAATTATCAGAAATTCTTTGTACCTTTGCCGAAAAATAGCTCTATCATGCCAAAGGAGAATATTACCATCAAGGATATCGCCGCTCGTGCCGGCGTATCGACAGGTACTGTGGACCGCGTGCTCCACAATCGTCCTAACGTCAGTCAGAAGGCGCTTGACAAGGTGAACAAGGCACTCGAGGAACTGGACTACCAGCCCAACATGTATGCCTCTGCCCTCGCCTACAATAAGACCTATACCTTTTATATCGTATTGCCCAAGCATGAGCAAGACGCCTACTGGGACGAGATCGAGGAAGGCGCCCAGGCTTGTTGTAACTTCCGTCGCGACTTCGGTATCACGCTGAAGTTCGTCTATTATGAGCGCTTTAATGCCACCGCCTTCACGAAGATGGTCCGTGAATTCTTCTCAGGCAAGATGGACGGTGTAGTCATCGTGCCCACGACTTTGGAACAGACAGCCCGTTTTACGGAAAAGCTGACAGAAAGGTCAATCCCCTACGTGCTGCTCGACTCCTACATGCCCGACTTGAAACCACTCTCCTTCTTCGGACAAGACTCTTTTGCCAGCGGCTATTTCGCAGCCAAGATGCTGATGCTCATCGCCTCCAAGGAAAAAGAGATTGCTCTCGTCAAGCAGACGCGCGACGGTAAGGTGGGTTCGAAACAGCAGGCAAACCGCGAGACGGGTTTCCGACACTATATGGTCGATCACTTCCCAGAAATCAAGATTACCGAAGTTGACCTGCCGCTCGACGAGGAGAGAAAGGAATACGATGGTATCCTGGAGGATTTCTTCAGCACCCACCCGAAGGTGCACCACTGCATCACCTTCAACTCGAAGGCCCACATCGTGGGCGAGTTCCTACAGCGCACCAACCGCCGAAACGTGCAGATCATGGGCTACGACATGGTGCCGAAGAACGAGGCCTGCGTCCGCCAGGGCAGTATCTCATTCCTCATCGCCCAGCATGCTTACCAACAAGGCTATGCTAGCGTCGATGCGCTGTTTAATGCCATCGTGCTGAAGCGCGCCGTGACCCCCGTCAACTACATGCCTATCGAGATCCTGACCAAGGAGAACGTGGATTTCTACCGAAGGACAGCTATATAAACTAAAACAAATAATATTTTATGGAACAAGCTACATTTTTGAAAATTAATCCGGCAGACAGCGTGGTTGTCTGCTTGCAACCCAAGAAGAAGGGTGACATCATCGAAATCGACGGCCTGAAAGTGGTCGTCAGTCAGGATACACCCGCTGGTCACAAAGTGCTCATCAAGGATGCGCCCAAAGGCACAGACATCATCAAATACGGCTATCCCATTGGTCATGCCAAGGAAGATCTGAAGGCAGGTGACTGGGTAAATGAGAATAATCTGAAGACCAATCTGTCAGGTACGCTTGAATACACATATAATCCTGTAAACCAAGAGCTTGACATCAAAAAAGAAAACCGAACCTTTAAGGGTTATGTCCGCAAGAACGGTGATGTCGGTGTGAGAAACGAAATATGGATTGTACCTACTGTGGGCTGTGTGAACGGCATCGCCGAACGTCTGGTGGATGCCCTCAAGAAAGAGACCGGTGAGGAAGGTATCGACGCCATCCACGCCTGGCATCACAACTTCGGCTGTTCGCAGCTCTCTGGCGACCACGAGAACACCCGCAAGGTGCTCCGCGACATCTGCCTCCACCCCAATGCAGGTGCCGTTTTGGTGCTGAGCCTCGGTTGTGAGAACAACCAGCCCGACGACTTCATGAAGATGCTCGGTGACTACGATAAAGATCGCATCAAGCTGCTCATTACCCAAAAGGTTGATGACGAGATGGAGGCTGGTATGGAGATTCTCCGCGAACTCTATGACATCGCCCGTCAGGACAAGCGAACCGAGGTTCCCGTATCCAAATTGCGCGTCGGTTTGAAATGTGGTGGATCTGACGGTTTCAGCGGCATCACCGCCAACCCGCTCGTCGGCGAATTCTCCGACTGGCTGGTAGCTCAGGGCGGCACCAGCGTACTGACTGAGGTGCCAGAGATGTTCGGTGCAGAAACCATCCTGATGAACCGCTGTCGCACAGAAGACCTCTTCAACCAGACGGTATCAATGATCAACAACTTCAAGGAATACTTCCTCTCTCACGGTGAGCCCGTCGGCGAGAACCCCAGTCCGGGTAATAAGGCCGGTGGTATCTCTACCCTGGAAGACAAGGCACTGGGCTGCACGCAGAAGTGCGGCAAGGCTCCCGTCAGCGGTGTGATGGAATACGGCGACCGTTTGGAGCATGACGGACTCAACCTGCTCTCAGCACCAGGCAACGACCTCGTGGCCGCCACAGCCCTCGCCTCGTGCGGTTGTCACCTCGTGCTCTTCACCACAGGCCGCGGAACGCCTTTCGGCACCTTCGTGCCTACCATGAAGATTGCCACAAATCCTTACCTCGCCAGCCACAAGAAGAACTGGATCGACTTCTCTGCCGGACAACTCGTCGAGGGTCGCACGATGCAGGAACTGGTACCTGAATTCATTGACAAGGTGTTGGCAGTCGCCAGTGGCGAACTTGCCAAGAACGAAGAGAACGGTTACCGCGAAATCTCAATCTTCAAGAATGGTGTCACACTATAATAATTAAGGTATAAAACGTGAAGAAAGGCCTCATAGCACTATCACCACTCATGGTGTTTGTCTTATTCTACTTAGTCACCAGCATCATTGCTGGTGACTTCTACAAGATACCCATTACTGTGGCCTTTCTCGTGTCAAGCTGCTATGCCATCATCATTTTTGGCGGCAAGCCACTCATGCAACGCATCAACACCTACAGTCGCGGAGCTGCCACGGAACAGATGATGCTGATGATCTGGATATTCATCCTGGCAGGTGCCTTCGCCTACTCTGCAAAGATGATGGGCAGCATCGATGCTACGGTGAACCTCACCCTATCTTTGCTATCGCCTCAGATGCTGTTGGCAGGCATGTTCCTGGCTGCCTGTTTTATATCTCTGTCTATCGGCACAAGTGTCGGAACGATAGCCGCCCTGGTGCCCATTGCTGCGGGTGTGGCTAACGAGACAGGTACTGATGTGGCGATGATGACAGCCATCATCGTCGGAGGATCATTTTTCGGCGACAACCTCTCATTTATCTCCGATACCACCATCATGGCCACCCAGACACAGGGTTGTCGCCTAAGCGATAAGTTCCGCGTGAACAGTTTCATCGTGGCACCCGCAGCCCTGGCTATCCTCATCATCTATCTGATAATGGGGCAAGGAGTGAGTGCGCCATCTCATGTGGCCAGCGTGGAATGGGTTAAGGTTATCCCCTACCTCACCGTTCTCGTCTCCGCCATCATCGGCATGAATGTCATGGGCGTACTGATGATGGGGCTTCTTCTGACAGGCATCATCGGCATACTGACAGGTGCCTTCGACATCTATGGCTGGTTCGGTGCGATGGGCGAAGGCATCCTCTCCATGGGCGAGCTGATCATCGTCACCATGATGGCTGGCGGTATGCTGGAACTGATACGCGAACAAGGTGGCATTGACTTTCTGATCCGACTGCTGACACGTCGCGTGAACAGCAAGCGAGGTGCCGAGCTGAGCATCGCCGTCCTGGTCTCGCTGGTGGATATCTGTACAGCCAACAACACAGTGGCCATCCTCACCGTCGGTGGCATCTCCAAACAGATTGGCGACCGCTACGGTGTTGACAATAAGAAGTGTGCCTCCATCCTCGACACCTTCTCTTGCATGGTACAAGGCGTCATCCCTTACGGTGCACAGCTGCTGATAGCGGCAGGTCTGGCCTCACTCAATCCCGTGAGCATCGTGCCTTACCTCTATTATCCGCTGGCACTGGGTATCGTCGCCCTGCTGTCGATTCTTTTCAGATACCCCAAAAGATACTCATAGCCCATGGACATCATACAGCGTAACCTCTTCAAAGTGCTGAGAAACGGCGCGTTCAACACCTACGACAAACTCGAGCCCATGTCGGCTCACAAATGGGAACGGCTCTATCAACTGGCCGTCATGCACAATGTGATACCCTATGCCTACAAAGGGATAGAGAACAGTCGCGACCAGTTCTTCATGCACCTCACGGAAAGACAGGAAAAGGAATGGCAGAAAGCATATAGTGAGACCGCCAGGCCAACGGCCATCGAGGATGAGGAAGACGAATTCCTGCGCGCAGACCATCTAACCAATCCCATGCTGAACCGCCAGTTGCAGAATATCCTCGACGACGAACACTCCGACACGACCACGCGCCACATGTTGCTACTCATCATCAGGGTGGTAAGACATATCCTCAACGAAGGCATGCCCATCCGCCAGCTCCTGGAACTCGGCATCTATATTAAGCACCAAGGCGCTAATGCCGATTACGAGACGCTGAAGGGATGGCTCAGCCGCCTGCGACTGACACAGATGGCCCATCTGGAAGGGGAATTCCTGATTCTGATGTTCGGATTTACGCCAGAGGACATACCGTTTCTCTCAGAGAAGCGAGATAAACGCGTCAAGCAGATTGCCAACGAACTGTTGGACTTCACCAACACAAGATCACACGACTGGTATTTCTCACAAGACGAGGATAGCATCTTCGTGCACAACAGCAACACCTCGGCAATGTTCAGCCACGTGCGCCGCTCAGCACGCTACTTCCGCTACTATCCCTCGGAGAGCGTCACAAATTTCTTCGCCTCCTTCGTCCACTCCCTATCACATATCGAGGAGTAGTTCCTCTGACTCTTCTGCGCCCTGAGCATGCATGATGGAGTCACGCTCCGCCGCCTGACGCTGGCGCTCGATAGCCCGTTGCAGACTGTCAATCTTCAGACTGGCATAGTCGTAGTACATCCCTTCGCGATGCTTCTCCATATACTGGCTAAAAGCCTCAACGGTGCAACTGTCAAGAGCCCGCACATAGTCCAGAGAATCAATACGGATACGCGCGTCAGGCACATGCACATTATTAGGATGTCTGCTGATGAAACGCTCCAGGAATGCTGGCGAGTTGCGGGCAATAGCCTCAGCCCACTCCAGATCGATCATCTTCAACGCCTTCAGATGAGCCTCCACGGAGTCTCGATGAGCCTTCGGTGCCTCTGGGTAGAAGTCGAGATACTGCTGCAGGATGGCAGGCTCCGTGCTCTGCATCGCACGCTCATAGAGCCGTTCCTCATTCTCCGAAACGCGGTCTCTATAGTAATAATAGCCTACTGAGATGGCAGCTACGGTAATAATCATAGCCACAATCAGCGAAATGCGCATCACCTTATGACCATGCTTCACCTCTTGCTGCTCTTCGGGATTGTTCACTTCTGTATTCGTATCCATATCTGAATGACTATTTAGTTTGCTATTCTACCTCTTGACGGGATGAATATGCCTGAACCGGATGTCGCGCAGTCCATGCTTTCCCATGAAGCGACTCTTATCGACATAACCGCTGACGCCCACGATACGTCCTTTACTTGTATATTGCCACATCGTGATATCCCTCCGGTCGTCAAGCACCGGTTCCTCGGGCGTGTACATGGCAATCATCAGCTTATAGTCGTCGAGCTTGCCCAGCAGGTGTTTGTTGTAGAAATTCCTGTAAGTATAGATCAGCGGCTGCTGGCGATAAGCCTTCTCCACCATGGCAAGGAACGTAATCAGCGAGTCACAGAACACGTCGGTAGGCAGTCCACCAGTTGTTTCGATATCAATCATCGGAATCAAGTCCTGCTCGCCAGGGCGACACTGCGTCATGAAATTCTGCAACTGGAGATGCAGCGGACTCTTCGGACGGAAGAAGTGGTAGGAGCCCACCTTGAGTCCGTAGCGGTGCGCCAAGTCGATGTTCTTTTCGTAACGCTCGTCGATACGATCACCGCCCTCCGTTGCCTTCAGATAGACATAGGCCGTCTTCGTATTCTGTCCCACCGTCTCCCAGAACACCTCTCCCTGATAGTGCGACAGGTCGATGCCATGCACATGGTCGCAGGTGTCCTCACACTGCAGATAGGGATTGTAGTTGGGATCATTCAGACGGGGATCGACTACGACTGCCTTTTTCCCACGCTTCAGCTTGGCTGTCCTTATTTTCTTTCCCTTACTTTTCCTATGTTTCTTCACCACCCTGTGCGTGCGCTGGTGGTTGCGTGTCTTCGTTATTCTCGAGCGCTGTGCAGATACCTCGCCGATGCTCATCAGGGCTATCAGCAAAGCCAGCAATATATAGAGTCTTTTCATCAATTTTCCTTATTTGAGGCGCAAAGTTACAAATAAAATGTCATTTTTCCGGCTTTATTCCTTTTTTTTTCATACCTTTGCACCAAATTCTTGATTTTATGAAGAAATACATGATTCTATTAGCGGCCTCGCTCCTGATCGGGGCCTGTGGCAAAGACGACAACGATACCCCAGATGTGCCGCAAGATGCAGAGCGCACCGTACTTATCTATATGGGAGCTGACAACAATCTCGCGTCGCTTGCCAATAAGGACATCAAGGAACTGAAGGAAAGTTCCAAGCTGCTTAACGACCTTCAGAACCTGATTATCTATGTAGATAATACAGAATCGACACCCCCCTATATTGCCCGCGTTAAGGACGGCGTACTGGTCGACTCCACCTCCATGGAGGAGACGCTGACAGCCGACCCTGCCATTCTGGAAAAGATGCTCCGCTATACCCGCGAGAAATATCACGCCAAGAGCTACGGCCTCGTGCTCTGGGGCCACGCGGATGGCTGGCTCATCAGAAACGACTCTATCGCCTATACAAGAGCCTACGGTGTTGATACGGGACAAAGCAAATCCTACTGGATGAACATCCCGTCGATGGCCCGCGCCATTGCCAATGGCATGGGCAGCGAGCATCTGCAATTCATCTTTGCCGACTGCTGCAACTTCGGCTGCATCGAGTCAGCCTACGAGCTACGCAAAGTCACCGACTACCTGATAGCTTCTCCTGCCGAGATTCCCGACCCAGGTGCGCCCTATGATCTCGTCGTTCCTACGCTGTTCAATACATCCGGTACCTTCTATCAGTCGATTGTTGATGCCTATTATGATTACTATATCGACTATATCCCGAAGGTACCCTCCTACATATACAACATTGTAGAGGGCGACTTAGCAGGCTATAGCTTGCCGCTTGTAGCCATCAAGAGTGCCGAACTTGACAACCTGGCTCAGGCAACAGCCCGTCTGCTCAGCACCATCCCCGACAAACTGACTCCTGAAGGCAACTTCAAATTCGATGATGCCTTCCACTATGCTTATAGCAATTACATGTATGCTTACGACATCTGTCACATCCTCAGTATGAACACGTCGGAAAGCGACTTCAACAGTTGGAAGTCTACCTTTAAGAAGGCAGTGCCCTACAGCCGTTTCTCCGCCAAATGGCTCACAGGATTTAGACAGCTGGCGATCGACATGAACAATTCCAACGTGAAGGCCGACGAATGTGGCGTAGTCAGCATGTTCTTCCCCCGCACCCTCTACAAATCGACGACTCCCAATTGGAATACTGCTATCCAGAATTTCCAGTGGAACAACGTGATCCGTTGGCAACAATACGGTTGGTAATCCCCAAAGTGTTACATAATAACCCCGCCTTATTGCTCAATAAGGCGGGGTTAATTTGAAATAAGACTGGGTTAATAAAAAATCCCGAGGCATCTTACGACGCTTCGGGATTCTTGTATAATGACCAAAGGGCAGATCTTAAAGATTCAGGCTCTTCTTGATACCCTCGATCTTCTCTTCTGCTCCCTTTGTGCAGCGCTCATAGCAGCCAGCACACTTGAAGCTGGCATCCTTCACTTCGCAGTAGAACTTAATCTTCGGCTCTGTACCTGAAGGACGCACACTTACCTTGGTACCATCCTCGCAGAACCACTGCAGCACATTCGACGTGGTAGGCATATTCAGTTTCTCCTTCGTACCATCAGCCTTCGTAGCCTCGAGTGTCTGGTAGTCCTTCCACAGGCAGATCTTAGAGCCACCCAACTCCTTCGGCGGGTTGTTGCGGAAGTCAACCATCATCTGCTTGATCTCGTCGGCACCGGTCTTACCAGGCTTCACGACATTGATAGTGGTTTCCTTAGAGAAGCCATACTCTGCATAGATGTCCATGAGCAGGTCGTAGAGCGTACGGCCATTGTCCTTGGCCCAAGCGGCGATCTCACAGATCAGACAGATAGAAGCGGGAGAATCCTTGTCGCGAACCTTGTCAAACGGCAGGAAGCCGAAGCTCTCCTCACCACCGCCGATGTACTTCTGCTTGCCCTCAGAGATGCGGATCTCGTTGGCAATCCACTTGAAGCCGGTATAGCAGTCGCGCAGTTCCACATTGTTCTTCTTGGCAATCTCAGCAATCTCCTCGGTGGTCACGATGGTCTTCACGAGGAACTCGTTGCCCTTCAGCTGGCCGAGCTTCTTCTTGTTGGCGATGATGTACCAGCAGAACATCATGCAGGTTTGGTTACCATTCAGGATTTCCCACTCGCCCTTGTTGTTGCGGCATACGATAGCCAGACGGTCGGCATCAGGGTCAGATGCAATGACAAGGTCAGCATTGAGCTTCGTACCGAGCTTCATACCGAGGGTCATAGCCTCTGCATTCTCGGGGTTCGGGCTGACCACCGTGGGGAAGTTACCATCGATCTCCATCTGCTCACGCACAACGTGGATATTCTGGAAGCCCCATGAACGCAGAGCCTCAGGAATAATCACACGACCTGTGCCGTGCATCGGAGAATAGACGATGTTAAGGTCTTTCTGACGCAGGATGACATCCTGATCAACCATAGCCTCCTTGACGGCCTGCAGATAATCCCAGTCCATCTCACCACCGATAATCTCAATCAGGTCGTAGTTAGGCTCGAACTTCACGTCCTCGATCTTCACCTTGTTCACCTCCTCGATGATACCTACATCGTGCGGAGCCAGCACCTGTGCACCGTCTTCCCAATAAGCCTTGTAGCCATTGTATTCGCGGGGGTTGTGAGAAGCTGTCACGTTGACACCAGCCTGAGCGTGAAGCTGACGGATGGCAAACGAAATCTCTGGCGTCGGACGAAGACTCTCGAAGAGATAAGCCTTGATGCCGTTGGCAGAGAAGATAGCTGCTACGGACTCAGCGAACATACGACCATTGTTACGGCAGTCGTGACCTACTACGACAGCAAGATCCTTACGACCTGGGAATGCCTTCAGAATATAGTTGGCAAATCCCTGGGTAGCCATACCCACGATGTACTTGTTCATACGGTTCGTACCAGCACCCATGATACCACGGAGACCACCAGTACCAAACTCAAGATTCTGATAGAAAGCGTCGATCAGCGGAGTCTTGTCCTCTGCGTCGAGCATTGCCTGAACTTCCTTACGTGTCTCCTCATCAAAGGCCGGAGAGAGCCATTCTTTTGCCCGTGCCTCGCACTGAGCAATCAACTGTGCATTGTCTGCCATAATTACTTATTTTGTTCGTTTTAGATTGTTATAAATTTCTAATCCACAAAGATAAGCATAAAATGGCAAACTCGTATCAAACAGACTTATCTTTTTTATTTCTTTAAGATTTTGTCAATCTCGTCGAACTGCTTTCCCATATTCAGGTTGAAATAAATACGATAAAGGGCAGGCCCCCATTTCTGGCGTTCGTCCGGCGCCAGTTTCCGATAGGTCTCCATGTAGGGCATCGCCTGTTGGTACATCTTGCGAATCTGCTTCCTATACTTCCGGGCATCCATGTTCAACGCAATATTCAGATAAGCCGTTCCGGCATTATAGTAGGCATCTGCCATCTGACTGTCCACCGCAATAAGCCGATCACTATAGTTGATACATTGGGCGTAATTCCCGACATTAAGGAGCATCGTGCTCTTTGCCAACAGAAACAGCGGATGAAGGCTATCCACGGCCAATGCCTCGTCGGCAACGCTGAGCGCCTTTGTATAATTGCCCTTCGAAGTATAGCTGTCCATCAATCGTGGGAAGAAATAGCCCGACTTGGGAAACAGCAGGAAACCCTCTTGCAGCGTGGCGACATAAGAGGCATCGTCTTTCAGCCTCAGCCAGGCCTGAGAGACGTACTGTAGTGTCGACTCCAATTTCAGGGTGTCGCGCTTGGCAAGCTTTGCATAACGGAGTGCCAATACGGGATTATCCATCCGATAACCACAATAAGTAGCCCAATAGGCAGCCTCTGGCAGGCGAGTGTCTGTCTCTTCATAACGAAAATCGGTAAACAGTGGCTGTTGGGCACAATCGATGTAACGTTCAAAGTAATCATAGGCACGCTGAAGATCGTTCTTGCGCAGGAAATAGGTTCCTCCGAAAAACAGGTTAGGGCGATAGGTGTCAAGACGCTGTGCATTATCTTCACGATACGTGAGATGCACCCTACCCTTCTTGTCGGGACGCATATCAATAGAGTCCAGACGCTCAGCAATCATGAAAATTCGCTGGGTAAGTCCGAAGAGGCTGGCTGTATCGACCACCTGTTTCTTGTACATCTGCTCATTGACTTGGTCATACTGTTTCTCGACAGACTGCAACCACATATCATATATACGCATATTATTAAGGTTAGCGCTGTCCTTAAGCAGGGCAACCATCATTTTCTCAGCGTTGGCAAAGCCTTTTCCGCTCTTAATGATAGCTCGGGCTTCCTGTAACTGGCGTCGCTGACCATATCCGAGGGTCACCAGACAAAGAAATGCTATGATTGTGTATATCCTAATATTCATGCTAAGTCATTATTGTGGCTGCAAAGTTACGGCAATTTGACTTGAAATGCAAGAAAATGAGTACTCAATTCGTAAAGAGATGTTAAAAATTAGGTCTTTTTCACCCGAAAAACAGAAAAAGTCGGGAAAAAGTTTGCAACTTACAGGAAAACAACTTATCTTTGCAATGTGTTTTTCATAGTATTAGATTTAAGGTTAACAATTCGGCTCGCAGCGGCGAGCCTTTTTTGTGCAATATACTTTATCTCAACAAAAAAGTCCATCGGAAACCGATGGACTTTTTTGCGGTGCGTACGAGATTCGAACTCGTGACCTCCTGCGTGACAGGCAGGCATTCTAACCTACTGAACTAACGCACCAAAAGGTGCTGACATCGAGAAAAGAGAGCGGTGCGTACGAGATTCGAACTCGTGACCTCCTGCGTGACAGGCAGGCATTCTAACCTACTGAACTAACGCACCAAAGAACGCTTTTCCTTATTAGCGGGTGCAAAGGTATGAATAATTTCTGAAACCGCAAAACATTTTCCGACTTTTTTTGGTCTCAGCACAAAAAAACTGCTAAAACACGTACTGCATCAATACGGCATCACGGTATTTACGTCCGTCGTAGAGCCAATCTGCTATACGAGCAGACTCTCGATAGCCCATCACCCTGAACAAATGCAGCGAAGCCTCATTGGTAACATCCACGAAGGCAAACAACTGGTGCAGATGGAGTACACTAAGCGCATAATCAGCCACTGCATGCAGCGTACTGCTACCATAACCCTGTCGACGAAAGGCATCAAGGATAATCAGTCCCACTTCTGCACGACAATTTCCAGGATCGAAATTCACGATATCCGCAATGCCGACAACCGCTCCTGAAGCATCTTCAACCATGAGTCGTACCTGACGGTCGGTATAGATATCATCGGAGGCATTCGCAACATAGTCGTGAAGCGTATAACGGGAATACGGCACATTGGTCGTTCCGACATTCCACAACTTGACGTCGTTTTCGATCCGATAGAGCAGATCCAAGTCTTCAGGCTCAATAGCCCGCAGGTGTACTTTGGGGTTCATAAGTGCAGTTTTTTTCGTAGGATATCAATCAGTGCCAGCATGGCACGGAAATATATGGCCACCTTCACAGGAAAGGTGAAGAAGAAGCTCTGATGACGATAGTGCTTGCGGAAGAAGATCAGCATGGCCTGATAGAAAATGTGGACATAGCGATAATCGGTCTTCCGAGTCGACCTCCCCTTGTAATGGACGATGGGGCAAGGTAGATACCAGTTCTGCCAACCTCCCTTCAGAAGTCTGTACGAGAGGTCGATATCCTCACCATACATAAAGAAATCCTCATCCAGGAGACCTATCTTGTCGAGTGCCGCACGACGCAACATACAGAAAGCACCACTGATTACCTCTATCTGCGCAGGAGCGTCCCATGGCAGATGACTCATATAGTAGCGTTTGGTGAACCCTAGCATCTTCAGACATGCCACCCAAGGCGTGGGCAAGGCCCTACGCGACTCAGGCGCAAGTGTTCCATCCTCGTTATGCATCATCACCCCAGCTCCGCCTACTGCAGGATGGGTATCCATGAAAGACAGCACCTTCTTAAAGGTATCTGCCTCAACAACGGTATCTGGATTAAGCAAGAGCACATACATTCCATGCGACTGACGAATAGCGATATTATTTGCTCGGGAAAAACCAACATTCTCCGTATTGGCAATCAGACGGACCCAGGGGAAATCACGTCTCAGGACCTCCACACTGTCATCTGGCGAGTTATTATCGACGACAAACACCTCACCCTCAATGCCATCGAGGGCTTGATGTACGCTCTGAAGGCACTGCACCACATAATCGCGAACGTTATAGTTGACGATGACAACGCTTAGCTTCACTGTTCTGTCTCTGCGATACATCGGCCTTCACTCGGATAGACAAACGGCAGACAGAGTGCCAGAATGATACCAAGATAGCCGAATGTCGGATTCATGTATATATAATATAATAAGGTGTCAGCCAACAACGGCAGGAACAATAGCAACAGACGGAGGAGGCCCCATTTCTTCAGGGCAACGGCCTTCTGTTCGTTGAGGGCTCGATGAACCCTATCAAACTTAAACAGACGCAAGGCCAGGAACGCACAGCCAAGAGTAGCCAGTTCCATCAGCGTCGTCCACAGGAACTCTGACTGATGGGCACCCGCCAACATTCCTGACACCAGAATGTCGCTCTCGTACAACACGACGAGGATGACAACGACGATCATGCCTGCTGCAAAGACACACGACAGCAGATTCTTTGTTTTCTTCATGTTTGTTTCTCTTCAAATAGTGTACGGTTGATGATAGAGCGCCCAAGGGTCACCTCATCGGCATATTCCAGTTCATTGCCTACAGAGACACCTCTGGCAATTACACTGACTTTCACATCATAGGGAGACAATTTGCGGTTGATATAGAAGTTGGTCGTATCTCCTTCCATCGTAGGACTTAGTGCCAGAATCACCTCTGCGATGTCGCCTGCAGCCACTCGCTGCACGAGCGAGTCGATGGCAATATCTCCAGGTCCTATTCCGTCCATCGGGGAGATGACACCACCCAGCACATGATAGAGTCCATGAAACTGCTGGGTATTCTCTATCGCCATCACGTCCTGGATATTTTCCACCACACAGACGGTGGAAGCGTCGCGATGGGCATCTGCACAAATAGGACAGATGTCTGTGTCGCTGATATTATGGCATACATGACAGTATTTCACGCCATGTTTGAGTTCCTTGACGGCATCGGCAAACTGCTCAACATCGGCATCGTCCTGACGAAGCATCCACAGCACAAGCCTGAGTGCCGTCTTGCGACCGATGCCAGGAAGTTTAGAGAATTCCCTAACGGCCTTTTCCAGTAATTCTGAGGGGTATTGCTGTTGTATCATCAATTCTATTATCTTTCAATTCTCAACTTTCAATTTCACTAAGTTCCAACCAACGCATAGACTTCTCGTCAAGCTCATCTTTCAAGAGTGGAAGACGTTTGCTCTTTTCCGTCAATTCATCCACAGAAAGCGTTCCGCTGCAAAGCGCCTCCTCTAACTGACGCTGTTCTTCTTCCAGAGCTGCAATTTCCTGCTCCAACTGTTCAAATTCCCGTTTTTCCTTATACGACAGCTTCTTCTTGGTCTCCTTAGGAAGTCTGTTGTCTTTCACTTCTTTTGTCTCAACGACCTCCTTGGATTCCTTGGGCTGAAGGGCACTCCATTCACGATACTGGGTATAGTTGCCTGGGAAGTCCTTCACCTCACCTTCTCCCTTGAAGACCAGCAAGTGGTCAACAACCTTATCCATAAAGTAGCGGTCGTGACTCACCACGATGACACAGCCAGGGAAATCCTGAAGATACTCTTCCAGAATCTGGAGCGTCACAATGTCTAAATCGTTTGTAGGCTCGTCGAGTACCAGAAAGTTCGGATTCTTCATCAGTACTGTACATAGGTACAACTTGCGTCGCTCTCCTCCACTCAGTTTATAGACATAGTTATGCTGCTGCTCTGGCGTAAAGAGGAAATACTGCAGAAACTGCGACGCAGAGAAGTGCTTGCCACCTCCCATATCGATATATTCAGCGATGTCCTTCACGACATCGAGTACCTTCTGTTGTTCGTCAAACTGCAAGCCCTCTTGGGAAAAATAGCCAAAGCGAACAGTATCGCCAATGTCGAATCGGCCACCATCTGGCGGCACCATTCCCAAGAGCATCTTGATGAAAGTAGATTTACCTGTGCCGTTATTGCCGACGATACCCATCTTCTCGAAACGGGAGAAGTTGTAGTAGAAATCCTTAAGGATGACCTTATCGTCGAAAGACTTCGAGACATACTGGCACTCAAAAATCTTAGAACCAATATACACATTACGCGACTTCAGACGAATCTGGCGCTCCTCTATGCGTTGCTTGGCAACCTTCTCCAGTTCATAGAAAGCCTCCTCACGGTAGCGAGCCTTATGACCGCGGGCCTGTGGCATACGGCGCATCCATTCCAACTCCGTGCGATAAAGGTTGTTGGCCCTTGCTATCTCAGCCCGACGGTTGTCGAGGCGTTCCTGTCGCTTCTCCAGATAATAGCTGTAGTTGCCGCGATAGGTATAGATGGTCTGGTCGTCGAGTTCCAGGATTACAGAACAGACACGGTCTAGAAAGAAGCGGTCGTGAGTAACCATCAGCAAGGTCTTATTCCCCCTGTTCAGGAAGCCCTCCAGCCACTCGATCATCTCCAAGTCGAGATGGTTCGTCGGCTCATCAAGAATCAACAGATCCGGATCGGTAATCAGCACATTCGCCAGAGCTACACGCTTCTGCTGTCCACCACTCAACTGTCCCATCGGTTGCTGCAGGTCACGGATCTTCAACTGTGTCAGGATCTGTTTGGCCTTGAGCACTCGCTCTGGATCTCCCTGATGGTTGAAACAGGCATCGAGGACACTTTCCGCTGGATCGAATACAGGAGATTGTTCCAACATGCCCACACGAAGATCACGACGAAAGATAATCTCACCAGAATCATAGCCTTCCTTACCCGAAAGCACAGAGAGCAGAGTCGATTTTCCAGTACCATTCTTGGCAATCAGTCCCACCTTCTGCCCTTCTGCTATCGAGAAACTGATTTGCTCGAAAAGCACCAGCGATCCAAAGGATTTCGTCAGTTGCTGTACGTCTAAATATGGTATGTCCTTTGCCATCCTTCCCTACTCTTTCAGATCACGGTTGATTTGCTCTATATAGTCAAGCACCTCACTGCGACCAGCCTTCTTCTCCGACGAGGTGATGAAGATGGGGGGCAACTCCTCCCAAGTCTCTAGCAGCACCTTCTTGTAAGCCTCAACATTCTGACTCACCTTACTGGCACTGAGTTTATCGGCCTTGGTGAATACGATGGCAAAGGGCACACTACTGGTTCCAAGCCACTCTATGAATTCGAGGTCGATCTTCTGCGGTTCCAAACGGACATCCACGAGCAGGAACACATTCACCAGCTGCTCGCGCTGCAGGATGTAACCACTAATCATCTGCTCCAGCCTCTGCACTTCTTTCTTCGATCGTTTGGCAAAGCCATATCCTGGCAAATCGACCAGATACCACTCGTCATTGATGATAAAATGATTGATGAGCAGGGTCTTGCCTGGCGTTGCAGAAGTCTTGGCTAGCTTCTTGTTATTAGTCAACATATTGATCAGACTCGACTTTCCGACATTAGAACGGCCGATGAAGGCGTATTCTGGCTTATAATCCTTCGGACACATCGAGACTGTCGGAGCACTGAGGGTGAATTCTGCTTTCTTGATTTCCATTATTCTTGCTTTTTGGGGGCAAAGTTACGAATAAGTGAGCGAAATCCCAAACGTTTTTGAGTTTTTCCGAACGAAAGTACCATCGACGATGTCTAAGAGACGAGAAATCCAACAAAAAAACTTAAAAAGTTTGGAGGTTCACAAAATAATGATTACCTTTGCAACGTTTTTCAAAACAATGTTTCCGTTCGAGAAGCATTTCCTTCACATTTTTTCAATTCCAACTGGTAGAATTATATACCCATATTATGTATAAAAAAGAAGAATTAGAAGCTATGGAGATACCCCAGTTGATGGGTATCGCTAATGAATTAGGCATCAAGGTTTCACAAGACAGTGCCCTAGAGGATGTCATCTACGCCATCATCGACAAGGCCGCTGAGAATAGTGCGGAATCTAGTGATGATGCCCCTAAGAAAAAACGCACACGCATTGCCAAGAAAGATACGAGCAAAGTCTATACTGTAAAAGGTAAAGATGGTGAGAACCTGGACTCGAAGAGCAATCGTTCAAAGAAAGCAGAACCTGTATCTCTCTTCAGCGATGAGCCACTGCCTGCTCCAGAGACAGAGGAGAAACCGGCTGCAGAGCCCGAGGCTCCAAAGCGTCGCACCCGCAAGACAAAGGCTGCTGCTGAAGAGGCATCTGCCAAGCAGGAGGAGGTCGTTGCAGAAGAACAGCAGCCCGAGCCTCAGCAGGAGATGCAAGAGGATATCGAAGCGGTCGTGCCCGAAGCTATGGAGAGTACGCCTGAGACTGCCGACGAGGTAACAGCCGACGCAATGGAGAAGCTGCGCGAAAAGATGGCTAACCGCAAGGAACAGGAGTTTGTTCCCGAGGATAGCGACGTGTGGGCTGGTGATCCTGGCGACGGCACAGACTTTATCACCGTGGTCGACATTCCCATCGAAGATCAGGAGGCACTCCCCACCCTCGATATGTTCGATCGTCCTGTAGCACAACAGAACAAACAGGAAATGGAAATGGTCTATTCACGGGATACAAACACACCGAAGTTTGACTTTGCAGATATCATCACCGCCAATGGTGTGCTGGAAGCCCTTACCGATGGTTATGGTTTTCTCCGCAGTTCAGACTATAACTATCTGTCGTCTCCCGATGATGTCTACGTGTCTCCTCAGCAGATCAAGAAATACGGTCTGAAGACGGGTGATGTCGTTGACTGCACCGTACGTCCGCCTCATGACAATGAGAAATATTTTGCCTTGTCCTCCGTCAAGAGCATCAACGGCCGTGAACCATCTGAAGTACGCGACCGTGTGGCATTCGAACACTTGACACCGCTATTCCCTGAAGAGAAGTTCAATCTTTGCGGCGACAAGGAGACATCGAATCCCAGCGTTCGCATCGTCGACCTCTTCTCTCCTATCGGTAAAGGTCAGCGTGCACTCATCGTGGCTCAGCCTAAGACAGGTAAGACGGTCTTGATGAAAGACATTGCCAATGCCATCGCCGCCAACCATCCTGAAGCCTATATCATGATGTTGCTCATCGATGAGCGTCCAGAGGAGGTGACAGATATGGCTCGTACCGTCAATGCAGAGGTTATTGCCTCCACATTTGACGAACCAGCAGACCGCCATGTCAAGATTGCCGGCATCGTACTTGAGAAAGCTAAGCGCATGGTAGAATGCGGCCATGATGTCGTAATCTTCCTTGACTCTATCACACGTCTGGCACGTGCTTATAACACCGTAGCCCCCACCTCTGGAAAGGTACTTACTGGTGGTGTCGATGCCAATGCCCTGCAGAAGCCGAAGCGTTTCTTCGGTGCTGCACGAAACATTGAGGGCGGCGGTTCACTGACGATTATTGCAACGGCACTGGTAGATACGGGTTCAAAGATGGACGAAGTGATCTTCGAGGAGTTCAAGGGCACTGGTAACTCTGAGATTCAGCTGAACCGCTCACTCTCCAATAAGCGTATCTTCCCTGCCATCGACCTGGTACTATCTTCTACGCGTCGCGACGATCTGCTGCTTGACGACACGACACTCAACCGCATGTGGATTATCCGCAAGTTCATTGCAGAGATGACGCCAGTAGAGGCCATGAATACCATTCGCGACCGTCTGGTCAACACCCGCAGCAATGAGGAGTTCCTCATGTCGATGAACGGATAAGAATAACCCTATATAAATAAGCGGCACTTCTCTGATGGGAGGTGCCGCTTATTTTTGGATAAGTGCCATTTATCGTGCCAGCAGAGGCACTTCTCTTCAACAGGGATTATTCTCTTCGAAAATCTTCATGCGTTCTTCTAAGAGAGCGTATTGGTGATCTTCAATAAAAGATGTACATACGCGCAAGCCTTCCTGTTCAGAACCGCAGGTAATCAGACAGATGGCCGATACACCATAATACATCAGTTCGAGAGCCAGCTGTCCTGAGGTCATGCCAGGATAACCAATGGTGAAGTAGAAGCCGTCAGCAATGGGTTCATCGAGGTCTTTATCATACACCACATAAAAATTGTGACGGCAGAAAATCTCCTTGAGTTTCTTGGCGCGCTCTCCGTATACACTGATCTCCTTGCGGAAGTCGTACTTACCTTCGTAGGCGGCTTTCAGCATGGCAGCCAACGCATACTGGGCACTATGGCTCGTACCTGAACTCAAAGCATAAAGCATTCGCGTAGAGAACACAGGTCCGAAAGGCAATCCCTGATAACGCTCAGACAGCGCATCGAAATGGCGATGGAACAAAGCGTCGGAGATACAGGTAACTCCGATACGCTCACCCGCATAGCTGAAGGCCTTAGAGCCACTAATCAGCAACATGTAGTTGTCTGTGTAGCGGGCAACGGTAGCCTGATAAGGCGGCTCGAATGGTGTCGAGAGCTCCTTACGGAAGTCCATTGCGAAATAAGCGAGATCCTCCATCACGATGGTATCGTATTTCGTAGCGAGCTCACCTATCACCTTCAGTTCTTCCTCACGCAGGCAGATCCACGAGGGATTGTTGGGATTGGAATATACGATGGCGCAGATATTACCTTTTGAGAGATAGCTCTCAAGTTTCGGACCGAGTTTTTCACCACGATAGTCATAGACATCAAAGGTCTGATACTTCACGCCCATCACCTCCAGCTGCATCTTCTGCACAGGGAAACCGGGGTCGATAAACAACACGGTATCCTTCTGCTTGTCGCGTTGTGAACAAGTGAGGAATGAGGCGAATGTACCCTGCATCGAACCAGTCACGGGGACACAACCCTCGGGTTTGATATCGATACCGATGAATGCCTTCACAAACTGAGAGGCAGCCTCTTTCAGCACAGGGGCACCCTGAATATCAGGATAGCTGTGGGCGATACCATCCTTTAATGCCTGAATCTGGGCATCGACACCTACCTGAGCGGCAGGCAGACCAGGAATACCCATTTCCATCTTGATGAACTCTACCCCACTCGCATTCTCAGACTTTGCTGCCACTTGCTTTACCTCACGGATCGTTGCCTTCGCAAAATCCTTGATGCCAAGCTCAGCCACCAGTCCGTCAACGATTTCTTTCTTAATTGGCGTTTCCATTACTTCTTTTATTCTTTTGGCACGGATTAACACGGCTCTCTTTTAGAGAAACACAGCTATTTGGGATATAGCAGCCGTGTCTTTATTTATAAAGCAGCGTTAATCCGTGCCTAATAATCTACTCTGAGCAGCACGGCCGATGGCCAGAGCCTTGATATTTGCCTCGACAATGGCCTCGCCTTTGCGTCCGAAGACACGGCGAATGGCATCCTCAAGTTTGTCGTACTCGATGCCCAATGCTTTCTGGGCAGCACCCAGAAGAATGACGTTAGCACTACGGGGCACACCATTATCCTTGGCAGCCTGTTCGATATCCAGCATGATCACATTATTGATCTTCTGGAGATCGGCTTTGATTGTCTCAATATCAGGATAGTTGGGGATATTCACGAAAGGCGTGCTCGACGTGATAATCCAGCCATCCTTCGAAAGGAACGGCAGATAACGAAGTGCCTCCATCGGCTCCATAGAGATAATGACATCAGCACCTCCAAGAGGAATCAAGTCACTGGAAATCGGATCGCTGGAGAGACGCAGGTTCGACTGTACGTCACCACCACGTTGCGACATGCCGTGTACCTCAGCCTGCTTGATATAGAGCTTTTCCTTCATGGCTGCCTCACCGATAATCGTTGCGATAGAGAGGATACCTTGACCTCCTACGCCACACAAGATAATATCTGTCTTCATTTCTTTGCCTCCTTTGCTTTTTGCTGTTTCAGATGACGTTGTAAGGTCTGCATACACTCACGACGCGGGATAATCACACTCACACCGTGATAATTGATCTCATCGCGGATAGCCTTCGTTATCTCCGGCATATTCTTCGGAATAGGATTCACGACCTTCAGATGATCCTCAGAGAGTCCGAGTCCCTTGCAGATAGCTTCAAACTTATTGGTACCAGCGGAATCCTGACCACCAGTCATCGCTGTTGTCAGATTGTCTGAGATAATCACGGTGATGTCAGCATTCTCATTGATCGCATCGAGCAAACCAGTCATACCGCTATGGGTAAAGGTAGAGTCGCCAATGATAGCTACCGCAGGCCATTGTCCAGCGTCGGAAGCACCCTTAGCCATCGTGATCGAAGCACCCATATCGACGCAAGAGTGGATGGCCTTATAAGGAGGCAGGAAGCCCAGCGTATAGCAACCGATATCACCAAACACACGGGCATTGGGATATTCGCGAAGCACTTCATTCAGTGCGGTATAGACATCACGATGTCCGCAACCCTGACAGAGTGCTGGCGGACGTGGCGTCACATCTTCACATGGAGCATAACTCTCACTGCTCTCGATGCCTAAGGCCTTCTTCAGGCAATCAGGATTCAACTCACCCGTGCGTGGAAGCTCTCCTGTAAGGCGGCCTTTGATAACAGCATTGCCAGGCATCACGCCACGTACCTGATCCTCGATGAAAGGCTGACCTTCCTCAGCAATGAGCACATATTCACAGTCGTCGGTCATACGACGAATCAGTTTCTTGGGAATCGGATACTGCGAAATCTTCAGTACTGGGAAAGGACAACCGTCAGGATAGCACTCCATCAGATAGTTATAGGCAATACCACTGGCGATGATACCCAACTTATGGTCAGAGCCGTCGATATATTGGTTATACTTGCTGTCAACAGCCATCTGCTCAAGGAGTGGCTGCTGCCCTGTGACAACGATATTACGCTTGCGGGCAAAAGCAGGCAGGAGTACCCAGTTGCTGGCTTGTGCGTCATAGTTCAGCGCATTCTGCTCACGGGGCGTATCCTTCAACTCCACTACAGCACGAGAGTGCGCCATACGGGTGGTGACACGCATCAGGATAGGGAGATGCAACTGCTCGGAAAGGTCAAAAGCCTCGCCCATCATGTCATAGGCCTCCTGCTGTGAACTGGGTTCCAAGGTTGGAATCATGGCGAACTTGGCATAGAAGCGCGAGTCTTGTTCATCCTGTGAAGAATGCATCGAGGGGTCGTCTGCCACCAAGACTATCAGACCACCGTTAGTACCAGTCATGGCAGAATTCACAAATGGATCAGCACAAACATTCAGACCTACATGCTTCATACAAACCAGCGCGCGCTTGCCCATATAAGACATACCAAGCGCAGCCTCCATAGCCGTCTTCTCATTCGTTGACCAGCGGCGATGGATATTACGATCCTTAGCAAGAGGCGACTCCTGAATATATTCAGTAATCTCCGTCGATGGAGTACCTGGGTAGGCATAGACACCACTCAAGCCGGCATCAATAGCACCTTGAGCGATGGCCTCGTCTCCTAATAAAAGTTTTTTCATTTGACTATTTTACAATTTATCTAATGTTACTATTTGAAGCGCAAAGATACGACTTTTCAGCCGAATAAACAAAAAAATGCGACTTTAATTACATAAAGCCGCATTTATATTCAGTAAATTTCCATTTAGAACGTATAGCCCAGCGTCAGCAGCACCTGATGGCGCTTATTGCTCACTTCTTTAACACCAGAGTTACCCGCATAAGGCTGGAAAGGATGGAAATCGCCGTTGGTCGTGTTATACTGATAGGCCAAATCGATATTCACACCACTGACCTTGTAGCCAAGACCGCAGGTGATACGATGGGTGTCCTGCCAGTTCACGTAGTCTGTCGTCGAAGAATAAGACACACCAGGAGAGTCGATTGTCATATCGCGCATACCATTTTTCTCATAGGGCGACGACACATAATTATAACCGAAACGTACAGCCATCTCAGGCACAGGCTTGAACTCCACACCAGCTTTCAGTGTATGGACGCCTTTGAGCGACTTCTCAGTATTCTTCTTCATCGGCTCATCGATATAAGATGGCGAATAACCATAGTCACCATACCAGTAGCGATCGCCCTTGTTGACACGGTTAGAGGCTGTGCTGAAGTCTGAATACTCATAGCTGGCACCGAGGGCAACCTGCGTACCGATGGTATGGCCAACACTGAGTCCGAACTTCCATGGGGTATAGAGTTTGAAATCATAGTCTGTATGACTGTGACCATCATCCCATGAACCATACTTCGTTTTATTGAGCAACAGCGTTTCG
Organism: uncultured Prevotella sp.; assembly: GCA_900315525.1. GTDB lineage: Bacteria > Bacteroidota > Bacteroidia > Bacteroidales > Bacteroidaceae > Prevotella. Next base: position 16,377 of record OMZO01000013.1, on the reverse strand, counting down.
TTATTCGTCGTCAGATCATACCAAGTCGGTGTAGCCACAGAGACGCCAATACGGAATGGTGAGTCCTCAACAGGACGGACTATTATACCGGCAATCACCTCGAGACCTGTACCCTTGATCTTACGCTCATCGCCATAGACCGCTGAGCCACAAGACTGGCCACTGGCAAGCAGAGATTCTCCATACTCACTATAGCCACGATAGTTGACATCCTTCAGACCAATTGTCAGACCCCAGTAGAAACGGTCGTTCACATTACCGCTAAGGTTGAAATCGAAGTTGGCAATCCAACCTCGCTGGGCACGGTCAAAGTTGTACGCAGAGGCATACATTGCCTTAAAGCACATATCTTCTGGATCCAACAGGAGTGCATTGGCATTCAGATAATCAGACTCACTGAAAGCCCAGGAACGGTCGTTGCCAACATAACCAATCGCCTCTCCCTGCTTATTGAAATCTAATTCGTAGATACCCTTATCTGCCTTGTAATAAGTAAGATCATTCTGCGAACAACCACTCAAGGCATTGGCAGCCGAGATAATCTGATTGAAATTACGACTCTTGTGGTAGTTGAAGGCAAAGTTCACGAACGAAGCACGATTCAGACGAGCAGAATACACAAAACCCGCCTGGTCGAAACTCATCACGGTCTTATCCTTGCCATCAAACTTCTGGACATCCTGCTGTGACACGAAGCCAAAGCTCACACTAGCCGTGGAATGACGGAAGAGTCCGATAGCCGCAGGATTCGTCGAGATGGTGGAAATGTCTGCGCCAAGAGCTTCCATCGCACCACCCATACCTACATAGCGGGCTGTACCATTCAAATCACTACCCAGCAAGCGGGCACTCTCATAAGTATCCTGTGCAGCTACAGGCAGAACGGCTGCCATCATCATTGCTGCTGTATATAGTTTCTTCATCATAGTCAAATACAAATTAACGTTATATTTTACCTTCTTCCACCGAGGCCTCCGCCGCCACCGCTACGACCTCCGCCGCCGCCAAAGCCGCCGCCACCGCCACGAGAGCCACCGAAGCTACCACCGCCACTAAAGCCACCGCTACTACGACTGCCGCCGAAGTTGCTATTACCACCGCGATAGCCACTGAAATTACCGCTACCACTACGACGAGTGTTGCCGCTGCTGTAGGATGAGCCACCAAGACGACTAGCACGCTCTCGCAGACTGCTCATACGGCTACTGTTACCTGCAATGACACCACGACGGCCACCATAACCATAGGTCGTACCATCACGACGTATCGAACCTGTTCCGATATAGCCACTATGACGGCGACCACCACCACTGATGACTACATAGCGCGGACGATAGTAAGGATAACGCCAGTTCCATCCCCAGCCCCAACCTGGACGATAGTACCAAGGATCATACCAGCCGGCATAACCATAGTACCAAGGATCATACCAAGGGTCGTACCAACGCCAACTGCTATAGTACCAGGGATCATACCACCCATAGCTACTATAGTACCAAGGTGAATGCCAGCCCCAGTCTCGGCGCCCAGCATCATAGCCTGCCCAGAAAGCGGCATTGTCGGCCAGACGGTAGTCTTCAAAACGGCTCATCCGCTTTGTCAGCTTATAGTCTTCTATCTGCAGAGAATCAGGATAGACACCTTTCTCAGCACTGAAGTCGATGATGTCGTTCTTGGTGGTGTCACCATCCAAGACTTCCACACGGCTCCTGAGCCTCCGGTTATATTCATCCACACTACGGTCACTACCACTATAGTAGGTGTCCTTGGGCATGCCAAAGCGGTCTTGTGCCACTTCGGGAGCCGTCGTTTTCTTCGGTACGAAGTAAAGGTCATCATCCTGTGCCGACATGGTCTGCGGAAGGGCTATAACCAGCATGGAAAACAATAATAGTTTCTTCATCTTCTTACACGTTTTAATGATTCACGTTGCAAAAATACAACCAATTTTAGTGCAAATTTAGGGAAAAACCCTAACTTATAGTAGGATTTTCCCTATTTTTTGTAATTTTGCGGCAAAAATTAACATCCTTATGAAGTATTTCGAGGTAAATTTCATGATATCCCCCTACTCTTCTGATGCAGGGGACGTACTTGCCGCAATGGCGGGAGAGGCTGGTTTTGAGACTTTCGAGGAGACGGGGACTGGTCTGAAGGGATATGTCCAACAGCAACTGTTCGACGAAGGTGCACTAAAAGCAATAATAGAGGAATTCCCTTTTATGGAAACCACAGTGACATATGAGGTGAAGGAAGCGGAGAACAAGGATTGGAACGAACAATGGGAACAGGAGGGGTTTGATCCGATTTGCATAGCTGATAAGCTGATCATCCACGATGGACGCCATCTGCCTGACACTCCTGCCGCTATCTCGATAGAGATAGATGCCAAACTGGCTTTTGGTACAGGAACTCATGAGACAACTCGCATGATCTGTGCCTCACTGCTCGAGATGGATCTCAGCGGCAAACGCATCCTGGACTGTGGCACAGGTACTGGGATCCTTTCCATCTGTGCCCTAAGACTCGGTGCCAAGGAGGCTATCGGCTATGATATCGACGAATGGTCTGCTGATAATGCCCGCCATAATGCAGTCATCAACAGAGTAGATAAGCATTTCACGTCGTTGCTCGGGGATGCTTCTATTTTAAATAAGGTAGAAGGATATTTCGACGTGGTTTTGGCCAATATCAACCGTAATATCCTATTGACAGATATGCCTTTATTCCGTCAGAAGATGGCGCAAGGGGCAATTCTTATCCTGAGTGGATTCTACACCGGCGACTGCCAGCAACTCATGACGAAAGCCCAAGCCCTCGGACTCACGTTCATCAGCCAAAAAGAAAATCACGACTGGGCTTGTCTGTGTTTCAGACTCGCCTAAAAAGATTCTTCGCTATAAGCCTTCTCACCAATGGTCTCCTGTGATCCTATCGTCATCTGACGAAGATCATAGTAAGAGCCGTTGTAGATATTGAAATCGACATTACCCTTGATGCCTGGCAAACGGCCTACATCTGTATGCTGCCAGAATTTCCAGGGCCCCTTGTATTCCAGTGAATCGACATAATAGTGAGCAATCCAATAGGGATACTGGTCAAAGATTGAATCGTTCAAGTAGCGTGTCTTGAACTTAAAATAGGTGTAAAGAATGGGCTTTACCTTATAATATTTCTCCACCATGTCTAACCAGAGATGAACAGAGGATTTGAACTCTTCGTCGGTCTGATTGGCAGGCTTGTGCTCGACATCCAATACGGGAGGCAAGTCACCATTCTCCAACTTGACGGTTTTCATAAAATGGGCGGCCTGCTGATAGGCGGGTGTATGAACACTATAGAAATGATAAGCACCTCGTGTAAAACCGTGTTCACGGGCCTGGAAGAAATTGTCTTTGAAGTTCTCGTCTGTCTGCGTGGCACCTTCCGTAGCCTTGATCATGATGAAGCGTATCGGACAATCGTTGATACTGCCATTGTCCTTGAGTTCATCCCAGTCGATACGTCCCTGATGATGCGAGATATCAATACCATGAATCTCATAGCCATCGGGATAGTTAACAGTCCCGTAAAGGGCACGCCAACGGAAACCAAATGGTCCGACAAAGAAATAATAGAAGAACCAGATATAAAGGATGACAATAGCACCTCCGCCTAACCACCAACCCCACGACGGGACTTTTTGCAACAGACGGACGATGGCATTCGGTTTCTTCTTCCGCCCAGGACCATGATAGGTATGGGTGGTGCCGATTCCTTTTCGCTGTACGACGGTTCTTTTCTTCTTTGCCATTTTTGGAAAAAGGCACGGACTGCAGTCATGCAATCCGTGCCAATGGAATTATAAGTATTACTTAGCCTGCTCGAGTGCAAGTGTCTTGGTAGGCTGGTCGCAGACTTCTGTCGGACCCCAGTACTGGATAGGACCAGGATAGATGTAAGCTGTCTTACGAGCCCACTCGTCGCGATGTGCGGCAAACTCCTTGAAGGGAGCACCGTCGAGCTCAACGAGGGCCTTGCGGATTACGGGCTTCATCTCACCGGCACGCTTCTCCATGTTCATCATCATCGTGATGGGCACACCACCAGCAATCCACTGCTCTGCAGGAGCGGTCGTATTCTTCACGATAGCCATATAGCCAGTCTTGCCATTAGCAATCAGCTGAGCAGCTGAAGTACCGAGGGCATAGCAGTAGTCGGCGTCGAAGTTTGAAGGAGCAGCACAACGTCCCTCATAGCCGAAGAAGTGGTGCTGTGTACCAAACTTACCCGTGTACTTACCTTCCTTCTTCAGCTTCTCGAGCTTCTGGGCTACCATCGTAGAGAGCAGCTTCTCAGTCTCAATCAGAGATACCTGGACATTGCCGTGAGGATCGCGGTCGAGAGCCAGCTGACGGGCCACACCGGTAGGCAGGCTGTTGAACACAGCGAGGTTCTCTTCTGTCAGGTGAGCCTTTGCAAAGTCGATGGTCTCCGTACGACCCATATCTTTTACCTCAGGCAGAGCCAGCACGTCGTTGAGCTGAGCAATCAACTTCTTGATGGCAGGAATGAACTCGATGACGCCTTCTGGGATGATGACAGTACCGAAGTTATTACCATCAGCAGCACGAGCAGCTACAGCGTTAGCGATATACTCCACGATATCGTCGAGACTCATAGCCTTCTGCTCGATCTCTTCAGAGATCAGACAGATATTAGGCTGTGTCTGCAGAGCGCACTCCAGAGCGATGTGAGAAGCTGAACGACCCATCACCTTGATGAAGTGCCAGTACTTGCGGGCTGAGTTACAGTCGCGCTCAATGTTACCAATCAACTCTGAGTAAGTCTTACAAGCGGTATCGAAACCGAATGAAGTCTCAATCTGATCGTTCTTCAGGTCACCATCGATGGTCTTCGGGCAACCAATCACCTGTACACCGTACTTCTGGGCTGCATAGTACTCAGCGAGCACACAGGCATTCGTATTTGAGTCATCACCACCGATGATAACGATAGCCTTGATATCAAGCTGACGGATGATTTCCAGTCCCTTCTCAAACTGTTCGACCTTCTCCAGCTTGGTACGGCCTGAACCAATCATATCGAAACCGCCAGTATTGCGATACTCGTCAATGACGCTTTCGGTCAGCTCCATGTAGTTATGATCGACAAGACCACCAGGGCCAAGGATGAAACCGAACAAACGGTTCTCGGGATTCAGCTTCTTGATCTGGTCGAACAAACCTGTAATCACATTATGACCGCCAGGAGCCTGACCACCAGAAAGGATGATACCGACGTTCATCTTCTGATTGTTAGCCGAGGTAGCCGGCTCAAACTCGACGATTGGCATACCATAGGTATTGGGGAACAATTTCTTAATTGCCTCCTGGTCACCTACACTCTGGGTGGGCTGACCTTCCTTGATTTTCACTGCTCCCTGAAGAGCCTTCGGCAGTTTAGGCTGATAGGCAGCCCTTGCAATCTGCAATGCACTTTTTTCCATACTTGTGTTACTTATTATAGAATGAATAATTCGTTTCTGACGTGCAAAATTAATCCTTTTTTGTCAGAAATGCGAAAGAAATGTGGCGAAAATCATCATTTTAATATTTTTTGTGGAACAAACACTTGCCAACTCGATTTTTTTTCTTAACTTTGTTCAGTGAAAATAACAAAAGACATAAAATTTAAGGAGGATTTTAATTTATGGCAAGCAAAAGAACACTCAAGAAAAAGATCAACCTGATTTGTGAGGAACTGTTCGCGGAAGGTGTAGCTCTATCGCTGTATGGACCAGAGGCTCAAAAAGACAACGGACAGGCAATCTTGTTCTCTATCGTCAAGATACACAACAATTACATCAGTCGTATATCCCACCCCGAGCCAGGCATGAAGGCGAAAGACTATTTTAAGGACCTGAGGGAGAAATACAGCGCCGAGATTGGCGAGATTCTGGACCAAATCAATTCATAGTCATGTGGAAACGTTTTTGTAATTGGTACCTGTACAAACATCTGGGATGGACTGCCGAAGTAACGGAGGACCATCCCGATAAGTTTATTATCTGCCTGGCTCCTCACACCAGCAACTGGGACTTCCTGATAGGACAACTGTATATTGGTGCTCGCGGCATGAAGAGCAACTTCCTCATGAAGAAGGAATGGTTTTTCTTCCCACTCGGTATTCTCTTCAAGAAACTAGGTGGTATCCCTGTCTATCGGCAAAAGCATACGAGCATGACCGACAGCATGGCAGAGACCGCCAAGGCCGCACGGGAGTTCCATCTCTGTATCACACCTGAGGGAACGCGCTCACCAAATCCCGACTGGAAGAAAGGTTTCTATTTCATCGCTCAGAAGGCGGGTATCCCCATACTGCTCTACGGTGTCGATTATGAGAAAAAGCACATTCAGTGCACGAAGACCATCATCCCGACTGGCGACCTGAAGGCCGACATGCGGGAGATCAAACTCTATTTTAAAGACTTCAAGGGCAAAAAGCCTGAGAATTTCACTATCGGAGAACTATCATGAGAAGAACGCTAATCACCATCCTGACCGCAACCATTTCGCTATCCGCCCTGGCTCAGCAGGATGTGAAAAACAAACTAGATAATTACTTCAGGACCTATCGCCCTGCAGGGCAGATTGTTCGTTCTGCAGCCCACCTGCAGAGCATCGAGATCAACGATACACTGAAAACCATTTTGGTCAAGGCCGACACACACTTTGGAGAACAGACATTTACACCAGAGTCGGCCGAGAGGATCTACGACGATATACGCAGACTGTTGCCTGACACTTGTCGCGACTACCAACTGGCTGTAAAGACAGGCGGATGGGACATTCGCGACCTGGTCCCTACGCGTCTGCGACAGCAACCATCCCCCGACAGGGTATGGGGCGACATCGACTATCATGGAGCACCTTGGGTCAGCAATGCCTCTCTACCCTATCAGGTGACCCGAGGACTTCAGAACCGCCATCTCTCTATCTGGGCCAGCCATGGTCGCTATTACGACATCAAGAATGAAATGTGGAAATGGCAGCGTCCACCACTTTTCGGAAGCCGTGAAGACCTGTTCACCCAGACCATTGTCGTGCCTTATCTGATACCCATGCTCGAGAAGGCAGGGGCCATCGTCTTCACACCACGAGAACGCGACTGGCAAGTCAACGAGGTGATTGTCGATAACGACACGCCCAATACCAGTCGTGGCATCTACCAGGAGACACATGGGAACCATCGCTGGGAGAAAACCGACTCACTGGGATTCGCCTTCCATACGGGGCCTTATGTCGATCAGGAAAATCCATTTCTGGCGGGTACGGCCAAGAAAGTCCAGACGGTCAACGATCAGCGCTACGAGAGTCTGGCTGCCTATCTGCCAAATATCCCTGAATCTGGCCGCTATGCAGTCTATGTCAGCTACCAGACGGTCGAAGGCAGCGTTAATGATGCTCACTACACCGTCTGGCATAAGGGCATCCCAACAGAATTCCGTGTCAACCAGCAGATGGGTGGTTCTACTTGGGTCTATCTGGGCACCTTTGAATTCGAGGCTGGCAAAAACAAGGACAACTGCGTCGTGCTTAGCAATCTGAGTCGTACCGACGGAGTTGTCACAGCCGATGCCGTACGTTTTGGCGGTGGCATGGGCAACATCCGCCGTGGGGTATCGACCAGCGCACTGCCCCGCTGTCTGGAGGGCGCCCGCTACTATGCCCAATGGGCTGGCATGCCTTATGAGGTCTATTCGACGAAGTATGGCGACGACATCAACGCCCGTTCCTATATGACCAACCTTCTGGCGGGAGGCTCCTGCTATATGCCCGACACGACGGGGCGACAGGTGCCCATCGAATTATCTCTGGCTGTTCATAGCGATGCCGGCTACACATCCGATGGCAGGTCTCATACGGGTACACTCACTATCTGCACCACCTATTTAAATGACAGCATCCTCAGCACAGGACGTTCTCGCCTCGCCTCACGCGACCTCGCCGACGAACTGCTCAGCACCATTCCGCAGGATAGTGCCATCCTCGAGACGATGTCGCACCAGAATTTCGCCGACATGCGCTACGGGCAGGACCCCAACTTCCGTTTCGACTTCGCACGCAGCATCTACAAGACCATCCTCCGCTATATGTGCCGCATGCACCACTGCGACTATGTGGTGACACCACTCATGCCCAACCATCTCCGTGTGGAACTCCTCGACGAGGGTGAGGCTCGTCTCAGCTGGAACATTGTCAACGACCCCGACGAGCCGACAGCAAAGCCCACTGGCTTTATCGTTTATCAGGCGATCGGCAAGGGCGGTTTCAATAACGGCACTATTGTAAAAGGAGACAAGACCAGCCTGAAGCTCAAGTTACAGCCAGGCCAGCTCTACAGCTTCCGCGTCGCTGCCATCAACGATGGTGGAGAGAGTTTCCCCAGCGAGGTGGTCAGTGCCTACTATGTCCCTGAAGCTCAGAAGACCGTACTTGTGGTCAATGGCTTCAACCGTCTCTCCTCACCCGCCGTTCGTGATAATACAGTCGAACAGGGTTTCGACCTGCACGAAGACATTGGGGTCTCTTATGGCCTGACAGCTGGCTGGACAGGCTATCAGACCAGCTTCGACCGTTCCAAGATGGGAAGCACGGCTACCACAGGCCTCGGCTATACCAACGATGCACTCGCTGGTCATTTCATTGCGGGCAACGACTTCAACTATATCCGCACGCATGCTGAAGCCATCGCCGCCTCAGGGCGCTATAACATCGCCAGCTGTTCCTCCGAAGCGCTCGAGCGCAACGAGGTACTGCCTACCAGATATCAGATGATCGACCTGATCTTGGGCCTTGAGAAAAACGATGGCTGGTCGCTGCGTCGATACAGGGCATTCTCACCGATGCTCCGTCAGCATCTCCAGCTCTTCACCTCGCGTGGCGGTGCCCTGCTCGTCAGCGGTTCTTATATTGGCGCCGACATGATGAGTCCTGGCGACCAAGCTTATCTCAGGCAAGTCCTGAAATGCAACTACGACGGTGTCAATCGTGACAGCCTTGAAAGTGATACGATCAGTGGCCTTGGTACCACCTTTACGTTCCACCGCCATCTCAATGCGACGCACTATGCCGCCCCTCATCCCGACAACCTGTTGCCAGTAGCGCCAGCCTTCTCTGCCATGCTCTATGCCGACCAGCATAGTGCCTGTGTCGCCTACGACGGACAGGACTATAAGGCGATGACGCTGGGATTCCCCTTCGAGTGCATCCAGTCTGAACAGAAGCGCAACACCCTCATGGGAGGTTTCTTGAGATTCTTACTACTATCACAATAACTTTATTAACAAAACATTAACATCATGAAGATTCAAACAAATTCATCTGGCTCACGCAGTATCGAGATTCTCGAGGAACATCTGCAGACCATTGAGAAGTATCAACTTCTCCGCGACCTGATCGACAGCAACGGTTATGTTGACGAACAAGTACTTGACAAGCTCAAGCTCAACGTCCGTGCCCTCCTCGAGGCACAAGCAGGACTCGACAGAGACCTGCTCAACCTTTGCCTTGACGTCATCTACCATCCGAACATGAAGGCCTACGGACTTCAGCAACTCGTCCTGCTCTATATCAACTGGAAGAATCAGGCCAACGGCAATCTCGGCATGACTACCCGTTCTTTCCAGGGAACGCCCTTCAATTGATGGAATACAGACTGACAGATTTCCTGCCTACAACGAAAAAAGAACTCGACCTCCGCGGATGGACGGAGGTCGATGTGATTCTTTTCTCTGGTGATGCCTATATCGACCACCCCTCTTTCGGAGCGGCCGTCATAGGTCGTACGCTGGAGGCGGCTGGCTATAAAGTAGCCATCGTCCCCCAACCAGACTGGCATGGTGACTTCCGCGACTTCAAGAAACTGGGGCGGCCTCGTCTGTTCTTTGGCATCGCGCCAGGATGCATGGACTCGATGGTCAATAAATACACAGCCAACCGCCGCCTGCGTTCTGAGGACGCCTACAGTCCTGACGGTCGTCACGACATGCGTCCGGAATATCCCACCATCGTCTATTCCAGGATTCTCAAGCAGCTGTATCCCGATGTTCCTGTCGTGCTCGGCGGCATCGAAGCCTCCCTGCGACGACTGACACATTACGACTATTGGCAAGACCGCCTGCAGAAGTGCATCCTCTGCGATGCTGGTGCCGACCTGCTCATCTACGGCATGGGCGAGAAACCCATCGTCGAACTCGCCAACCAACTATCCTCTCTCGCTGCGCCATCAGGCGAAGCCCACGCTTCACTCTTCACCCTTCACGCTTCACTTCAAAACATCCCCCAGACCGTCTATCTCGCCCGAAAGGAGGAGATACCTGGCGGCATACGTGAAGACGACATCGTGCTCCACTCCCACGAAGAATGTCTGCGCGACAAACGATCACAGGCAGAGAACTTCCGACACATCGAGGAGCAGTCGAATATGATGCATGCCCAACGCCTGTTGCAGGAGGTCGATGGACGCTTCGTCGTGGTCAATCCGCCCTATCCCCCGATGACCACTCAGGAAATTGATGCTTCTTACGACCTGCCCTACACCCGTCAGCCTCATCCGAAGTACAAAGGCAAGCGCATCCCCGCCTACGACATGATCCGTCACTCTGTAAACATCCATCGTGGGTGCTTTGGTGGCTGTGCCTTCTGCACCATCTCCGCCCATCAGGGCAAGTTCATCTCCTGCCGCTCGAAGGAGAGTATATTAAAAGAGGTGAAGCAGGTGATGCAGATGCCCGACTTCAAGGGCTACCTCTCCGACCTCGGCGGTCCTTCTGCCAATATGTATGGCATGCATGGCCGCAACCTCAACGCTTGTGAGAAGTGTCGCCGCCCCAGCTGCATACATCCCCAGATCTGTCCGAACCTCGACACCAACCATAGTCGCCTGCTCGACATCTATCATGCCGTCGATGCCATTCCGGGCATCAAGCGGAGCTTCATCGGCAGTGGCGTGCGCTATGACCTATTATTATATAAGAGCAAAGACGAAGAGGCCAACCGCGCTGCCCGCGAATACACTCGTGAACTGATCACGCGTCATGTCTCAGGCCGTCTGAAGGTGGCCCCCGAGCACACCAGCGATCGCGTGCTCTACCTCATGCGCAAGCCGTCGTTCCAGCAGTTCTATGAATTCAAGCGCCAGTTCGACCGCATCAACCGCGAGGAGAATCTCCGAGAACAGATTATCCCCTACTTCATATCTTCCCATCCAGGCTGTCATGAGGAGGATATGGCCGAACTAGCCGTCATCACTAAGGGCCTCGACTTCCACCTCGAGCAGGTACAGGACTTCACCCCCACGCCGATGACTAATGCCACTGAGACCTGGTACACGGGGTATGACCCTTATACGCTTGAACCAGTCTTCTCTGCCAAGACGCCACGCGAGAAACTGGCACAGCGCCAGTATTTCTTCTGGTACAAACCAGAGGAACGGCGCAACATCGAACAAAGTCTGCGACGCATCGGCAGAGCCGATCTCATCCCCCGACTCTACTCAGGCATCCCCAGCAATCCCAAGAACAATGAATATCATAGAGAAAAGCGTCATTCCGAAGAGCCCCGCGAAGAAAAGCGAGGACGGAATCGTCGTCACAAATGACTTCATCGCCGTCATCGACGGCTCCACTTCGAAGACCTCCCGCCGCCACCTCCCTTGGTGGAGCAATGGGCGTTATGCCATGCTGCTTGTCAGCCGCTATATCCGTCACATGCCTGCCGATATCAGCTGCCAGCAGTTCTGCAAGGGGGTTACCAAGGCCATCAGCCGCCATTATTGGCTGCGCTTCCCCAAGAACCACATGGCCGCACATCCCGAAGAACGCCTCACGGCCTCTGCCGTCATCTACAGCCGTGTGCGCCGCGAGATCTGGCTCGTAGGCGACTGCCACTGTCTCGTCGGCGGCGACTACTACGACAACCCTAAGCCCTATGAACAAGAACTGGCTGAGATGCGTGCCGCACGCGTCAGGGAACTGTTGGCACAGGGTTATAAAGAGGCGGACCTCCGACAGTCTTTCGACCCTGCCCGTGAGGTGATGATTCCACGGATGCTTGAGGTCATGCACAACCAGAACATCACCTATGCCGTCATCGATGGCTTCCCCATCCCCCAACGGCTGGTACCCGTGCTCACCCTCAACTTCCAACCCTGGGAGATAGTGCTCGCCAGCGACGGCTACCCACAACTCGCTCCCACGCTCGCCGAGACCGAAGCACTCCTCGACGAACAGCGTGCCAGCGACCCACTGAATATCGGCCGTTTCAAGGCTACAAAGTCCTTCGTAATAGGAAATAACTCCTTCGATGACAGGTCATACATAAGATTTTCCGTCTGAAATTTGTGCAATTCAGAAAAATTGCCTACCTTTGCAGCCGATTTCATAAAAATCAAAGGCTGGTTCCGTAGCTCAGCTGGATAGAGCAACTGCCTTCTAAGCAGTAGGCCTCGGGTTCGAATCCCGACGGAATCACGAAGTCTCAGAGTTAATCTGAGGCTTTTTTATTCTCTAAAGTCCTGATTTTTAATATTTTCCAAGAATCATAAAAAATCAAGCTACTGAAGATAGCCATTCCCTAAAAATTGTGGATTTCTCAAAAAACAGCACATTTTTAACCAAATGTTGACCGCATGTTGACCGCTGGAATACTGCCTATTTACTATAGATTCAGCCCAGAAAATAGGAAAATGTTGACCGCTGTTGACTGCTGTTGACACAAAAAACAAAAATGCCCATGCTTACAATCAAAGCAGAAGTCCAGAAGGACAGGAAGAGAATGGATGGTTCTTACAATGTCAAAATTCGATTCACAAAAGGCCGTGCTGTGAAGCGAATCTCTACAGACCTATTCGCTACAGTAGAAGACCTCACGGCAGATTTGAAACTAAAAGAAGGTTCTTTCACAAAACAGGAGGCAGACCATCTTGTACTACATTACAGGACAATGTTCAACTCCCTACATCTTGATTCTGAAAAATGTGATGTGAACGAAATTGTAAATCGCCTTTTAAATAAAGATGAAGCAGACAAACCCATTGATTTTATTGGATTTTGTAAGAAATGGATAGACACCTCTTCCTATAGAAGTAAAGACATATACACAACCAGTCTCAAAGCATTTATTAAATTCATAGGCAAGGAGGAATTAAACATCAAAGAAATCACTGTTGAGCTGCTGGAGAATTACAGAGACCATTTAATAAAGTTACGTCAGGAGAGAGTAAAGAAATTGGCTGAAGCAGGGAAGCGCATTCCATCTAACCGAAGCCTGTCACTCTACCTTACTAATTTGCGACACCTCTTCAACGAGGCTCAAAGGTTATATAACAAACCCGATAAAGGTCTTATACGAATCCCCCACTCTCCCTTTGAATATTTCAAGGTTCCCAAAGAGGAAACTACACGAAAGCGAGCCATCCAGCCTCAACAAATCAAAGCAATCTGGGAAATGCCTTACCACAATATCCCTAGAGGACATAAAGGCACTTGTCGCTTCGATCTAGCGAAGGACTGTTTCATTCTTTCATTCTGCCTCATGGGCATTAACTCAGCTGACCTATATAATGCCACAGAATTAATCAGTAACAGACTTGTTTACAATCGTACCAAAACAAAAGATCGCAGATCTGACATGGCAAAGATGGAAGTAATTATACCTGATATGGTACTCCCGATTATTGAGAAGTATCGTGATACCACAGGCAAACGTCTTTTCAGATTCTATCAGGACTATAGAGACTCCAGAGCTTTTAACAAGGCTATTAATAAGGGACTGAAAGATATTGGCGAGCTGTTGAACATTGATGATTTGGAGTTTTATGCCGCCCGCCACTCATGGGCAACCATAGCACTCAACAAATGTGGAATCGATAAGTACACAGTCCACGCAGCATTAAACCATGTTGATGAATCCATGCGAGTCACAGACATTTACATTGAACGTGACTTCGTGAACGAAAACAAAGCTAATGCTAAGGTAATAAAATACGTTTTTGGTAAATAAATCCTAAAAACTCCATTCAGATTCATTTGGGTGGAGTTTTTTTTGCTACTTTTGGATCCAATTATGGATTCGAAATATATAAAAAGATTATTTGGGAACAATTATCACGGCTTTAATTACAAACAAGCCGAGAAGAATGTTGGTGTGTCATACCTAGAGTTTTTAACTAGAATTCAAGATCGTAATGGCAAATCCATAGTATCAGAGGAAATAGAATTAGCTCCGATTTATTGGTTTACGTTATTCTGCTATTACAACTGGTTTGGCTATAACATTAAGGTGGTTAAAGCACCTGAGTTCTGCAACTTTCTGAGGCTGTATTATGCATTTACGGAGACAGAGGAAATAACAATCAAAGGAAAACCTGCTGATATTGATGGGAAAGAAAAGAAATTAGGAAAGAAGAGAGGTGGTATTCGCAGTAGAACAAACTGCCATCCTATCCAATTTAATAATAAGCAAAAGATTAATGTTATCAAAATATTCGGAGAACTGCTGAGGATGCCTAATAATGCTTTATATATCATAGATAAGTATATAAACGATCTTAGTATTAAGGATGCAGAGGTAAAAGTTGTAAAAGATTTCCTACCTGAGAGAACTATAGCAAGGCAAATAGCAGTTAAGTTAGAGAAACTATATATCTGCTTATTCCCCAAATTATATGATGGAAAAGGATTCAACCTTATCCCTGACCACAGGCGTGATATTATGAACATCTTAACGGCTTTTGGGTTGACCAATTATAAGAAACACCCTGACCTTCTTAAAAACCACCAGCATTTATTAAATGACGAAAGCGTTTTTCCTGCCCTAATATATCCCAAAGGTGAGGTGTTCATTCATAGTGGAGAAGATGACGACTTTTTACTTTTTGCATTTTCAAAGGAAAAGATCTTAGAAGCAATCGCTAATTCCAAATAAAAGTTAATACACCTTAAAAATATATGGGGGGAAACAATTTTCAAGAAGTTGTTTCCTTTTTTTATGTAACAAATCCGCCGTACTTTTGCCATCGGAATCAAGAAGCAGCGATCGGGTTTCAAGGTTCTGAGGCCACACACCCACCTCGCACTAAGCAATGGGTTTACTAATAAATATCTATTAAAATGAAAAAGATATTTAAATCAATGGCAAATGAAACTCTGGTGGAAGAGGTTGTTTCTACCAAGGTGGATGCTCAGTTTATCAACAACCTAAAGAGTGTGTTCTCGAAATTCCCTCAACGGACAGTTATGCGTTTCCGTCAGGATCCGTCAGGTCGATTGATCATTAGAGTTGAGCCGACCTATGCTAATGGAATTACGCAAGTGATTGAAGGCTATGGTGACGCTGATCTCATCAACACTATTCTATCTGCTGGAGCAGGAATGCTGCCAGAATTGGAGAAATATCATGCTGATGAGCATGACATTGAGGTCGCTGCCGAAGGTGAGGATCTCATATTGGAGATACTTAAACAATTCCTGACCAGTGGGAGAAAATGTACAATCGAGCCAGATAAGAAAGGCCGTGATGGTAAAACTTACCGAAGTATTTCCTATCGCTCACCTCACAACATGGAAGTAAGTTTCTGGGTTGAAGTCACAGAGGAGGTGAACAAACTCTTAGATGATGCCTGCAAACCGGAATGGATGCAGAAAGAGCAGAAGAACGAGCAGGAAACTGCTTAACTTGTGATCGGGAGAGAGGGAGAGAAAATCTCCTTCTCCTTTAAATTAATAAGGAACATGAAAAAGATAATTATCCCACCTGCATACGATAATGAAACAGCGCACCGTCAGGTTAAGCTATTGATGAAGCAGCGTAAAAGGCTTCATGTCCTAGTATATGCAGAAGAAGTATATATAAGTTGTCAGAAGCGTACAGGTCTAAGATACCAACTTAACGACAAAAGTTGGAAATGGATTCTCAATTATCTGAGAAAAGGTGACTATGAAGATTTCGGAATTTTCCCATCTAGGGTATCTCACTTAGACAATGAAGATTTCGAAGAAATTAGGGCAAGAGAGTTGATCGAACAAGGCAGTAATGTCCTTATAATTCCCTTCCAGCGAGAGACGGAGGCAGTCATTTCATTACGTGTTCTTTTTAAATATGGGAAGCTTTATTTCAACATAAGAAGAACAGACGAGTTTATTAACTATTTAATTGAGCAAAAATTATGGTAACACTTAGAAAAGGACAATATTTATCAGACGTGATGACGATGATACCAGCGGACTGCATCCTATCTAAAAGTTACTATGTTTGCAGTAGCTAACAGAAATGTCCATCTATTGAATTCACTCTCAGGGGCTGCGAGCCCCCTGCCGTTAGGCAGCCCCTCGGT
>OMZO01000043.1 GCA_900315525.1 uncultured Prevotella sp. | reverse complement strand
CGGACTGGGTACGATGCGCTTCGGACTGCGCGCCAAGTCGGTCGAGAAGGTCGAGGATGTGAAGACGGGTCTGATCTCCAGCCGCCGCATCATCTTCACCCCGACGCAGGACCTGAAGGACGAGTTGGCCGACACCGCCATCCAGATCACCTGCTACGACCGCAACGGTGAGATCGTGAAGCGTGTGACCTCCGCCGACGCAGGCACCGTAGAGGATCCTGAGGGCGACAGCAACGGCACCGAGAATCAGGGCGGCGGCTCTTCGACGGGCTCAGAGACCGGAGGTGGGGATCCGCAGAATCCCGGTGACAGTGGTGATGGGGTGCATCAGACAAAGGCATAGAAAAATGCCTTTTGTTTTGGCGATTCAGAAAATTCTGATTACCTTTGCAGCCGTGAACTTAACGACGAAACGACATCTTGCCTCGTGGTTGCTATTGGCAGTCTTTCTGCCAATGTTGGTCTTTTCGTCGCTCCACGTGCACGAGGGAGCCGCCTCTCAGGCTGCGAAGGAATGTACTGACTGCATACATCATCGCTCGTCCGATGGACGCTTGCCCAGCAAGAATTGTCACGCACACCTGACTCAGACTGCAACATGGGCACACGACTGCGTGCTTTGCCAATTCCTGACGCTCACCATGCTGACGGCCGCTGCAGCTGCAGTCACAGTATATATCCATGTATGTAAGCTAAGCTACTCACAGCCTTTGTGCAGCCATCACGCTGCCTGCTGTGGTAACATCGTTACGCGAGGGCCGCCGTCGGCATAACTCGCCCAACTTACACATTAATATATACACATACATTAATCATATCACAGAATGAAGAACAGACTTATCATTCTGCCATTGCTGATGCTATGCACAGCGGTGGCAGCTCAAGACCATAACAAGGCTCATCAGCATGGGGAGGACTCGACGGACGTGTTCTTCCGCCATCTGAACCTGAACGAAGTGACAGTAACGGGCGTTACGGGCGACACGAAACTGAAGCACGCCACAGCCCCCGTCAGCATCGTGACACCACAGATACTGAAGGCTACGGCCTCGACAAACATCATCGACGCCATCGCCCATCAGCCTGGCATCAGCCAACTGACAACGGGTGGAAGCATCTCGAAACCCATCATCCGCGGACTGGGCTACAACCGAGTGGTCGTGATGAGCGAAGGGGTGCGCCAGGAAGGACAGCAGTGGGGCGACGAACACGGCGTAGAGGTGGACGGCAGCAGCGTCGGCTCGGTAGAGATCCTGAAGGGACCGGCCTCGCTGATGTACGGCTCCGACGCGATGGCGGGCGTCGTAATACTGCATCCCCAGCCGACACTCCCACTGGGGGAGATGCTTGCCAACGTGAGCACAGAGTATCAGACCAACAACGGGCTCTTCGCCTACAACCTGTCGATGGCGGGCAACCAGAAGGGCTTTGTGTGGAATGCCCGATACAGCGACAAGATGGCGCATGCCTATAAGAACAAGTACGACGGCTACGTGCCAGGCTCACAGTTCCGCGAACGGGCTGGCCGACTGATGCTGGGACTCAACAAGGCATGGGGACACTCAAGGCTGACGGGAACGATCTATCACCTGACGCCTGGCATCATCGAGGGTGAGCGCGACCCGGAGACGGGCGAACTGGTGCACGAAGAGGGATTCACGGGCCACAGCTACGGCAAGCAGCTGCCCTTCCAGCAGGTGAAGCACTACAAACTGGTATGGGACAACTCGCTGAACCTCGCGACGGGTTATCTGAAGGCTATCATCGGCTATCAGCAGAACCGCCGTCAGGAGTTTGAGGAGTCGGAGAACGACTATGAGCTCTACTTCAAACTCCACACGCTGACCTACGACCTGCGCTACGTGACCAACGAATGGGAAGGATGGAAGCTCTCTACGGGCATCGGCGGCATGTATCAGAAATCGGGCAACGAGGGTGAAGAATACCTGATTCCCGACTACCGTCTCTTCGACTTCGGCATCTATGCCACAGCCTCAAAGGCCTTAGGCGAGCGCTGGACGCTGAGCGGTGGCGTGCGCTACGATCACCGCCGACTGCATGGCGACGAACTCATCGAGGACGGCGACCTGCGCTTTCAGGATTTCTCGCGCCACTTCAACGGTCTGACGGGAAGTATCGGAGCTGTCTGCAATATCAACGACCACTTCAACCTGCGCCTGAACCTGGCGCGCGGCTTCCGTACGCCGAACATGAGTGAACTGGCGTCGAACGGCGTGCACGAGGGCTCTATCCGCTACGAACTGGGCAATCAGCAGCTGAAGGCGGAATACAGTCTGCAGGCTGACCTCGGACTCGACTTCACCTCGCGCCATGTGTCGGCACAGCTGGCGCTCTTTGCCAATCGCATCGACAACTATATCTTCACGCATCGCATACCTGGCGAGATCGAGGAGGGCTACCTGACGTATGCCTATACGCAGGGGGATGCACGACTGCTGGGCTTCGAAGCTGGTATCGACCTGCACCCCGTACACTCGCTGCACTTCTCAAACACCTTCTCGTATGTCGATGCTCGACTCACCAATCACGACGCACCGCTCACCTCGGAGAACAAATACCTCCCCTTCACCCCTGCCCCACGCTGGTCGTCGGAACTGAAATGGGAGCTATTCCACCACTCGCACACGACGCTGGGCCATCACCACAGATCGGATGACGCCCACCGCTCGCTGTTGAACAACCTCTATATCGCTGCCGGACTCGACTGCTATCTGAAACAGACGCATATCCACAGCGCTGACAACACGGAGACGGAGACACCGGGCTATGCGCTGCTATCGCTCTCGGCTGGCACGGACATCCTCGTGAAAGGCAGGAAGATAGCCGAACTCTATATCACAGCCGACAACCTGCTGAACAAAGCTTATCAGAACCACCTGAGCCGACTGAAGTATGCCGACGAAAACGTGGTGACAGGCCGCAGAGGCGTCTTCAACATGGGGCGCAACATCACCTTCAAGCTGGTGATCCCGATACAGATTTAACAGAGAACGACAGAGGGGCTGATGATGATCAGCCCCTCTCACTTTGTATATCATCACTTCCACCAGAAATCATTGACGAACTGACCTTGTACATAGTTGGTGAAGTTCTGATTCTCGTCGGCAATGTTTCTTCTCTCCACAACAGGCTTGAAGGTATCATCGACCAGGATCTTACAAGCGGCTTTGCCTCGGGTGGCCTTAAGCTCCATCCAGACACCATTCTTCTGCACCTCGATGATGATGTTCGCAATCTGCTGAGGTGTCGTGTAAGTGCCATCGATGGTGAATTCTTCCTCAGGCACAGTGGGACCAGCACCTGTGTTATACATCTTATATTCGCCCTTTGCGTTAGGAGTCGTCTCTCCGAATACACCGTGGACCTCTACACCCTCAGCCTGATTGGCACCTCTGACTCGCAGCGGGAGCACACCACCGGCACAGATCAGCTTCAGAGTGGTCTTGCTACCTTCTGCCTTCACCACGTCGAAGACAACATCGTTGAAGTCGAAGTCGCCTGCTTCCGAAGCCGACAGGTCTTCAACAATCACGCGATAGAGCGGATCACCTCCCTTGAATCCTGGGCTGCAAGGTGTCTCAGGAATGTTGATATTAAACTTGTGAGATTCCATGCCGTCGTTCCCCTGTGCAAAATGCGTCTCTGCAGAAACGTATAAGTGTCCGCGATAGGTCACAGCACCCCAGGTATTTGCTATCGACGCTTCTCTGACAATATTCTTGGCCTGGAATACGGCATATCCTCCCGTTAAGGGACCAAAGATTCCATAGGCATATTTATCATTATCAATCTCGCTACGCCCTGACTCAAATTGAGCAGTTTCCTCAACCACGAAGACCGCATTCTCGCCCATCACAATCTTGAACGGACCTGAAATAGCACCTGTGCTTGAATCTCTGCCTCCATAGAAATTATGTGCCAGCACACCACCGCCACTATCAATCTTGAATGCTCCCTTCACAGATGAAATGTTCATCTCGAAGTCGTTCGTCACCCAAAGGTAACAATTGTTGATCACGTTCTCGCTTCCACCGACATAGGCATAATCCTTGGTCTTCCAATGACCGTTGTTTACCCAGCCGGAATTGTTGGAATTGATCTTGGTGAGCTCGGAGACATTCCACTCGTTATTGTTCTGCACAGCACCGGCATCGACTGTAACATCTTCTGAATTGACGATGCCATCATTGACGATCCTGCTCCCGTTACTCGAAGCATACACTCTATCGGCATCCAACGTGCCTACGTTATAGAGGAAGCTAGATGTATTGACTTCAAAATACGGAACATTGATAAGACCATGATTGTATACCTTCGAATCACCATTTATCATGAGGCTCTCGTCCGACGCGAGCGTTGCGCCTTGAGCAATATAAATGGTACCTTTGAAATTCTGGGCACTAACCCTACCTAATTTCAAGGTAGCCCCTTCCAGCAGAAAGATTTCCGAACGATAGTCTGGAGCAAATCTGGGTGCCGTAGCATCAGTGTCTCCAGCAGATAGGTCAACGGTGCCCGTTACATAAATCTTGCTGGCGCCTGCCCACGTAGAAACTTTGGTGGTACTTGCATCAATGTAATAAGAACCAGGTCCACCTCCATCTGCAGGCAGTTTGTTAACTCCTTGGGGTACTTCTGCCAGGAAATTGTTGGCGTCGCAATCTGATGGGAAATCAATAGTAGGCTGAATGTTGCCTTTGTACTGAGCGTAATCTCCTACAGCACGGGTGAAGGCACGCGTACTGGAACTCTTACGGCCGAAACCCCAGTCAACATTGGGACCAACCGTACCAAAAGCTTTCTCAAAAGCAACAGCATAAGCTTCATTGGCTGTCAATACTTTTTGCTGATTCTGTTTCTCTTGATCCTGCTTATTCTTCTCGTCAACAACACTCTGGTCATAAAGGTCATTAGACTTTGAACAGCCTGCAAATGCAATAAGTAATGCAAGGGCTGTAGTTCCTGTTATTAAAAAATTTTTCATATTAATAAGGATTAAAATTGATTAAATAATAATTAATAGATCGCATTAGCACTCGTGTTAAGAGACATCATTTCGATGTATTTTTCGCAAATATACGAAAAAAAGTAAGATGCAGGACAATATTTAAGTTAATTAAAGTTAACCGATAAAAATAGGGGACCCTAAAGCAGGATCCCCTATCTTATCTCACAAAAAGCGACTTCATGAATCTCTTTTCATCGTCTATTACAATTAGTCTGGCTGTTTTCGATACATTACTTCTTCTTGGAAGACTTCTTGGTGCTCGTCTTCTTCGAAGAGATCTTAAGCGTCTTGGCCGTCTTGGTCGTCGTGGCGCTCTTGGCAGGCTTGTAGTACTTCAGGGCCTCGGGCATCCATCCTTGGATCTGACGGATACGGGTGGCGTCGGAGGGGTGATCGCTCAGGAACTCTGAGGGCTTGTTGCCCGAGAGCTGCGACATGCGCTGCCAGAAGTTGACGGCTACCTGAGGATCGTAACCGGCCATAGCGGCGAAGATGAGTCCCATGTGGTCGGCCTCGCTCTCATGGTTGCGCGAGTACTTCAGGTTGGCGAAGTTCAGTCCCTGGGCGGCGATGGCCTGTCCGATGGATACGGCACTGGTGCCGATGCCGAGGACGCTGGCCAGCGAACCGAGTGTCTGCACACCGTACTGCTGCTTCATCTTGGTACTCATCTGCTCGGCAGAGTGACGGGCTACGGCGTGAGCGATCTCATGGCCGAGCACGATGGCCAGCGAGGCCTCGTCCTTGGTGACGGGCAGGATGCCTTCATAGACGCAGATCAGTCCGCCAGGCATACACCAGGCATTGACCTCATTGCTCTGCACGAGGTTGAACTGCCACTTATAGTACTGTAGGTCTTCCTGCATGCCGGCAGCTTTCAGATAGGCGGTCACAGCGGTGGCCAGGTTCTGCCCCACTCGCTTCACCATCGCCGTGTTCTCGGCATTGGTGGAGAGCTTGGCGCTCTTCATGAACTCTGAATACTGCTGGGTGGAGAGACTCAGGATATCACCATCGCTCACCATCAGCGACTGCTGGCGCCCTGTGATGGGCACGGTCTTCGTGGTACCACCGCAACTGACGAGAACGGCAGCTACCAGCGACAATAGGAAAATCTTAAAATGCTTCATTTTTTTAATTAATTGGTTTCTGACTGCAAAATAAGCAAAAAAATCCGAGACTGGCAAATTTTCGGCAAAAAAATGAGGGACGTCCTCCCGGAACGTCCCCCATACTAATCATACTACTAATTACTACTAATTTTCTTACTTGTTCAGACCACGATTGTTGATCGTTGTGTTGAGCAGTGTGAGATAAGTACGCATCTGCTTGTCGTTGAGCACGTAGCGCATCCACTTGACATCGTTCTCGATAGCGCGGTTCACGAGAGCCTTGCGATCGTCGTTGTTGTATTGTGCAGCGAACATCAGTTCTGATGCAAACGTGTGGTGGATATCAGCAACGGCCTCTTTCTGGTCGTCTGCCAGGTTCAGTGCGCTTGAAAGCTTATTCATATTGACATTCAACTCATAAGCCTCAAGAGTGTTAACACTGGCTGCGTTCTCACCTTCTGCAAATGCGGTTGTCATACTCAGCATTGCTACTAATGTCAAAAACATCTTTTTCATCTTTTTACCCTTTCTTTTCTTTACTCGGAGCGGTGTGTTGGGCCGCTCTTACTTTAATAATGTTATCCTGTTGCGCAGCTCTTTGGCTTGCGCTGCTTACCCACTTTCGGGCAGCTCTTGTTTTGTTTTGACGCTGCAAAGGTACGGCGATTTTTCCAACCTCACAAGCTTTTCTGAAAAATTGTGTGCGATAACAGCCCGTTTATTGACTAAGGTCAAAGAATCGGTAAAAATACGCATTTTTTAAGTTTTTTGCCTTAAACCGCCCCTTTTATCAAGGAAAATATGTACCTTTGTGGCCAAATTAATCAATATATATATAATAAGGTATGGAGAAACCAGAAAACAGATTCGTTTCTGTCGTATATCAGCTTTACACCATCGCTCAGGATGGCAGCAAGCAACTGGAGGAGCAGACTGGCGACGAGCGCCCGTTTGAGTTTATCACAGGCTTCGGCGTAGCCCTCGACCGTTTCGAGGAGGAACTCATGAAGCACGCCAAGGGCGACAGCTTCGACTTCATCCTGGAGCCGGCAGAGGCCTTCGGCGACTATGTGCCAGAGGGAAAGCACCAGCTCGGACGCGAGATCTTCACCGTCAACGGCAAGTTCGACAGCGATAATATCTATGAGGGGGCCGTCATCACCCTCACCGACAACGACGATCACCACTTCATGGCGAAGGTGGT
This sequence comes from uncultured Prevotella sp., assembly GCA_900315525.1. Taxonomy (GTDB): domain Bacteria; phylum Bacteroidota; class Bacteroidia; order Bacteroidales; family Bacteroidaceae; genus Prevotella. The sequence goes on along the minus strand of OMZO01000043.1, from coordinate 16,821 downwards.
GAAGATAGAGGCCGACAGCGTCACGGTGGACACTAACCACCCGCTGGCTGGCAAACGACTGAACTTCACAGGTGAGGTCAAGGAAAACCGCAAGGCTACCGATGAGGAGGTACAACACCTGATCAAGCACCTGACTGGCGGCTGTGAGGGCTGTGGCGGCTGCGGACATCACGGCGAAGGTGAGGGCTGCGGACATCACGGCGAAGGTGAGGGCTGCGGTCATCACGGCAAAGGCGAGGGCTGCGGACACTGTCATCACTAATCTCAGACTATGCGTAATACATTCGGTAACCTATTCACACTGACCACCTTTGGCGAGAGTCACGGTGCTGCCGTAGGAGGCGTCATCGACGGTATGCCGGCTGGCATCGACATCGATCTCGACTTCATACAGCAGGAACTCGACCGTCGTCGCCCAGGACAGAGCAGCATCACCACCAGCCGTCAGGAGGCTGACAAGGTTGAACTGCTCAGCGGTGTCTTTGAAGGCAAATCGACGGGCTGTCCCATCGGATTCATCGTACGTAATACCAATCAGCACTCGCAGGACTATGAGAATCTGCGCTGTCTGTTCCGTCCTTCTCACGCTGACTTTACCTACAAGGAGAAATACGGCGTACGTGATCATCGTGGAGGCGGCCGTTCGTCGGCACGTATCACCATCAGCCGCTGTGTGGGCGGGGCACTGGCCAAACTGGCCCTCCGACAAATGGGCATCAGCGTCAAGGCTTATACCTCACAAGTGGGGCACATCGCCTTGGAACACGACTATCGCCACTATGACCTCACACTGACGGAACAGAGCGCCGTACGCTGTCCTGACCCCGAGAAAGCGGCTCAGATGGAGGCACTGATCAAGGAGGTGAAGGCCGAGGGCGACACCATCGGCGGTATCATCACAGGCGTCGTCACGGGCTGTCCCGCAGGTCTGGGCGAACCGGAGTTCGACAAACTCCACGCTGCCTTAGGTCAGGCGATGCTCAGCATCAACGCCGTGAAGGGTTTCGAATATGGCGAGGGCTTTGCAGGCGTCACGGCCAGAGGCAGCAGCCAGAACGACGTGTTCCGCTGCGAGGAGGGGCGCATCACGACAGCCACCAACCACAGTGGAGGCATTCAGGGCGGCATCTCCAACGGACAGGATATCTACTTCCGCGTGGCTTTCAAACCGGTGGCTACGATCCTCACAGAACAGGAGACGGTCGATCTGGAGGGAAATCCCACGACTTTCACTGCTCGCGGGCGTCACGACCCCTGTGTACTACCAAGAGCCGTACCTATCGTTGAAGCAATGGCTGCAATGACGATTTTGGACTTTTATCTGTTAAAAAATGGATATAAAGGGTAACATTTGTATATTTTACGGAAAATAATTCCAATAATTTTTGGGATTTTCCAAAATATATCGTATATTTGCATCAGCATTTGGGGGTTTGGGAAAATCCCAAGATGCTTTAGTTAAGTCTAGTTTAGTTTTTGTGTTGGTTGAGGGCTGGCAATTGCCAGCCCTCAAATTTTATAAAAAAATACAAAATCGACCTTTGATGGTCGATTTTACCTTAATGAGCTCTGAAAATCAGCGGTCGCCCGTGATTTTCAGTTAAGCCCCTTGCCAAAGATTGGCGAGGGGTTTGGGGAGTGGTCTGAAGCCCCTTCTTATGAAGAAGGGGTTGGGGTTGATGGAGGATTGCAGGAGAATCCTGCAGAGATCAAACAACCCCAATGATTTCTTGAACAGAAGAAATCCGATGCTCATCCAGCCATTGGTTGATCCCATCCCGAACCTTAATCGAGACAGCCGGATCCAGGAAATTCGCCGTTCCGATCTCTATCGCTGTCGCTCCCGCCATCATAAAGGCAATGGCATCCTCAGCCGTACAGATGCCTCCCAGTCCCACGACGGGAATCTTCACAGCCTTCGCCACCTGCCACACCATCCGCAGGGCTACAGGCTTCACAGCCGGACCACTCAGGCCACCTGTATTGATACTCAGCAACGGCTTACGACGCTCGATGTCGATAGCCATTCCCATCAGGGTGTTGATGAGCGACACACTGTCGGCACCCTCCCCTTCTACGGCCTTCGCAATCTCACGGATATCTGTCACATTAGGCGAAAGCTTCACGATGAGCGTCTTGTGATAACGGGCACGCACGGCCTTCACCACACTCGCAGCCCCAGCACAGGTCACACCAAAGGCCATACCACCGTCTTTCACGTTCGGACAACTGATATTCAGCTCTATCGCGGGAATCTTGTCCAACGCGTCGATGCGGGCTGCACATTCGGCATAGTCCTCTGGCGAAGAACCGCTGACATTGACGATCATATTCGTATCGATATCCTTGATCTGCGGATAGATATGCTCACAGAAGTAATCGACACCCTTGTTCTGCAGTCCCACGCAATTGAGCATCCCTGAAGGGGTCTCTGCCATACGGGGATAGTCGTTGCCCTCACGGGGCTTCAGGGTCGTTCCTTTCACGATGATGCCACCAATCCCGTCAAGGGGCATAAAATCAGCAAACTCCAACCCATAGCCGAAGGTGCCTGAAGCGGTCATCACGGGATTCTTCAGCGCCAGTGCGCCAATCTTCACATTCAAATCTGCCATAGCAATTGTTCTATATTAAACACTGGTCCGTCCTTACATACACACAAATTTCCCTCGGTGGTCTTCTCCACACAACAGAGACAGGCTCCTACGCCACAGGCCATCAGATTCTCCAACGATACCTCACAGGCAATGCCTTTCTCACGCGCCAGACGGGCAACGGCCTTCATCATCGGCGTAGGACCACAACAACTGATGCGATCGAAGGTCTCTTGCTGGAGCAGACTGTGATGGGTCACAAATCCCTTCTCTCCTGCAGAACCGTCTTCTGTCGTCACGTACACGCGCCCGTACCGCTTAAATTCTTCGAGCATCAGCAGGTCGCCTGCCGTACGAGCACCCAAGAGGAACGTGGGTTCCAGGCCTGACTGCTGCATCTGGGCACCCATATAGAGCAATGGCGCCACACCGACACCACCACCTATCAACAGCACTTTCTCACCGTTTTTCGCGGGCGTAAAACCATTACCCAAGGGCAAAACGCAGTTCATCACATCACCAGCCTTCAGACTGGCCATTTTGCGCGTACCTTCACCGACGGTAGCCACCAACAGCCAGAGCTCATTCTGGACCTCATCGACATAGTTGATGGAGATAGGACGACGCAGGAAAGTGGCGGGAGAACCATCGACACGCACCTCGACAAACTGGCCCGGCAACATCTTCGGCAGGGGTTTTTCGTCTGTCAGTTTGATGAGCACGTAGCGCTGATGGATCTGTTCAACGGATTTAACGCTCAAATCGAGCAAAAACTTCTTCATAAAAAACGTATCTTTGTCCTTTTTGGGCACAAAGATACGAATAAGTGGGCGAAAAACCAAATTTATAAGAGGTCTTATTTCTTCGCGGGTACAAACGTATCCCACGTCTGATCATCATAAAATACGCGGATTTCGATAACCTTCCTTTGTGGTTTGTCAATTATTTTCAAATCCTCTCTTTCGGTTTCCGGACGTGTATTTCTGACACTATTAACAAAAGCAACGCGCTGAGGGGCACTTTGCGGGGTAGGCGATGGACTCTGATCAAAATCGAGCATCGGATTTTCGATCCTAGGTCTCGGTTCCAGATGGTCGTCCGCTGACTCAGCGGCAGCCTCATCAATCGACTGGTCGATATACATCGGTCCGACACCTAACATGAGCCAGTCGAAATTGATGTTAGGAATTTTTCTCTTGAGCGCCTCCACCACATTAAGGGTAGGGCGGGTGCGTCCGTTGAAGATACTACTAAGGGTTGCAGGGGCCAACCCGATGTAGTCGGCGAAGACCTGCTGAGTCATATGTTGCGACTCCATAATTTGCCTGATTCGATCCTTCATGTTGCTTCAAGTCTGTTTGAGGGCCAAAAATGACCGGTTTCATTTCGATTTACAAAGGTAAAGCAAATTTTTGAATTGTGCAAACTATGAGGCGAAAATTTAGATTTTTAAACTTTTGATTTTCGTTTTTACATTTACAAATCAAATGGGATAGAAAGCTAAATTTTAGCTTCGTAATTACAAATGCAAATTTACAGAAACAAACCTTTACAAAGATAATATAAAGCGTATTTTTGTAAATAACTGACTATAAATAGGGTATTTACACAAAACTATACGGAATCCGTCACCTTATACAGTCCTGATAGGCTAAATGGGTTTGTAAATATGAACCATTTTTAAGCAGATTTTTATAATTGATTGGTTTTTAGTTACTTATTGTTCATATTACAAGAATGCATATTCATGTATATAGAAAAGCGAATCGAAATTTTCGTCTTTCAATATTTAAATTCAAAATTCGAAATATATTTGTAAATCTCAAATTCCACCTTTTAAATTCCAAATACAGCCCACTCGAAATTCCAATTTATAAAATGAAATCTCCAAAACAAAACCTTAATAAGTGTGAAACCCGAATTCTGGTGACTCGAAAATGCCAGAATTTGCCATTTCTCGCATATTCTGGACCATCGGACGGAATTCTGGAAATACGCGAGTTTTGAGGGGCCTGAAATCGCCCAGACCTCCTCTGTTTATCGGGTTTCCAGCATAAAAAAAGCGCTTCTGAAAAGCGCGAAAATCGAAAATTCTAGAATGGAAAAAACTGACTTTTTAGTGCAAAATGTAAAAAATCAATTCCTTCATAAGCTCCCCTGGAGGGGTATTGGGGTTGTCCAGACCCTTACTTTTGGCGTCTATTTCCCTGATCTTGGAGATAATCTGCATCACCTTCAATCCGGCATAGTTTCGCATACCTGTCATGTAGTCCTTGGCAGCCCAGGGTGACTTCATATCCAACCACTCTGCTACCCCTTCCTGACTCTTATGATTTGGCGCATAATAAGCGATCATCAGATTTTGGAAGTAATTAAAGAGCAACGGGAGAAAAGCGTAAAGACTACCTGCTTTTGGATTTTCGTCAAAATATTTGATGATGAGGTTCGCTTTGTACACATTTCGGTTGATCAGAGCGTCTCTGAGCTCATAACCGTTGAATTCCTTGCTCACCCCTATCTGTTCCTCCACCATCTGGGGAGTAATGCGTCCATTTTTCGCGTTTTCAGAGCCGTCAGCGCCTTTTTCTCCAAATATCGAAAGAATGAGCTTGTCCAGCTCTCCGGTAAGCCTGGAGAGGTCAGAACCGATGTTTTCGGCTATCATCAGGGTAGATTTGGCGTCTATTTCGATGTTTTTCCGCCCCAGATAGCCCTCAATGAAGGCTGGAAGCTCTCTATCCTTGAGTTTTTTGCTTTCAAAGAGCACACCAGCGCTCTGGATGGCCTTGACGTACTCTCTCTTGCGTCCGTCGATACTGCCGTTCTTATGACACATCACGAGGATGGTAGAGGCCATAGGAGCCTTGAAATAGCGTTCCAGCGCCTCTGTATTGCGCACGTGCTGGGCCTCCTTGACGATGATCACCTGGTGTTCCGACATCATCGGATAGCGACGGGCGGCATCGACGATCTGCGAGGCAGTCACATCGGAACCGAAGAGCACGGTCTGGTTGAAGTCACGTTCTTCTGGCTGAAGCGCATGCTCGGCGATATAGTCCGCGATACGGTCTATATAGTACGATTCGTCGCCCATCAGGTAATAGACGGGGACGAACTTCCTCGCCTCCAGCTCTTTCATGATGTGCTCAAAACTCGCATTTTTTGCTTCGGCCATGTTGTTTTTTCAATTATTGTTTGTATCTTTGCGCCGTCAAATCCGAATCGCAGATGTTTCAGTTAAACTTACCCGCCTTTCCTGTGCAAATCACCACGAGGGGTGACCGCCAGATGATCTTCGACTTCCTGCGCCGCAAATATGTGGCGCTGACGCCTGAGGAGTGGGTCCGACAGCATTTCGTCCATTTCCTCGTCTCCCAGAAGGGCTATCCTAAGACGCTGCTGGCCAACGAGGTGGAACTGAAGGTCGGAGAGAAGAAACTCCGCTGCGACACCTTATTATATAATCAGGAGGCGCGACCGCGGATGATTGTCGAATATAAGGCTCCCACCGTCACACTCCAACAGAAGACGTTCGACCAAATCTCGGTCTATAATCTTCTGTTGAAGGTGGATTATCTGGTGGTCAGCAATGGCCTCTCCCACTATGTCTGCCGGATGGACTACTCCAACCGATCCTACACGTTTCTCAAGGACATTCCCGACTACGGGAGTCTCTGACTTCTTTCCTTACTCCATATCGCTGGCGTCGGTGGTCTTCTTCGACGAGGCGGTCTTGCGGATAGCGCGCTTACGCGGCTTCTTCTCCTCACCGGTCACCTTGTCGATCTTCACACCTGCCAGTTCTGGATCGATCATGATACGACCGCAGTACTCGCAGACGATGATCTTCTTGTGCATCTTGATGTCGAGCTGGCGCTGGGGCGGGATCTTGTTGAAGCAGCCACCACAGGCGTCACGCTGCACATAGACGACACCAAGGCCGTTGCGGGCGTTCTTGCGGATACGCTTGAAGGAGGTCAGCAGACGGGTCTCAATACGTGACTCCAGGTCCTTCACCTTCTCCTTCAGCTTGTCCTCCTCGGCACGGGTCTCGGCCACGATCTCCTCGAGTTCTGCCTTCTTCACTTCCAGGTCACCGTTACGCTCTCCGATCAGGTCCTCAGCGACCTTCAACTCTTCCTGCTTATCCTGGATACGGGCGTTGGCCTCACGGATTTTCTTGTTGCAGAGCTCGATCTCCAGGGTCTGGAACTCGATTTCCTTGCTCAGCGTGTCGTACTCACGGTTGTTCTTCACATCGTTCAGCTGGTTCTTATAACGGGCCACGCTGGCCTCAGCCTCAACGATCTCACCCTTCTTCTGGGCGATAGCGCGCTGGAAGTCGGCAATCTCTGCCTTGATCTTCTCTACACGGGTGGTCAGACCTTCAATCTCGTCTTCCAGGTCCTGAACCTCGAGGGGCAACTCGCCTCTCAGTGCTCGCTTCTCGTCGATCGACGAGAGGGCGGCCTGAAGCTGATACAGGGTCTTCAGCTTCTCTTCCACAGTCAAGTCTGTTGGATCTTTCTTTGCCATAATTCTTTTTTCGTTGATGTTTATATATTGCGATATCCTAGACGTCCTAGGATGCTCCTAGGTCTCTAGAGATAGTAGATAGGGTTGGTACAGGTCTCTGCCGTCAGGGTCTTCACCCCAGGACAGGCCTGCCGGATGATCTCCTCGAAGATCTCCGTGGTGAACTGCTCACTCTGGTAGTGACCGATCACGCAGATCTGCAGCTGCTGTTCGTAGCCGAAGTACTGGTGATAGTGCATCTCGCCCGTGATAAAGGCATCAGCACCGGCCTTCACGGCGTCGTCGAGCAGGAAGTCTCCTGCCCCACCGCAGAGGGCCACGCGTCTGATGGGGCGGCGCAGCAGTTCGTTACACATGGCACATTCCACGCCAAAGGTACGCTTCACCTGGATGATGAAGTCGTCGGCAGCCATCGGCTCCGTCAGTTCTCCGACGACACCGCTACCACTCTCTGTAGGGGCAGAACTCGTCGGCACGAGGAACCTCACGTCTGTCAGACCCAGTTTCTGGGCGATAACGTAGTTCACGCCGCCCATCGCGTTGTCCATGTTGGTATGCATCGAGATGACGCAAATATCTTGTTGGACAGCCTTTCTGACGGTCCGTTGGACGTCGGTCAGGTCACTGATGGTCTTCAGACCGCGGAACAACAGCGGATGGTGGGACACAATCAGATTGCACCCCTTGCTGACGGCCTCATCGACGATCTTTTCGGTGACGTCCAGACACAATAATGCCCCTGAAACCTCCGTCTCTGTCAGTCCAACCTGCAGGCCGGCATTATCCCAGCTCTCTTGCAGGGGCAGAGGCGCGAATTGTTCAAGGGCGCTCAATACCTCCTTAATTTTCACGCTGCAAAGATACAAAAAAAGGCCGGGATAAGCAGCCGGCCTCCTGATTTATTAAGCGTTTTTAACAAATAAGTAGCGGTCACAGAGCCATAGGCTCAGAATCAGGGCGATAACCGACCCTGCCAGACACCCGCAGGTGAACAGCAGCATCGCGATGAAGGCGTTCAAGGGGGCGGCGCCTGCCAACAGCATACCTGCCAACAGCAGGGGCATCGTAAACAGCCCCGTCACAGCGAGTTGCGCGGCTGAGGGCGACAGGATGGCCTGCACGGCTCTTCTCACGAATGGGATGACGGCGCCCAGGTGTTCCTTGCCGTTTCCCACGAGGAATTCATACTGCTCTCGATCGGTCTCGATAGCGGAGAGATAGGTACTCAGACCGCGGATCTGACTGGCGGTGACATGACTCATCAACAGGGCACCGGCAGGCACCAGCCAACGGGCCGTAAAGCCTTCTGTACTAGGCAGTAGGACTGTCAACAGATAACTCACTGGCAACAGCGTCCCGACCACCTGTGCAATACTGACTGGCAACAACAGGCGCAGACTGCCCTTCACCTTGTTCAGGATGATGAGCGAGGTATAGACACCGAGCAGCACCAGCCAGAGCAGACTGGCCCACACATGGTCATAGCGCAACAGCGCCCACACCATCAGACAGACCACCAGCGTCTGTCCGGCCATCCTCGCCACTCCTAGCCCGAGGCTGTGCAGCAGTTTCTTGTCCCACAGATAGAGCACACCGGCTGGTATCAACAACAGCAGCAGCCCCAATATGATTCGTAGTATCATCGTTCCTGTCATGTTTCTGATTCTGTTTGGTTGTTGGTGTCTTCGCCCCCCAGCGTGATGACTGGCACGTCCAGTCCCAACAGGAGGGGTTCTCTGCCTGTCACCACGACGGTCTTACCGTCCTCGGCCTGCCTGCGCAACAGTTCCAACAGCGATCGTGAGAGTTCTGGCGTCAGGTGCGACAGGGGGTCGTCAGCGATGATAATCCGCCGGTCCGACTGGCGCAGCAACGTCTCTTTCATCAGCCTGAACACGTCTTCTGGCGACAGTGCCACTGGCTTCTTAACTTCCTGAGCCTCAGGCAGCACGGGGCCCCAGACGGCATAGTCGTCGGTCGCGCCCTTGGGGGCGTCGGGTTCATCGAGCTGATGGGCGAGGGCTTGGATCTCCTGCGGCAGATACACCATCAACCGGCGGAAGGCGTAGGCGGAGTGGGTGGTCAACAGTTCTCCATCGACACTGACGAAGCCTTCCTGGACGGGCAGAAATCCCATCAGCGTCCTGACGAAGACGGTCTTCCCCGAACCTTCTGGTCCGGTGATACAGGTCACCTGCCCGTCTCTGGCGATAAATGAGAACTGGGTGGTCACAACCTTGTTGCCGACGGCGATCGTCACGTCTTTTACTTCCAGCATCGTGGTATTTTTGGTGCAAAGATAGTGTTTTTTCGTCACTCTGCATACACAAAGGCCAAATAAATTTGGCTTTTTACACGATTTTTCGTAATTTTGCAGCCGCAAATGACGAATAATCAACGTGTAACAGCGGCAGCATGGCGACTGCCGGCTGAATGGGAGCCTCAGGAGGGGGTGCAGCTGACTTGGCCGCACGCCGCTACCGACTGGGCACCTATGCTGGATGAGATCACGGCCACCTATGAGGTGATGGCGCGCGAGATTGCCCGTCGCGAACGTCTCCTCGTCGTGGGCGAGAAGGGACTTCCCCTGCCCTCCAACGACACGTGGGCGCGCGATCATGGTTTCATCTCCCTCATCGACGACCAGGGGCACCGCCGCTTGCTCGACTTCTGTTTCAATGGCTGGGGTGAGAAGTTCACGGCCGATCTCGACAACGCTCTTAATCGGCGGCTCTACGACGCGCAGGCCCTCGCTGGCGACTATGTCAGTTGCCTCGACTTCGTACTGGAGGGGGGGGCCATCGAGAGCGACGGCCGGGGCACGGTCTTCACCACCTCGGGCTGTCTGTTGGCGCCTCACCGCAACCAACCGCTCACAAAAGCACAGATTGAGGCGCGCCTGCTCCAAGAACTCCATGCGGAACGCATCCTCTGGATTGATCATGGCAACCTCATCGGTGATGATACCGACGGTCATATCGACACGTTGGTGCGTATCTGTCCCGACGACACCTTATTATATGTGGGCTGCTACGATCCTGATGATCCGCAGTATGCCGAACTCAAACTCATGGAGGAACAACTCAGGTCTTTCCGCACCCTCGAGGGGCGTCCTTACCGGCTGCTCCGACTTCCCATGCCACGACCGATCTACGAGACGGACGACGCTCTGGGCACGAAAGGGGATCGTCTGCCAGCCACCTACGCCAATTTCCTCGTCATCAACGGGGCAGTTCTCTGCCCGACCTACGACCAGCCTGACCTCGACGCCGAGGCGCTCCGCCTCATCGCGCAGGCCTTCCCCGACAGGGAGATGGTCCCCATCGACTGCCGCGCTGTCATCCGCCAGCACGGCTCGCTCCATTGTTGTACCATGCAATTTCCCAAAATATGATAAAGATTGGATTCCTGCAGCTGAGCATCTCAGCTGACGTAGCGCACAACATCAGTCGCCTCTCTGAAGGCATCAGAGACCTCGCCCGTCGTGGCGCGGAGCTCATCGTCCTCCAGGAACTGCACAACTCGCTCTACTTCTGCCAGACAGAAGATGTCGACAACTTCGACCTCGCAGAACCCATCCCTGGGCCTTCGACTCAACTTTATGGCGAACTGGCCCGTGAACTGGGGGTGGTCATCGTCACCTCACTCTTCGAGCGGCGCGCTGCCGGTCTCTATCACAACACGGCCGTCGTCCTCGAACGTGACGGCTCGATAGCGGGCATCTACCGCAAGATGCACATCCCCGACGACCCTGCCTACTACGAGAAGTTCTACTTCACGCCGGGCGACCTCGGCTTCCATCCCATCGACACCAGCGTCGGTCGGCTGGGAGTGATGGTCTGCTGGGATCAGTGGTACCCCGAGGCGGCTCGTCTGATGGCGCTCCAGGGCGCCGACATGCTCATCTACCCGACGGCCATCGGCTATGCCGACAACGACACGCCCGAGGAACAGCAGCGCCAGCGTCAGGCCTGGCAGACGGTCATGCGGGGTCATGCCGTAGCCAACGGCCTCCCGGTCATCGCTGTCAACCGCTTTGGGTTCGAGCCTGATCCCAGCGGTCAGACCGGGGGCATCCAGTTCTGGGGCTCGTCCTTCGTAGCTGGGCCTCAGGGGGAGATCCTCTACGAGGCTTGTGACGACGACGAGGAGAGCATCGTCATCGAGATCGACCTCGCACGCTCCGAACAGGTTCGTCGCTGGTGGCCTTTCCTGCGCGACCGCCGCATCGACCGCTACACGGATATCCTCCGCAGATATATTGATAAATGATTGCAAACAAACAACCAATACAAACCGTATGTCAAACCAACTTAGATTCCAGGTCGTAGAAGAGGCCTTCAAGAAGAAGGCGCTGGAGGTACCGACTCCCTCCGAACGACCGTCTGCGTATTTCGGCAAATACGTATTCAACCGCGAAAAGATGTATCGCTACCTCCCTGCCGAGGTCTATACGAAACTCATCGACGTCATCGACAATGGGGCCCGTCTCGACCGCAGCATCGCTGATGCGGTGGCTGAGGGCATGAAGAAATGGGCTCAGGACATGGGGGCGACGCACTACACTCACTGGTTCCAACCGCTCACGGAGGGCACGGCTGAGAAGCATGATGCCTTCGTCGAACACGACGGCAAGGGAGGCATGATGGAGACTTTCAGTGGCAAGCTGCTCGTCCAACAGGAACCAGATGCTTCTTCTTTCCCCAACGGGGGCATCCGCAACACCTTCGAGGCACGTGGCTACTCGGCTTGGGATCCGACATCGCCGGTCTTCATCATCGACGACACACTCTGTATCCCCACCATATTCATCGCCTACACGGGCGAGGCACTCGACTACAAGGCGCCCCTGCTCCGTTCCATCCGGGCCGTCACGAAGGCGGCAAACGAGGTCTGTGGTTATTTCTACAATGATGTACGTAAGGTACAGGTGAACCTCGGTTGGGAACAGGAGTATTTTCTCGTCGACGAAGGGCTTTACTCGGCTCGTCCCGACTTGCTCATGACGGGTCGCACGCTGATGGGTCATGAGAGCGCGAAAAACCAGCAGATGGACGACCACTACTTCGGTACGATTCCCGACCGTGTACAGGCGTTTATGAAGGATCTGGAGATACAGGCACTCGAACTGGCCATCCCTTGTAAGACGCGTCACAATGAGGTGGCTCCTAATCAGTTCGAACTCGCCCCGATCTACGAGGAGTGCAACCTCGCTGTCGATCACAACATGCTCCTCATGTCGCTCATGAAGCGGGTGGCACGCAACCACGGGTTCCGCGTCTTGCTCCACGAGAAACCTTTCGACGGCATCAATGGCTCTGGTAAGCACAACAACTGGAGTCTCACGGCTGAAAGGCGTGAAGGCAAGTCTGCCCTCCTCCACGCGCCTGGTAAGACGCCTGAGGAGAACCTGCGCTTCGTCACCTTCATCGTCGAGACGCTCATGGCGGTCTGGCGGCATAACGGCCTCCTCAAGGCTTCGATTGTCAGCGCCACGAATGCGCACCGTCTGGGTGGCAACGAGGCGCCGCCTGCCATCATCAGCTCGTTCCTCGGTAAACAACTCACCGAACTTCTCGACCATATCGAACTCTCCGACAAGGATGACCTCTTTAATCTGAAAGGCAAACGGGGCATGGAGATCGACATTCCGCAGATCCCCGACCTCATCATCGATAATACCGACCGCAACCGCACCTCTCCCTTCGCCTTTACGGGTAATCGCTTCGAGTTCCGTGCACCGGGCTCTTCAGCCAACTGTGCCTCGGCGATGATTGCGCTCAACTCGGCGATGGCCGAGGCGCTCCTCGACTTCAAGGCACGGGTCGATGCTAAGATAGCCAAGGGTGATAATAAGGTATCGGCCATCATCGACGTTCTCCGTGAGGATATCCGCACCTGTAAGCCTGTCCGCTTCGACGGCAACGGCTACAGCGAGGCTTGGGTTCAGGAGGCGGCCCGTCGGGGCCTCGACGTCGAGAAGTCTTGTCCGAAGATTATCGAACACTACCTCGACGACAGCAGTGTCCGGATGTTCGAGACCACGAAGGTCATGAACCGCAAGGAACTGGAGGCCCGCAACGAGGTGAAGTGGGAGACTTACGTGAAGACGGTCCAGATTGAGGCGCGTGTGATGGGCGACCTGTCGATGAACCATATCATCCCGGTCTCCACCCACTACCAGTCGCAACTCATCAAGAACGTACAGGGCATGAAGGATGTGTTCCCGGCCGAGGAGGCCAACCGGCTCTCGGCGCGTAACATGAAGCTCATCACGGAGATTGCAGAGCGCACCGAACGCATCGAACAGCTCGTCGAGGAACTCACCGAGGCGCGTCGGGTCGCCAACCGCATCCAGAGCATCCACGACCGGGCCATCGCCTACCACGACACGGTCTGCCCGAAGATGGAGGCGATCCGCTCCGAGATCGACCACCTCGAGATGATTGTCGAGGATGGCCTCTGGTCCCTCCCCAAATACCGCGAACTTCTGTTCATCCGATAAACCAACGTTCTCGCGAAACGATCAAAGCCCCGCCCTCAGCGAGGCTTTTTTCATGCAGCCCCACCACCCTGCCAGGGATTCCACTGGACCCCATCGCAAGGCAAAGCCTTGCCATCCTCCATCATCCCCTACCCCTTCTTCATAAGAAGGGGCCTCGAACCACTCTCTAAATCTCTCGCCAATCGTTGGCAAGAGACTTAACTGATTTCGGGCAGAAACCGCCCTTCTTCAGGTTTTGGTATGGCTCGCAAAGCCTGTGCCCCTACGGGGCGAGCCATGATTATTTATAAAAAATCATCCCGACCCTTTCTTAAGACTCGCTCAGCTCATATAAGCGGCAGAGCCGAGCGGATGGGTCGAGGTTAGAGTCCCTTACCAAGGGACGGCCTATGCAGGGATGAAAAAATATCAAGCGGGACCTTTGATGGTCCCAGCTTACCGAAATGTAAGAGCCATATAGGGGGAGGCCTTGGAGGGGGTGGATGCTTCTTTGCTTCTTTCTTCGCGCCGAAGAAAGTAAGAATATGGCAAGGCTCTGCCTTGCAAAAAAGAGGGGTTTGGGGGTATCCCCCAACAGGGCAAAGCCCTGAAAAAAAAATCTTAATGAAGTATTGGATAAATAGTGAATCCCACCAATCGGCGGAATCCACTATTTATCCAATACTTCGTAAACCGAATTGTTCGATTTATACTCCGGAACAATCTCCTTCATTTTCCGGACCGTCTCCATATCATTATAATGCTTGGAAATCTCCACCAACTCATCCACCTGCCGGCTGATCTCCGCAAACTCACACTCCCGGACCTCAGCAATACGGATCTTCTCATGGAACGTCGGCTTCGTACCCTCCAGCTCGTTCAAGACCTCCTCATAGAGCTTCTCTCCCGGACGCAGCCCGGTGAACTTAATCTCCACGTTCCTGGCACCCGACAGCTTGATCATACGCTTGGCCAGGTCAGCGATCTTCACAGGCTGGCCCATGTCGAACACGAAAATCTCACCACCATTTCCCTTCGTACCGGCCTCCAGCACGAGCTTACAGGCCTCTGGGATGAGCATGAAGAACCTCACGATACGCTCGTCTGTCACCGTCACAGGACCACCATTCTTGATTTGCTCCTTGAACAGGGGAATCACCGAACCGTTCGACCCCAGCACATTACCGAAGCGGGTCGTCACAAACTGGGTCCTGTATGTCTGCTTGTGCTCAGCACTCTGCTTGTTGTTCAGCAGATGCAGGTATTCCGGCGTCTTCTTGTTCTTGATGGCCTGGTCGAGACTCTGCACGTAGATCTCACAGATACGCTTCGAACAACCCATCACGTTCGTCGGATTCACGGCTTTGTCGGTCGAGATCATCACGAACTTCTTCACCCCGTATTTCACGGCGTAGTCGGCGATGATCTTCGTACCCCAGATATTGTTCAGCACAGCCTCCGAGGGATTGTCCTCCATCATCGGCACATGCTTGTAGGCGGCAGCATGGAACACGTAGTCTGGCCTGAACGTACTGAAGATCTCCTCCATACGGCGCTGACGACTGATACTCGTCACCACCACCTCGGCCTCGATGTCAGGGAAGTCCCGCGCCATCATCAAGCGGATATCGTGCTGCGGCGTCTCGGCCTGGTCGATGAGCATCATCTTGGCCGGTTTGAAGGCGGCCACCTGGCGCACCATCTCCGAACCGATACTACCGGCCGAACCAGTGATGAGCACGCGCGTACCTTTTAGTAACTCCTCCACCGACTTCAGATCGACGCGGATCTCACTTCTCGGCAACAACTCCTCCACGCTCACCTCACGCATCTGCAGGTTGCCGATCTCCTCGTCGTTCAGGTCGTTGTTAGGATTCAGCTCCTTCGCACCCTGCGCCATGAAGATCTTTGCCCCGGCACCCAGGATACTGTCCTGCAGCGCCTGGTTGTTCCGGAAGTCCTTCACGCGTGACGGCGACACCAGCACACCCTCGATATCGTTCTCCTTGATGATGGTGGCGATATCCTCATCGGCAGAATACACCTTCTCTCCCATCACCTCCAGATGCTTCGTGTTCTTGCCTTGCGACACAAAACCCTTCACCACAAACCGTCTGGGGCGCTGCGTACGGATACTCTTGGCGATACCCACGCCGTCCGACACCACCCCGTAGATCAATACACGGAGCGCCCGCGAGTTCGAGAACGCCACATCAAAGAGCGTCCTCACGAAGACACGCAAGCCCCACATGAACAGGGTGGCAAACAGATACGTCAGACAGATACACGTCGTGCTGAAGTTCACGAAATAGTCCACGTAGTAATAATTCAGGATCTGGTCAGCCAGCAACACCAGCACCACCGACACCGTATTACCATACACCACGCGCATCAGGTCCACGAAACTCGAATAGCGCATGAAACCCGAATAAGTATGGAACAGCCTGAACCCAGGCACACTCAGGATAACGAAGCACACCAGCGTATTCAGCAGCGGGAAGGCCCGTTCCACCACCACGCTGAGACTATTGAATATCCAATAAGATAACAACCCGCTAGCCCACACACTCAGGCAGTCTATCAGTAAGATACACCAATAAGGCAGCGAATTCTTCGTAAAATACCAATTTAATATCTTGTCAAATGGATGTTTCATTTCAATACCAAATTCCAATTCATACTTTTTCAGCCTGCAAAGGTACGAATAAGTGAGGAAAATACAAAATAAATCCGCATTTATTTTTATTTTCGAACGAAAGTACCTTCGAGGCAACGCCTCAAAATTACAAATCGAGCAAAAAACCAAATAATATTTGAGTTTTTTCTCGACGCCGCCTAATTTCGACCTTTTTTAAGGTCAAAGGTACCCCCTATTGGCAGGGCATTGCCCTGCAGGGTCACAACCACCTCATCCTCCTTGTCCTAAGGAGGACCTCGAACCACTCCCCAAGCCCCTCGCCAATCTTTGGCAAGAGACTTAACCGCTCCGCCTGTCGCTCTTACATTAATGTATCCTCGACCCATCAAAGGGTCGGGATGTTTTTGTTTATCGCGAAACGCGATATATAAACCATGGCTCGCCCCGTAGGGGCACAGGCTTTGCGAGCCATACCAAAACCTTGACGTAGGGCGGTCCTTGCCCGTAGTCAATTACATCCCCTTGCCAAAGATTGGCGAGGGGCTTGGGGAGTGGTTGAAGCCCCTTCT
>OMZO01000068.1 GCA_900315525.1 uncultured Prevotella sp. | reverse complement strand
CAGTTCCATCAGGCGACGATGGCGGCGCATCAGAGAGAGGTATTCCCGCATCTGGTATTCCAGCAATTCTGGATTTCCGTTGCTCAAGTAGTCCAAGTACCTCTCTGCATGCCGCTCATCGTGGTGCTCGTAAACCATCCGTTCCATGTCCTG
Source organism: uncultured Prevotella sp. (assembly GCA_900315525.1). Classification (GTDB taxonomy): domain Bacteria; phylum Bacteroidota; class Bacteroidia; order Bacteroidales; family Bacteroidaceae; genus Prevotella. The sequence continues at coordinate 5,676 of OMZO01000068.1, read as the reverse complement.
TATCAGCGGACTGACTATCAGGCGGAATATCTCATCCTTACCCTTTGGGAAATAGTTGTAGAGATTTCCCACACCCACGCCCGATAGCCGGGCAATGTCGCGCATCGAGGTCTTGGCAAAGCCTTGTTGGTGGAAAGCCTGCTCTGCCGCCTGTAGTATCTGCTCGCGTGTATGTTCCTTTTGTATCTGCATAGTCTCTATCTCTTCAAAAATGAACAATATTCAAAACCGTTCAGAAAAAAGAGAGGACCTACAGCTGTAAGTCCTCTCCCGACGGATGTCTATGGCTACTCGCTCGGCCAAAGGCCGCTTGCTCTGCAAGAACCTATGTCTTTTATATCTTCTTTGCATATGTATCTTGAATTTGCGCTGCAAAGGTACGGCGATTTTTCCATTTGTGCAATACCCAAAACTGATGAATTTTCAGTCTCTGTGTGCTTCTATCCATCTCACGGCGAAGTCTACGAGTTGCCTTTGAGACATCAGTCGGAGTACGGCATTCCCCAGCCGGACTTTAGCGACGGGATGCGTCTGCTCAAAGGCCTCGCCTATTTGAGTGAAGTCCTTGCCATCGACGTAGAGCGTCTCGTAAGCTTTCCAGACACGACACCCATTCTCCATGATGGCACTATGCTCTATCGTGGTGTGCTTGCTCTTATATTCGGCACGGGCATCAGCCAAATGCAGAGAGGTGTTCTTGTCATAACCCACACCAATCAGCAGTACGTATCCGTCGATGTCGTAGAGCCGCCCTATGGGTGAGCCGTCTCCGAAGATATTCGACAGGTCGTGGTGCCCAGTAAGAAAGCCGGCCATCTTCCCATTAGCCGATACGGAGCGGGCAGGGTGGTCGCTTCTTAGCGTGCCAGGCCACTGACGGTACAACTCTGCGACGACTCCCATCGTCTGCGTCGGTGTCGTCCGTTTGTCGTAGGCGGGCCAGTAGTCGCGTATTATCTGCCAATCTGTTTCGCTCACTTCGGGATGCACGCCCACATCGGGATCAAGGTTCTTCCACGATTGTGTCGGCATCATAATCGTCCCTTCCTTCCCAACAGTTTCCAACAGTGCCTCTATCACCGTCGGTGCGCCTCCGCATACATACCCCATACTGCTCAATGAGGTATGCGCCATCACCGTCATTCCCTCGTGCATTCCCAACTCATGGAATGCCGCCAGCAGGTCTTGTTTCAATATCAGTGGCTTCATACGCTATTCAGTATTCTATGATGAGTGATTCACGGGGTTGGAGTTCTATCTCTCTGCTGAGATCAACAGCACAGCCGCAAATGACGTTTCGGCCTTGTCGGTGATGTCCGATGACTTCCTTATAGCGGCTGACAGGCAAGGTGGTGACGTCGGGCGTTCCGTTGAGGATGATAAGAACCGTTCGTCCTCGGTATTGTCTGGCAACAACATAAATGCCTCGATACGGTATAAACTGCGTCATTGTGCCTTTGCTGATGATCTCATTACCCTGTCGCCAGTGCAGCAGACGGCTGAGCCAACGGAACATGCTGTTCTCCGCATCTGTGCGCCCTTCAGCTGTAAAAGCATCTCGGCTGTCATCCCAGAAGCCGCCAGGGAAATCCTGCCGCACATTGCCGTCGCCCTGTGCTTTCGTGCCATTCAACAGGATTTCCACACCATAATAAAGCTGAGGAATGCGATTGATGGTCAGCAGTAATGCCAACGCTTGTTTCAGTGCGAGAGTATCCGTTCCGTTTCCTAAATAGCGGTCTGTGTCGTGATTCTCTATGAAAGCCAGTACACTCGACGGATTGGGATAGAGGTAGTCATAGACCAGCGAGTTATAGATGCGGTTGAGGCCTTTGCCGTAGTCGTTGGTGTTCTCACCCGCTGCTTGTACCATGCGGTCGTAGAAAGCAAAGTCCATCACGGTAGGCAGGTGGCTGTTCTCCTTGGTCAGCCAGTTGTCCTTCTGCCAGGAAGCAGTATAGGCAGGCTCCGTCACCCACGTCTCTCCGACGACGTTATAGTTGGGATACTCCTCGTTGATAGCCTGCATCCACTCAGACATGGCATCTCCGAAAGCGTAGGGGTAGGTGTCCATACGGATGCCGTCGATGCCTATAGTCTCTATCCACCACATGGAGTTCTGAATGAGATAGCGCAGCACGTGGGGATTGTGCTGGTTAAGGTCGGGCATCGATGGCACGAACCAACTCTCCAGCGTTTCGTGCAGGTCTATCTTCGAGGCGTATGGGTCGCGGACGGGCGTCAGTTGGTAACTCGTCTGCTGATATTTCTCGTTGGCAGTCGGTTCACCATTTGCATCGGTCAACCACTCCGGGCAGTTGAACCAGTCGCATGAGGGCATATCTGCCACCCACGGATGCTCAAAGCCGCAGTGGTTGAATATCATGTCCATCACCATTTTCAGTCCATGCTTGTGAGCCTCATCGGTCAGCATGCGATAGTCCTCATTGCTGCCGAAGCGCGGGTCTATGCGGTAGTAGTTAGTTGGCGCATAGCCGTGGTAGGTGCTGGAACCGTCGCGGTCAGGTGAGTTGTTCTCCAAGACGGGTGTAAACCAAAGGGCGGTTACGCCCAGTTCGTTGAAGTAGTCCAGATGCTGACGGATTCCCTCCAAGTCGCCACCATGACGAAGGTTGGGGTTGGAGCGGTCGCACTGATAGGGATTCATCGTTATCAGTTGGTCGTTCTCCACCATGCCAGAGGCAAAGCGGTCGGGCATCAGTTGGTAGAGCACATCAGCGCAGGTAAATCCAATGCGCTCTTCGCCGCGTTTCTCCCGATGCTTCAACTGATACCTGACTCGCTTGCCATCTATCTTCAGTACCATCTCACCTGCCTTGGCTTCTGCCATATTCAGATAGACCAACAGGTAGTTGGGACTGTCCAAACGGACGACGGAGTCGATGGCAACACCAGAATAGTCTGTCGTGACATTGGCATTACGCACATCCTTGCCATAGATCATCAGTTGGAGCGAGGTGTTCTTCATCCCAACATACCAGTCTGTCGGTTCGATACGGTCAATCTTAACTGCCGCATTTGTGGACAAGACCATACAGCAGAAGACACTTATAGCCATAGCATTTCTTAAAACTCCATGCCTCAACAGCAGTTCGTAGCAGAGCCACGGAAACCATACCAAAGCCCAAATAGCGCTTATCAGTATGTCTTTCGGCCTCTTCATCTCGGCAGGAACAATCGCCTTGCTGAAAGCTGAGAGAATCACGAACGCCACAGTTGCCAAGCAGAATGCCTTTGGCATGTGACAGAGGTTGTAGAATACGAGCCACCATGTGACTGACATAAGGATGATGCTTGGCATCGTCAATAACATTTTCTTTTGTTTTACATTCATAATCTTGGTAATTAATAGTTATCCTATAATGTTTTGTCCTAACCGATATGCTCGTTCCAAGGCATCCGTGGTTTTGATGTCACCTTTGTCTTTTACTCCCCTAACCAGTACCATGCCAGCATCCTCTATATGGAAGAAATTGAGGGTGAGCCGGTATTGGGTCACGATAGCATCAAACAGTTCTGGCAGGGTGGACGCACCTACTAACAGCAGGGCGAAGCATCGGATAGGGAAATGGTTTCGAAGTGGCGTGTGCAGTCGGTCTATTACAGCCTTTAGCTGGGCACTGATGCCGTAGAAATAGACGGGTGAGGCCAGGACGAGGACATCCGTTAGCCTCAACTTTGCGTATATCGCTGTCATATCATCTTTTTGTGAACAGGCATTACCAGCTCTGCTAAAACAGGAATTACATCCAATGCAGGGATTGACCTTGACATCAGCCACAGAAATAATCTCCACCTCATGATGTTCTCGGGCTCCCTCCGCAAATGCCTGCGCCAGCATCTCGGTATTCCCGCCTCGACGCATACTGCCCACCAATATTAAAATTCTGCTCATATTACTTTATGACTGAAATACCTATCATCTTGGTGATACCATCCGAATTGTTCCAGACGGCATGAGGAATATGCCCGTCAACGAGGAATGCTTCGTCTTGCCCAATAATCACCTCGCGGTCACCCAATTGTATACGAGCCTCGCCCTCGGTCACGATAAAGAGGTGGTCATGCTCATGGGTGTGCAGTTCCGTTGGCCCTCCACCATTGAGGTCTATATAAGCAATAGCCCCGTCAAGGATACGTCCCATCTCGCCAAAAAGCCTTTTGGCATGGAAGTTAATGTGTCTGGGTGGTGTGACAAACTTGTGCTTGTCAATCGTTTGTCCTTTTGTCGTTGTTGTATTATCCATATTTCGGTTTTGATTTGATTTTTATTTCGTACCTTTGCACTTGAGAAAGTGCGGTGCAAAGGTACAAGGATTCCTTGAACCGTGCAATACTGATTTATAACCAAAAGTGTAGAGGATATGGATGTACTGAGGAAGGAGTTACAGACAGTGTTCCACCGGCATGAGTTCCGGCTATCGGCACTGGATGAAGGTGACATCGAGGCCTGCCGACGGTTTATCGGTGCATCGACTGCCATCAGTCAGGGGTGCGCCATATTGAGCGATCTGGCCACGAACGGCAGTTACTTTGCCATTGGCAGGCTGGTGGACATCTTAGGGCTGCACGGCGAGGTGCCGGAGGAGGAACTGATTGACATCGACGAGGACTTCATCTATCGGCGCATCCACCCTGAGGACCTGGTGGACAAGCGGATGCTCGAACTCCGTTACTTCGAGATGGTGGATGACATGAGGGCCGAGGAACGGCTGAAATACCACGCCACCTGCCGCATCAGGATGCAGAAGGCTAATGGCGACTATACCTATATTCATAATGTGACCCGCATCCAGATGAACGATGCCGACGGACTAATGCGACTCGTTACCTGCCTATACGAACTGTCGCCAGAGCAAGAACCGATTCACGGCATCAATCCCAGTATTATCAATGTAGAGACTGGTGCCGTGCAAAAACTGGCTCTCTATGAAGAACGTTTCAATATCTTGAGTAAGCGCGAGCGGGAAATCCTGCTGCTTATCAAGCAGGGCCTACTCAGCAAGGAGATTGCCGACACGCTCCACATCAGCATCCACACCGTGAACACTCACCGCCAAAACATCCTCCAGAAACTGAGCGTTGACAATTCGATGGAAGCCGTGCAGACGGCCACTGCAATGATGCTGCTATGAAATCTTCGGACAGGTGGTGAAAGTTACGAAAGAGTTACCATTCGTGCAATATCTATTTTGGGTGGAAACTATCTGACGTAAACTTCATCTCAGTATCGGCTTCGCCAATAAAAAAACGACTTTCGTATGTTATCGTCTGTCGTAGTAAAGAATACCGATTGGGTGAAATGATGAAAAGGTGTTGGACAGATGAAAAAAGGATGTCTGTGCTGACACGTCGGCTACAGATTCCCTCTTTATTTCTTACCTTTTGTATATGCCCACTGGTTTATATGTCTACAGATTTCCGTCCAAACTCAATAATAATAGGAATTTCCTTTGTCCTTTCATTTTTTTGTTGTACCTTTGCACCCGAAAGAGAGTCATAGAAAAGGCTGGTGGCTCAAAGTCGGAGTTCATTGAATGCAATTTGTAGCAGAACGTAGAATTGAGAACGGTCTCCAAATCGTAACCCCATTTTTCCTCAATTCCCCAAACTGCCTTTATATAAAGAAATCCTGCAATTTATTACAAAGTTACA
>OMZO01000029.1 GCA_900315525.1 uncultured Prevotella sp. | reverse complement strand
CAAGTAGAATGCAAATTCTATAAAAACCGGATTTCCGGATTTTTGTCTGCAAAGTTACACATTACTTATTACCTAACCAAATAAAAAAGGGAAAAAACGTTGATTTTTCCAGATTTTATGCGTACCTTTGCAACCAATAGCATCATCATGAACAACCTAAGAGACAATAGCCTAATGACCTTCAAGGCTAAATTCACCCACTTCTTCGCCCTGCCTTTCTGGCGGAGCTGGACGACTATTACGATCATCTACGCATTGATTCCCATCATCATCGGCCTGCTGAAATGGCATAAGAATAACGACACCTATCACATCTATAAGTCGGTATTCTGGAATACCATCAACCAGCTGCCACTCTATGAGTTTTATGACTATCTGAAAGGTGACTGCAACCACTATGGTGCCATCTTTGCCTACGTGATCGGCCCCTTCGCTATATTACCCGATACGTGGGGCATGCTGCTGTGGGAGTGCTTCCTCGTAGCTGTCTTCTACATCGGTGTGCGATATATGCCTCTGGAGCGCTGGCAGAAGGTCTTCATGTTCTGGTTCTGTCTTCATGAGGTTTTGACTCCGCTGTTCGTCGAACAGTTCGACTTGGCGATGGCTGGTATGCTCTTGCTCACCTTCGCCTGTGTACAGAAACAGAAGCCTGTCTGGGCTGCATTTATCATCATATTGGCCATCTTCATCAAGCTATACGGCGTCATGGGATTTGCTTTCTTCTTCTTCATCAATGAGAAAAAGAAATTCATATTGGCATGTCTCGGATGGGCTTTGCTCTTCTTTGTCGCCCCAATGGCCATATCAAGTCCTGAATATGTGGTGCAACAATATTTCGGCTGGTACGACTCGCTCGTAGCTAAGAATGCCCAGAATCTAGCAGAAGCCTTCAACACGACGAATACGTCCCTCTTAGGCATCCCACGTAAGATAACAGGCAATACCGAGTACAGCGACCTATGGTTGCTCATCCCTGGAGCACTACTGTTCCTGTCGCCTTTCCGCCGTACAGACCAGTTCCAACATACAGGTTTCCGCTATGCGATGTTGGCCTCGGTAGCGATGTTCCATCTATTGTTCTCCACAGGTACAGAAAGTTATGGCTACATTGCCGCCATGACGGGCTTTGCAGTCTGGTACACCACAGCACCTTTCAAGCGTGGCCGATGGGCTACATGGCTACTTGTCTATGCCTTTATCTTCACTTCCCTCTGCACGAGCGACGTCTTCTTCCCACGTTTCATCTGGAAACAGTTCTTAGAGCCCTATGCCTTGAAGGCCCTTCCCACTACCATTATGTGGCTCGTCCTGATCTGGGAGATGAACACCCGAGACTACAGGATTTCGGCAACGTGATAAAGCGGACGGCGCTTCACCTCGGTATAGATTTGGCCGATATAGGTGCCCATAATGCCCATTGAGATCAGTATAAAACCACCGACAAGATAGATGGAGAGAATCAATGATGCCCAACCTTGTACGGCGGTACCAACAACCAGCGAGTATACCACATAACAACCAATACAGAAGGCAATAGCCAAAAACAGAATTCCTATATTATAAATAAGGAACAATGGGCGCACGGAGAAGGCCGTAATGCCATTCAATGCCAGACGCAGCATCTTCTTCAGCGTATACTTCGACTGACCTGCAAATCGCTCACTGATAACATCATCTACCGTAGTATGCTGCAATCCGATCATCGGAATAAGGCCACGCAGATAGAGGTTGTGCTCCTTATAAGTGGACAGCATATCGAGAGCCTTACGGCTCATCAGACGGAAGTCGGCATGATTATAGACACTCTCGACGCCCATCGAACTCTGCAGTTTATAAAAGGTCTGAGCGGTCAGTTTCTTCATGAAAGGATCAGCCTCACGTGACACTTTCACACCATAGACGATATCATTGCCTGCCTCAAAGTCCTTCACCATCTTAGGGATACACTCAATATCATCCTGAAGGTCGGCATCGAGCGTAATCACCGCATCAGCCCATTCACGGGCCGTCATCATCCCAGCCATGATAGCATTCTGATGACCGACATTCCGCGACATATTGATACCACGAACGAACTTGTTCTCAGCATGTAGTTCACGGATAATCTCCCAGGTACGATCACGACTACCGTCATTGACAAACACCATCATGGAGTCACTGGAGATGAGCTTTTCGGCAATCATCCGTTCAAAGAGGGCCGTCAGCCGTTCCACACTGTGACGCAACACCTCTTCTTCATTATAACAAGGCGATACTGTAGCTAATCTGATCATTTCTGTACCCTTTCCACAAACTCATTAAATGTTATAAACTCATGGCCTTGGGCCTTCAGCATCTTAACCAGACGGTCGAGGCGTTGACACATCTGCTGTCCACTATGGTTCTTGATGATAAACGGCATCTTGAACTCTGGATGTTCTTTGAGCTCATAGAACTCCCAAGGATGGAAATAGGTGACAAAATAGCCATCCTTCTTGAGCACCCGACGCGTCATCCAATGATAGAGTGCCTCGGGCAGATTGTGCAAAGCGAGCCAGAACAGCGGAAAACGGATCAGAGGAGTGACGGAAGCAGGTATCTGCATCACACCATCCTTCATAAACCAGGTGCGCGGTTCCGTAAGATGCATATAACGCCCAGGAATAAAGGCAGGATTCAACGACGAGTTGTAACGATAGCCCACTCGCTTGATTTCCGACTCGACAACTGGGAACATACGAGGCTGTCGGTAGCCATAAATCGTACGTCCCGTCACGCGCTCCAGAATTTCCTTCGAACGGGCAAAGTCTGTCTCCTTTGGCTGCCAATGGTCCACACCATGACAGGCCACTTCATGCCCCTCGTCCATGATGCGCTGCATCACCTCAGGCGCATTCTCCGCAAAGTTTCCCGTGCAGAAAAAAGTAGCACGCACACCATTCTGTTTCAAGACATCAAGGATACGGTTAGTGCCTACCTTCGAAACGGCCATCCCTTGTTCCAACGAAAAGTCCACACCATGCTCACGAGGCACGTCAAACTCTTCTGTATCAAAGCTTAATAGTATCATACACTTAGGTAATTTACTTGCAAAGGTAAGCAAAAAACTAAAAAAAGCAAAAAAAGGGCTGACTTTTTTGTAGTATTTGGATGTTTTGGTTACTTTTGCATATATGCAGAAGAAAGAAACACTCGGCGAACTGATACGTTTTGCAATCGTAGGCACCACAGCGGCGGCTATCCATTACGCCATCTACTGGGTGCTGCAGCACTGGATCAATGTCAACGTGGCCTATACCATCGGCTACGTACTCAGTTTCCTGGTAAACTACTATCTCTCCGCGCATTTCACATTCAAGGAGAAGACCTCTGCCAAGAATGGTATCGGATTCGGAGGAGCACATCTGGTAAACTACCTGCTTCACATCGTGCTCTTCAATTTCTTCTTGTGGCTCGGCCTTAGCCGCGAACTGGCACCGATTGCCGTTCTGGCCATTGCCGTTCCCACCAACTTCGTCCTCGTCCGTTTCGTATTCAAGCACTTCAAGAAGTCATGACAGAACGAATCATCGTCGGCTATGATGCCAAGCGCATTGTCAGGAATGCTACCGGACTGGGTAGTTATGGTCGTACGCTCGTCAACGACCTCTCACAGAGTCAGCCTTCACTGCAATTGCGTCTTTATGCGCCTGATCAGGGACGTGACGACCTGCGCCGTCAGGTCTGTGAGCATGAGAATATCCGCTTCTGCTACCCTGCCAAGTCATCTTTGCCCTTCAGTAAAGCCCTTTGGCGCACAAGGGGTATCATCAGCGACTTGCAGCGCGATGGCGTTCAGATCTACCACGGACTGACGGGAGAATTGCCCATTGGTATCCACAAGAGCGGCATCAAGAGCGTCGTCACCATCCACGACCTGATCTTTCTCCGTCATCCAGAATACTACCACTGGCTCGACACGAAAATATATGCCTGGAAATTCCGTCAGACTATCCAGGAGGCCGACCATATCATCGCCATCAGCGAATGTACGAAACGCGACATCATGGCCTACAGCAACGTTGACGAAAGCCGCATCTCTGTCATCTACCAAAGTTGCAGCATCACTGACCTCACAGGAGGACAGGCACGCGGTGACGTTCCCCGTTATATCCTTAGCGTTGGCAGCATCGAGCAACGGAAGAACATCCTTCTGGCGGTAAAGGCACTCCATCATCTGCCAGAAGAGCTATCATTGGTGATTGTAGGCAGACATACGCCCTATACCGACGAGGTAAGTGCTTATGCCGCCAGTCATGGTCTGAGTCATCGGGTGAAGATCATGCATGGGGTCACCAACGAAGAACTGCCTGCCCTCTATGCCGGCGCCGAAGCTTTTGTCTATCCCTCACGTTACGAGGGTTTCGGCATTCCTATTATCGAGGCCATCAGTTGCGGACTGCCCGTTGTGGCCTGTACTGGTTCGTGTCTGGAAGAGGCTGGCGGACCTGATGCCTTGTATGTCGATCCTGACGATGATGAGGCAATGGCCCACGCCATCAGTCAAGTACTTCGTGGTGCCGAAGGCCGTGAAGAGCGCATCCGTCGTAGTCGCGACTACATCCGCCGTTTCCAGGGCAACGATGTGGCTGGACAAGTGGCTGACCTCTATCGCAGTATGCTGTAGTCTCTCAGAATTTCCACCTTACCTGCAGATCCATATCCGTCATCGACGAGGCATCTATCTGTTGATAGCTGCTACCGATGGTACTTCGATCGAAATAGTCTGTCACCCCGATTTTCGCCGTCAACGTCAGTTTCTGTCCAATAGCTGCCCGCGCCATCAGCCAATAGCGGATGCCTTCACCATAGAACGATGTCAACCCGTAAGTATAGAGCGGTCCCTTTTCGTAGAGATAGACGCGGCTGTCATAGCTATCGGTATGAAAATAGCCCACACCACCATTCAACCGCAACCGACGACTTTCATACGACAGACTCTGACTGATCATCATGCCCCACTCTTTCTCTCCATAGGCATAGTAACCACCGTCAATCTGGGTGTGCGTCCCGAATCCACCTTCGCCAGCATAACTGAGACCAAGACGCAGCCGATGTTCTGGGTGACTATCGAGTGCAGTTTTGTCCGCATTATCTTTTTGTTTGAGACGCAGGCGATAGCGGGCATCCAGCGTCCATCGGCGATGCTGCCAAGTGCCTTGTAACAGATGATCCCAGTTATTCGACGACTGTGAGACCTGATAGCGTGCCCAGGCGAAATAGGCGAAGTCGGTATAGGCATCAAGACGCAGGCTGGGCGAAGGTTGCCAGGTGAGTCCGAGATAGACACCGCTTTCGTTCTGCACGCGACCACCCTCACTGAAACTCTGGGCGTCGATTGAGGCATAGCTATAGGCATAGAACCGTTGCAGGGCCATCATACTCCATGTGTCACTCAATCGGATACTGGCGGTATTGATCGTTGCCAGATGACCCGCTTTGTCGATGGCCGTCTCCCCACTCAGCGACAATCGGTGACTCGCATAGCGGTAGTCAAGACTCGTATTCAGGAAGTCCTTCCCCTGCGGATAGTTCTTCCGATAGAGCGCAGAAGTGTTAGGTTTCAGTTCACGGCTCAGTTGGCTGTAGGCCATATTCAGCCCAATATGCAGACCACCATACTGATAACTGAGGCTACCCCCTGCCTTCAGCATATCGAGATTATGCTTCTTGTCCATCTCTGCTTCTGTACGGTGATAGCCCGTATTCAGAAGCGTCGCTGCCGTACCGTCTTTGTTCAGCGTCGCGTCGATAGGACGATAGGATCCGAAGGCTGTCAGCCGCAGGCCTTTGCCAAGGTTCAGCGTTGCGGCTGCCCCTTGCAGGAAATTGTCAGAGCGCGAGGAATGAGCCCGTAGGCCTGTCGAAGCACGTCCCAGATTCTGGAGCATGGCTACCTTCCCCAAACTGAAGTCGCTGTTCATCACCAGTCCCATTCCCATCGAGATGCGATAATGCCCAAGACAGAGCGACTCCAACCGTCCCAGTCCTCGTAGTTGCAGGTAGAATGCATAATGATCATAGCCCCAACGGTTCCGTCCAGTAAAGAACGGCTCCCCAGCATCCTTGGCGCCCACGAAGCCAGCCTTCACCGCGTCAAGATACGTAAACTGATAGCGCAGCCAGTGACGGTAAGGATCACCCAGATAAGTTCCGTCGTCGCCCTTGCGCCGATAGAAGGGGATACGGGCCGTAGCCATCAGTTCGTGACGCCCATATCGGGCGATGTCGTCCAGCTTCGGGAAACCTCTCTCCTGCTCATCGCCTATATATATAAAATAGGAGAGCAACCGTCGCTGGGCATAGTCGAGCGAGCGCACCATCTGTAACTCTCCGACCGACTTCAACGGTCCGTAGCGGTCTCTGTATTCGATGATTTCCTCAATCTGCTGTGCAGAAAGGAATGGAAACTGCTCCAGCGTTTCACGCGTTAGCGAATTGATATCCAGCGGATGCTGCTCCAGTTCGCAGAGCAGGTCATAGACCGTTTCCAACGATGCCGACTCGACATCCTCCAATGTCATCACCTCGTTCAGATACACCTCCCAAGGTCGCAGTTGTACATCCTGAGCTTTTACGCCCAGTGACAGCATCAACAAAAGCGTCACTATTCGTGCCTTCATAAGCTACTATTTTTAAGATAACGATGCAAAGATAATGCATTTTTCTAAAATAAATGCAAAAACGAAAGAAATTTCATCGTAGAGTCAGAAAAACTGCGTACTTTTGCAGCCAAGATGCGACATATACTGACCATAGCCCTCGTTTCAAGTCTGTGTTTGCCCGTTCAGGCACAAGACCAACAGAAGACTGCCGAACAAGTACTGGCAGAGATGGACTCGCCTACCTTCGTCCCTACGGTGAAGGTTGGCAAGGTGCTCCATGAGGGCGACAGCATCCAGTATATGGAGATGAACAATGTCTATGTCTATCCCGAACTGACCTTCAAGAACAAGAAGCAGGCGCAGTCGTACATGCGTCTGGTGACGAATGTGAAGAAGGTGCTGCCCATCGCCAAAGAGGCACGGCAGATGCTGATAGAAACCACAGAACTGTTGGAAATGCTGCCCGACGAAAAGTCAAAGGAAGAACATATCAAGCGCGTGGAAGACGATATCTTCCGCACCTACAAGCCGAAGATGAAGAAACTTACTTACTCACAGGGTAAGCTGCTCATCAAACTCATCGACCGTGAGTGCCACTCCTCCAGCTATGATATGATTAAAGCCTTCATGGGTCCTATCCGTGCAGGTTTCTGGCAAGTCTTTGCCTGGGGCTTCGGTGCCAGCCTGAAGAAAGAATACGACCCAGAGGGCACCGACCGTCTGACGGAGCGCGTCGTCCGCATGGTCGAAGCCGGACAGATATAAATTGAATTTCAGCTTATTTCTCTGAGAAAAGTACCTGGATGACGGTCTGACCGACAGCCTGAAGGGTGTTCCGATCGATATGATCCATATCGTCACTCAAGGTGTGCCATGTAGGTCCAAAACTGCTCTGCTCACAGTCAGGATAATAGGGGATGATATCGATGCAAGGAATCTTCGCCACCGTATTTACAGGGATATGATCATCGGTGATACCGCCACCGATCTGGTTAGGGAACATGCTGCCATAGCCTACTATCTGCGCTGCCCGCCAAGCCTTATCCACGACATTGCGCGCATACTTGAGGGAGAACTGCTCCTGATAGAACTGCGCACCTTGGCCACCAACCATATCGAGCAGGATGCCAAAACGATAGGATTTCGCCTGTTCACGGGAACAATTGGCAGCCCAGTACTGCGCACCAAGAGCCCAGGAGTCACCCGTATCTTCGGCATCGCTCCATTGAGGCACACCCCAGTCTTCAGCGTCGAAGCACACGAAATCAACGCCAAGCTTCAGACTGTCGGTCGAGAGCAGGCGTGCAATCTCCAGCATCACAGCTACCCCACTCGCCCCATCGTTAGCGGCCAATACGGGCTTTTTACGATTGGCTTCATCAGGATCATTATCAGCCCAAGGACGACTATCCCAGTGGGCACAAAGCAGGATGCGGTCTGTCTGCGAGGGCAGATAACTGGCGATAATATTAGTGCTCTGCAACTTGGTGCCGTCGAAGCCCGCCAGCGTTGCCTTCTGCTCGGTAACGGTCATTCCGTACTGTTGGAACTTAGAGACTATCCACTGACCACACTGTTCGTGGGCCTCGCTGTTCATCGTACGCGGACCGAAGTCACACTGCTGCTGACAGAACTGGAAGGCACTGTCGGCAATAAAGGCTGGTCCTATTGGTTGCATACTCATCGAATCGTCACTAGAAGCCTGCTTGCGAAGCCCGCAAGAGACCAATGCGGCGACGAGTGTTGCCGCACAGACTGTCTTCAGAAAACATCTCATACGTTCTGTACTTGTTTCATCACCCGTAGGAAATTACCGCCCCAGATCTTCTGGATATCCTGTTCGCTATAGCGACGAGCCAGCAGTTGACGGGTGAAATTAATCAATTCGGAGGAATCGGCCAGACCGCACACACCGCCGTCGCCGTCGAAGTCGGTACCAAGACCTACGTGGTCGATGCCCATCACGTCGATGGCATGGTCGAGATGAGCCATCACGTCGCGGATGGTAGCTTCGCCGTCTTTTCTCAGGAAACCGTGATAGATGGTGGTCTGCGCCACTCCGCCCTTAGCTGCCAACGCGCGCATCTGATCGTCAGTCAGGTTACGCGGATGGTCGCAGAGGGCACGGCTGCTGCTATGACTGCACACAATGGGCTTTGCGCTGATGTCAAGAGCATCGTAGAAACTCTTCTCGCCTGCATGACTCATATCCACCAGGATGCCCAGACGGTTCATCTCATGGATGACCTGCTCACCAAACTGACTGACGCCGTTGTGGGTGTTGTTGCCACGGGCCGAGTCGCAGATATCATTGTCGCCATTGTGGCAGAGGGTGACATAGACCACGCCACGTTCAGCAAAATGTTTCAGGTTGGCGATGTCGCCTTCAAGGGCCAGTCCGTTCTCGATACCAAGCATAATGCTCTTGCGACATTGGTGCTTGTTCATCCAGAGATCATCGGGTGTCTTCGCCAAACTGAGGTATCGGCTATTCTGATTGACGATGGTCTCTATCTTATCAAAGATGAGGTCGGCATAGGCCTTAGGGCCACTGACCTCGAAACTCACCTGCTGGGCGAAGGTCTCACCCGGCTTCGGCTGCGGCAGGTAGCACACCATGATGGTAGCGTCCTGACGGCCTTCTGTCATCTTATGAAGATCGACCAGGATCTTCGGGTCACGATGGTCGAAGTGAATACCCTGCGGGAAGAACATCGGGGTGTCGCAATGGGTGTCGAGTGTCAACACGCGGTCATGCGTATGACAAGCCTGACGATAACTGCGAGCCTCTCCCACAAGCCATTGGAAAAGAGGCAGACCGTCGGCCAGGCATTCAGGATGCCACTGCACACCGAGGATCGACTTATACTCGCTGCTCTCGATGGCCTCAATGATGCCGTCGGCAGATTTGGCGACAACGCGGAACTTGCTGCCAGGCTCCTCTACAGCCTGATGGTGGAAGGAGTTGACGAAAAGCCTCCCCCCTGCCCCCTCTTGTGAAGACATCTGATAGATGCGATAGAGGGTGGAGTCTTGCTCGACGGCCACGCTGTGGGTGGGCTCCGAGCGATTGGCATCCTGCGAATGCTTCACCGTAGCCTTGGCGCTGATATCCTGCATCACGCGACCACCCAGTGCCATAGCAAGTGTCTGGATACCACGGCAGATGCCAAGCATCGGAATCTGACGGTTATAGGCCAGACGCGTGATCAGCAATTCTGGCAAGTCGCGCTCCTGATTGATGCCATGCAGCAACGGCGAAGGCTCCTCACCAGCCCAAAGGGGATTGAAGTCAGCGCCACCACTGAGAATCAGGGCATCGACACGATCGAGGGTATTCAGGATGGTATCGGTATCTGCGATTGGGGGAATAATCAATGGCACACCTCCGGCAGCAAGAACCGACTTATAATAGCCTTCCCCGAGTTTACAGGTCAGGTCGTCGTAGTTGCCAGTGATGCCTATAACGGGTTGGCAGCCAGCCTCTGGATATTGCGCATAGACAGCGTCCAGTCGGGACTGCAGGTCAAAATGACTGTTCATTTCTTGTCGTCTTGGTCAAACGTAATAGGAATCTCCCGCTTCAGACTCTGCTCGAGCGAGATCAGGGTCTCAGTGGCCACCACACCATGTATGCCTTGCAGTTTGCCATTGAGCAGGTCCATCAGTTGCTCGTTGTCTTTGGCATACAACTTTACCAGCATCGTGTAAGGGCCAGTAGTAAAGTGGCACTCTACCACTTCGGGAATGTGCTTCAGGCATTCGACCACTTCTTTGTACATCGATCCCTTCTCCAAGTTGATACCCACATAGGTACAGGTGGAGTAGCCCAGGCTCTTGGGATTCACATCAAATCCACTACCCGTGATGACATCAGCATCGATCAGATGTTGCACGCGCTGATGGATAGCGGCACGTGACACATTACACTCGGCAGCTACATCCTTGAAAGGGATACGCGCATTCTTCGACAAAATGCTCAGAATCTTCTTGTCCAAAAGATCAATTTTTTCCATTGTTTCGCGATTAAGTTACATTTTGTCAGCAAAAGTAAGGATTTTAATTGAATAATGCAACTTTTTATGGAAAAAATTCAAAAAAAGTGTGCCACTTTCGTGACACACTCTGTTATTTCTTCGACTTTTTAGTCTTTTTCGTCGTTTTGGCGGGTTCAGCAGGCGTCTCCGCCTTCGGTCTGTCAATGCCTACCAGTTCGACATCGAATATCAGCGTGCTGTAAGGTTTGATATCACCAGCCTCGCGCTCGCCATAGGCCAACTCGTAGGGGATATACAACTGCCACTTCGAGCCTACCGGCATCATCGTGAGTGCTTCGGTCCAACCCTTGATTACCTGTGTGGGCGTGAACTCAGCAGGCTTGTCGCCGTGCTTGGCAGAGGCGTCGAAGACAGTACCATCGATCAGTCGGCCCTCATAGTTCACCTGTACCTTCTCATTGGCCAGGGGAACCTCACCCTCACCCTTCACCAGCACCTTATACTGCAAACCGCTGGGGAGCGTGATCACACTGTCGTTCTTGGCATTCTCCTCAAGGAACTTCTTACCGGCATCGCGATTGGGTCCCCAGAGTTTCTCCGTCTTGGCAGCCTTGTCGAAGGCCTGGCGCTCGACGAAATAGGTCTCGGCAGCAGCGGTCTTGAAGATGCTTGTATCCTTCAACAGCGCATCGGTAAATCCCTTGTAAAAGAGTGAAGGCACGATAGAGTCTGGTGAATCCTTAAACTCATTGGTAACACCTGGCAACATGCGTTCAGTGACCTGACGGGCAATGTCCATACCGACCGCATAGGCCTTCTGCCTGGGATCGTCAGCCGTCTTGACTGCATCCTGGAAACCACGCACGAAGTCGGCCATCAGTGCGGTATCCACCTTCTGCTGGAGCAGGAAGGGTATCAAACCGTTGGTCAGGTTCATACCAGCAGCATAGCTCACCGAGTCGGAACTATTGTTCAGACGGAGTGTTTCTACAGGCTGCTCCACCACCTTGTTTTTCTTCTTGGCAGCGTCAACTGGGCAAAAAGAAGCACTCGCCACAAGGGCGAGTGCCATCCATATCGTCTTTTTCATTACTTCTTAGGATTAACTTCGAGCAGTTCAATCTTGAAGATCAGTGCAGAGAACGGCTTGATGTCGCCCTGCTCGCGCTCGCCGTAGGCCAGCTCCTGTGGGATGTAAACCTCCCATACAGAACCCTCAGGCATGTGGCAGAGAGCCTCAGTCCAACCCTTGATCACCTGGTTGGCACGGAACATGGTGGGCTCACCACGCTTGTAAGAACTATCGAAAATGGTATCGTTGAGCAGACGGCCCTCATAGTGAACCTTCACCAGAGAGGTATCAGCAGGAACGGCACCAGTACCTTCCTTGATGACCTTGTACTGCACACCGTTGGGCAGAGTCTTCACTCCTTCCTTCTTGGCATTTGCCACCAGGAACTTCTCACCAGCCTCCTTGTTCGGTCCCCAGACCTTCTCGAGCTCGCGAGCCTTGATCTCCTGCATCTTGCGCTGAGCGGTCTCCTGAGCCTCCTCAATAGTCATCAGACCCTTCTTGCCAGTCGTACCAGTAATGAAACCTGCCATGAAGTTCTTCAGAGAGATGGACTTGGTAGAGTCGTCACCGAACACCTCGTGGTTGATGCCCTTCAGCATACGGTTAGCAACCTGCTGACCAATCTGAATACCTGCGTAGTAAGCAGCCTTCTTCTTGTTGTCACCAGCATTGACACCCTCGTTAAGACCCTTGATGAACTCGCTCATGTAAGCGGTGTCAACACCCAGGCTTCCTACGAGATAATCCTTCAGACCCTGAGTCTGAGCCATACCAATAGCATAACTCATCGTATCGACGTCGGTCTTCAGACTGGCCTTCGGTGTTGAGTTACCACAAGCAGTAAATCCTGCTGCTACAATAGCCATAGCGGCTACAAACATTAATTTTTTCATTGCTTTCTAATATCTTTAAACAAAAACTCTCAAATCCTGACTAAGCCTTACTTCACCACCTGGATCAACTCCACATCGAAGATCAGGGCTGCAAACGGAGGAATAGAGGCGCCAGCGCCACCAGCACCGTAACCCAGACGGTAAGGGATGAAGAAACGATACTTCGCACCCTCCTGCATCAGCTGCAGACCCTCTGTCCAACCGGCGATGACCTGCTGCAAGGGGAATGTGGCGGGCTCACCGCGCTGATAACTGCTGTCGAAGACGGTACCGTCGATCAGCGTACCCTCATAGTGGCACATCACGGTATCCTTGGCCGTCGGCTTCTTGCCGTTACCTTCCTTCAGCACTTGATACTGCAGACCGCTGGGAAGCGTCACGATGCCGTCCTTCTTGGCATTTTCGGCGAGGTATTTCTCACCAGCCTCCTTATGCACCTTGCCCTGCTCGGCGCGCTCAGCCTTGATCTTCTCCTGCTGCTTGGCAAAATATTCCTGCACGATAGTCTGGGCGTCACGATGTGACACTTTCAGTTCGTTACCCTCCAGCACATCCTTGATGGCCTGTGCGAAATCGTCGGCACTGATATCATTAGCACCCATCTGGGCAAGCTGCTGACCGATACCCAGGCCCAATGCATAGCTTAACTTATCCATTCTTTCTTTATATATAATAATGTGTAATCTACAAAATTGGCTGCAAAGGTATGAATAAAACTGAACACAAAGACAGAAAGACACGAAGAATTTTCTTTTTTTAACTTAATCTTTGTGTCTTTGTGTGTCTGCATTCAAATATATGTTGTACTTTTGCATAGATTTTAATCATCTTACCTATGAAGAAAATAGTAGTTTTGACAGGTGCCGGCATGTCGGCAGAGAGTGGTCTGAAGACCTTCCGCGACGCCGACGGACTATGGGAGAACTATCCCGTACAGAAGGTGGCCACTCACGAAGGATGGGAGGCCGACCCCACATTAGTAACCAACTTCTACAACATGCTCCGCAAGAAGTGCTGGAACGTGAAGCCCAACGAAGGCCACAAACTCGTTGCGAAACTCGAAGAGCAGTACGATGTGACGGTGGTCACCCAGAATGTCGACAACCTGCACGAACAGGCTGGCTCGTCGAAGGTCATCCACCTGCACGGAGAACTGATGAAGGTATGTTCCAGCCGTGATGTCGATGACCCGCGCTACCAGATCACCCTGACGCCAGACAACTGTGAGGTTGAACCTGGCACGAAGGCCGGCGACGGTTCACTGCTGCGCCCGTTCATCGTGTTCTTCGGTGAGGCTGTACCCAATATCACCATCGCTGCGGAAGAGACAGCACAGGCCGATATCCTGATCATCATCGGCACCTCGCTCAATGTCTATCCTGCCGCTGGTCTGATGCATTACGCCAAGCCCGACACCCCCATCTACCTCATCGACCCGAATCACATCAATGCTGGCGAACGCGTCAAGCAGATTCAGAAGGGTGCTTCAGAAGGTATGAAGGAACTCGTAAAGATCTTAGGCATTGACTAACCCAGCTTTAATCAATTAAAAACACGGCTTTGGTATTGCAAACTAAAGCCGTGTTTCTTTATAAAAAGAGCCGCGATAATCCGTGCCTAAAAAATAGCCTTTATTTTTGTTCTCTGTCCTTGCGAATGAGGTCGAGCAGTTTCTCGACGGCCTCTTCCTCAGGGATATTCTTTTCCACGCATTCCTTGGCTTTATAGAGGGAGATCTTGCCGCGCCCAGCACCTACATATCCGTAGTCGGCATCGGCCATCTCACCAGGGCCGTTGACGATACAACCCATGATGCCGATCTTCAGGCCCACGAGGTCTTTCGTGGCAGCCTTGATCTTGGCGATGGTCTCCTGCAGGTTATAAAGCGTACGACCACAACCCGGACAAGAGATATACTCCGTCTTGGTGAACTTGATGCGCGCGGCTTGCAGGATGCCGTCGGCAAGTTCCACGAGTTTAGCCTCGTCGAAACCAGGATTGTGGATCACAAGCTGATGGGCCTTCTTGTCTATCAGCAGCGCACCGACGGCCATAGCGGCCTTCAGCTGCAGCGACTCCCAATCGGTCTCATGCATATCGAGCGTGATAGTGTCGTCCTTGATACCTGCCTCGGCCTGTTCACGCAAGGCAGCGCACTCTGCGATGGAATCGACGAGTTTGCGGGCCACAGGGATCTCGCACTCTGGCTCCTCGCTCAACGATACGCGCACGGTGTCGCCGATACCTTCCGTCAGCAAGGCACCGATACCGACAGCACTCTTGATGCGCCCGTCCTCGCCCTCACCGGCTTCAGTGACGCCGAGGTGCAACGGATAGTGCATATCCTCTTTGTCCATCGTCTTGACGAGCAGCCGCACGGTAGTCACCATCACGACCGTGTTTGAGGCCTTGATACTGATGACGACATCATTGAACTGCTCGCGCTTGAAGATGCGCAGGAACTCCATGCAACTCTCGACGATGCCCTCGGGGGTATCACCATAGCGCGACATGATGCGGTCGGAGAGCGAACCGTGGTTGACACCGATACGCACAGCGGTGTGATGCTCCTTGCAGATATTCAGGAAGGGCACCAACTGGCGCTCGATCTTCTGCAGCTCGGCAGCATACTCCTCGTCGGTGTATTCCAGATGCTTGAACGTGCGGCCGGGATCGACATAGTTGCCCGGATTGATGCGCACCTTCTCACAGTAGAGCGCAGCCACATCGGCCGTATGCGCGGTGAAGTGCACGTCGGCCACCAGCGGTGTCGGATAACCGTCAGCCTTCAGTTGCGCTGAGATATGTTTCATGTTCTCGGCTTCACGGACGCCTTGAGTCGTGAAGCGCACCAGCTCGCCGCCAGCGTCGATGATACGCTTGGCCTGGGCCACACAACCCTCCGTGTTATTCGTATCGACCGTACCCATCGACTGGATACGGATGGGATTATTACCACCGATCCCGATCTGGCCAACACGGGCCTCTGTTGATTGTCTTCTCTGATACATTTAGTTCGTCTTGAATTTATACTTGATGGATGCCAGTTCCTCGTTGGCTTTCTCAATCTTGATCTTCAGCTGACCTTTATAGACAGCCATCCGCTGTGCCAGCTCCTGATCGCTGAGCGCCAGCATCTCTACAGCCAGGATGGCAGCATTCTGCGCACCGTTCACACCGACGGTGGCTACGGGGATGCCCGGAGGCATCTGGATGATGGAGAGCATCGCGTCGAGACCGTCGAGCATACCCTTGATGGGCACGCCAATGACAGGCAGGGTGGTAGAGGCTGCTATCACTCCCGGGAGTGCAGCCGCCATACCGGCTCCGGCAATGATCACCTTGATGCCACGCTCCTGGGCCGTACGGGCAAACTCCTCTACGGCTTCGGGCGTACGATGGGCCGAAAGCGCATTGACTTCAAAAGGCACCTGCAACTCATCGAGCAACTTACAGGCTTTCTCCATGATGGGCAGGTCGCTTGTGCTGCCCATGATAATACTTACTAACGGTTTCATGACTATATTCTGGTTTTACACATACATGACTACAAATACAACAGCCCCAATATCGAACAGATGAGACCTACAATAAAGCCTGCGACCACCTGTAGCAACGAGTGCTGGCGCAGGATCATGCGGCTGGTGCCCAACAAGCCTGCCAGGACGAACACCACCGTGAGCCACCACACGGGATTGAATGCGAAGAACTCTCCGAACACGAAGAGGGCGCCTGCCACACCACCGATAGCGGCCGTATGCGTGGAGATCTTCCACCACACATTGATGAGCGCACAGACTACCTGGATAAACAGCGCGGCAGAGACTATCGTCCCCATAAAGTGGGGAATGTGCAGTGCCTCCATCAGATAGACGCAGAAGAAATAGCAGAAGATGGAGATCACGTAGGGCACCAGACGGCGCTCCTTATGGCCCAGCTCTATCAAGTTCCAGCCCCGATAGCGGCGATAGAGATGAATCAGCAGCGTGGGCAACAGGATGGTGAAGACATACACCATGATCAGCACCTGCAGCTTATACGCCCACGGCATCAGGGCGAGATAGCTGAACGCGAACAGCGCCATCAGCCCCACCATCGGCAGGTAGAACGGCGTAAAGAGTATGCTGATCACCCTCGCGGCCAGGATTATGTTCTTTTCTCTTGTCATCATCTCACTTTTTCCTCAGTCTGGCTATGGGCACTCCCAGCTGCTCACGGTATTTGGCCACCGTGCGCCGCGCGATGGGGAAGCCCTTCTCGGCCAAAGCCTCCTTCAGTTGGTCATCACTCAGCGGACGGTGCTTGTCTTCGGCATCGATGATGTCGCGCAGCACGGCCTTGATCTTCCTCGTGGAGAGTTCCTCGCCGCTGGTAGTGACGTAGCCATCGCTAAAGAAATGGCGCAGGGGGAATGTTCCCCAGCGCGTCTGTGCATATTTCGAGTTGCTCACGCGCGAGATGGTCGAGAGGTCGAGTCCGGTCTTCTCTGCCACATCGCGCAGGATCATCGGACGCAGGGAGGCCTCGTCGCCGTCAACGAAGAACTGGTGCTGCAACTGGATGATGGCACGCATCGTCATCGTCAGCGTCTGGCGGCGCACCTTCACGGCCTCAATGAAGTTCTGGGCGGCGTCCACCTTTTTCTTAATATAGAGCAGCGCCTCTTTCGTCTGCCTGCTCAGATGGTCCTTGTTCGCCTGATATTCCTTCATCGAATCAACAAACGACTGCGACACCTTCAATTCGGGCACCTCGCTGTTGTTCAGCGTAAAGGTGACGGTACCGTCGTCTTGCGTATCTACGATGAAGTCGGGGGTGATCTGCTGCAGGCTCCTGCCGACGGTCTCGCCCAACGAGGCACCCGGCCGCGGGTTCAGCTTGCGCAGTTCGTGGAAGAGGGCTGCAGCCTGCTCGTCGTTCAGGGCGAGCGCACTTTGTATCTTGTCCCAATGTTTCCTGGTGAATGCCTCGAAATAGTCATTCACGACACGGGCCATCAGCGTCTTCACACGCGAGTCCGGTCTGCGGTCTATCTGCAGCAGCAGGCACTCCTGCAGGTTTCGGGCACCGATGCCGGCAGGGTCGAAGGTCTGCAACATGGCCAGCGTCTGCTCGATCTCCTTCACAGAGGCGTCGATGTTATGGTAGATAGCCAGTTCCTCACAGATGGCGTCGGGCGACTTCCGCAGCAGACCGTCGTCTTCCAGCGAGCCGATCAGGTATTCCATGATGTCGCGCTGACGGTCGGTCATCTCCAGTTCGACGAGCTGGCTTTTCAGCTGGTCGTAGAACGACTCGGTGGCACCATAGACCATCTCCTCGCGCTCCTCGACAAACGAAGAACCGTCATGATAGACGGGCAGGTCCTCATCGTCGCGCCCGATGCTGCTCAGAGCCTCGTCGAGGGCCGACTGGCGCTCCTCACGCTCGCTGCGGGTCTCGAAGTCGTCGGTATCGTCGGTGCTGTCGCCACCACCCTGATAGTCTACATAGTCCTGTCCGTCAGCACTGTCATACGAGGCGTCAGTCTCCAGCGCCGGGTTGTCGTTCATCTCGGTGTTGATCCTGTCCACAAGCTGGGTGACAGGCAACTCCACCAAAGAGGCCTGAAGCAACTGCTGATGCGAGAACGTCTGTCCTTGCTTCAGCTGCTGTGACTGTTCCTGTGTCTGTATCTGTGCCATTACTTAAAATAATCTTTCAACTGACTGGCAAACGACACCAGTTCCTCCGTATCGGCATTGCCGTAACGGCGCCACACCTGCTTGCACGGTTCGATCAGATGTGCAGCGGGCTCGCCCTTGCGCTTCAGGTAGGGGTCGCAATACTGGAAGGTCTCCAGCACCTCCACCACCTCCGGCGCACTGACCTTGATGAGACGGGCCAGTTCCTGCACCTCGGGGGTGTCCTTCACCATCGTGATGGGCGTCAGCCGGAAATAGAGGTCGAGTATCAAGATGAGCATCACGGGCGTGAGCGTCAGTCCTTCGGCCACGGGCTTGAAGTCCTTCTCAAAACTCTCGCTGGTCTCCACACCCTGATAGAAGGCATCGGCATTGTTGAAACCTCGCATCTCCCGCCAGAGAGTGGCCGCACGGGCCAGCTTGCGGGGATTATTGCCGTAAGTCTCCCAGAGATGTTCGATGCGCGGTGTATCGAGGTTAGCCAACTCGCCCATCTTGTTGAAGAGCAGATTAGGGGCGATGTGCAACTCCATACAGAGGTCGATCATCCCTCGACTATACATCGATTTCACGCCTACGGGTTTCTGCAGATAGATTTGCATCAGCAACAACCAATAATCATCTTGCCATTTTGAGTTTTTTGCCATAATCCCTCTAATTTTCTGCAAAAATAATGCTTTTTCCGCACATTTGCACGGAAAAAGACAAAAAACTTGTAAGAAAGTTACAATTCGATGATGATACGCCTTAGCCCGAGGCGTCAGACGGCCACGGAGACATCTGGTTTCCACAGGATCGTCTCACCGGCATAGAGGGAGGCCTGCACGTCGATCAGGCGCTGGTTCGAACTTCCCCGGAAGAGCAGGTCGGGGTCGCGCAGACTCTGCACGAAGGGCCCGTCGACCAGCACGTCGAGCTGGTCCAGCAGTTCCCGCTGGTCGTGGTGGATGAGTGTCTCGAAGGTGAAACCCGTGTAACACCAGATATCCTTATTCGTATAGGTATGGATGGCGCGTGCCAGATCGGCGAAGCCCGCTGCCTGATACATCGGGTCGCCACCCGAGAAGGTGACATTGGCAAAGGGATCGTCGATGATGATCTTCAGCAACTCCTCCGTCGACATCTCGCGCCCCTGGTCGAACTTCCACGACTGGGGATTATGACAGCCTGGGCACTGGTGGTTACAACCAGCGCAATAGATGGAGGTCCGGAATCCCGGACCGTCCACCATCGTATCTTCTATGATATCAAGAACCCGTATCACTTTTTCCTATTCACTATTACCTATTCTTGCGTCCCTCCGGTAGCAAGCGTCCTACGGCCGAGCGCACTCTTCCTTGAACAAATCCTGTGCACCGTGGTCGATATGGGTCACGCGGTCGTTAAGCTCGGCCAGCTTGCCACTGTTCCAGCGGTCGGTCGTACCCACGAGATAGCCCGTGATGCGCTGCAGCTTGTCGATGTTCGTCGAGCCGCACTTCGGACACTTCTCCAGATGGTCGTCGGCATTCTCGTAGCCGCAGTCCATGCAGCGGTTACGGTTGTGGTTCACCGAACCGTAGCCCATGTTGAGCTGGTCCATCATATCCACGACGCTCATGATCACCTGCGGGTTGTGGGTGGCGTCGCCGTCGATCTCCACATAGAAGATGTGACCGCCGCGGGTCATCTCATGATAGGGAGCCTCGACCTCAGCCTTATGACGGGCAGAGCACTTGTAATAGACGGGCACGTGATTGGAGTTCGTATAGTAGTCACGATCGGTCACACCGGGGATGACGCCAAACTCCTTGCGGTCCTTCTTCGTGAACTTGCCGCTCAGGCCCTCTGCCGGCGTTGCCAGCACGGAGTAGTTATGATGATACTGGTCGCAGAAGTCGTTGATGCGCTGGCGCATGTAGCCCACGATCTTCAGTCCCAGCTCCTGCGCCTCCTGACTCTCACCATGGTGCTTGCCTGTCAGGGCCACCAGACACTCGGCCAGGCCGATGAAGCCGATGCCCAGCGTGCCTTGGTTGATGACGCTCTCGACGGTGTCGGTCGGCTTCAGCTTGTCGGCACCGATCCAGAGACTCTTCATCAGCAGCGGGAACTGCTTGGCGAAGGCCGTCTTCTGGAACTGATAACGGTCGTCGAGCTGCTTGGCAGCCACCTCCAGCATGTGGTCGAGCTTGGCGAAGAACATGTCGATGCGCTTCTGCTGGTCGGGCTCATTCATGCACTCGATGGCGAGCTTGACGATGTTGATGGTCGTGAACGAGAGGTTACCGCGACCGATAGAGGTCTTCGGTCCGAAGCGGTTCTCGAACACACGGGTACGACAGCCCATCGTGGCCACCTCGTGGATGTAGCGCTTCGGATCGTCGGCACGCCAGTCGCTGTCCTGGTTGAACGAGGCGTCGAGGTTCAGGAAGTTGGGGAAGAACCTGCGCGCCGTCACCTTGCATGCCAGTTGGTAGAGGTCGAAGTTGCGGTCCTCGGGCAGATAGTTCACGCCACGCTTCTTCTTCCAGATCTGGATGGGGAAGATGGCAGTCTCGCCACCGCCGACGCCCTCGTAGGTAGAGAGCAGGATCTCGCGCATCACGCAACGGCCCTCGGCACTCGTGTCCGTACCATAGTTGATCGACGAGAACACCACCTGGTTACCGCCACGCGAATGGATGGTGTTCATATTGTGGATGAAGGCCTCCATCGCCTGATGCACGCGGCCCACGGTCTTGTTGATGGCGTGCTGCTGGGCGCGCTCCTTGCCCGTCAGTCCGTCGAGGGGCTTCTTGATGTAGTCCATCAGCGGCTCGTCGTAGAGGTCCTTGTAGCTCTCGCCGTTCAGTTCCTCCAGCGCCTTGAGTTCCTCGACATACGTCATGCGCACGTAGGGAGCCAGGTAAAAGTCGAAAGCGGGGATGGCCTGACCACCGTGCATCTCGTTCTGGGCGCACTCCATCGAGATACAGGCCAGCACCGATGCGGTCTCGATGCGCTTCGCAGGGCGCGAGGCACCGTGGCCGGCGATGAAGCCGCAGTTCAGGATGTTGTCCAGCGGATGCTGCACGCAGGTCAGCGACTTGGTCGGATAGTAGTCCTTGTCGTGTATGTGCAGGTAGTTGTGCTCCACGGCATCGCGGCTATCCTCGCTCAGCAGATAGTCGTCGACGAAGGGTTTCGTCGTCTCCGAGGCAAACTTCATCATCATGCCGGCAGGGGTGTCGGCATTCATGTTGGCGTTCTCGCGCGTGACATCATTATTCTTGATGTTCACGATGTCCAGGAACACGTCGCGCGTCTTGGCCTTGCGGGCGATGCTGCGCTGGTTGCGGTAGGCGATGTACTTCTGGGCCACGTCCTTGCGGCTCGACTTCATCAACTCCACCTCCACAGAGTCCTGTATCTGCTCCACCGTCATCTGACTGTCGCCACGCTGGGCGATGTGATCGGTAATTTGATACAACAGGCGCTCATCCTCACCCTTGTCGGTGTGAAGCATAGCCTTACGGATGGCAGCCATGATCTTCTGCTCATTAAAACCCACAATGCGTCCGTCACGCTTTACTACTGTTTGAATCATATCTGATATACTATGTTATTTTGTAAAAGTTTCTAGTTGCTTCCCTTTGCGATTGTTTTTTCACAGGTGCGAAAACGTTGCAAAGATACTTATAATATTCCGAAAATTCTCTTTTTGGGAAACTATAATTTCGTTAATAAAACTAAAATCGCTGATAATCAGGAGGTTACAAAATGAAAACGGAAACTTCGCAAAAAGTTTCCGTCAATTACATCTCCAAAAAAGTCGAATCAGGACTCTAACAAAAGATGCCTAAATAGCCCGTTATCAGCACCTTAACAACTAGCCCATCGACTTGAACGCCAGCGCGTACATACGCATCTGCTTCACCATCGCCAGCAGTCCGTTGCTACGTGTGGGCGACAGATGCTCCTTCAGACCGATCTGCTCGATGAAGTAGAGGTCGGCATCGAGTATCTCCTGCGGCGTATGATCGCTCAGCACGCGGATCAGCAGGGCCACGATGCCCTTGACGATGAGCGCGTCACTCTCGGCGGTGAAGCGGATTTTGCCGTCGGCATAGTCGGCCTGCAGCCATACCCGGCTCTGGCAGCCGTCGATCAGGTTCTGCTCGGTCTTGTACTTGTCGTCGAGCGGCGCCTGTTCGTTGCCCAGGTCTATCAGCAGCTGATACTTGTCCATCCAGTCGTCGAAACCGGAGAACTCATCTATAATCTCGTCTTGAATCTCGTTGATGGTCATGTCTTCCTATACCTTATTATAATATACCATGCATTTCATTTTCGCCCGCAAAGGTACAAAAAAAATGCGTAAAAAAAGATGCATTTGGGTTGCAGAATTCACAAAATGTTTCAGAATTCAC
Source organism: uncultured Prevotella sp. (assembly GCA_900315525.1). Taxonomy (GTDB): domain Bacteria; phylum Bacteroidota; class Bacteroidia; order Bacteroidales; family Bacteroidaceae; genus Prevotella. The sequence continues at coordinate 4,309 of OMZO01000029.1, read as the reverse complement.
AAAATCTGACCCTTTTGTGTCTCATTTGTTGCATCAAAAGATTTTTTTTAGTAATTTTGCACCACGAAACACACCCTTACTGAATTAATCATCACACGATACACATAGGAATATATGAAATATAAGAATATCATCATGACCATCGCCTTGTTGCTCGCGAGCGTGACGCTCTGCGCCCAGCAGAGTTCTGCTGAAAAGGAGCAGCAGCTCGTACAGCGCCTTCAGGAGGCGCAGATGAGCGGCAACGACAAGGATTTCTACAAGGCACACGATGCCTTCCTGAACTACCTTGAGGAACGCAAGAGCTGGGATAAATACTACCGCACACGGATGTCGCGCATCATCTACGAGGTCAATAACAAGCGATTCCATCGGGCTTTCACGGAGGTCCACAAGCTGACCGACGACATCAAGGAGCGCCATCATGATCAGTATCTCTACATGTCGAACATGGGCATGGGCTTCTTCTATAATGGCCGCAACCAGCACGAGCTGGCCGAGACGTTCTTCCGCCGTGCGCTCAAGGGCATCAACGCCCAGAAGGACCCGATAGGCGTCTTCAATGCCTACCTCTCGCTGGCACAGTCGCTCAGCTTCAAGCGGCCTGCCGAGGCGATGGCATGTCTCGACAGCCTGCCCCAGCAGATGCTCCAGGTACCGATGTACGAGAGCGGCGTGCTGGGTTACCGCTGCATCATCGCCAACCAGATGGGCGACCGCGAGGCCTTCAAGCGCTATTTCACGAAGTACGACAGCATCCGCCAGCATATGCCCGACCAGTTCAATGCCGCCAACCTCGAACAGGTGATGGTCAGCCAGTGCCTCATCCAGAAAGACTATCAGTGCGCCCTCGGCTGGTGCGACTCCATCAAGGTGCCGCTGACAGCCACCGAGCTGCGCATGAACATCTACGAGGAGATGGGCGACTGGAAGCGCGCCTTCAAGGCCTCACAACTGAAGGACAGCCTCGAACTGACCGACGAGCGCGAGGCGCTGGAGATCCACATGATGGATACGGCACACGACATCGACCTGCTGGCCGCAGAACAGGAAAAGGCAGAGATACGACGCATCCAACTGATGATCGTCGGTCTGATGGCTGCCATGATCATCGCCCTGCTCGTCGGCATACTCATCTATCGCAGCAAGAAGAACCGCCTCCTGAGGGAGCAGTTCGAGCAGCTGCAGGAGGCCCGCCACGACACGGAGGCCGGACAGGCCATCCGCCGTGCCTTCGTCATGTCCATCTACGACAAGCTGAAGTCGCCGATCAACGTGCTGAGGGGTTACGCACGCGTCTTCAACGACCCGAATTTCATGCTGAAACCCGAAGAGCGCCCCAAGCGCTACAGCGACATCATCGCTGCCGCACGGAGCATCGAGTCGCTGATCGACCCCGTGCTCGACTCCTACGTCAGAGGCACATCCAGCATCACCGACGAGGAGAAGCGCATCTGCATGGACGCCCTGCGCTCGCCGCTGCTCACGCTGATCAGCACGTCGGAGGTCATCATCGAGGGCCACGGAGAAATACCGCGTGAGGAATATATGGAGCTGCGCAATTGCGTTTGCCGCGATGCCTACCATGTGGCCACCGCCACCCAGCAGCTCATCCTCTACAGCCTCTACGGCGACAATCTGGAGATCAAGAAGGAGCATAAGATCAAGCTGAACGAACTGGCCCGCTCCATCCTCAACAGTTACGACCTGGCACCCTCGGCCATCGACCACGACCGCCATCTGGGCAGAGAGTTCCTGACCGACGTGCCGGATGAGGTGGAGGTCTTTACGAATCCCATGCTGCAAGAGCTGCTCAACTGTCTGCTCGACAATGCCGACAAGTATGCCGCCGGCGGCACGGTGAAGATGAGTTGCCACGACTGTGGCGACGGCACCTACGCCATCGCCGTCTTCAACGAAGGTCCAGCCGTCGCTGCCGACGACGCGGAGCATATCTTCGAGCCCTTCGTACGCCTTTACCCCGAGGAACACAGCCTTGGCATCGGCCTGCCGCTGGCGCGCCGCCTGGCCAAGTTGATGGGCTACGAGGTCACTCTCGACACGTCGTACACCCAGGGTGCCCGCTTCATCGTCTCCGGTTTGTGAAAAATCATTAAATAGTGCACCTCAGAACGGAAGATTGTTGCTAAGCTCGGATGAATTATGTAATTTTGCATTATGCAATTTTACATAATCATCTTAATTACCAAGAAATGAAGTCGTTAGGCAATCCTTTTGTGATAGGAAAGTATGTGGATAAGGACTATTTCTGCGACAGGGAGAAAGAGTCGGAAACGCTCGTCCACCACATTGTAAACGGACGCAATGTCGCCATCATGTCGGAGAGACGTCTGGGTAAGACAGGCTTGATAGAGCATGTGTTTGCCAACAGTCTGCCTGATGGCTACGAGCCTTTCCTGATAGACATTTACACTTGTAAGAACCTGCGAGAAATGGTCTATCTGCTGGCCAGCGAGGTGTTTAAGAAGATAGCCAGAAAGCAGTCGATGACAGAGCGTCTATTGCAGACGGTGCGTTCGCTGAAAACAACGATCTCGTATGATGCCGTGACAGGATTTCCGGAGATCGGCTTCGGCCTTGGTGAGATACAGCAGCCCGAAGTGACGCTCGACGAGATACTCGGCTACCTCGAGTCTTCCGATGCGGTGTGTATCGTGGCCATCGACGAGTTCCAGAAGATAGCCAGTTTTGAGGAAGACAACGTGGAGGCACTCTTGCGAACAAAGATTCAGCACTTGAAGAAGACACAATTTGTCTTTGCCGGCAGCGAGCGCCATCTGTTAGAGGGCATCTTTAATAATCCTGCCCGCCCTTTTTACAACAGTGTCGTGTTTATGCAACTGCTGCCTATCGAAGAAGACGTGTATGTCAAGTTCTGCCAGCAATTGTTCCGTAGATATGACAAAAGCGTTACCCCTGCACTGGTGGAGCGGCTCTACGAATGCTTCCAAGGCATCACCTGGTATCTGCAGCTCTCGATGAACGAGGCTTTCACGATGGCCGAGCGCGGTGGTTGCGTTGAAGAGGCGGCTTACGACCAGATCCTGAACCACCTGGTCGACTCCAAGCGCTTCACATTTGAAGACCGTTACGCCTCACTCACAGAAAAACAGAAAACGGTATTAATGGCTATTGCCTCGGAATTTCCGAGTCAGGTGACGCTTACCAGTCAGGACTTCATTGCAAGGTATAATCTGAAGACGGCCAGCAGCGTCCAGACTGCAGTCAAAGGGTTGGTGGAAAAAGGCATCCTCAGCGACAATCATGGTGTCAGACGCCCCACAGACTTGCTGTTCATGCTTTGGCTGAAGGATTTCTGAACTGCAACACTGCAGCAAGTGCAACGGGCGAGAGCAGAGGAAAAGAAAGAGAGCCTGCAGGCATTCTGCAGGCTCTCCTTTTGGATATCAATATTCGAAACTTACTTTTCTTTGAATGGAGGATTGGGCTTCTTTTTCCGACCACCCATCACGTTCTCTAACTCTTCCTGTGACAGAACCTTAGCGTCCTTTTTCTCATCATTCTGCTTCATAATCCTTATAGTTTTAAATTGTTAAACATATTGTCGCTCAAACGTTGTTTGTTCTTATCGACATTGCAAAGATACGACGACTCGGGCAAGATTCCAAAGATTTTCTCCAAAATTTCTTCGAGTTGTTGCGACAGGGCAGGCAATTTACGACAAAACGCGGAAAATGCCTCGATTTCTGTCGCACCAACACGGTCTACTCGCAGGTCCTAAGCCTTCACTAGCATACACAACTCGTTGCGCCCAAGGCTGTCAGGATCGCCGTCGCCACAGATGCAATAATCTGCACAATCCACTTAAAAGTCTCTTTCTTCGTCATAATCGGTTAATAGATTTTTTACTTTTTTACCTTTAAATTAGTCCTGATCAAGTCCATCATCCCCGTCACCAGGATTCTGCGGATCCCCACCCGCGGTCTCTGAGCCTGTCGAAGAGCCACCACCGCTCTGCGTGTTGTCACCACCTGCGGTCTCTGAGCCTGTCGAAGAGCCGCCCTGTGAGTCGGTGCCGTTGCTGTCGCCCTCAGGATCCTCGACGGTGCCTGCGTCAGCAGAAGTCACACGCTTCACGATCTCACCGTTGCGGTCGTAGCAGGTAATCTGGATGGCGGTGTCGGCCAACTCATCCTTCAGGTCCTGCGTCGGAGTGAAGATGATGCGACGGCTGGAGATCAGACCCGTCTTCACGTCCTCGACCTTCTCGACCGACTTGGCGCGCAGTCCGAAGCGCATCGTACCCAGTCCGGGCAGTGCCACACTG
>OMZO01000044.1 GCA_900315525.1 uncultured Prevotella sp. | reverse complement strand
GTACTGCCGTTTCAAGAAGAGCGGTATCAAGTACATCGACTACAAGGATCCCGAGTTCCTGAAGAAGTTCCTCAACGAGCAGGGTAAGATTCTTCCCCGCCGCATCACTGGAACATCTCTCAAGTACCAGCGTCGCGTGGCTCAGGCCGTGAAGCGTGCCCGCCAGATTGCGCTGCTGCCTTATGTAACTGATTTGATGAAGTAATTAAGGAGGACGCAAGATTATGGAAATTATACTGAAAGAAGATATTATCGGTCTGGGATTCAAGAACGATATTGTGAACGTAAAGTCAGGCTATGGCCGCAACTACCTCATTCCTCAGGGAAAGGGTGTGATTGCCTCACCATCTGCTAAGAAGATCCTTGCAGAGAACCTGAAGCAGCAGGCTCACAAGCTGGCAGCCCTCAAGGCAGCCGCTGAGGAGAAGGCCGCTCAGCTCAACGGTGTGGCTCTCGAGATTGCCGCCAAGGTCAGTGCTACTGGTCAGCTCTACGGTTCTGTTGGCGCCGCTCAGGTTGCCGAGGAGCTCGCAAAGCTCGGCAAGGAGGTTGATCGCAAGATCATCACCATGAAGGATGCCAAGAAGATTGGCGACTACGCTGCTCTCGTACACTTCCACAAGGAGGTGACTGTCGAGATCCCTGTGAAGGTCGTAGCTGAGAACGCTGCTGAGCTGAAGGCTGCTGCTGACGCAGAGGCTGCCATCAAGGCTGCTGCTGAGGCTCGTACAGCTGCTGCTGCCGCTGCTGCAGAAGCAGAGGAATCAGAGGCTGAGGCAGAGGTAGAGACCGAAGAGGCTCCCGCAGAAGCATAAATCTGAAAAAACAATTAATAATTAACATGCTGTAAGGCATCATTATTTATTATTACGTAAGGTCCCGAAAGTCATACAGACTCTCGGGACTCTTTTTTTTCTAATACTCCCGCTAGGCCTGGATTTGTATCAACATGTCAAAGATATTCGCTAGTCACCGATTTGACGCTGTTTTGCGATTTCCCTAGGAAACACGTGCCCGCGCGCTTGGCAATTTTTGTTGCCTAGTTAGGCCGCAAATTTCGTCTGCTTCGTTGACAATGCAAAAGTACGAAAATTTCAGATGCGAAACAATAGTTGCCGGCATATATTTTCGATTTAATTTTAAATGTTAAATTTGACAAAGACAAAATGGGACATTGGGACAAAGGGACAATGGGACATTTCTATTTCTGATTTTTCCAATTCGGACAGAAATCACTTATTAAAATTATTATATATATTATTAATGTATATATTAATAATATATATAATAATTCATATAAGACCATTTATCGTCCTACCACACTCATTCCTGACAATGCAAAAACCATTTGTCCCAATGTCCCGTTGTCCCATTTTTGTACTACCTTAGAAAAAGTTGAATGGTTTTTACCTTAACCCTTGTTTTCTTGAATAGGCTCCGCGGAAAGCCGTTCAATCATATTCAGGGTTTGCGGGACAATGGGACAATGGGACAAAGGGACATTTGGAAATCAATATAATCAGTATATCAAATGAAAAAGCGTGGTGTAGATGCGGTGGCGCATTGTAAACAGATCATTAACTTATCGATTAATGAAAAAAAAGAGACCGCTGGACTCACGTCCAACGGCCTCTCATTTCTCTCAATTGTTCGTCTGATTACTTAACTGAATCAGCAGCAACAGTATCAACAGCCAACAGGAGCCTGCTGAGCCTTGTTACCACATGATGCGAAAGAGATAGCAGCAACTGCTACGAACATGAATACTAATTTTTTCATTTTTCTAATGCTTTTTAAATCTGTAAAACAATCATTTGTTTATTAAAACGCTGCAAAGGTACGGCTTTTTTTAATACGACGTATCATTTTTTTCGATTTTTTTTTGCCTATTTTTGTAACTTTTTTGCAAAGTGCTGATAATCAATAAAATACGAAATGTTAAAAAATCGTGTATTTTTGACAACTAACGGTTTTTTTGCAAAAAATGACTAAAATCCGAAAAAATATGCTACCTTTGTGCCCGTAAACAGTAATATGGATTCTTATGATAGATACTTCTGCCTTCCAGGGCAAGACTGCGGCTTACTTTACGCTTGGATGTAAACTCAATTTCTCAGAAACATCGACTTTCGCGAAGATGCTTCAGGAGTATGGTGTCGTGACGGCGAAGAAGGGGGAGCAGGCTGACATCTGTCTGATCAATACTTGTTCTGTGACGGAAGTGGCCGACAGGAAGTGTCGTCAGGCGATCCACCGGATGGTGAGGAATCATCCTGGGGCCTTTGTGGTGGTCACTGGTTGTTATGCCCAGTTGAAGGCGGAAGACGTGAGCGGCATCGAGGGCGTGGACCTCGTGCTGGGGTCTGACGAGAAGGCTCGGCTGATCCAGTATCTCTCGGAGGCTTGGTCGGGTGACGGGCAGAAGCGCTTCTTTACGCAGAAGACAAAGGATATCAAGTCGTTTGCGCCTTCGTGCTCGCGTGGTAACCGTACTCGCTATTTCCTGAAGGTTCAGGATGGATGCGACTATTTCTGTACCTATTGTACTATCCCGTACGCGCGCGGGTTCTCGCGTAATCCGACTATCGCTTCTCTGGTGGCACAGGCTGAAGAGGCTGCCAGCGAGGGAGGCAAGGAGATCGTGCTGACGGGTGTGAATATCGGCGACTTCGGCAAGACTACTGGTGAGCGCTTCGTTGACTTGGTGAAGGCGCTCGACGGCGTGGAGGGTATCAGCCGATACAGGATCAGCTCCTTGGAGCCCGACTTGCTGTCGGACGAGCTGATAGAGTTCTGTGCGAAGAGTAGGGCGTTTATGCCTCACTTCCATATTCCCCTGCAGAGTGGCAGCGATACGGTGCTGAAACTGATGCACCGCCACTATGACGCTCAGTTGTTTGCTGACAAGATCCATCGAATCAAGGCGCTGATGCCTGATGCGTTTATCGGTGTCGATGTGATGGTCGGCTGTCGTGGAGAGACGCAGGAGTGCTTTGAGGAGACCTATCGCTTCCTGGACGGGCTCGACGTGACGCAGTTGCATGTGTTCCCATATTCCGAGCGTCCTGGCACGTCGGCACTCAGCATCCCGTATGTCGTTTCTGACAAGGAGAAGAAGCTGCGCTCGAAGCGGTTGCTGGACTTGTCGGACAGGAAGACTGAGGCCTTCTATCGTCAGTATATCGGGCAGGAGGCTGAGGTGCTTTTCGAGAAGGCGCCTCGTGGCAGGGCGATGCATGGCTTCACGCGAAACTATATCCGAGTGGAACTGCCGGCCCTCGAGGCTGACCCGCTCTTGGACAATCAGTTGAGGAAGGTGAGACTCGGCGAACTGACGCCCGACAAGCAGGCCTTGAAAGTGGAACTACTATAATTTTTATTATATAAGGTACGCGCGCATGGAAAAAGTGGCAATCGTAATCCTGAATTGGAATGGAAGCAGCATGATGAAGCAGTATCTGCCGTCGGTGCTTCAGTATTCCCGCGACGAGGCAACCGTGTATGTGGCTGACAATGCCTCGACTGACGACTCTCTGGAAATGCTTTCGGAGCATTTTCCTGAGGTGAAGCAGATCGTCATGGACAGGAATTGGGGATTTGCCGATGGCTACAACAAGGCGCTGGCTCAGATTGAGGCGGAGTACTTCGTGCTGCTGAACTCTGATATCGAGGTGACGCATCACTGGCTGACGCCCCTGATCGAGTATCTGGATGCTCATCCCGAGGTGGCGGCTTGTCAGCCGAAGCTGCTTTCGGTCGTTGACAAGGACAGCTTCGAGTATGCGGGGGCGAGTGGGGGATTCATCGACTGGCTCGGCTATCCCTTCTGTCGTGGCCGTATCTTTGAGACGGTGGAGCGCGATGGTGGGCAGTATGACTATGCCTGCGACGTGATGTGGGCCACGGGGGCGGCTCTGATGATACGTGCCAAGGATTATTGGGAGGCTGGTGGACTGGACGGCCGTTTCTTCGCACACAATGAGGAAATCGACCTCTGCTGGCGACTGCGGATCAGGGGGCGCAGGATAGTCTGTCTGCCGGAGAGCTATATCTATCATTTCGGAGGTGGTACGCTGCCTAAGTCGAACTCGATGAAGACCTTCCTGAATTTCCGCAACAACCTGACGATGCTCTATAAGTGTCTGCCAGAGGAGGAACTGAAGGTCGTGATGCGCTGGCGATGGGTGCTTGACTATCTGGCGGCTTGGGAGATGCTGATCTTGAAGCGTAATGTGGGTGACTTCAAGGCTGTGTACAGAGCGCGGCGGGCCTTCAAGCGCTGGCGTAGGGATTTTGACGAAGACCGCAGGCTCATCCAGGCTTCGCGTAAGGCCGAAAAAATACCAGAGCGAAAGCGGTTCTCTTTGCTCTGGCAGTACTATGTGAAAGGTCGGAAGACGTTTAATCTTCTGCCGTAGGTGTTCACTTGACTCTGGTGATCTTGACAGGCTGCTCGATTTCGAGGGCCTTCCAATTCTGCAGGAATCCGAACCATTCCTGTGCGGAATGATAGCCGAAACTTTCGTTATCCGAACAGTATATTATCTTGTAACTCAGATGGTTATCCTCTGTTCGTAAAACAAAAGCATAATTGTCTTTATTGCTGGGCTCTTCGCTCTTGATGTACTGTCGCGGAATCCAGATGCCGAGGCCTACGGTCTCAGGTTTGAAGTTCTCATGGTCGCTGGAGGGCCAGTCGCATCCCCAGCAGGCACGGAGTCCCTTCTTGTCGGAGAATTCCTCTGAGTCCTTCACATTGATGATGCCGGTAGAGAAGGTATAGTCAGCAACGTTTTTGTCGAAGAATACATCAACATCGGTGTCGCGGTGGCCTGCATATTGCGTGTAGCGGATGGTCATGTTCAAGGGTGCCTTGTCTTTGTCGGCCTTCCAACCGCGATCGAACACCTCGACGATGGTGCGCAGGGGACCGTAGGATATGACGCGCTGTGTGCGAGAGCGAACGGGGGCAATCATCGTGGGCTGCTTACCGTCCCAGCCGCGAAAAGCACCAAGTCCGAAGGTGTTGCCCACCCAAAGCACGTCGTCGCCATAGCCTTCGGCCTTCTGTTCCTTGGAGGTATAGAACTGGGTAGCCTCAAGTTCCAGCCGTTTCTGGTACTTACCGTAGAGGTCGATGGTTTGCCGCTGGTCAAAATAGATGCGGATGCCATTGAGTTCGCTCTCGAAATCCACGCCATGATGATGCTGGATGTTATACGAGTTGGCACAGTCGCCACGGGCCGTGATGGACTCAATGAAGTTGTTGTGCTTGTTTTTTTCCTTCACCTTATCGTTGCGGATGAGCATCTCCGCATAGACTCTGGCAGGGTAGGTGCGGGGCTCGCCTTCTGCCGCAAAGGTCACCTGATAGGTGGCATTCTCCTTGCTCTTGAGGTCGGCAAGGAAACAGAGTTCGTCGAACGTTCCGTCCTGATCCAGGTCGTCGAGTTGGCAGGGAATCTCCTTTTGCCCGTCAGTGACAATGGCTGTTGCGACTGGACCCCATCCAGCTTCCAGAGGGATGATTACGGGCACGTCGGTACGGGGTGCCTTTGACGGATTAGACACTTGGAAAGTGACTGTGGTCTGTGCCGTAGCAGCAGAAAAGAGGGTGGCTATGAAAGCCATAGAGAGGGTTCGTTTCATGATTATTTTTTGATGCTTCGTTTTAGTTTGTTTACAAAAGTACGGAAAAACCGTGAAAAATGTCAGTTTTTTACACAAATAAACAGTGATAGCCGATTTTTTACACGTTTTTTTATCTTTTTTTTGTTAAAATTTGGTTTTTAAAATAATTTTTAGTATATTTGCATCGTTATTTTTAAAATTGTATAACAGACTTTATCTTCGCTAGTGCGTAAAGTATATTATTTCCTATTGGTTGTACTGCTTGGCTGCATCAGTTGTGAATGGCAGTTGAAGTCCTTCGGCGATGAGGATTTCCAGATTGTCGTTGAGCGTTATGACCGGGTGCAGAGTCTTTATCTGACAACGGGCGACTTCTCTGCCTTGCAGCAGATGAATACAGTCTATCCGATGCAGACACGTACGCTGATAGAGGATGTGTTGCGCATCGGGAAGGTGAACGATCCGCAGATCAACAAGCGATTCCTGCTTTTCTACCAGGATTCCACACTTCAGAGCCTGATTTCCGAAGCCGAGCAGCAATATGCCAATATGGAGGATATCAATCAGGATCTGACATCAGCCTTTGAATATCTGAAAGAGGCAATCCCCAGCATGGTTGTGCCTGAGGTGTATGCCCAGATCGGCTCACTCGACCAAAGTGTCATCGTGGGTAATAATACCATCGGCATCTGTCTTGACAAGTATCTTGGGGGGAGGCATCCGCTCTATCAGAACCCTGCCTATGGGTATAAGGCAGAGCAGTTGGCGATGATGAACAGAGCTTACATCGTGCCCGACTGCGTAGGCTTCTATCTCCTGAGCCTCTATCCGATGCCACAGGATAGGCCCTTGTCACAGCAGGAGCGTGATATCCATATCGGAAAGATCCAGTGGGTGGTGAATCATGCGATAGGCAGGGAACTCTTCCAGACGCCTTATACGCGAATAATAGACCGCTATATGAAAAACAACAAGAACATCACGGTGGAGCAGATGTTGCGTAACAACGATTATTCTGATTTTGAATCATAAATTTGTAATGACATGAACAGTAGAATGAGATGGTTGGCTATAGCTGTATCGCTGTTTTTAATGTGTTCAGGTATGGCAGCTGGAGAGCGCTTGAGCCTGACAGGCATTACCAGAGGTGAGTTCGCCTCAGAGTCGATGCAGTCTGTCTGTCCAATGCCAGACGGTGAGACCTATACGCAGATTACTGACGATGGTAATCGCATCGTATCCTATTCATTCCGAACGGGTAAGGAGGTGCAGGTGTTGTTTGACGTTGCAACGGCTCGCGGTTTCCAACTGAGCCGTGTGGATGGTTATATCCTAAGTCCTGACGGACGGCGGATGCTGATTCAGACAGAGACGAAACCTATTTATCGCCACTCCTTTACGGCTGTCTATTACATTTTCGATATACGCAATAACAAGTTGGCTCCGCTCAGCGATGGAGGTCCCCAGCAGACACCAGTGTTCTCACCAGACGGCAATCAGATAGCCTTTGTGCGTGAGAATAATATCTATCTGGTGAAACTGCTCTATGACAATGCAGAGAGTCAGGTGACCAAGGATGGTAAGCGCAATGCAATCATCAACGGTATTCCCGACTGGGTGTATGAGGAGGAGTTTTCTACCAATTCGTCGATGGTGTTCTCGGCAGACTCCAGGCAGATTGTGTGGATTCGCTATGACGAAAGTGCAGTGAAGCAGTATTCGATGCAACTCTTCAAGGGTTTGGCACCCGAGCGCAGCGAGTATGCCGAGTATCCTGGCGACTATACCTACAAGTATCCGGTTCCAGGACAGGTGAATTCGAAGGTGAAGGTCATGAGTTATGATATCCAGTCGCATCAGACGCGCGAAATCGGTGTGCCCCTTGATGCAGATGGCTATATACCCCGTATCAAGGCTACCAGTGACCCCACAAAGGTGGCTGTCATGACGATGAACCGTCATCAGGATATGTTGCGTATCTATATGGCTAATCCGCTTTCAACGGTGTGTCAGTTGGCCATCGAAGACAAGGTGGACAAGTATATCAAGGAAGACGTGCTTGACGATGTGCAAATTACAGAAAAGCACATTCTGCTGCCGAGTGAGCGTGACGGTTATAATCATCTCTACCTTTACAATCTGAATGGACAGCTGCAGCGTCAGGTGGTGGCGGGCAACTTTGTAGTCAAGCAGGTATATGGCTATGATGAGCAGACGGGCGATACATACTTCGCCGCTAATCCGGATAGTCCACTGGAACAGCAGGTCATGGTCGCACACGCCAATGGCAAGATAGAGAAGATTACGAAGAAGGCTGGTGTGAATCGGGCTGTCTTCAGTCATGGCTTCAAGTTCTTTATCAACACTTGGAGTGACTTGAACCATCCTGCACAATACACGCTTTGTCAGAATAGCGGTAAGGAACTCGTGACACTCATCGACAATCAGTCATTGATGAATAAACTGTCTGCCTATACGCTTGGCACGAAGGAGTTCTTTACAATTCAGACCTCCGAGGGCGTGCAGTTGAATGGCTGGATGGTGAAACCAGCAGACTTCAGTCCCGCCAAGAAGTATCCTGTCATCATGTATCAGTATGGTGGCCCAGGCAATCAGCAGGTGCTCAATCAGTGGGGGATAGGAATGGCAGGCAATGGGGCTGTCTTGGAACAGTATCTTTGTCAACAGGGTTATATCTGCGTCTGTGTGGATAATCGCGGCACAGGTGGTCGTGGTGCTGCTTTCGAGAAATGCACATATCTCCGTCTTGGAGAACTGGAGGCTCGCGATCAGGTGGAGACTGCCTTGTGGCTAGGCCAGCAGACGTATGTTGATAAGAATCGCATCGGCATCTGGGGTTGGTCATACGGTGGTTGGAACACGCTGATGTCAATGTCTGAGGGCAGGCCGGTGTTCTGTGCTGGTGTGGCTATCGCACCTCCAACATGCTGGCGTTTCTATGATTCCATTTATACGGAGCGCTATATGCGGACTCCCAATGAGAACAAGAAGGGCTATGACGAAGTTAATCCGATTTACCGTGCTTCAAAGCTTCATGGTGCCTTGTTGATTTGTCATGGACTTGCCGACGATAACGTGCACTATCAGAATACGGCTGAGTACGTGGAGGCCTTGGTGCAGGCTGATAAGGATTTCCGTCAACTGGTATATACTAATCGCAATCACAGTATATATGGTGGGAATACCCGTAACCATCTCTTCCGTCAAGCCATTAACCACTTTAACGCTGCTATGAAATGAAGCCTATCCGAATCGTTTGTTGGCTGGTGTTTCTGGCAGCATTCGCCACTGCTGGTGCCAAGACCCGTAAAAAGATCTGTCAGCTAAAGCCGCGCGTGGTGGAACGGTTAATCGTGGAAGTGAGCAATCCATCGGATGAGTACCGTGAGGAAGTCATAGAACTACCGCTGGATACGATTTGCCAGCGTCTGGGAACCACCTGCGACAGTCTGCGCGTTTTGGATGGGGCAGGACTTGATGTGCTTTACCAATGGACTCACGATGGTAAGCTTCTCATCGGAGCCTATGTGAGGAAAGGTGGGGTGAATCGCTTTGTGGTACGTAAAGGCATCCCGCCGTCGTTCCCAACGGTTTGTGATGGCACCATCCACCCTGAACGTAAGGATGATTTCGCTTGGGAGAATGATCGTGGAGCCTATCGTGTCTATGGTCCAGCTTTGGAGCGAACAGGTGAACGCTCGTTTGGGATTGATGTGTGGACAAAGAATACGCCAGATCTGGTGGTCAACGATCGTTATTATATCGAAGATGTCGTGATGATGCCAAAGGTAGACTCCCTGCGTCGTATCGATCGTTATCGTGGTGACTCTTTGTATCGTCTCAACTCTTATCATCATGATCATGGCAAAGGCTTTGATCCCTATAAGGTCGGACCTACGCTTGGTTGCGGAGCGCCTGCTCTGATGGTTGGTGACAGTATTGTTATGCCTTACTGTTTTGAGCGCTTTGAAGTGCTGGCCAAAGGTCCGTTGCGCTTTGAAGTTTGCCTCCGTCAGAGTCCTCGTGTCGTCTGTGGAGATACGATCCGCGAGAGCCGGCTGATCACACTTGATAAAGGTTCTAATTTCAATAAGATGACAGTCTGGTATGAGGGTATCACCAAGCCAGTGTCTTTATGTGCTGGTGTTGTCGTTCAGCGTGAGGATACGTCTTCTGTCGTGCTGGGCCGTAACTATGTCGCTTATACGGATCCTACAGATCAGCCTCTCGTGCATCATGCCCCGCTCTTTGTGGCTGCCCTGTTCCCTGATGGGCAGGTGATAACCCAAAAACAAAGTGGTCATGCTTTGGGGATCATCCCTGACTATCATGGCGAACAATACACTTATTACTTCGGATCAGCCTGGTCGAAATATGATGTCAGGACGGAAGAAGAGTGGCAGGCAAGAATCGCTTGGTTTCTTCGCTCAAAGCAGACTCCACTCATAGTAACTATGAAAGAATAGTTAAATTTCATAGTGGAATGCTATAATATATCCAAAAAGTTTGTATCTTTGCACCCGCGAATAGTTATTTAAGTAGATATCGACAATGAAGACTATTAAATTAATTGGTATGTGTATACTGGCTGCCGTGCTTGGCATGAGTGTCCAGTCATGCAGTAAAGATGATTATCAAAGCCGTATTAAGGAGCTGATAATCAATGAGAATAATTATAAGTTTGACTCTGATGGCGGTAGCTATAAGAGGGAGTATCGTGGTGAAGATCTCTCTTGTTTCAAGGTATCTTCAAATGCAGATTGGTGTACGGCCACTATTGATTTTGCAAAATCAACGATGACTGTTACCGTAGATGAAAATGAGACGTTTGATCCTCGTACTGCTACTGTAACTATTTCCGATGTCGTTGATGGAGTGAGCAAACGGACCTTCACGGTGAGTCAGGCTCAGTGTGATGCCATTCAGACGGACGAAGGATCGTATGAAGTTGGCACAAATGGTGGAAGTGTATCTATAAAAGTGCAAAGTAATGTATCCTATAAGGTACAGATTACTTATGGTGAGGGCTCTAAGGATTGGATTACTGTACCAACTAGTAAGACCCGTGGATTGGTAGAGTCTACATTGACGCTGGAGGTGGCCAAAAATACATCTCAGAAAGAGCGCAGTGCCACAGTACGGATTTATGATGAGAAATCGGGTGTCGAAGACCAGGTGCTGATTACTCAACAATTCGTTGCTAAATTCAAATTGGAGAAGACAGAATATGAGATAGACGAACATGGTGGTACTGTGAATATCAACGTTACGACTAATGCAGATTTTGCATGTTATGAGACGCTTGAAGATACATGGGCTCAGAAACAGAAGCTTCAAACTATTAGTGATGATGTAAAATGTCAGCCATTTGTTATTTCCCCTTTCAATGAAAAAAATAATAAACGGGAAACATCAATCACTTTCTCAAATGATTTCGGTGACAATGTTGAAGTGACAATTACTCAGACTCGTCATCTATATATTAAAGAGGAAAGTGTGAAACTGATGAAGGGAGTAGAACAGACGCTCACGCTTGTCAATGAGAAGAAATGGGGGGTCACGTGGACTTCTTCAGATGAAAAAATTGCTACGGTCGATAAGAGTGGTAAGGTAACGGCTGTTGATGGTGGTGGAGCCATTATTACTGTGACCTCAGAAGATGGAAATCATACTGATCAGGTTGCATTGACTGTCGAAAAACCGGCCGATCTTAAGGATAATCTTGTCGGAAGTAATGAGCCTGGATATGAGAGTGTTGACGGCGTGAAGGTGATGACTTCTTTAGATTGTAATATCACGAATAATAGTGAAAATACAATTCAGTTGGACGAAGTCTCGTTGTATTGTGATGGTGAGTACAAAAAGTCTAAGGCTCTTAATAGGACTCTAAATAAAGAGGGAGGTTCCTATACTTATACTTTTAATATTGATGTAGAGTATGAGGAAATTCCGGATAATCCGGAAGAGGGAGAGTCAACAGAGGAGAATTCTAATGACGAATCCTCAAATGGCTCTAGGGCAGGTACCAGAGATGATTCAGAAACAAAGAAGAAACCCAAGGAGAATACACACAAGTATCAGGTAGTTTGGGATTATACTTATGGAGGTGAGAAGTTTAAATTCACCTATCCAGAATCAACAGGTTCTACAAAGGCATCTACTCGTAGAGCTTCTACCAGAAGGAGATAATCTCTAGAAGATGATATAATAAAAGAGGGCAACCGGAAGGCTGCCCTCTTTTATAATCTCCTCTATTTGGCTTAATAGGCGAAGAGAGGATAA
Source organism: uncultured Prevotella sp. (assembly GCA_900315525.1). Classification (GTDB taxonomy): domain Bacteria; phylum Bacteroidota; class Bacteroidia; order Bacteroidales; family Bacteroidaceae; genus Prevotella. The sequence goes on along the minus strand of OMZO01000044.1, from coordinate 6,503 downwards.
GATTTCATCTTCTCGTTCACACGCTGACGAACACTGGCAATGACTTGCTCATTTTCAGGATCATTGAGCACCTCCTCAATCCAGGCTGCAATCTGTACCATCAAATCTTCCTTAGCACCACGAGTCGTGATGGCAGGAGTGCCCAGACGGATACCTGATGTCTGGAAAGCCGAACGAGAATCGAATGGTACCATATTCTTATTAACAGTGATGTCGGCTGCAACAAGTGCATTCTCTGCCACCTTACCTGTCAAATCGGGATATTTCGAACGAAGGTCAACGAGCATAGAATGGTTATCGGTACCGCCGCTCACAATCGTAAAACCGCGCTTAATCAATTCGTCAGCTAAGACCTTGGCATTCTTTTGTACCTGTTTAGCCCACTCCTTGAACTCAGGCTGAAGGGCCTCGCCGAAAGCTACTGCCTTTGCTGCAATCACATGTTCCAACGGACCACCCTGCTGTCCAGGGAATACGGCTGAATTGAGCAGAGTTGACATCATCTTCACAACACCTTTTGGTGTCTTGAGTCCCCAGGGGTTCTCGAAGTCTTTACCCATCAGGATGATACCACCGCGAGGACCGCGGAGTGTCTTATGGGTTGTAGAGGTTACGATGTGTGCGTATTTTACTGGATTGTCAAGCAGACCGGCTGCAATCAAACCTGCAGGATGCGCCATATCAATCATCAGCAGGGCACCAACTTTGTCAGCAATCTCGCGCATACGCTTGTAATCCCACTCACGGCTGTAGGCAGAGCCACCGCCAATAATCAACTTGGGCTTATGCTGAAGTGCAAGTTGCTCCATCTCATCATAGTCCACACGGCCAGTCTCTTTGTTCAGGTTATAGCCGATAGGGTTGTAGATAAGACCAGAGGTGTTTACGTGTGAACCGTGTGAGAGATGCCCACCGTGGTCAAGATTCAGTCCCATGAAAGTGTCACCAGGTTTCAATACTGCCAGAAGTACGGCAGCGTTGGCCTGAGCACCAGAGTGTGGCTGCACATTGGCGTACTCTGCACCAAAGAGTTTGCACACACGATCAATGGCAAGTTGCTCCACCTCGTCAACGACTTGACAGCCGCCATAGTAACGATGGCCAGGATAACCCTCGGCATACTTGTTTGTCAGGTAGCTGCCCATGGCTTCCATCACCTGGTCGCTAACGAAGTTCTCACTGGCAATCAGCTCAATACCTTTTAACTGGCGCTGATGCTCTTTTTCAATCAACTCGAAGATTGTGTTGTCTCTGTTCATTGTCTTTGTTTATTGGGTGTTAATACTCATTCTGTTATACTAAGCAGTCGTTAAGCTCCTTGGCTATCAGCTCCTTGTCAAGATGCTGGCCGATAAAAACCAACTTTTGCATGCGGTCGCCATATTGCTCATCCCAGTCGCGACGTAGTCCAGGATTTTCTTCCATGAATTGCTCCAACTCTGCTTTGGGCATCGTGGCATACCACTGACCTGCATTACGGATACTTACTTGCTTACCTGCCTGCTCAAATACGTAGCAGGTTTCTTGTTCATCGCGGAAGTAACAGATGCCCTTAGCACGGATAATTCCCTTAGGCCATTTGCGCGCAACAAACTCATCAAAGAGCCCTAATTCAAAAGGACGACGCGCGTAATAGACATATGTGCCAATGCCGTACTCTTCGGCTTCTCCTTCATCATGGTGGTGATGGTGATGTTCGTGTTCATGTCCGTGTTCATGATCATGATGATGATGTTCGTGTTCTTCTTCTTCATCATCGTCATCTTCATCGTGGTGTTTCTCCACTTCCTGAATCCAGGTAGCAGAGGTGGCAACACTGTCAAAGTCAAAGAGCCCTGTATTGATGATCTTGTCAAGTTCAACATCGCCGAAATTTGTGTCGATAATAGCAGCTTTCGGCTGTAAGGTACGAACAATCTGACGAATACGTCCAAGTTCGTCTGGAGTAACTTCAGATGCTTTGTTCAACAGTACAATATTGCAGAATTCAATCTGTTGGATGACTAGGTTTTCAATATCCTCCTCGTCGATATTCTGACGTGTAAGGTCGAGACCACTGCCGAACTCATCTCTCATGCGGAGGGCATCTACTACGGTAACAATACAGTCAAGTCGTGGATAACCTTTTTCTGTTACCTGTGGAGCCATTTGTGGAATAGAGCAGATGGTTTGGGCAATAGGAGCTGGCTCACAGATACCACTTGCTTCAATTACAATATAGTCGAAACGTTGCAACTCTATCAGGTCTTGCAGCTGTTGTACAAGATCCATCTTAAGTGTACAACAGATACAGCCGTTCTGTAAAGCGACTAGACTGTCGTCTTTCTGATTGACAATACCACCTTGCTGAATGAGGGCAGCATCGATGTTCACTTCACCGATATCATTTACAATCACTGCAAATTTGATACCCTTCTTGTTGTTCAGTATCCTGTTTAGGAGGGTCGTCTTGCCACTGCCAAGATAGCCGGTCAGCAGCAGTACGGGTATTTCCTGTTTCATTTCTATTGTATATCTTTTTACCTATTTATATATTATACCAGTTCTACCTTGTTGATGTCCTGCTCTTTTTCACAATAGTGACAAGTTAGAATACCATCTGCCACATGGAAATAAGTGGTCATGGGCTCATTGTTTGTAATGCATTTTGGATTGTTGCATTTTACAATACCTTTAATCTCTGCAGGTGTTACTACAGTTTTCTTTTCCACTACTTCGTAATCGCGGATAATGTTAAGGACGATATTTGGCGCTACTACTGAAAGACGAGAAATTTCTTCATCGGTGAAGAATTTGTCTGCAACTTTGATGATGCCTTTCTTTCCGAGTTTCTTTGATAGCAAGTTGTAGCCGATTGTTACGGGAGTGGATAGGTCTTGAAGTCCTAACAGCTGTGCCACTTGGTATGTCTTTTCCGACGGGATATGGTCGATTACGGTGCCGTTCTCGATGGCGGCTACTAGCATCTCATTCTTATTCATCGTATAATCGTTTTGTCGTTTTTAACTTCTTCCAAGGAGATCCCTAGTACATCACAGAAAATGGCCTCGCGTGCGAAAAGTCCATTGCCAGCCTGCTGAATATAATAGGCATGAGGATTGTCATCAACCTCATAGGCAATCTCGTTTACACGGGGTAGGGGATGCAGTATCTTCATGTTTGGCTTAGCATTTTTAAGCATCTCGTTGTTAAGCACATACACATTTTTCACTCGCTCATATTCCATTAGGTCGGAGAAGCGCTCTTTTTGTACGCGCGTCATATAAAGGATATCGGCATCTGCGATTACCTTGTCATTGAATGCTGTATGTTCTTGGTATTTGATGCCGTGTTCCTTGCAGTATAGCTTGTATTCATTGGGCATAGCCAATTCCTTTGGAGCTACAAAGTGAAAGGTTGGGTTGAAATGGCGCATCGCCATTAACAGAGAGTGCACCGTGCGGCCGTATTTCAGGTCGCCAACCATATATATATTAAGGTTTTCCAGCGTACCTTGAGTTTTATAAATTGAATAAAGGTCAAGCATGCATTGTGAAGGGTGCTGGTGGGCACCGTCACCCGCATTTACAATAGGGATTGGGGCAACCTCAGAGGCATAGACGGCAGCACCTTCAATATAGTGTCGCATGACGATGACGTCAGCATAGTTTGATACCATTAAAATAGTATCTTTTAAGGTCTCGCCCTTTGTGCCACTGGTGATCTTTGGATCTGCGAAGCCAATAACGCGGGCTCCAAGGCGGTTGGCGGCAGTCTCGAAACTAAGACGGGTTCGTGTTGATGGCTCAAAGAACAGGGTCGCCACTACTTTACCCTTAAGCAACTCCCGGTTAGGATGCTTTTCAAACTCTTCTGCCATCTCAATCATGTACAGGATTTTCTCCCGTGTTAGGTCGGCAATTGTCACAAAATTATGCTTTTCCATCCAATCTTTTTGTTTTGTTGGCACAAAATTACACATTATTTCTGATTTCCGTGCGATATTTTGAAAGAAAATCGTAATTTTGCACCAAGATACTTAAAAAAGTAAGGAAATCGAGCGTATGAGAAAGCTATTTGTCTATTTCTTGTGGACTTTGTTGTTTGTAACTGTTATTTCGTGTGCTGTCGCCTTTTATGCTATTGATAAAGGGTGGATTGGTTATATGCCGCCGATTGAAGATTTGCAGAACCCAATCAGCCGTTATGCTACTCAGATATATTCTGCAGACGGGAAAATCATCGGTACATGGAACTATAATCGCGAGAACCGTGTATTGGTAGACTATACAAAATTGTCGCCTTGGCTTGTCAAGGCTCTTGTTGCTACCGAAGATGCACGTTTCTATCAGCACTCTGGTATTGATTTCTATGCTTTGGGACGTGCTATTATTAAACGTGGTCTTCTTGGCCAGAAAAGCGCTGGAGGTGGCTCGACAATTACTCAGCAGCTTGCGAAACAGCTCTATTCCGAACATGCAAAATCAACTTTGGAGCGTGTGCTTCAGAAGCCAATAGAGTGGGTGATTGCAGTTAATCTTGAGCGCAATTATACCAAGGATGAGATTATTACGATGTACCTGAATTATTTTGACTTTCTTCATAATGCAGTTGGTATAAAGACCGCATCCAATGTATATTTCAGCAAAGAGCCTAAAGACCTTTCTGTGACAGAGGCTGCAACATTGATTGGTCTCTGCAAAAATCCTTCTTATTATAATCCGGTTCGTAGTCCAGAGCGTGGTAAGGAACGGCGGAATGTAGTCTTGTCCCAGATGCGGAAGGCGAAGTTCTTGACTGATGCAGAATATGAGAAATATAGTGCAGAACCAATTGCCCTGAAGTTCCATGTGGCTGATCATAAAGATGGTATCGCTGTTTATCTGCGTGAGTTCCTTCGTCGATATTTGATGGCTAAGAAACCAGAGCGTGCACTTTATCCATCTTGGAATATGGTGAAGTTCTACAATGATTCAATTAATTGGGAATCAGATCCTTTGTATGGTTGGTGTAATAAAAACAAGAAGCGTAATGGTGAGAACTACAGCATCTATACGGATGGCCTGAAAGTCTATACGACAATTGATTCAAAAATGCAGGCGTATGCAGAACAGGCCGTCTACCAGCATGTTGCCAAGTATTTGCAGCCGGCATTCCTGAAAGAGAATCAAAAGAAGGCAAATGCTCCTTATTCGTCAAACCTATCAAAGGATCAGGTACGTCAGATTCTTAACCGTAACATCCGGCAAAGTGAACGATATAGAGTGTTGCGTGAGAATGGGGCGTCGGAAGAAGAGGTGCAGAAGTCATTCCGTACGCCAGTCAGAATGTCAGTGTTTACGTATCATGGGTCTGTGGATACGACAATGACTCCCTTGGACTCGATAAAATATTACAAATCTTTCCTTCGTTCCGGTTTTGTGAGTGTTTGTCCACAGAATGGTCATGTGAAGGCATATGTTGGTGGTCTCAACTATGAGTATTTTGCTTACGATATGGTGATGGATGGGCGTCGTCAGGTTGGTTCTACGATTAAACCGTATCTTTATTCGCTTGCTATGGAGAATGGTTTCTCACCTTGTGATGTCGCACCGAATGTGCAACAGACCTACATGGTAGCAGGTAGACCGTGGACTCCTCGTAATGGCAGTAGAGCGCGCTATGGAGAAATGGTTACTTTGAAGTGGGGACTTCAACAATCCAATAACTGGATTTCTGCCTATCTGATGAGTAGGCTTAACCCGCAGGCTTTTGTTGATCTGCTCCGTGAGTATGGTATTAGGAATCCTGAGATTCATCCGTCTATGTCACTATGTTTGGGTCCGTGTGATATTAGTGTCGGAGAGATGGCAAGTGCATATACGGCTTTTGTTAATCATGGTATTCGTGCGTCTTTGATGTTCGTTACGAAGATAGAAGATTGTGACGGCAATGTGATAGCTCAGTTCCAGCCGCGTATGAATGAAGTAATCAGCGAGGAGAGTGCCCATAAAATGCTTTATATGCTGAAGAGCGTTGTGGATGGTGGTACGGCTAGTCGTTTACGACGGATTTATAATCTTAAAGGTGAGATCGGTGGTAAGACCGGTACTACCAATAACAATAGCGATGCTTGGTTTATGGGCATTACGCCAACGCTTGTCAATGCTTGTTGGGTAGGTGGAGATGATCGTGATATTCATTTCGATACGATGACAATGGGACAAGGAGCAGCTATGGCATTGCCTATCTTCGGCTTGTATATGCAGAAAGTATATGCCGATAAACAACTTGGCTACAATGAAAATGCGATTTTTGACGTGCCAGATGGCTATGATCCATGTTCTTTCGTAGGTGATGCTCTTGAGTCTGACGTCAATGAGATTGATGAGATTTACGAATAGTTCTTATTAATTATATTTATGGTATAGGCTGCAATTGTAATCAATCCCGAAAACTTTCATGTTTTTCAAAACTTTTTTGCTTAAATGTTTGGATGGTATTGATATTTTGCGTACCTTTGCACTCGCTTTCGCCCAAAAACG
>OMZO01000011.1 GCA_900315525.1 uncultured Prevotella sp. | reverse complement strand
TGCGCATTCTTGATCAAGTAATGATTCATTCCGTAATTCTAAAGTCGTAACTTAAAGATTATAGCGAATGGATTTCAGTAAACTGCCAGCAATCCTCACTCCTGATCTGGGACTTCTGTTCTGGATGCTTCTGGCATTTGCCGTTGTCTTCTTCGTGCTTGCGAAATACGGATTCCCTGCTATCACCGGTATGGTGGAAGAAAGGAAGAAGTATATCGACGAGAGTCTGAAGAAAGCCCATGAGGCCTCTGAGCGACTCGAGAACATCAAGCAGGAAGGCGAGGCCATCCTTCAGGAGGCTCGCGACCGTCAGGCTCAGATCCTCAAGGAGGCTGCCGAGACGCGCGACGCCATCGTGGAGCAGGCTCAGCAGAAGGCACGTGAGGAAGGCGCTCGTCTCTGCCCTCAGTGTGGAGATCGCCGAGAAGGTGCTCCGTCAGAATCTGAAGGACGACAAGGCTCAGATGGATCTGATTGAACGTATGCTGGATGAGGTTTCTACTGACAAATAGGCAATTAACGTATGGATATAGGAGTCATATCGGTAAGATACGCCCGTGCGCTCTTGAAGAGTGCTACTGACGCGAAAATCGAAGATGCTGTGTACACCGAGATGCAGCAGCTCGCCAAGAGCTACATCGAAGTGCCTCAGCTGCGGTTTACGATAGACAATCCGATGCTCTCAAAGGACAAGAAGGAGGCCTTGCTGCTGACAGCCGTCGGCACGAAAGCTTCTGACCTGACCAAGGCCTTCATCCAGCTTGTGCTGAAGGAAGACCGTGAGGGCGTGATGCAATTCATTGCCAATTCGTACGTCACGCTTTACCGCCAACAGAAGAATGTCATCCGGGGACGTCTCATCACCGCGGCGCAGGTATCACCTGCTACTGAGCAGAAGATGCGTCAGATGGTGGAGAGTAAGACTAATGGAACGGTGGAGTTTGAGACTGAGGTGAATCCCGATATCATCGGCGGATTCATTCTGGAGTATGACACCTATCGCATGGATGCGAGTGTCAAAGCCAAACTCAACTCAATTCTCACCCAGTTGAGAAAATGAACGAATGTAAGTTATTACATTGTTACATTATTAATTTTTAAAATTTTGAATTAATGTCAGATAAAATTAAACCAAGCGAAGTATCCCAAGTCCTGCTTGACCAGCTCAAGGGTATCTCCAACGCTGAGAAGTTCGATGAGGTCGGCACTGTGCTCACCGTGAGTGATGGTGTGGCTCGTATCTACGGACTGCGCAACGCTGAGGCTAATGAGCTTCTGGAGTTTGAGAACGGGACGATGGCCATCGTGATGAACTTGGAGGAGGACAACGTCGGTTGTGTGCTCCTGGGCACCACTTCGGGCATCAAGGAGGGCATGGTCGTGAAGCGTACGAAGCGCATCGCTTCTATCCGCGTCAACGACAATATGCTCGGTCGCGTCATCAATCCGCTGGGACAGGCTATCGACGGCAAGGGAGATATCGATCTGAGCGACGCTTTCGAGATGCCGCTCGACCGTAAGGCTCCTGGTGTGATCTATCGTCAGCCCGTGAAGGAACCGCTGCAGACAGGTCTGAAGGCCATCGACTCGATGATTCCTATCGGACGCGGACAGCGTGAGCTTATCATTGGCGACCGTCAGACGGGTAAGACCGCCATCGCTGTGGATACCATCATCAATCAGAAGAGTTTCTACGAGGCAGGTAAGCCTGTCTATTGTATCTATGTAGCCATCGGACAGAAGGCTTCTACTGTTGCAGCCCTGGTGTCAACACTTCAGGAGCACGGTGCAATGCCTTATACCATTGTGGTAGCCGCTACCGCAGCTGATCCTGCCGCCATGCAGTATTATGCACCGTTTGCTGGTGCTGCCATCGGTGAGTATTTCCGCGATCGTGGTCTGCCCGCCCTCGTTGTTTACGACGACCTGTCGAAGCAGGCTGTGGCCTATCGTGAGGTATCGCTGATCCTCCGTCGTCCTTCCGGACGTGAGGCTTATCCTGGTGATGTGTTCTATCTCCATTCTCGTCTGCTTGAGCGTGCTGCCAAGATGAACGAGCAGCAGGAGGTGGCCGAGCAGATGAACGACCTGCCTGAGTGTATGAAGGGCCACGTAAAGGGTGGCGGCTCACTGACCGCTCTGCCTATCATCGAGACTCAGGCTGGTGACGTATCGGCATACATCCCGACAAACGTGATCTCTATCACCGACGGTCAGATCTTCCTTGAGAGCGACCTCTTCAATCAGGGCTTCCGTCCTGCCATCAACGTTGGTATCTCTGTATCCCGTGTGGGTGGTTCGGCGCAGATCAAGTCTATGAAGAAGGTGGCTGGTACGCTGAAGATCGACCAGGCACAGTATCGTGAGCTTGAGGCCTTCTCGAAGTTCTCCAGCGATATGGATGCTGTGACGGCGATGACACTGGATCGTGGTCGTAAGAACAATCAGTTGCTGATTCAGCCTCAGTACAGCCCAATGCCCGTAGGTGAGCAGATTGCTATCCTCTACTGCGGTGTGCATGGACTGATGCGCGAGGTGCCCATCGATAAGGTGCGTGAGTGCCAGACTCAGTTCCTCGACAAGCTGCGCTCCTCAAATCCTGAGGTGATCGAGACGCTTGCCAGCGGAAAGATCGATGACGAGACGACGGGCAAGATCGAGCAGGTGATGGCCGACATCGCAGGAACCTATAAAGCTTGATAGCCTATGCCCAGCCTGAAAGAAATTAAAGGCCGCATAGCCTCAGTCAACTCCACGCGCAAGATCACGTCGGCGATGAAGATGGTGGCCTCCAGCAAACTGCATCACGCACAGGTAGCTATTCAGAATATGCTGCCTTACGAGACGATGCTGGAGCACATTCTCAAGTCATTCCTCGCAGCCGAGGCAGAGGCACGGACCATCTTTGATCAGGAGCGTCCCGTCAAGCGGGTTGCCCTCATCGTATTTACGTCCAACTCCTCGCTCTGTGGCGGTTTCAATGCCAACACCATCAAGATGATGATGCATGCCGTTGATAAGTACGCTGAAGGGATCGGCAAAGAGAATGTTGAAATCTATCCCATCGGTCGCAAGGTCTACGAAAAGGCAAAGAAACTTGGGCTGAACGTGCAAGGCGAGTTCTCTGCACTGGCCGATAAGCCCAATGTTGCTCAGTGCATCGAGATTGCCCAAGAGGTAGGAACGAAATTCGCAGAGGGTGAGTTGGATAAGGTAGAGCTCATCTACCACCACTTCAAGAGTGCTGGCTCACAGATACTCACCCGTAAGACCTTCCTGCCCATCGACCTTGAAGAAGAGCTGAACCGCGATCACGAGCGCGACTTAACGAGCGTTATCGCTACGAAAGAGTCGCAGGAGTATCTTAAGAAGCGTGGTGAGCGCCAGGCAGAGCAGAAGGAGGACAATGTCAAGCCGCTCAACGATAACTTCATCGTAGAGCCGGACATGAACACCGTGCTCTCACAGCTCATCCCGAAACTCGCTCATCTGATGATCTACACGGCACTGCTTGACTCGAATGCCTCTGAGCATGCAGCCCGCATGGTGGCTATGCAGACGGCTACGGATAATGCAGACGAGCTGCTGCGTCAGCTGAATCTGCAGTACAACAAGGGCCGTCAGCAGGCAATTACAAGTGAATTGCTTGATATCGTCGGTGGTTCCGTTAACAACTGATCATGAATTCAGTCAGAAGATAGAAAATCCCTGCTCGTCTGAGTGGGGATTTTCTAAATTCTTTGTTATTTTGTACCAGTAAATTCAATTTGATATGGATAGAACAAAGAAACTATTGATGCTTGCCGCCATCCTCACATACGGCATCATACTTACCTCATGTACGAACGAAGACAGTCCTGTCATCCCCGACGATGAGATTGAGGCACAATTGAAAAACATGACGCTCAAGGAAAAGATTGGGCAGATGTTCTATGTGCGCCTGGAGTCGCTGGATACCACTATACATTGGAAAACTTATGCCGACTTACAGGAAAATCCGATGCATGATTTGAATAAGACCATCAGAGACGTGAATGCAAAGTATCCAATCGGCGGTCTGATTCTCTATGCATGGAATATTAAAGACAAGCCGCAGTTGGCAAAGCTTATTTCTGACATTCGGGCACTTAATGGTAAACCGTTGTTGTGTATCGATGAAGAGGGAGGACGTATAGCCCGCATTGCGAAGAATGAGAACTTCGATGTGGAGGTGATCGGTCCGATGGCTGATATCGGCAAGACGGGTGACCCCAAAAATGCCTACCATGCAGGTAATGTTATCGGCACCTATCTCACGAAGTATGGCTTCGATATCGACTTCGCTCCTGTGGCTGATGTGAACACCAACCCCGATAATATCATCATTGGCGACCGTGCCTTTTCTGATAAACCGGAAGTGGCTGCTCCGATGGTTGTGAGCTACCTGCAAGGACTGAAGGATGCTGGTGTCACAGGTTGTGTCAAGCACTTCCCTGGTCATGGTGATACCAAGACCGACACCCATTTCGGCTATGCCAGCACGCAGAAGACTTGGGCAGAAATGCTCCAATGTGAGATGGTGACCTTTAAGGCAGGCATCGACTGGGGCTGCCAACTCATCATGACAGCTCATATTGGCACACCCAATGTGACAGGTTCGGACGTTCCCGCAACGATGTCGTCAGTCATCTTGCAAGACAAACTGCGTGGTGAACTGGGCTACCAGAACATCATCATTACCGACGGTATGGAGATGGGAGCTATCACGACGCAGTACACGAGTGAGGAGGCTGCAGTAAACAGTATTAAGGCCGGTGTTGACATTGTACTCGGTCCGAAGAACTTCGTTCCGGCTTTCGAGGCTGTGCTCAAGGCTGTAGAGGAAGGCACGATTACCGAGGAGCGCATCAACCAGAGTGTCCGTCGTATCCTGAAGATGAAGAAACAACATCAAGGGTAATCTAAAACGCGAAATGAGTATATGAAAAAAGAGCATCCGATAATGATCCCGGATGCTCTTTTTGGTAATTAAGTCTTATCTGATGACTTTCTTGCCGTCGATGATGTAGATGCCGGCAGGGAGCTCTTCAAGTGAGTTAGCCTGCATTCGCATGCCATTGAGGTTGTAGATACCATTTGAGGTGTTGATAGCCTTGTCTGTCTTTACTGTGTTGATCCCTGTGGGTTCACCACCAGCAAGTCCACGTACGAAACCTGCATAGACATGCTTGCGGTAGAAGTCGAGATCCCAGATACCAACAGGCTCATTTCTACGCCATCCGCTGTTCTCTGGAGCATCGGTAGGACACCACTGACAGATACCCCATTGCTGAGCGGCAGGTATCAGGCGGAAATACTCTTTGATAATCCATTCGTAGAAGTCGGCCATTTTCTTATGCTGTGCCTCGGTAATCGTATTTATGTAGGCCTTTTTCTCGTTAGGGTAAGTACCACTAATAACATAACCCATATCCATCTCGCTGACGCGAACCAGCTTGCCCGATTGAGCTAACAGCTCGAACATCTTGGTGATGTGCTGCTTCCTGCTATTTAGTATACCACTATCTTCGTGGTATGAAATGTGCATCTGGGTACCTATACCGTCGATCTTGGTCACGCCATCAGCCTCCCATTTCTTGATCCAGTTGATAAGCGATTTCAGTTTTTTATTGTCATCCCAGTCAGACTCCAGATTGTAGTCGTTGATGAAGAGTTTGACATCCTCCGGACCATACTTACGGGCCAGGCGACAAGCTTGACGCACGTAGTCTAAGTCACCTAAATGATCTTGCCAGAAGAAATCTTGGCCGCCGACATCCCATGTACCGCCCTTATAGCCTTTAGAATGCTGCAGCTCATAGTTGCCTTCACCGTCATTACCATCGCCGGCAATAGCCTCATTGACGAGATCCCAGGCCTTCACCTTGCCGTCGCAGGCTTCCATCATGCCCTTGATCCACTTGTCCATTGCTTCCACGAGGATGTCGTGACGCTCCTCCTGAGTCAGAGGAATCGTCTTACCCTGATAACCCTCGAATTTGATGCTCTTGATATAGATGTCGCCCACGAAATCGCCACATTGCAGCAACAGGAAGTTATTGTCCATCACAGGCTTGTAATCGACTTCCACATCTTTCCATTCGGTTGTAAAAGCAAAGTTAGGACATGTCTCATCACTATAATCACTATTAAAGTCGCCCAACTTGCTGTGCATCGTGCCATCCTTTGTTCCGCGAATGGTGATGGTCATCTTGTAGCTGTCGCCTGCCTTGAGCATAATATCAGTCATGGCCTGGAACTGCACATCCCAGAAGTTGTCACACTTTTTGGTCGTATGAATTTTCATACCGTCGGTTCCGTCAAAGGTGATGGTGTAACCAAAATTTGACTCATCTGATTTCCACCCCACAGACTTATTCGTACGGAAATCCTTGCTGGCCACCTCTGTATATACCTGTTCAGAAGTGGGATCGGGTTTGTCCGCAATCAGGCTTGTCAACCAACCAACTGCTTGCTGAGAGTGCCAAGCCAGCGTATGACCGTAAACATTCAGACCAGCCTCAGTTGCTGCATTCACATAGTTCTTCACGGTTTCAAAATTCATGTTACCATTGCCATCCACGCAACTGGACATCTTCATGGCGTTACCAGCAACAGTCTCTGTGAAGTTCTTGTTGGTCAGTTCATAGACCGTAGATTTTTTAAGATAGTCAGGAACGGTAGTACCTATACCCAGCTTGAAGTTTGGATACTTCGTCTTGTCGATATACTCCTTGAGCCCCTTGTACTCATCGAGATATCGATAATTGTCATCGTTAGGTTTACCCTGTTCGAATTTCTCCTGTGCCATTGCCGAGACCGCTAGACTGGCTACCAGCACACTCATTAAGATCTTTTTCATTGTGATAATTAAGTTGATAATTGGTTCTGTTAGATAATTGAGTGATTTCGGGGTGCAAAGGTACAAAAGATTTTTAAAATATTGTCTATAAAAGACAAAAAACGTAGAACTTCTTTATCTGTCGAGTGTGGCTTCGATGATATCATTTGCGGCCTTGTAAAGCAAATTCTCTAAAGAGTGAAGACCTTTGCCTTCTGGCAGAACGTGACGACCGTGTGACGAAATGTGAACTCCGTTTTCAAAGTAAGCGTCAAAATGCCAACTGAAACCGTCGAGCATGCTTGCTTCCAGTTCGGCTGGCAGATGGTAGCTGTCTCCATATTCATACATACGCTCTTCCTCAATGATACGGCGGGCTTCGGTGAAGAGAGAATCGGGGGCACCGTCATGTGAAACCTGGGTGTTATAATGGCGGAAATTAAACTCACTCTTGCCGGTTTTGGCATCGCGCTTCAGGTCGAAATCGCTATATTCGGGAATCCGCATGCCGTTGTAAGCATATTCCACACGTAGCAGTTTGCCTTGAGGCATAGCAGGTAGAGGGTTTGTGGTTCCTTGTCCGTAGCAGACGGTAAACAGTCCTAAAAGACTCATCGTAAGAAATAGTTTTTTCAACATAGCTAATAGGTTTTAAGTTGTTATTATTTAATCTGGTGGTATATTTCTGGTTGCAAAGATACAAAATTTTTTTGAGATATTGTCTATGTGGCGTGTTTTTTCTGATGAGCTATCTTTCAAATACCTACATTTTTTACAAAGCCTTCTAACACTTTTTTGATAGCTTTCCAAAAAGTGTCGGAAGGCCTTCCGACAAAAATTCTGAGGCGATGGAACAAATGATGTTAGTTTAAGAAATCTATGGTGTTTTGATTAGAACGACGATTGTTATAAGCGTCTATGATTCAGAGTGTTAGCTGTTGCACTATGGTGTTTTGACTGTTTTTCTTCATAAACTTATTTTTTTATTTGAAATACATAGAAAGTTTATAAGAAAAAAGTGGCAAAAACTAAACAGACCCACGTGAAAAGCCGTCTGCAAGGGCATTTCAGCTCTTCAGACGACTTAGCAAAATCCCCTAAAAAACTCAAACAATACGCCTGAAATACTTGTTCTGCAGATATCAGATGCATAATAGGATTTAACGCAGTCGTATTATACGCGTGCGTATAATTTTATATCTTCACATATCATTAATAGCTTGTCGAGCATGGGGGAATGGTTAAAAAGGTTATAAATATAGAACAATTTGGAAAAGTTTTCGTAACTTTGCGGCCCGAATAGTATTGAATGGGACTTGTAGAAAGAAATGAACGCATTTAAGAAGAAAAAGAGATGGCACTGTCTGTCGGGTCAGGAACCGACGGAAATGGACAAGACCATCATGTACTGGGAAAACAAAGGTAAGCTGGTGCCGACTCGTGAACTGATCAAGACACCAGAACAGATAGAGGGCATCCGCAAGGCGGGTGTCGTGAATACGGGTGTGCTCGACGAGGTGGCCAAGCAGATTCATGCGGGCATGAATACGTTGGAGATTGACCGGATTTGTCGTCAATATTGTGAAGATCATGGGGCTATTCCTGCTTGTCTGAACTATGAGGGCTTCCCAATGTCGGTATGCACGTCAATCAACGAGGTGGTGTGTCACGGTATTCCCAAGGAGGAAGACGTGCTAGAGGAGGGTGATATCATCAACGTGGATTTTACGACCATCCTCGACGGTTACTATGCTGACGCCAGTCGTATGTTCATCATCGGCAAGACGACACCAGAGAAGGAACAATTGGTACGTGTGGCCAAGGAATGCTTGGAAATCGGTATGGAGGCTGCCAAGCCTTACTCGTTTGTAGGCGACATCGGCCACGCCATCGAGAAGCATTGTGAGAAATACCACTATGGAGTGGTGAGAGACTTGGCTGGACATGGGGTAGGGCTCCAGTTCCATGAGGAGCCTGACGTGAACCACTACGGTCATCGGGGTACAGGCATGTTGCTGGTGCCTGGTATGGTGTTCACCATCGAGCCGATGATTAATATGGGTACCTGGCGCGTTTTCATCGATGCCGACGACCCATACGGTTGGGAGGTAATTACAGAGGACGAAAAACCGAGTGCCCAATGGGAGCATACGCTCGTGATGACTGAGCATGGGGTGGAAATATTGACGTACTGATGGAGAACGATATATATATATTAGGTATAGAGTCGAGTTGTGACGATACGTCGGCGGCTGTACTCAAGAATGGGGTGCTGCTGTCGAATGTGACGGCGTCGCAAGCGGTACATGAGGCCTATGGTGGTGTCGTGCCTGAGTTAGCTTCAAGGGCGCATCAGCAGAATGTGGTGCCAGTGGTCGATCAGGCTATTAAGAAGGCAGGAATCACCAAGGAACAATTGACGGCCATCGCCTTTACCCGTGGACCGGGTCTGATGGGCTCGTTGCTTGTTGGAGTGAGTTTTGCAAAGGGTTTCGCCAGGAGTCTGGGGATTCCCCTTATTGATGTGAATCACCTGCAAGGACATGTGATGGCGCATTTCATCCGTGAGTCTGAGGGGAGTACGCAGCAACCGCCACTGCCTTTCCTGTGTCTTTTAGTATCGGGTGGAAACTCGCAGATCGTGAAGGTGAATGCCTACAACGATATGGAGGTGCTGGGACAGACTATCGACGACGCTGCTGGCGAGGCCATCGACAAGTGTTCGAAGGTAATGGGACTGGGCTATCCCGGTGGTCCGATTATCGACCGTCTGGCGCGTCAGGGAAATCCTAAGGCCTATACATTTGCGGAGCCGAATATCCCAGGATTGGATTATAGCTTCTCGGGCTTGAAGACATCGTTCCTCTACTCGTTGCAGAAGTGGGTAAAGGAGGATCCAGACTTCGTGGAGCATCATAAGGAGGACATTGCTGCCTCATTGGAGTGGACCATCGTGGACATCCTGATGAAGAAACTGAAGAAAGCCGTGAAGCAGACGGGCATCAAGCACGTGGCTGTGGCTGGTGGCGTGAGTGCGAACAACGGCCTGCGTAATGCGTTCTATGATGCGGAGAAACGTTATGGGTGGACGATCTACATCCCGAAGTTTAGCTATACGACGGACAATGCGGCGATGATCGGCATTGTGGGCTACTACAAGTATCTCGACGGTGAATTCTGCGATATCGATGCTCCTGCATTCTCGAAAGTGACATTTAAGTGATATTGAACAATATTATAATATGGATTTTGAAAGTAAAATAATAAGCAGGGAAATCAGTGAGATCCTCTGGGAGACTGAAAAGACCGTCGGTACGGCGGAGAGTTGTACGGGAGGTCGTATAGCTGAGGCTATCATCTCGGTGCCTGGTGCCTCGAAATATTTCAAGGGTGGCATTATCTCGTACGTGAATGAAATTAAAGAGCGTCTTCTAGACGTTGATCCTCAGGTGCTTCTGGAGAAGACAGCCGTCTGCGAGGAGGTGGCTGTAGCTATGGTGAAGGGTGCCTGCAGGACGCTTCAGACGGATTATGCCATCTCGGCAACAGGTGTGGCAGGACCTTCGGGCGGTACGAAGGAGATTCCCGTTGGAACCATCTGGCTGGCCTGTGGCAGTGCTGAACGTGTTGTAACTTTGAAAGTGGAAGAAGATCATGGTCGGGACATCAATCTGGCTATTGCCACCAACAAGGCTATGGAACTGTTTTTGAGTTTCTTGAAGGAAGAAAATGAGCCCAGACCAGTTCGAGAAGGTTAAAAAACATTAATTCTTTCTTTTTCCAGTCGGGCAAACGTTTGAATCTCAATTAAAATGTGTACCTTTGCACGCTGTTTGGAATAAGTAAGTGTAAACCAAAAGAAAAAAGTAGATAGAAATGT
Organism: uncultured Prevotella sp.; assembly: GCA_900315525.1. Classification (GTDB taxonomy): domain Bacteria; phylum Bacteroidota; class Bacteroidia; order Bacteroidales; family Bacteroidaceae; genus Prevotella. The sequence continues at coordinate 150,102 of OMZO01000011.1, read as the reverse complement.
CTAAGATTTGTCAAATTACCGGAAAGAAGGCACAGATTGGTTGCAATGTGTCTCACTCAAAGCACCACACAAAGAGAAGCTTTGACGTCAACCTTTTCAGCAAGAAGTTCTACTATGTAGAGGAGGGTTGCTGGATTCAGCTGAAGATTAGCGCTGCTGGTCTTCGTATGATTAACAAAGTGGGCCTTGACGCAGCCCTGAAGCAGGCAGTTGCCAAAGGCTACGTCGATTGGAAGGACATTAAAGTGATAGGAGATTAATAGAGATGGCAAGCAAGAAAGCAAAAGGCAATCGCGTTCAGGTGATCCTGGAGTGCACTGAGCATAAGAACAGTGGCATGCCCGGCACAAGCCGTTATGTGACTACAAAGAATCGCAAGAATACGCCAGAGCGTATGGAGCTGATGAAGTATAACCCCATCCTGAAGAAGATGACTCTTCACAAGGAAATTAAATAATACGACTGAAGAATGGCAAAGAAAACCGTTGCTACCCTCCATGAAGGTTCAAAGGATGGTCGCGCTTACACAAAGGTGATCAAGATGGTTAAGAGCCCGAAGACTGGCGCTTACATCTTCGATGAGCAGATGGTTCCCAATGAGGCCGTTAAGGACTTCTTCAAGAACTAATCCGGAGCTAATTTTAATTTTACATAAAAATGAGAGGCTGCAAGTTAAATTGCAGCCTCTTTTTTTGCGGTTTCATCGAAAATTATTAATTTTGCATGCAAAATAATAATGTATGGGAATTTTTGGATTTTTCAATAAAGAAAATAAAGAGACACTTGACAAGGGACTGGAAAAGACCAAGACCAGTGTCTTTGACAAGTTGGCGAGAGCTGTAGCCGGTAAATCGAAGGTGGACGACGATGTGTTGGACAACCTTGAGGAGGTGCTTATCACCAGTGATGTGGGCGTGGATACGACGTTGAAGATCATCCGTCGCATCGAAGAGCGCGTGGCTCGAGATAAATACGTGAGTACGTCGGAACTCAATGCGATTTTGCGTGATGAGATTGCCGACCTGTTGGCTGAAAACAATTCTGAAGACAATGATAACTGGGATCTTCCAGGCGACCATAAACCCTATGTGATACTCGTTGTGGGTGTGAATGGCGTGGGTAAGACTACCACTATCGGTAAACTGGCCTGGCAGTTCAAACAGGCAGGTAAGAAGGTGTATCTCGGTGCGGCCGACACCTTTCGTGCTGCTGCCGTTGAGCAGTTGTGTATCTGGGGTGAGCGTGTGGGCGTGCCTGTGGTGAAGCAGCAGATGGGATCCGATCCCGCTTCTGTGGCTTTCGATACGTTGCAGAGTGCTAAAGCCAATGGTGCCGATGTGGTGCTGATAGATACGGCCGGCCGTCTGCACAACAAGGTGGGGCTGATGAACGAGTTGAAGAAAATCAAGGAGGTGATGAAGAAGGTGCTGCCAGAAGCTCCCGACGAGGTGATGCTCGTGCTGGACGGTTCTACTGGACAGAATGCCTTCGAGCAGGCGAAGCAGTTTGCTGCTGTGACACAGATTACTTCGCTGGCAATCACGAAACTTGACGGTACAGCCAAAGGTGGTGTGGTGATTGGTATCTCCGACCAGTTGAAGGTGCCAGTGAAATATATCGGCCTGGGTGAGGGGATGAAGGACCTGCAACTTTTCAACAAGCGTCAGTTCGTGGACTCGCTGTTTAAAGGGAAGAGTGAATAGTGAAAAGTGAATAGGGGATAGTGAAGACTATAGATATCATATCACTCGGTTGCTCAAAGAATCTCGTCGATAGCGAGATGCTGATGGGATTGTTGGAATCCAACGGTTTCACGTGTACGCACGACAGCGACAACCCACAAGGGGAGATTGTGGTGGTGAATACCTGTGGTTTTATCAACGATGCCAAAGAGGAGAGTATCAACACCATTCTCGAGTTCGCACAGGCGAAGACCGAGGGTAGGGTAGAGCAGCTCTATGTGATGGGTTGTCTATCAGAACGTTATCTGGCTGATCTTGAGAAAGAAATTCCTGAGGTGGATGGCTGGTACGGGAAGTTTAACTATCGTAAGCTCTTGCAGGACATCAGTGAGAAGACGGCGGCTGATAATGTTTATCATCGTCATGTGACAACCCCTGATCACTATGCCTACGTAAAGATCAGTGAAGGCTGTGATCGTCATTGTGCCTACTGTGCGATTCCCCTGATTACTGGACGCCACCAGAGTAGGCCGATGGCAGAGATTCTGGATGAGGTGCGCTATCTGGTAAAGACTGGTCGCAAGGAGTTTAATGTGATTGCTCAGGAACTGACCTACTATGGTGTCGATATTGACGGCAAGCAGCATATCGCTGAGCTCATTGAGCAGATGGCGGACATTCCCGGTGTGGAGTGGATCAGGCTGCACTATGCCTATCCGACGCATTTCCCATGGGACTTGCTGCGTGTGATACGGGAGAAGCAGAACGTCTGTAAATATCTGGATATCGCCCTGCAGCATATCTCGGACCACATGCTCCAGCGGATGCAACGCCACGTGACAAAGGTCGAGACCTACGAGCTCGTGGAGAGATTGCGTCGAGAGGTGCCTGGTATCTGTATCAGAACGACGCTGATGGTGGGATTCCCCGGTGAGACAGAGGCTGACTTCGAAGAACTCAAGCAGTTTGTGAAGTGGGCCCGTTTTGAGCGGATGGGTGCCTTCGCTTATTCAGAAGAGGAAGGAACCTATTCTGCAGAACACTATGAGGACGACGTGCCGGAGGATGTGAAGCAGCAGCGTCTTGACAAACTGATGCGTATCCAACAGACGATTAGTGCAGAACAGGAGGAAGAGAAGGTGGGTAAGACCTTCAAGGTAATCATCGACCGTCAGGAGGGTGATTATTTTGTTGGAAGAACTGAATACTGTTCACCTGAGGTCGACCCAGAGGTGCTTATTCCCGTTAGGGAGGGACAGTTGACTATCGGTGCATTCTATGATGTGGAGATGACCGATGCCGAAGCTTTCGATTTATATGGTACAATAAACAAATAAGATATATGACGAATAAAGAATTTATCGCAGAACTTGCACAGCGGACAGGGTATTCACCTGAGGACACCCAGCGAATGGTCAATCTTCTCGTGGAGACGATGGGTGACCGTTTCCAGGAAGATGATGCCGTGCTCGTTCCGACATTCGGTACTTTCGAGGTAAAGAAGAAACTAGAGCGCGTGATGGTGAACCCATCAACGGGACAGCGGATGCTTGTGCCTCCCAAATTGGTGCTGAACTTCAAACCTAACGTGAACTGGAAGGAACGTGTAAAGAATGGAGGAAACGACTAATGGGAAAGTTGACGATACAAGATATAGCCAAGGTGCTGAGCGACCGCAAGGGGTTGTCAAAGAATGATGCCTCGAACTTTGTCAATGAGATGTTTGACATCATCCAGCAGGCGTTGGAGCGTGATATGGTTGTCAAGGTAAAGGGCTTTGGTACCTTTAAAATTATCGATGTGGATCCCCGTGAGAGCGTGAACGTGAATACGGGCGAACGGGTGCTTATCGAAGGGCATAACAAGATTACCTTCACACCGGACCAGTTGCTGAAGGAAATCGTAAACAAACCCTTCTCGCAGTTTGAGACCGTCGTGCTGAATGAGGGTGTGGATTTCGCGGAAGATACCACTTCGGAGGCATATGTCACACCAGAAGTAAAAGCTGCCTCGATGCCACTCGTGGATTTCGTGGATGAAGATCCGTCATTTGAGAAACCCATCCCATTGGGAGAAAATAAGGTTACAGATGCGCCAGCACCTGATGCGGAACCAATGTCAGTAGAGGCATCAGCGCCAGTTGTGGAGTCTGAACCAGTCAGTTCTTCTGCATCGATAGCGACTGAAGAGCCTGTCTATGAAGCGGTTGAAACGCCTGCGAACGAGGAGTTTGTGAAGGAACCAGAAGAAGAACCTGACTATGAAGATGAAGAGGAAGGCTCTGGCAGTCGGAAGTGGCTGATGGCGGCAGTGGCTCTGCTGTTGGGACTTGGTGTCGGATATCTGTTGGGTAACTACTTCCCAATGAAGGGCGAGCAGCCTGTTGAGGCCCCGAAGCCCCCAGTCGAGATGCCGAAGACTGTGGTGGAAGATACGTTGGTTGTTGACTCGATTAAGGCAGCGGTCTCAGCACCTGAAGCTGAACAACCTGCAGAACCCATTGTGGACAAACCCGTTGAGGCGCCCAAGCCTGAAGTGAAGGCCGAAGAGACGAAGCCTGTTGAAACCGTTAAACCGGCAGCAGTCGCTCCCAAGCCAGTCGCCCCAGAGGTAGACAAGTATGCAGCGATGGATGCCCGTGTGAGAACAGGTGCCTATCGGATTGTCGGCACTGAAAAGGTGGTGAAGGTGAAAGAGGGTGATAACCTCCGAAGGATAGCCCAGCGGATACTCGGACCTGACATGGAGTGCTATATAGAAGTCTATAATGGACTGAATGCTGCATCACCGTTGAAGATTGGGCAGGAGATTAAGATTCCAAAGCTGGAGCTGAAGAAGAAAAAGAGGGCTCAGGCCGCTCAATGAATAAAGAAGAACATTTAAAAATATAGAAATATTATGGCAGAAGCTATTGACATCCGTGAACTGAATATCCGGATAGAACAACAAAGTGCATTCGTTACAAATCTTGTGGCCGGCATGGACCAGGTCATCGTAGGACAGAAGCATCTCGTAGATTCACTGCTGATTGGTTTGCTGAGTGACGGACATATTCTGTTGGAAGGTGTGCCTGGTTTGGCTAAGACATTGGCTATCAAGACCCTCTCGCAGTTGATTGACGCAGACTACAGTCGTATCCAGTTTACGCCAGATCTGTTGCCTGCAGACGTTATCGGTACGATGATCTACTCACAGAAAGACGAGAAATTCCAGGTGAAGCAAGGCCCCGTGTTTGCCAACTTCGTGCTTGCAGATGAAATTAACCGCGCTCCTGCAAAGGTACAGAGTGCCTTGCTTGAGGCTATGCAGGAAAAACAGGTAACCATTGGCAGCGAAACCTTTAAGTTGCCGAACCCCTTCCTCGTGATGGCTACGCAGAACCCTATCGAGCAGGAAGGAACCTATCCGCTGCCTGAGGCTCAGGTGGACCGTTTCATGCTGAAAGTGGTCATCGGCTATCCTTCGCTCGACGAGGAGAAGAAGATTATCCGTGAGAATATCGCAGGCGAGATGCCGACAGTAAGACCCGTAACGACTGCCGAGGAGATTCTGAAAGCTCGTAGCGTGGTGCGTGAGGTGTATCTCGACGAGAAGATTGAGCAGTATATCGCAGATATCGTATTTGCTACCCGTTATCCGGATCGCTATGGCCTGAAGGACTTGAAGGATATGATTTCGTTCGGTGGTTCTCCTCGTGCCTCAATCAATCTGGCTAAGGCCGCTCGAGCCTACGCCTTTATCAAGCGTCGCGGCTATGTGGTGCCAGAGGATGTGCGTGCTGTGGCTCATGATGTGTTGCGTCATCGTATAGGCTTGACCTATGAGGCTGAAGCCAGCAATATTACCAGCGAGGAAATCGTGTCGAAAATTATCAATAAGGTGGAAGTGCCCTAAAAGGGAAGAGTGAAAAGTGAATAGTGAAGAATTTGCTACCGTATCATGGAGACTAGCGAAATCTTAAAGAAAGTCCGTAAGATTGAGATCAAGACCCGTGGTCTGAGTTCAAACATCTTTGCCGGCCAGTACCATAGCGCTTTCAAGGGCAGGGGTATGGCCTTCAGCGAGGTGCGTGAATATCAGTTTGGCGATGATGTGCGAGATATTGATTGGAATGTGACTGCCCGTTTCCACCGTCCTTACGTGAAGGTGTTTGAGGAAGAGCGTGAGTTGACGGTCATGCTGATGATTGATGTAAGTGGTTCGCTCGATTTCGGAACCCAGCGTCAGATGAAGCGTGACATGGTGACGGAGATTGCCGCGACCATCGCCTTCTCTGCCATTCAGAACAACGATAAAATCGGCGTCGTGTTCTTCTCTGACCGTATCGAAAAGTACATTCCGCCAAAGAAGGGCCGTAAACATATCCTCTACATCATCCGTGAGATGCTGGATTTCCAACCAGAGTCGAAACGTACAGACGTGAAACAGGCTGTAGAGTTTTTGTCGGGCGTGCAGAAGCGCCGTACGACAGCTTTTATCCTCAGTGACTTCTATGTACGTGAAGACTTTCAGCAGTCGCTTCAGATTTGTAGCCGAAAGCACGACGTGGTAGCCATTCAGGTGTATGACGTGCGGGCCAAGGAGTTGCCTGATGTGGGTTTGATGAAGGTGGTGGATGCAGAGACGGGCTTCGAGCAGTATATCGATACCAGCTCAAAACGACTGCGCCGTGACTACCAGCGCTACTGGATGGGTAGACAGGCACAGTTGGAGGAAACCTTCAACAAAAGCAATGTGGATCATGTCAGCATTGCGACGAACGAAGACTTTGTGAAATCGTTGTTGCTATTGTTTAAACAAAGAAGTTAATGAAAAGATTCGTCTTTCTTATCGTATTGGTGGTCAGTGCGTTCCGCTTGTCGGCACAAGTTTCGGTAGAGGCACAAATTGACTCTATCGAGATTTTCGTTGGACAGCAGGTTCACCTGACACTGACGGCTCATGCGAAGGAGAACGCTAAGGTGGAGTTCCCGGTGTTCCAGCCCTCTCAGTACATTACGCCTGGGGTGGAGGTTCTGAATAGTGAGCAACGCCCTGATGTGTCACAGGATAATGGTTTTATGTCCAGGTCGATGGTCTATACGCTGACCTCGTTTGACGACACCTTGTATTATCTGCCGCCTATGACTGTAAAAATTGACGGCAAACCCTATAAGAGTAAGAGTCTGGCCTTGAAGGTGCTGACCATCGAGGTGGATACGGCCCATGTCGATCAGTTCTTTGGACCTAAGGACGTGCAAGATAACCCCTTCCTGTGGAGCGATTGGAGTCTCTCCTTCTGGCTGAGCGTGTTGATGTTGGTGCTGCTGGCTGTAACCTATTACCTCTATCTGCGTCTGCGTGACAACAAACCGATTATCAAGACGATACGTATCGTGAAACGTCTATTGCCCCATCAGAAGGCTATGAAGGAGATAGAGCAGATCAAGGCTGATAAGATGGTAAGTTCGGAGAACTCAAAGGAGTACTATACGAAGCTGACAGACACCTTACGTAAATATATCGAGGAGCGCTACGGCTTCAACGCGATGGAGATGACCAGTAGTGAGATTATCGATAAACTGACGGCTACTCAGGACGAGAACGCCATCAGTGAGTTGCGTCAGCTCTTCCTGACGGCAGACCTCGTGAAGTTTGCTAAGTACTCGACACTCATCAACGAGAATGACCGTAATCTCGTGAATGCTATCGACTTCATTAACCAGACAAAACAGGAAGATGTGCCTGTGGAGGAGACTGTGAAGCCGCAGTTGACTGAGGAGGACCAGCGGTCGCAGAAGGCTCGCAGGGTGCTTCGTACTGTCATTACTTTGCTGGCTACGGTCTCAGGATTGTTGTTTGTCTATGTGGTCTATACACTTTATCTGTTGTTGAATTAAAAGGAATCAAATGGAATTTGCCAATAAAGAATATCTGTTTCTGCTCCTATTGATCATACCTTATTTGATTTGGTATGTGATGTACAGGAAGAAAACTGAGCCCACGATACGGATGAGCGATACTTTTGCCTTTCGTTTCGCCCCGAAGAGTTGGAAGGTAAGGCTGATGCCACTTTCCATGCTGCTGAGGGTATTGGCCTTTGTTATGATTATCTTGGTGCTGGCACGTCCTCAGACCCATAATTCTTGGGCCAGTAAGACGGTGGAAGGTATCGATATCATGTTGGCGATGGACGTTTCGACAAGTATGCTGGCTGAGGACCTGAAGCCTAATCGCATCGAGGCTGCCAAGCAGGTGGCTGCAGAGTTCATCATCGGTCGTCCTGATGACAATATCGGTCTTAGTATCTTTGCTGGCGAGGCGTTTACACAGTGTCCGATGACTACTGATCACACCTCTCTGTTGAATTTGTTGCAGAATGTGAGGACCGACATCGCAGCCAGGGGATTGATCGAGGACGGAACGGCCATCGGTATGGGATTAGCCAACGCTGTCAGTCGTCTGAAGGAGTCGAAGGCTAAAAGTAAGGTTGTCATCTTGTTGACCGACGGTAGTAACAACCGAGGTGACATATCCCCGATGACCGCTGCCGAGATTGCCAAGAGTCTGGGCATTCGTGTCTATACCATCGGTGTCGGCACAAACAAAGTTGCTCCATACCCGATGCCTGTGGCTGGTGGTGTGCAGTATGTGAATATCCCAGTGGAAATCGACACGAAGACCCTCAGTGAGATTGCCGCTGCTACAGAAGGTGATTTCTATCGAGCCACGAATACCAAAGAACTTCGCAATATCTATAAGGAGATTGACCAGTTGGAGAAGAGCAAGCTGAACGTTAAGAAGTTCAGCAAACGTTATGAGGCCTATCAGCCTTTTGCTCTGGCTGCGATTATTGCCCTTTTGCTGGAGTTGTTGTTACGTATAACTATTTTTAGGAGGATACCGTAATATGTTCAGATTTGAAAGTCCTATATATCTTTATCTGTTGGTGCTGATTCCTTTATTGGCACTGATTAGGTACTTGTCATATAGAAACCAGAAGAAACGGCTTCGTAAGTTTGGTGAACCGTCACTGTTGAAGGCCTTGATGCCTGATGTGTCACGTTTCCGTCCTTCTGTGAAGTTCTGGATTCTGCAAGGAGCACTTGCTCTCTTGATTGTGATGCTGGCCCGTCCTCAGATGGGTACAAAAATCAACCACGAGAAGCGTGTCGGAATCGAGACAATTATCGCGATGGATATCAGTAATTCGATGCGGGCAGAAGATATTGTACCGAGTCGTCTCGATCGTAGTAAGATGATGGTAGAGAACCTTGTCGACCACTTCACGAACGATAAGATTGGATTAATCGTGTTTGCTGGTGATGCATTCGTGCAGTTGCCAATTACCAGTGACTATGTTTCGGCGAAGATGTTCCTCTCAAGTATCGATCCGTCGATGATGGCATCGCAGGGTACAGACATCGCCAGGGCTATTGAGATGGCCTCGCATAGCTTCACCCAAGAAGAAGGTATCGGCAAGGCAATCGTTGTGATCACCGACGGTGAGGACCATGAGGGTGGGGCCGTAGAGGCTGCAGAGGCAGCGAAGAAAAATGGTATGCGTGTCTATGTGCTTGGGGTTGGTTCGACACAAGGTGCTCCTATCCCCGTTCCAGGTACAGGCAACTACATGCAGGACAATACGGGTAATACAGTGATGTCGGCCCTGAATGAAGATATGTGTAAACAGGTGGCTCAGGCAGGAGGTGGTGCTTATATCCATGTGGAGAACAATAGTGCCGCCCAGGAGCAGTTGGACAATGAGTTGGACAAGTTGGCGAAGAAAGAGACTTCGACGGCAGTCTATAGTGAGTTCGATGAGCAGTTCCAAGCCTTCGGTGTGTTGGCTCTGTTGCTGCTGATTCTGGAAATCTGTATCTTTGACCGTAGAAACCCATTGTTGAAACATGTTTCTCTGTTTGGCAAAAGAAAGGTTGCTGTTATGCTGTTGTTCCTGACAGCTCTGTCGGTTACAGCCCAGACCGATCGCCAGTATATCCGTCAGGGTAACAAACAGTTCCGTATGGGCGACTATCCCAATGCAGAAGTGTCTTACCGGAAGGCCATCGAGCAGAATCCTAAGAATCCGCAGGCTTCCTTTAATTTGGGTAATGCACTTATGGCTCAGAAGAAAGACTCTGCCGCTGTCACCCAGTTTGAGAACGCTTCCAGGTTGGAGACCAATCCCCTGCGTAAGGCCCAGTCGTTCCATAATATCGGTGTGATCTGCCAAACCCATAAGATGTACGGAGAGGCTATCGAGGCTTATAAGAATGCCTTGCGTCTGAACCCGAATGACGACGAGACACGCTACAACCTCGTGCTCTGCAAACATCAGAAGCAGAAGCAAGACCAGCAGAAACAGAATCAGGGTCAGAACAATGATGAGCAGAAAAAGGACAACCAAAAGAAAGACGATCAGCAGAAAGACCAGAATTCTGACAAACAGGATGACAAGAAGCAGCAAGAGCAGCAGAAGCCCCAGATGAGTAAGGATAATGCCGAGCAGTTGCTGAATGCCGCCATCCAGAACGAGAAACAGACGCAGGATAAGCTGAAAAAAGCCCAGCAGCAGCCGCAGCGTCGGACTAATCAGAAGAATTGGTAATTAATGATGTAATAGGGAATTGATAATAGATAATAAGAAATAGTGAAGAATATAGTGAGTTTCTTTAGAGATGACGTGAAGATGACGTGGGTCGTGAAAGTACTGCTGGTACTATTCACTACAATTAACTGTTCATTATTCACCTCATATGCGCAAACGTTGACCGGGGCTGCGCCCTCCCATGTGGCCGTTGGTGAGCAGTTCCGTCTGACCTATACAGTAAATACCCAGAACGTCAGTGATTTCCGGGCAGGTGATATTCCGGATGCCTTGGAGGTGCTCATCGGTCCTAATCGTTCCATGCAGTCGAGCTATCAGATGATCAATGGGCATACCAGCTCCACTTCGTCAATCACTTATACTTATATCGTTAGTGCCACGAAGAATGGTACTTTTACCATCCCTCCCGCACATGTAGTTGTAAGTGGTAAGAGTATCGCATCGAACGCTCTGACCATCAAGGTGTCGGGTTCAGCAAGTTCTGCCCGTCAGCAGCGCCAACAACAGGATGATGGTGGTGAGATGCGAGATGCTGGTAGTCATATTTCAGGTTCTGACCTCTTCATCAAGGTGAGTGCCAACAAGAACCGTGTGCATGAACAGGAGCCTATTTTGCTGACCTATAAGGTCTATACATTGGTGTCGCTGACCCAACTACGTGGCGATATGCCCGACCTGAAGAGTTTCTATTCACAGGAGGTAGAATTGCCTCAGCAAAAGAGTTTCTCTATTGAGCGTGTGAACGGTCGTCCTTATCGTACCTGTACGTGGAGTCAGTATGTGATGTTCCCGCAGATGACTGGTAAACTGCAGATCCCGAGTATCACCTTTGAAGGTATCGTGGTACAGCAGAACCGTAATGTTGATCCTTTCGAGGCATTCTTCAATGGTGGCTCTGGCTATATTGAAGTGAAGAAGAAGATTGTGGCTCCAGGAATCGAGATACAAGTTGATCCATTGCCGCAGCGTCCAGCAAATTTCTCAGGTGCTGTAGGAAAATTTTCGGTTTCAGCCCAGTTGGATAAGACCGAGACCAAAGCCAATGACCCTGTTACCCTGCGTGTGATTGTCAGTGGTGCCGGTAACTTGAAACTCATTAAACAGCCTGTTGTGAATTTCCCGAAGGATTTTGATAAATATGAGCCGAAAGTAACCGATAAGACTAAATTGACCTCAAGCGGTATCGAGGGGTCTATGATTTACGATATGCTGGTGGTTCCACGTCATCAGGGAAAGTATGAGATACCGCCGGTGGAGTTTACCTATTTCGATACGACGACCAATAGCTATCAGACTGTGAAGAGTGAGGGCTTTAGCCTTGACGTGGCAAAAGGTGCAGGTGCTGGTAAGGTAAATGATTTCTCCGGTCAGGAACTTCAGGAATTGAGTAAAGATATCCGCTATATCAAGACCGGCGATGTGCGTCAGCATTCGCTTGATGACTTCTTCTTTGGATCGACGGCTTATTGGATTTGTCTCGTGTTGTTGGCCCTCATTTTCATTACGCTGTTCGTCGTGTTCCGTCAGCGGGCTATTGAGAATGCCAATGTGACGAAGATGCGAGGTAAGAAAGCCAACAAAGTGGCTACGAAACGACTGAAGAAAGCTGCTAGTCTGATGGCTGAGAATAAACCGGGTGATTTCTACGACGAGGTATTGCGCGCGCTCTGGGGGTATGTCGGTGATAAGTTGAATATCCCTGTCGAGCAGCTGTCGCATGATAATATCAGCCTGCGTCTGGCAGAACGAGAAGTCAGCAAAGCCACTATCCTGCAGTTTGTGAGTGCGCTGGATGACTGTGAGTTCGAACGTTATGCCCCAGGAGATCCGAAGGGAAATATGAAGAAAGTATATCATAAGGCGATGACAGCTATCGAGAAGATTGAGGAGACAATGAAAAGACGTCGCAGTTCGAAGGTCACGCTGCTCCTCTTATTGCTGCTTCTGCCTGCCACTGCATCAGCAGTCACAAAGGCAGAGGCTGACAGTGCTTATGCGCGCGGCCACTACCAGCAGGCCATCAAGGACTATGAAACTCTATTGAAACAAGGTGCTGCTGCAGAGTTGTACTATAATCTTGGCAATGCCTACTATCGTTCGGAGAATATCACCAAGGCCGTGCTGAACTACGAGCGTGCTTTGTTGCTCTCACCTGGTGATCGCGATATCCGCTTCAACCTGCAGATTGCGAATTCAAAGACCATCGACAAGATAGTGCCAGAGTCAGAGATGTTTTTCTTCACATGGTACCGGTCGTTGGTGAACCTGATGAGTGTGGACGGTTGGGCCAGGATGTCGCTGATCTCGCTGACTCTTGTGATTGTACTCCTATTGATCTATTTGTTCTCTGACCGTCTGTGGCTCAGGAAAACAGGTTTCTTCGGTGGCATCATTCTATTGGTAGTCTTTCTGTTTAGTAATCTTTTTGCTTGGCAGCAGAAGCAGAACCTGATGTATCGCAAGGGAGCCATCATCACTGCTTCCTCTGTGGCTGTAAAGAGTACACCGGCTCATAACGGTACGGATCTGTTCGTGCTTCATGAAGGAACGAAAGTGGTTATCACTGACGGTTCGATGAAAGGCTGGAAGGAAATCCGTATAGCCGACGGTAAGGAAGGATGGATTGAAACAAAAAAAATGGAAGAAATATAATCTATGATAATGTTAGATCTCCTTCTGACAAGTGACAGCCTCTTGCAGACGCTTGAGAACATTGACCGACAAGCGTTGTTAGCAGTGAATGGTAGCGACTCCCTCTACTTGGACAGAGTCGCTCATGTGCTGACGACTGCCATCACGTGGCTGCCTCTTTATATTAGTCTGTTCTATGTAGTTTTGAAAAACAACGATACCTTCCGTAAGGTACTATTCATTGTCGGGTGTGCAGGACTTTGCGTGCTCTTTGCCGGCAGTGTCGACGATTTGATTGTGAAACCGCTGGTAGGACGTTGGCGCCCCACCCATGACCCTGTAATCGGAACAATGGTAGATGTAGTTGATGGCTATAGGGGAGGGCGTTATGGTTTCTTTTCTGCCCATGCTGCCAACACCTTCAGTATCGCAGTATTCTTCTGTTGGCTAATCAGGAGTCGTGTTTTGTCGATAGCATTGGTTATTTGGTCGTTCACAAACTGTTGGACACGTTTGTATCTCGGCGTCCATTTCCCTGGTGATATCCTCGTAGGACTCTTCTGGGGTGGTACGGTTGGTACGGCAGTCTATTATTTACATTATTGGGTGTCTAAGCGTACCTCCATATCTAGACATCGCTTTTTCGCAGACCAGAGCACGTCGACTGGCTATTCACGTAAGGATTGTGACATTCCAGTTTTCGTGTTGGTTGTCACTTTATTGTTTGCCTTGTTAAAATCTTGTATCCAATGATTTCTGATCCCCGTCATATTCATATCAGCGACTACAACTATCCTCTGCCGGATGAGCGTATCGCCAAGTTTCCCATTGCCAAGCGCGACCACTCGAAGCTGTTGGTCTATCAGCATGGCGTCGTGAGTGAGGATGTTTTTTATCATCTTCCAAAGTATCTGCCCAAGGGAGCACTCATGGTGTTTAACAATACCAAAGTGATTCAGGCCCGAATGCATTTCCGTAAGGAAACAGGTGCTTTGATAGAGGTCTTCCTACTTGAACCCGCCGATCCGTCAGACTACGAACTGATGTTCCAGACTACTGATCATTGTGCCTGGTATTGTCTAGTGGGAAATCTGAAAAAATGGAAAGAAGGAACCCTTGTTAGGGATATTGAGATCAAGGGACAGGCGATTCGTGTATCAGCCACCAGAGGACCCGTGCATGGAACCTCCCATCGTATTGACTTCAGTTGGGATGGTGGCGTGAGCTTCGCAGAGATTATCGATGCGATGGGAGAACTGCCTATACCGCCATATCTGAATAGAGAAACACAGGAGAGTGACAAGACCACTTATCAGACTGTCTATTCAAAGATCAAGGGTAGTGTTGCCGCTCCAACGGCAGGATTGCATTTCACACCTGAGGTGTTGGCGGATCTTGACGCCCATGGGATAGAACGGGAAGAGCTGACTCTTCACGTGGGTGCCGGTACTTTCAAGCCTGTAAAGAGTGAAGAGATTGAAGGTCACGAGATGCATACCGAGTATATCAGTGTACGCCGGGAGACTATTCGGAAATTGATTAGACATGATGGCTGTGCCATTGCAGTAGGTACGACCAGCGTCAGAACCCTTGAGAGTCTCTATTATATGGGATTGAAGGTGATGGTGTCGCCTGACCTTAGCGAAGAGCAACTCCACGTGCAGCAATGGGAACCATATAACGTGAATAGCGAAGAACGAATAGTGAATAGTGTTGAGGCTTTGAAGGCACTTGACAATTGGATGGGTAATCGAGGACTTGAGGTGCTTCATAGTAGTACACAGATAATCATTGCCCCCGGCTATGATTATCATATCGTCAAAATGCTTGTGACGAATTTCCATCAGCCACAGTCCACCTTGCTATTGCTTGTCAGTGCCTTTGTGAAAGGAGACTGGCATCAAATCTACGACTATGCACTGGCTCATGATTTCCGTTTCTTGAGTTATGGCGACTCATCGCTACTTATACCGTAAGCGGGTGGGGGATAGAAAAAGAAAAAAGCTTCAGAATTTCTGAAGCTTTTTCTTTGGTAGTCGATAGGGGAATCGAACCCCTATGCCAAGATTGAGAATCTTGTATCCTAACCATTAGATGAATCGACCATCATAGCACTCTTGGAGACTTAGCAAACTGCTGGTTTCAGCCACTCACCCATCCTTCCAAGAATGCTTCGTGTTAGAAACCGAGGGGTTATCTCCTCAAATGCGGGTGCAAAGGTACGGCTTTTTTTTTGTTTCTGCAAATTTTTCGGCAACTTTTTTAGAAAAAAATTACTTGAACGCAACTACCTCCGTGAGCTCTTCATTCAGGTAGAATGTGTTCTGCAGGGTATCGCTTCCGCTTATATATCTCATTCTCAGGTAATAAAGGTCACCTTGAGGTATGGCAGGGTAGGTGATGTTCTTTTTGAATCCTTGTGCACCATTTTGTCGCATGGCACCAATCAGTGAGTCGTTGAGGTGACGAGTTTTACCCAAATCAGCAAAATCACGGCCACTAATCTGGTTGGCTGTTTCCATATTCTCCTCGATGAAATCCTTTACGGTGCTCTCAGCCTTGTACTGCTGTCCGCATGAGGCGAACAGCAGTATGTTGAAAAGGCCAATACCTATTTTAATATAGATACGTGGATTCATTTCTGGGGAATGTTTTTAAGGATGTCGAGCAGATGATCCCAAACCATCTGTACGGTAGGGATGTGGAGACGCTCATCAGGTGTGTGGACAAACCGCAGTGTGGGACCGAAGCTCACCATGTCGAGGTTAGGATAGCGTTCAGAGAAGAGACCGCACTCGAGACCGGCATGGATGCCACGAACGACAGGAGCCTTGCCAAACAGTTTCTTGTAGGAGGCTACGACGATTTCCGTGAGTTTGGAGTTTGCCTTCATCTTCCAGGCAGGGTAGCCGTCGCTGCTGAATGCCTCTGCTCCTGCGAGTTCAAAGACTGCTTGGATGGTAGCGCACATGTTGTCGAGGTTGGACATCACGTTGGAGCGTTGACTCGACAAAATGTCGATGGATGTTTCGGAGCTGTGTACGCTGGCGATATTGCTTGAAGTCTCCACCATGCCACCAAGAGCTTCATCCTGACAGATGGCGTAAATACCGTTGTCAACAGCTTGCAGTGCCCAGATAAACTTCTTGGCTATCTCAGACTCGATAACGGGTTCTGCGTCGGTGCTTTCCATCGAGAATACCATTTGTGTATCTGTCACGTGGAACTCATCCTCAACGTCGGTAGCAAAAATGTTCCAGTCTGCACGTACGTTTTCCTTGACATCGTTGGGTACGGCGATGATGAACGAACCGTCGCGTGGAATAGCGTTATGGAGCTTGCCGCTATGGAACTGAGCCAGGCGGACACCTTCGTAGCGTTTCATAGTCTGGAAGATGAAACGGGCCAGAATCTTGATGGCATTGGCTCTTTTCTTGTTGATGTCATCACCAGAATGGCCACCTACCAGTCCTTTGAGAGTACCCAACAGGAAGAAACTGCCTTTCGGAGCCTCCTCACGAAGGAAAGTGAACTTGGCTGTCGTATTACGTCCGCCAGCACAACTGACAAAAATTTCTCCCTCATCCTCAGAGTCGAGGTTAATGAGGTAGTCGCCAGTCATGAAGCCAGCCTTCATGCCTTCAGCTCCGGTAAGACCCGTTTCCTCATCGCGTGTGAAAACACACTCGATGGGCCCATGCTCAATAGTGTCGCTGGCAAGGATGGCCAGTTCAATGGCACAGCCGATGCCATCATCGGCACCTAAGGTCGTTCCCTCAGCTGTTAGCCACTCACCATCTACATAGGTACGGATAGGATCCTTGTCGAAGTCAAATTCTACATCGACAAGTTTGTCGCAGACCATATCCATATGACTCTGGAGGATGACCGTCTTGCGGTTCTCCAGACCCTTCGTGGCAGGCTTGCGGATGATGACGTTGCCCGTCTCATCGACATTTGTCTGCAGGTTGTGTTGCTCGCCCCAGTTCTTGAGGTACTCAATCATCTTCTCCTCACGCTTTGATGGACGTGGAATTTCATTGATCTTTGCGAATTCTGCAAAGACTTGAACAGGTTTTAAATCACTTTTATTCATTATTAATGTTATTTTTGACAGTTTTCGTAATAAAATGCTTACCTTTGCACCCAAATTGCAGCGCAAAATTACAAAAAATGATTGAAACTCTGCTGATATCGACGTTAATAATTGCTATTGCGATGGTATTTTTCCTCGTAAGGGTGCTATTTGTGAAGCAAGGTACGTTCAAGTCGCAACATATCCACGACTCTGAGGCTATGAAGGAACGTGGTATTCACTGTGTGATGGATCAGGATCGCGAGATGCGTCAGAAAAGTAAGTTCGCTGTGGATGAGAAGTGAAAAAAGTATCAATAAAAATAATAAGTTCAAGACAAACAATGAAAAAGTACATTCTTTCTGCACTGACCATCGCCCTGATGGCATCGTGCAACAATGCTAGTTCAAAGATGGACGATCAGCCGGTTGCCGGCAATGCTTCTGGTGTAGGTATGAAGATTGCCTATGTGGAAGTTGACTCGCTGATGACTCAGTATGACTTCGCCAAGGACTACAGTGTGACCCTTCAGAAGAAGTCTAACAATGCACGCAACACGCTTACCCAGAAGGGTAACGCTCTGCAGGCCGCTGTGAACAACTTCCAGCAGAAGCTGAACAACAATGGTTTCCAGAGCCGTGAGCAGGCTGCCAGTGTTCAAGCTGCTATCGAACGTCAGCAGCGTGACCTTCAGGAGCTTCAAGGACGTCTGGAAGGTGAACTCGCCTCAGAGACAGCTAAGTTTAACGAAGCTCTCCGCGACTCACTGCAGAACTTCCTCAAGGCTTATAACAATGATAAGCATTACGACCTGATTCTGTCGAAGGCAGGTGATAACATCCTGATGGCTGACAAGAAGTATGATATCACTGTCGATGTGATCAATGGTCTGAACAAGCGCTATAAGCCAGCAGCTAAGCCTGCTGCAGAAGAGAAACAGGCTGAAGATAAGAAATAAGCATCACTTATCATACGATAAGCGCCACTTCTCAATCAGGAAATGGCGCTTATTTGTTGATAACCCCTATGGCTTACTGTTCCATCAGATAAGCCTTGAAATCAGAGAAATCCTTTGTCATTGGTACGCTCTGCTTCTGTCCACGCATGAAAGCTGCCAGACGTTCGGGTATCTCGACATCGATACCGATAATCTCATCGACTTTCTCTTTGAACTTTGCAGGATGAGCCGTCTCACAGAAGACCCCAATCTCGTCTTCATGCAGGCCATCAGCCAGAGCTTGATAACCACAAGCACCATGAGGGTCGAGGATATACTGAGTCTCGTCATAGCACTGGCGCATGGTTTGACGAATATCATCATCGCTGTAAGTTGCGCCACTGATCAGGGCGGAGATACGCTCGTGCGACTGACCGTAGAGATCATAGATGCGTGCGAAGTTTGAGGGGTCACCCACATCCATGGCATTGGCGAGTGTCTGCTTTGATGGCTTTGGCTCATATTTGCCTGTCTGCAAGTATTTGAAGAAGATATCGTTGGCATTGTTGGCAGCGATAAATCGTTTAACGGGTAACCCCATCTCGTGCCCGAAGAGAGCTGCGCAGATGTTTCCAAAGTTGCCAGAAGGTACACACATCACGAGGTTGTCTGCCTTGCCGAGTGCTTTCATGCGCGCATACGCATTAAAATAGTAGAAGGCCTGGGGCAGGAAACGTGCCACGTTGATGGAATTGGCAGAGGTAAGCTTCATGTGACTGTTCAGTTCGGCATCCATGAAAGCATTCTTCACCAGCGCTTGGCAGTCGTCGAAGACGCCATCCACCTCGATGGCGGTGATGTTCTTCCCGAGGGTAGTGAACTGACACTCCTGAATGGGGCTTACCTTTCCTTTGGGATAGAGTACATAGACATGGATACCTTCTACGCCAAGAAAACCATTGGCGACGGCAGAACCTGTATCGCCCGAGGTCGCTACAAGTACATTTACCTCTTGACTCTTGTTCAAGTTGGCACCTTTTCTTTCCTGGCGGATGAAATACTGGAGCAGACGAGCCATGAAGCGGGCACCAACATCTTTGAAAGCGAGGGTTGGGCCATGGAATAGTTCGAGTGTATAGATGTTGTCTTTTACCTTGACGACAGGACAATCAAAGGAGAGGGTGTCATAGACGATGTCGTGCAAGGCATCGGCATCTACATCCTCACCGAAGAATGCATTGGCGACGGTGTAGGCAATTTCCTGAAAGGACATCTTCTCGATGTTGTCGAAGAACTCTTGTGGCAGTTTCTTGATTCGCTCGGGCATGTAGAGGCCACGATCCTCTGCCAGTCCTTTGACCACAGCCTTGTGCAAGTCGGCTATAGGTGCTTGTTTGTTTGTACTATAGTATTTCATTGCTTATTCAATTTTCATCAATTCTTGCATAAATTCATTGAGTTTCAGGAGACCGTATGCACCCTCGACACAGCTTACCTCATCGTAATGCTGAACACTATCGGGGCTGATGTCGCGATACCAGAACAAGAATGGTACGGGTTGTCCGACGTGGATGCGCATCTCCACAGGTGTCAGATGGTCAGGGAGAATGGCGATACATACAGGCTCTGCCCAAGTTTGTATTTCTTGGTAGATGGGGGCAATCAGACGCTGATCCAAGTACTCGATAGTCTTAAGCTTCAGGTCGAGATCTCCATCGTGTCCGGCCTCATCGCTGGCTTCTACATGTACGAATACAAAGTCGTCATTTTTCAATGCTTCTATAGCGGCATGTGCCTTACCTTCATAGTTGGTGTTTGCCAGCCCCGTTGCACCTTCGACCTCCACAATCTTCATACCTGCATAATGGCCAATGCCACGAATCAGGTCAACGGCAGAGATAACCGTGCCAGCTTTCACCTGCGGGTACTGCTGCATCAGTGTCTCCATCGAAGGACGATAGCCGCCGCTCCAAGGCCAGATGCTATTTGCCTGACGTTCTCCTCGTTTACTGCGTTCGATATTAAACGGATGATTCTCAAGAAGTTCTTGAGATTCTATAATCATTTCGTTTAAGAGGTTTGCAGTCTCCTCAGCTGTTAGCCTTCCAGCTTCTATTGGCGCGTTTTTCTCAGCCTTCACGAGTAGTGGGCGCCAAGGTTCGTTAGGATGATCGTGAGGGGGCGCACATACGATGTGCTTGGAACCTCCCTTGATCACCAGCAGGTGCCGATACTGGATGCCACGAATGAATTTCACCCGTTCACAGCCAGCCTTTTCATTGATGGGCTTTGCCAGCTTATCGTTAAGATATTTGATGAGCACGGTGGCATCTTCAGTTTCCAGATTTCCGCCGTTGTGCGTGATAATCTTACCGTCTTCAAGGGTGATAATATTACAACGAATTGCCAGATCATCATTTGCCATCTCATAGCCAATGGATGCAGCCTCTAGGGGGCCACGCCCTTCATAGACCTTGTTCAGGTCATAGCCGAGGATGGCTGTGTTGGCTACCTCACTTCCCGGTGGGAAACCTTCAGGCACAGTGATGAGTCGTCCACAACGTCCCTCACGTGCCAGCTGATCCATCATGGGCTTATTGGCATATTGCAGCAAGGTCTTCCCGCCGAGTCGCTCAACGGGAAGATCTGCCATTCCATCACCTAGAATAATGATGTGTTTCATAAGGAAAAACCGTGTTAGTCCGTGCCTTAAATATTCGCAATACTCATGATGTTTGCGAAGACACCGGCTGCAGTAACGGCAGCACCAGCACCATAGCCCTGGATGAGCATCGGGTACTCCTTATAACGTTCTGTTGTAAGCAGGACGATATTGTTAGAGCCTTCCAAACCATAGAACGGATGTCCGTAAGGCACTTCCTTCAAGGCTACACTGGTCTTGAAGATTGAAGGATCTTTCTCATCGGCTTCCATCGTAGCGACAAAACGCCAGCGCTTGTTCTCTGCCTCCAATACCTTACGGCGTGCTTCAAAGTCGGCGTCCAGTTCAGGCAGGCGCTTCCAGAAGTCGTCGATACTGCCCTCAAAGTAGCTGTCGGGTACGAAGAGATGTTTTTCCACATTCTCCTGTTCCACCTTGTAGCCAGCCTCACGGGTGAGAATCACCAGTTTGCGGATAACATCGGTACCAGAGAGGTCGATACGTGGGTCTGGTTCAGAGTAACGCTGTTCTTTAGCGCGACGTACGGTCTCGGAGAAGGGAACATCGGCAGCAATCTCATTAAAGATGAAGTTCAGCGTACCAGAGAGGATAGCCTCAATCTTCAGAATCTTATCACCAGAGTTACAGAGGTCGTTGATAGTACCGATAATTGGCAGTCCAGCACCTACGTTTGTTTCGTAACGGAACCATACGCCACGATCGCGCGCAGTCTGTTTCAGCTTCATATAGCTGTCGTAGTCGCTGGAGGCTGCAATCTTATTAGCCGCCACCACAGAGATGTTATGCTCCAGGAAAGTCTGGTAAAGCGCTGCAATCTGGCGGCTGGCGGTACAGTCGACGAAGACAGAGTTGAAGATATTCATCTTCACAATCTCGTCGCGCATGTGCTCTGTATCAGCAGGATAGCCGGCACGCAGTATTTTCTCATAGTTGTCGAGATCGATGCCATCACGGTCTAAGACGAAGTTGTCGACGTCTGAGATACCCACTACGTTCAACTTCAGGCGACGAGACTGCATGAGGAATTGCTGTTGGGTGCGTATCTGTTCTAGCAGCATGCCGCCTACGGTACCAATACCGCAGATAAAGATGTTCAGCACCTTGTATTCCGAAAGGAAGAAGGAGTCGTGCAATACGTTGAGCGACTTGCGCAGGAAACGGCCGTCGACAACGAATGAGATATTCGTCTCAGATGCTCCTTGGGCACAGGCAATCACGGAGATACCTGAACGTCCGAGTGTTCCGAAGAGCTTACCGGCAATACCAGGGCTGTGCTTCATGTTCTCACCGACGATAGCGATGGTAGCCAAGCCGCTCTCGGCATGCATGGGGAACATGGCACCCGTCTCTATCTCCTTGGCAAACTCATTGTTGAGTACTTCCACAGCAGCGTCTGCATCTTCATCGCGGACACCGATACTGGTAGAGTTCTCTGATGATGCCTGTGACACCATGAACACAGAGATACCCTTGTTGGCGAGGGTGGTGAAGATGCGGCGGTTCACACCGATCACACCCACCATTGACAGACCTGTTACTGTAATCAGGGTTGTTCCCTTGATAGAGGAGATACCCTTGATGGGTTTCATGTCGTCGTCAATCTTCTCCTTGATGAGAGTTCCGGGATGTTCGGGGTTGAATGTATTTCTAACCTTGATGGGGATATTCTTGATGCAGACAGGATAGATGGTCGGCGGGTAGATGACTTTGGCACCGAAGTTACAGAGCTCCATAGCCTCTACGTACGACAGTTCGTTGATGGTATAGGCCGACTTGATGACCTTTGGATCAGCTGTCATAAAACCATCGACGTCTGTCCAGATTTCAAGGATCTCTGCGTCGAGGGCTGCGGCAATGATAGCTGCTGTATAGTCAGAACCACCACGTCCGAGGTTGGTTGTCTCATGAGAGTCACGATCTCGTGCGATAAAGCCGGGAACCACGCAGATACGCTTCTCGTTCTGGATATCCTTGAAGGCCTCTCTTACCAGCTGGTTGGTCAGCTCGGTATCGAGCACGTGTTTGCCTAGCTTTCTTTCTGTGCGGATAAAGTCACGGGAGTTCATGCGGACACCGTTCTTCACCATCGCAGCCACGATGTGCGAGCTCAGGCGCTCTCCATAGCTGATGATGGCATCCTCGGTCTTTCCGCTCAGGTCGTGAATCAGATAGACACCATAGAGGATGCTCTTCAACTGGTCGAAGAGCTGATCTACATTATTAAATAAGTCAACACGCTTTTTGTCGTCGGTGATGATTGTGTCAATCATCTGGTGATGGCGCTTTACCATCGCTTCGAATTCATCGCGATAGTGCTCGTCGCCCTGTTTAGCCATTTCCGACGTGGCAATCAGTTTGTCAGTGATGCCGTCGAGTGCGCTTACTACTACAATGACAGGTTGCGTCCGAGCCTCTGTCTCCACAATTTTCTTTAAGCTAAGAATGCTTTTTACGGAACCTACGGACGTTCCGCCGAATTTCATTACTTTCATATTTCTATGCAATTTATCTTACCGCCGGCCCCCCCAAACAATGGGGGACTACCCCAACGGCGCTGCAAAGGTACGAATAAGTGATTAAAATACCAAAACTTTTATGAGTTTTTTATTGCAGAAATCCCCGCTGGATAGGAGCGGGGATTACTGAATTAATAGGTGCGTATCAGTCTGACCTGGGAATTGAGTCCACTAGGAACAGGTTCCCAATTCTCGTAAGTCGTTCGCTTATAGTTGATATCAACGACGTTGATTTCTTCCATCTTCCGCCATTTGATGTCTCTTCTGTCATAGTCGGCAATGCGGTTTGCTGGCAGGTTGGTGACTTCTATGCGAATCTCATTGATGCCAGCTTTCAGCGTATTCTGGCAGTCGAGCACGAATGGTACAGACCAGGCACAGCCGATGAACTTGCCGTTGATAAAGACGCGGGCAGACTCACGGACGTCACCGAGGTCTATCTGCCACTTGCCCTTGAGGTCGCGCTTTGTCAGACTTATCTTGGTGGTATAGACGCCTGTTCCCATCATCACGCGGGCACTGTCGTCGCCGAGTGCCTCCCAGGTCTGAAGACTGTCGAGTTTGAAGGTCTTATTAACCTTGGGTTGTTCTTCGGTAAAGGAGAGCGTCCAAGGACCAGCAAGTGTGAATGCACTGGAACGTGTAGGCTGGAGGGTGCTGGCTGCCATCTCTATGTTGTTGTCATAGGTCTGGAGAATCATCGAGGCTCCACTACGTAAGTTGACATAGATGCTGTCGCCAGTGATGGTGGCAGGGGTGATATCGCCATTGAGCGGATTAAACCAGGCAGCCTTCGTGAAAGGTACGGCCAGACAGATGTTCTCGCAGATATCATCTGGCGAGAGGTTGGCGATGAAGTAGTGATAGCCTGTGGCATTCTTGCGACGTATGGCCTTCAGCCCAAGCGCCGCCTTCATGGGCTCTGGTTTTGCAGCCTTGTTCAGCTCGCGCGCGTCTATATTATATAATATGTGTGCACCCTGTGCTTTCAGTGCTTCGATATGAGCCTTCACTTCTTGAGGCATGTTGCCACTGCCTGGAATGATCAGTCCGCGATAGCAAGTGCCTGCTTTCGTCTGGAGCATGCCGTCTTTGACGGTGACACCCATGAGGAGCCGTTCCGAGATATAGTCGCAGTCAAATCCTGCGCGGTCGATGTTAAGGATGGTCTGTATGAATTCTGGTGCCAACTTACCCATCTGATGGATGGAGAACTGCATCAGTAGTTTGTCGGGCTGTTTCTGCCACATGTCGCGAACGGGCAGATAGACGAGGAAGTCATTGTCGGGCTGCCCCCACTGCAGGAAGCGCTGACAGCGTTCTACATACTGCATGAAATAAGGTGCGTCGCGCCAGATACTGTTTGTCGGCGACATATCGATAGAGGCATAGAACTTCCATCCTGGCCAGGGGTCGTTCTTTGGAGAGTAACAGGTGCCGTGGAAGAACATGTGGTTCACGCCGGCACAGAACATCAGATCGATGTCGGGTTTCAGTTGTGAGAGTGAGGTGCGGAAATGTTCCGTCAGCCAGGTAAACGTCTCACTGGAGGTGTAGGGTTTTCCACAGATATGTGCTGCTGATGGGGCGTACTTCAGCATGGAGAAGTCAGAGTCGTTCTTGCGAGTCTTTCCGGGATCCTGTCGCAGCCCCTCGATACCAAACGAAGAGAGGCCAAAGCCCTCAATCTCTGGGATGTCAACGGCAGCATAGCAATCGATGAGGTTCGCGGGAGATCCATGGGCCTGATTGCGGGTGATTGCCCCATGCGAATGTGCCCATTCCGTCCATTGCTGGGTGAAATTCTCGAGCAGCATGTCGCCGAGTGTCTCCCTATAGTCTGACAGGATCTTTGTATCCCCCTTGAGCAGTTGTGGCAGGTAGTCCTGTAGACGATAGCCGCGCCGCTGTTCGAAAGCCTCGAAAAGGGTAGGTGTCCAAGTGGCGTCGGCCACCTCGTAGGAGTCGTTGAAGAAGGTGTGTGGATAGGGCGTGTGGGTTCGTTCGAAGGCTGATTCGATATGAGCGAGATAGTTGTGAACCGCCTGACGATCAAAGTGGTCTACCACCAGTCCTTCGCCTCCGGGGGCAGCTCGCTTGACTTTCATCACCCCATAGCGAACATAGAGTGCGATGACTTGCCAATGGGCGTTTTCCATCTCCTTGAGCTTGAGTTTCAGCGCCTTGCGCATGGTCTTCTTCTCGGCAGTCTTGATGGCAGCTTTCAGTTCGTCGGCAGGCGCCCAGGTGAGTTGTCCGTTGCTGACATGTGATGTGACGTCATAGGCCTGTCCTTGCCAGTAGGCCATCACCTTGTTGAGTCGACAGTAAGGTGCTTCTTTTTCTGGCACTGCCAATGAAAGACTGTTGACGCTACCTCCGATGAAGGTTGTATCTATGAACACCGCCTTGCAGGCCGACTCCTCCAGCGGTACCCACGGTCCACCAAAGGGCCATCCTGTGCCTGTGGCCATATCCACTTCTATGCCATACTCTTTCCCGTTGGCTTGTACTTCACGGAGCATCTCCATCCATTTGTCGGAGAGATAGGGGATGTTGTTCTGCTGATTGCCCTGCACTCCATAGAGCGGTGTGATCTCCACTGCTCCAATCCCATGGGCAGCATACTCCTGCATGTTCCATCTGAGGTTTTCCTTATCGACGGCAGACCCCATCCACCACCAGCGGGTACCAGCCTTTGCTTCTGGTCTGGCTTCGGGCCACTGTTGTGCGGATGCTGGCAGCGTTGCTGCTGCTAAGGCGAGGATGATGATTTGTTTCTTTATCATGTTTGTTTTAGTATGGTTGTTTAGTAGTGTGAAAAAAGAGAGAATAAGTCTTTCGGCCTATTCTCTCTTAAGTATGATGCTGTTTACTCGATGACGATGAGCGCATCGTCTTCCATCACGCTTTCTCCAATCTTCACGCAGATGGCAGTTACCTTACCATCCTTCTCTGCCGTGAGATTATTAGCCATCTTCATGGCCTCGAGTACGACAACCGTATCGCCAGCCTTGACCTCGTCGCCTTCGGCAACAAGAATGTCGGTGATCACACCGGGCAGAGGTGCCTTTACGGCGTTAGCCTTGTTGACGGCGGCCTTGTTGGCAGAACCACTATCTTCAGATGCAGCGGCAGCAGGCGTAGCAGCTTTTACTACCGGCTTTTTCTTTTCGGGTTCTGGTTGCTTTTCCATTTCAACTGTGTACGTTTCGCCATTGACAGTCAATGTGGCAATATTGTCCTTGATGTCGCCGACTACAACCTCGTACTTGTTACCGTTGATAGTATATTTGTATTCTTTCATAATTGATTGGGTTTAGGGACGCGGGGTCATCGTCTGAGCATAGCCGTTCCATTGTGTGTTATGGGGAGCTATCGTGATAATGCCCGTTTCTGTATCATGTACGTTATTACCAAGGTGCTCGTGCAGCGCCATAGCAATAGCTGCATATACTTCGTTATTCTTCATAATCAATATTGTTTATAGCGCCCCTCCCCAGAGCGGGGAGGGCGCAATGACATTACATAGGAATATTTCCGTGCTTCTTGGCAGGCAGGGCGTCGCGCTTGGTGGCGAGCTGAGCCAGACCACGACAGATGCGGAAACGCGTGTTACGCGGTTCGATCACGTCGTCGATATAGCCATACTTGGCAGCCTGATACGGGTTGGCGAAGAGCTCGTTGTATTCATCCTCCTTCTCGGCGATGAATGCCTTCACATCCTCACCAGCTTCCTTCTTGGCCTTGGCCTCCTTGGCATACAGCACGGCAGCAGCACCGCTGGCACCCATCACGGCGATCTCAGCAGAAGGCCATGCGTAGTTCAGGTCGGTGTGGAGCTGCTTAGAACCCATCACGATGTGAGAGCCACCGTAAGACTTACGGAGTGTCACCGTAATCTTGGGCACTGTTGCTTCACCGTAAGCGTAGAGCAGCTGTGCACCGTGCAGGATGACGGCGTTGTACTCCTGACCTGTTCCAGGCAGGAATCCCGGTACGTCGACGAGGCTGACGATAGGAATATTGAAGGCGTCGCAGAAGCGTACGAAGCGTGCACCCTTACGAGAGGCGTTCACATCGAGCACACCAGCATAGCAAGAAGGCTGGTTGGCGACGATACCTACGCTCTGTCCGTTGAAACGGGCGAAGCCGACGATGATATTCTTGGCGAACTTAGGCTGAACCTCAAAGAACTCACCGTTATCGGTAATAGCAGCGATGACCTTATACATATCATAGGCCTCGTTGGGGTTCTCGGGGATGATCTCGTTCAGAGAGTCCTCCATACGGTTGATAGGATCGTTGCACTGCTTGCGTGGAGCCAGTTCCATGTTGTTGGAAGGAATATAGCTCAGCAGGGTCTTCAGCATCTCGATACCCTCTTCCTCAGTAGCAGCGGTAAAGTGGGTTACACCCGACTTCGTGGCGTGTACAGAGGCACCACCGAGGTGCTCCTGGTCGATATCTTCACCAGTAACGGTCTTCACCACCTTCGGACCTGTGAGGAACATATAAGAAGTGTTCTCCATCATCAGGGTGAAGTCGGTGAGGGCAGGGCTGTAAACGGCACCACCGGCGCAAGGACCGAAGATACCTGAGATCTGTGGGATGACACCAGATGCGAGGATGTTACGCTCGAAAATCTCTGCGTAGCCAGCCAGGGCGTTGATACCTTCCTGAATACGAGCACCACCTGAGTCATTGATACCGATGACAGGGGCACCCATCTTCATAGCCATATCCATCACCTTGCAGATCTTCTGGCTCATGGTCTCAGAGAGAGAACCGGCATGAACGGTGAAGTCCTGTGCGAAGATGAATACCAAACGGCCGTCGATTGTACCAGAACCTGCTACGACGCCATCGCCAGGGAACTGCTTCTTCTCCATACCGAAGTTATGGCAACGATGCTCCTTGAACATGTCGTATTCCTCGAACGAACCCTCGTCGAGCAGCATCTCGATGCGCTCGCGAGCGGTATACTTACCGCGGTCGTGCTGTTTCTGGATAGCTTTCTCACCACCACCGAGACGAGCCTGTTCGCGCTTCTCGATGAGTTGCTTGATCTTTTCTAATTGCTTACTCATTGTTTAATTTCAATATTTCAATTCTTCAATCTTTCAATTTTTACGATTTTACTCGGGATGCTCACAAAGTTCTGTGAGAACGCCAGCTGTTGACTTCGGGTGCAGGAAGGCGATGTTCAGACCCTCAGCGCCCTTGCGGGGAGCCTGGTCGATCAGGCGTACGCCCTTCTCGCTGACCTCAGCCAGTGCGTTAGCAACACCGTCCTCGATGCAGAATGCTACGTGGTGAACACCCTTGTTGCCCTTGTCGAGCCACTTCTGGATGGTGCTCTCAGGTGATGTCGGCTCCAGCAGCTCAAGCTTTTACTACTTCTGTTGCATAACACTCCAAACCCAGCACGTCTGTGAAGAACGGCAGGCTTTCCTCAATGCTCTGAACGGCAATGCCCAGATGCTCAATGTGCGAAATCTTCATATTGTTATAAATTAGAATATTAATGAAATGTCGTGCAAAGGTACAAAAGATAAATGAAACCACCACGATATTTTGCTTTTTTTATATAAAAAAAGAGATTGTTACCCATGGAATAGGTAACAATCTCTCTGTCTTGGTCGGCTAGAGAGTCCGAATTACTCTATCTTATATATATATTCCTCGACGCAAGTCTTAAACCAGTCTCTGTCTTTTTCTGCGTTCTGAGCCCAGTTGCAAAATAGTGGATAAGCCACGCTAATACGCGTCTTCTCCCTAGGATATTCAAAGTTGTTAGGAACAACGATGGCATGTGGATCGTCGCCTTGACCTGCAAGTGTGATGTCACGATCCTGAGTCTTGTCATACACGTAAATTTGTTCAATGAAATCGGAGAGACGCCGGGTCGCATTGATACTAAACACCTCTGAAATTGGTTCTTTCTTGGTATTGCCGTCAGTGTTGACGAATGTCTGTGTAGGAACACCGAACATGGCGTGAATCTCGGTACTCTCATTGAGTTTGCTGCCATTCAAACCGCGCAGATAAAGTTCGTCATAGGCACCGCAGGCCAGTAGAGTTACCTCTACCTCTGCCTGGCTCAGACGCTCAAACTTCAGCACAACGTCGTTCATGTCATAGTCTGCAATTGGACTGTCCTCGAAACACATCATATAAGATAGGTAGTCAACGCCGTAGTGTTCCTCTACCTTCTTAATACCACTTCCAATCTCGATAATCATGTCGCAGAAATTACAGTCACTTCCTTCTTCGAAAGTCATGTAGGTCTTATTGTTGGCGGTGAAAATGGCAATACGCGGGTCAGTCCACGTCATACCGTCCTTAACATTACCGCCTAGACTCTTGTCCATAGCCGATTTGAAGTGTCCTACGATGTGGTTTACCTCGTAGTTCAGACGTCCGTCCCCATAGGTACATCCTGCTTGGTTTGACTGATAGTTATCACCGCTGTATTTCCTATTAAGGAATCCAATCTTATAGCCTTCTGGGAAAATAGGACTTGCCTCGTTGACACCTTCTTTTGGGGCATTCTTATAGTAAGGCAACAAGAACTCCTGCCTTCTGTAGAATGTTCCAGCTGTACTTTCGTCAGTGCTTTGTACGCGCTCGAAACAGATAGCCTTGAACTTTGGCAGTTGCTTGATGTAGTCTACTTCGCTCATGCCCGCAGGGATATCTTCCGGACGATAATAATAGTAATAGATATGATTACGCTTGAACTCAGTGGTATAGCCTTGTATGGGGATTAACGTAACAGGGTGCATACCGTCTGTTGTCACATAGTTCAGACTCGTACGGAAGATGGTGCTATTGCGGATAGCCTCAATATTGTTGCGCTTATCTCCGGATGTACCTTTTACATATTTATATATGCAATCGTTCACGATAGCCTGTACGTTCTCAAGCTCGCCGTCCTCAAAACCATTGATGTTACGGTAGAGGTGATATTTACCCTTCATGTCATCGAGTTTCCATCCGTTGTCGAAAGTCTGTCCGTCAGCAATCTCCCACATCTGATCGTTCCACTTGGAGTCGATCCATTCAGTATAGCTTACGTTGTTGATCTTTAGGTCAGCTCCCGCTGCAGCGCGCTGGGCGTTGAAGGAGTATTTGGGCTTATTCAGCTTAATTGTGGTGAAGGTTGGTACTTCATAAGCTTCGGCACGGGTCCTAGCTCTTGCAGTTGTTGAGAATTTCAGGTTTTCAGTGCCAGGGGTAAACACCTGTACGTAATATTCACCGCTGCTGCTTACACAGGCAGCATACAACTTGTCGTAGGCATTTGGTGCATCATAGGTCAGAGTCACCATGTCGCCGTATTTTGCGGCTGCCTCATTCAGCACCTTGGCATCACTGTTCAAGAATGGAGATTCTGTCAGCAACTGCACCTTAGCAATGTCTGAGAGGGGCGCATCAGCAAAAATAGAGATAGAACCTTCATTTATAAGATTCCAATCCTGATTTGGATCGATAGCACCGAAGATATTAGCCACGTTGGCTTGAATATCTTCCTTAGTGACTTCGTTAGGATCTTTGTCCTTCAAAGTCGACGGGTCAATCTGACTTCCGTAGGTTCCAAAATCATGAGAACAGCTTACGAATACAGATGTCACAAGGGATAGTAATAATAATCTTCTCATATACTTACTTAAATAAACCTTTTAAAAATTCATTAGATTTTATTTTTGCAAAGATACATAATTATATAAGAAAATATTCATCTAGCCCGTTGGATTTAGTATTTTTTAACCAAAAATCAGAACTCTACGGTTATTTTGCCATTTACTTGTCTTCCAGTCAGATAGTTAGGCACGGCCCATTGTTTGTCTGTGACATCTGTGACCCAATAGTAGCTGTTCACGTTGGAAATGCCGAAGAGGTTCAGACAATCGACGCCGAGCCACAGGTTCTTGAGCACTTTACCCTCCTTGATAGCCCTGAAACTCATGCCGATATCGGCTCGCTTGTAGGCTGGTGTACGGAACTGCTGACTCTCGAGTCCGCGGTGGGGCGCACCGAATGGCAGACCGTCGGCAAAGGCGAGGCGCAAGGTCATCTTCCAGCGGTCTGTCCCTGGGAAATAGTCCGTAAAATGCAGGTTCACAGCCCACCGCTGGTCTGTAGGCAGGGGAATCCACTCGCCGTTCATCTTCTGGCGCGTACTCATCACGGAGAAGGTAAGCCACGAGTCGGTACCTGGCACAAACTCACCGTAGAGCTTCAGGTCAAGACCTGTAGCGTAGCCTGAACAGAGGTTCTGTCCGTAGTAGGTCACCTTCATGTTCTGCACGTTGTAGGGTATCAGGTTGGAGAGGGCCTTGTAATAAGCTTCTGCACTGAATTTGAAAGGTCTGTTGAGCATACGGAAACGATAGTCGAAAGCTCCGATAAATTGCAGGGAGCGCTGGCTCTTGATCTTATCGTTGAGGATGGCTGTCGTTACGCCATTCTGTGTCACGGTGTCGCGCATCTCCTTGTAGAAAGGTGTCTGGTAATAGAGGCCTGTTGCCAAGCGAATGGTGCAGTCGTTGTTGAAGGCGGGCACGATGGCGAGCGAAGCCCTTGGCGATACGACGGTCTCCTTGCTGAACGACCAGTTGGAGAGTCTCACGCCGTAGTTCAGCGTGTAGTGGGTGTCGCCTTTGGAGAACCGGTAGGTATCCTGCAGATAGGCTTCCACGCGGTGACTCTTCACGTCGTTCTTCGCTGTCAGCGTGTAGATCATGTCCAGACGGTCGGCAGAGTGGGGGATGGAGTAGCCGCTGGAGTCGCGCATCTCGTATTCCTTCGACTGTTCCTTGATATGTTCGGTCTTGTAGGTCACGCCTGCCTCAAAGTCGTGATGGCGGGTTTTGTGGTTGCCCACGAGCTTGATACTCACTACGTCGGCAGTCAGGTAGTTGCGGGCGTGCTCCATATAGGTACCTACGCCGAGACTCTCCTGTGTCTGTGTGTCCGAGAGCCAGTATTGGCCTGCGATATCGTAGGTCTCCTGTTCCTTGCTGCGGAAAGCGGATGTCAGGAATTTTATCTTCGTTGAATCGCCAAAGTGGCGGGTGATACCAGCGGTACCGAAGAAGGTACGGAAGAGATCCTTCTCCTGTCCGTCGAAATACACGCGAAACGACTTCACGTCGGCGAGTGTACCGAAACTTGTCTCACGGTCCTTCGGCTCGAAGTTATAGTGGTTCTCCGAGATGTTACCGATGATATCTATCGTCCATCGTTTGTTTGGTTTATAATTGATATATGCTTGATAATCAAGGAAATTAGGTCGATACTCTCCAGTGGTTTCGAGGGAGTTCAATAGATAGCGGTTTGTCTTATAGCGCAGGCCATGGGTCATCGACAGTTGTTTGTTGCCAAGTCCGATGAAGGCACTGCCACCCAGCAGCGAGGCTGTGGCTGAGGCTTCGAAGCCTTTTACGCGTCGGTATGTGATGTCGAGTGCCGATGACATTTTGTCACCATATTTCGCTTCGAATCCACCCGTCGAGAAGCCGATGCGTTCCACCATGTCGGGATTGATGACCGAGAGTCCTTCCTGATTGCCACTGCTGATGAGCATGGGGCGGTACACCTCCACTTGGTTGATATAGACGGCATTCTCGTCGAAGGAGCCGCCGCGCACGTTATATTGGGATGAGAGCTCATTGTGAGTGCTCACGCCCGCCTGTTGCTGAATGAGTTCCTCTACGGCGTTACCCGTCGTCGAGGGTGTCTGTCGGAGGTCCTTGGTGTCCAGCTGCTGTGTCTGTGAGGTCTGGCGGCGTCGCTCTGTGACGGTGATTTCCTGCAGCGCCTCCATCGGGTGCATCACGATTCTTACCGTCATACGGCCTTTCGGACGACGGAAGATGCGTTTCCTCACACCGTAGCCCACCATTGAGAAGCGCACCTCTACCGAGTCAGCAGACTGCAGGTCGAGCGAGAATTCGCCTTTCAGGTTGGTCATCGTCACCTTGCCTTGGGCCAGACACGACACCGTCACGAGCTCCAGTGCCCGTTCTTCTTCGTCGATCACCTTGCCCTTCAGGGTAAAGCCATCGGCAAAGGCTGCCACACTTGTCAGCATGGCCAGCAGCAGGGTCAGATATCGACACTTCAGGGATTCCATTTGGTTAAATAACGTTTCTTTTTGCGGGATATTGTCTTTTTTTCTTGGTCTGTTTGATATTTTGTGCTATTTTTGCTCTGAAAAATAAACATGTGACCATTATGATTGACTATTTAGCACAGAATCTTTGGCAAGTATGGGCCGTTATTGCCGTCCTTTGTCTGATCCTCGAGATGATGTCGGGCGACTGTTTCATCATTTGTTTCTCTTTTGGTGCCATCGTGGCAGCCATCGCTGCGGCAGTGGGACTCAACGGTTATATACAACTGGCAGCCTTTGCCGTGTTCACCCTCGTCTTCCTCTTCTGGTTCAGGCCGCTGGCCAAGCGTTATCTGCATAAGGGCGAGGACAATCGCGTGAGTAATGCCGACGCTCTGCTGGGGCGCAAGGGCAGGGTGGTGGAGACTATCCGTGCCGGAGGCTTTGGCCGCGTACAGATCGATGGTGACGTCTGGAAAGCTGTCTCTCGGGGCGACGCCGACATCCTGCAGGATACGGTAGTTACCGTCATCGATCGTGCCTCTACGATCATCACCGTCGAGGCTGAGCAGGCATCCTGAATTCGAAAATCCCTAAACATTAACAGATATGGACATTATGACCTACATTCTGATTGCCATCATCATCCTGGTGGCGATCTTTGCCAAGATGGCACTCGTGATTATCCCCCAGTCGGAGACGAAGATCGTAGAGCGTCTCGGACGTTATTATGCCACACTCCAGCCGGGTATCAACATCATCATCCCCTTTATCGACCGTGCTAAGTCGATTGTCGTGCTCAGTCACGGACGCTACATGTATTCCACTACTATCGACCTCCGCGAACAGGTCTATGACTTCCCCAAGCAGAACGTGATTACCAAGGATAACGTGCAGACCGAGATCAATGCGCTGCTCTACTTCCAGATTGTCGATCCCTTCAAGGCGACCTACGAGATCAACAACCTGCCCAACGCTATCGAGAAACTCACGCAGACCACCTTGCGTAACATCATCGGTGAACTGGAACTCGACGAGACGCTCACCTCGCGCGACACCATCAACAAGAAACTCTCTGCCGTGCTCGACGATGCCACCGACAAGTGGGGCGTCAAGGTGAACCGCGTTGAACTGCAGGACATCACCCCGCCAGATTCCGTACTCACTGCGATGGAGAAGCAGATGCAGGCCGAGCGAAACAAGCGCGCCCAGATCCTCACCTCCGAGGGACAGAAGGCTGCCGAGATCCTCGCCTCTGAGGGTGAGAAGACCGCTGTCATCAACAAGGCACAGGCCGCCAAGGAACAGGCCATCCTCGAGGCTGAAGGACAGGCACAGGCCCGTATCCGCGTCGCCGAGGCTGAGGCCAAGGCTATTGAGCTCATCACCGAGGCTGTCGGCAAGAGCACTAATCCTGCCAACTACCTCCTGGCGCAGAAATACATCCAGATGATGCAGGAACTCGCAGAGGGCGACAAGACCAAGACCGTCTATCTGCCTTACGAGGCCACCAACCTCCTCGGTTCTATCGGTGGTATCAAGGAACTCTTCAAGGCTGAATAGAAACTGCATAAAACCGCAGGTTTCTCGGGCTCTACAGAAAAAATTGAAAAAAATATGCTGTATAACCTGCGAAATCTGCGGTTATTTTTGTATCTTTGCGCCCGATTAGAAAAAAATATATGGTACATAATATTTTCAAAGGCCTGGGCATTGCGCTCATTACCCCTTTCAAGGATGAAGGTTCCGTCGATTACGAATCACTCAAGCGGCTGGTGCAATACCAGCTTGACAACGGGGCCGACTTCTTCTGCATCCTGGCAACGACAGGCGAGACCCCTACACTGACAGCCGACGAGAAGAGCAAGATCAAGAATCTTGTGGTCGATCTCGTGCAGGCCCGTGTGCCCATCCTGATGGGCTGTGGCGGCTATAACACCGCTGCCATCGTCGAGGAGCTGAAGACGGGTGATTTCCGTGGTATCGACGGCATCCTCAGTGTCTGTCCTTACTACAACAAGCCCTCGCAGGAAGGCCTCTACCAGCATTTCAAGGCCATCGCTGCCGCCACCCAGTTGCCCGTGGTGCTCTACAATGTGCCCGGACGTACGGGTGTCAACATGCAGGCCGCTACCACCGTGCGCCTCGCCCGCGACTGCCAGAACATCGTGGCCATCAAGGAGGCCAGCGGCAATCTCGAGCAGGTCGATGAGATCATCAAGAACAAGCCCAATGGCTTCGACGTCATCTCTGGCGACGATGCCCTGACTTTCCCGATGGTCAGCTGCGGTGCTGTCGGCGTCATCAGCGTCATCGGCAACGCCCTGCCCAAGGAGTTCTCCAAGATGATCCGCCTGCAGATGCGCGGTGAGTATGATCCCGCCCGCAAGATCCACCATCGCTTTATCGACCTCTTCTCGCTGCTCTTCGTCGATGGCAACCCCGCCGGCGTGAAGGCGATGCTCAGTGAGATGGGCTTCATCCAGAATGTGCTTCGTCTGCCGCTGGTGCCCATGCGCATCAAGAACATGCAGCGGATGTCAGAGATACTTAAAGAACTGAAGATCTGATGGATACGAAGGTTATTCACGAGATTTCACCCTTGATGGGCAAGGATGTGCTTTACATCGCGGACCGTCGTAAGAAGGAGTTTACCTATCCCATCCACAATCATGAGGTCTATGAACTGAACTTCGTGGAGCATGCCGCAGGCGTGCGCCGCATCGTTGGCGACTCCAATGAGGTCATCGGCGACTTCGACCTGGTGCTCATCACCAGTCCCGACCTCGAACACGTCTGGGAGCAGAACGACTGCAAGAGTGAGGATATCCGTGAAGTGACCATCCAGTTCGACATCGACTTTACCCATACCGGCATCTTTACGCGCAATCCCTTCGACTCGATGAAGAAGATGATGATTGAGGCACAGAAGGGCCTTGCCTTCCCGATGGAGGCTGTCATGCGCGTCTATCCGATGCTCGATACGCTCAGCTCGATCAAGGACGGCTTCTATGCCTTTATGCAGTTCATGACGATTCTCTACGAACTCTCGAAGTTCGAGGCTCGTCCGCTGGCCTCCAGCAGTTTTGCGAAGGTGCAGATTACGAGCGACAGCCGCCGTGTGCAGAAGGTGAGAGCCTACATTGACGAGCACTACCGCGACGAGATCCGCTTGCCGCAGGTAGCAGATATTGCTGGCATGAGTGCTTCGGCCTTCAGCCGCTTCTTCAAGCTTCATACAGGGCGTAACCTTAGCGACTACATCATCGACCTCCGTCTGGGCTATGCCAGCCGCCAGCTCGTCGATAGCACAAAGTCGGTAGCAGAGATAGGTTACAGTTGCGGGTTCAACAACCTCAGCAATTTCAATCGTATCTTCAAGAAGCGCAAGGGCTGCAGTCCCACCGAATTCCGCGATAATTATCACAAGACACGCATTATTATCTGACGCTTTTCGCGTACATATTTAATATATTTGCGGGAAAATCACTTTTTTTAGAAAAAAAATCCCCAAAACATTTGGTGGTTTCAAAAAAAGTCCGTACCTTTGCACCCGCAAATCAGAAATGAGGAGCCAAGGAGGTTCCGTAGCTCAACTGAATAGAGCATCTGACTACGGATCAGAAGGTTGTGGGTTTGAATCCCGCCGGAATCACGACATGCAATGAATGGCGAGCAAAGTTAATACTTTCGCTCGCTATTTTTTTTGTGAATTTTTGCGACACAATCAAAGGGGCGTAGAAGGATCTCTCTGGCCTTGTAGAGGGTTTCTTAGAGTCCGCTTAAGCCTCCCTTTTCGTGTGCTTCAGCCGGACTCCAACCGCGCCGACACGACTCAAAATCTGTTAAACGAAAATATTTTACTTTGTGGCTTGTCTCTGTGTGACAAATGGGGATGTTAACATGTTATCATGTTATCATTTTTGTGATTTTAATATGCAATTATATTCTTATAAGTATTATATTCTTATAAGTATAATCTAATTTATATAATATTATAATATTATATAAATCTAAATTACTTATAGTACTTAATAATAATACTAATCCTTCTTACTTATTAATGTCTTATTAATCACCCATTTCACATTGTCACACTAAAAAAATCAAAAATGTTAAGATGTTAAGATGTTAAGATGTCAAGATGTCAAGTTGACCTTACGCTTGCAAATTTTCGCTATTTTTTGAAAATCACAAAATAGATGCGGAAAAAATTGGTTTTCTTCTCGCTTATTTGTATCTTTGCAGCAAAAATCGGAATATGGAAGATTCGGCACTAAACAGATATCTGGATGAAATCGGTAAGGGCACTTTGCTCACTGACGAGCAGGAGCGTGAACTCTCGGCCAAGATCCTGAAGGGCGATGAACGGGCGCTGTCGCGACTCGTAGAGGCGAACCTGAAGTTCGTGGTGAGCGTGGCCCGACAGTACAAGGGACAGGGGCTGGCGATGGAGGATCTCGTGAGCGAGGGCAACATGGGCCTGATGAAGGCGGCAGCTCGCTTCGATGCAACGAAGGGCGTGCGCTTCGTGAACTATGCGGTGGTACATGTGCGTCAGGCTATCGAGAAGGCCATCGAGCAGCAGACGGGACTCTACAAGGTTCCGAAGGACGTGAAGGACGAACTGACGGCCCGCCAGCAGAGCCTGCCGCTCTCTGTGGATGCCCCATTGGGCCATAGGGCCAACCTGAGCCTGCTGTCGGTACTTGTGAACAAGGATGCGCCTCAGGCCGACGAGCGTGTGCATTCGGAGGCTATCGAAGAGGCCATCGAGTTCGCGCTGGGTTCGCTCGACAAGCGGGAGAGCCACGTGGTGAATGCCTATTTCGGCATCGGACAGGAGCACGAGACGATGGCGGAGATTGCAGAGGATATGGACTTGAAACGAGAGCGAGTTAGACAAATTCGTGACAAAGCGATACGCAAACTGCGCAAGGCTTATAAGCGCCGTTTGAAGACCAATTTTAGATAATATAAAGGAGAATGTCGATTTTTACTTGATTTATATCAAGAAAAGTCGAATTGTATGATATTTCCCGTGGATTTTGTGGTCTGAATGGGAAATATTTTGTATATTTGTCCCAAATATAGCGATATAATAATTAATTTAGTATAAACCGTTTAAAATTTTTTTCAACATGAAGATGAATATTAAGATGATGGCTGCCGCTATGGCGGTATTAGGAGCAGTTTCCTGCTCTAAGAGTGATGTTTTTGATCCAGGTCAGGCTGAAGAGATCAAGAAGGCCCAGGAAGAGGCTAAGATTGAGCAGTCTAAGACCGATTACGAGGCAAACTTCGTAGAGAAATACGGTGAGGTGGATCCCAACCAGTCTTGGGACTTCAGCACTGGTACTCCTACTATCAGTCTTCCCAGTTCTTCTGCTAAGGCAGGCACACGTGCTGGTGGCTACGAACGTACTAATAGTGGTGATGTTTATAGTGATGAAAAAGATCAATATTATGAGTTCCCTGCTGCTACAATCAACAAGATGAAGGAAGTGTTTGTAGAAGGCCGCGACAACAGAGATCTGGGTACATCATTTGCCATGACTGCTCCTAAAAATGCTTTCTACATTATGCCAATGTACATGGGTCAGTCAGCTGGTAACTTTGATCTCTACATGCACGTTGAGGGTATAGCTGAGGATATCAAAGTCTGGAGCAAATGGGATGATTTGCAGGTTAAGCCAAATGCAAATAGCACATGGAAGAACGTGAAGGATCATAATTCAGGTTCAAACTGTGTAGGTGTTGCTGCTATCCGTTCTAAGTACTACAAATTCAGTGGTCTGCCCGAGAATGCAGTAATGCATTTCTATCTGAAGATCACAGAGACTGCCAGTGGTTATAACGAGAAAAATCAGATTCTCACTTCTATGAGCGGCTATATGCGTTCCTTTGATTTTGCTAAAAAAGATAAGGATGGGAATATTGTAGGAAAAGAAGGTCTCCCAACTGGTCTTAAGGGTATTGATGAGGAACTGGAAAATCCTGAGGTGATGATTATTGGTGTTGAGGATGCTACCACCAGCAAGAGTGATCATGACTTCAACGACGTGGTCTTCATGATTTACGGTGAGCCTTATGTACCTCAGACCTTTAAGGTAGAGGAGTTTGAGACCACATACTCAAAGCGCTACATGATTGAGGACCTCGGTTCTACCGACGACTTTGACTTCAATGATATCGTAGTGGATGTACAGGAGACCTTTACCCAGAAGAGGACTACCGATGAGCAGGGTCTTGAGACATGGAGCGATCCCGTACTGAAGGGTCAGAAGGCATTCCTCCGTCACCGTGGTGGTATCCTGCCATTCGAGCTGACTATCGGCAGCACGAACCTCGGCAAGATGGACGGTGTGCTGAGCGACGATCCTAACACTGAGTTTACGGTGACTGGATGGAATAGGAATAGTAACAATATCAGCATTAAGGTTTACCAAGGTACTGACAGCCAGACGGCTACTGAGGTGAACTTCCCGAAGACAGGTGCTATTCCTATGATCATCGCTACCGATACCAACGTAGCTTGGTCGGCTGAGCGCGTAGAGTTCAACTGGAAAGAGTTTATGCCAACACAAGCAGAATAAGTTATTTGTAAAACTGAGTTAGTAATCATAGTGAGCGGGGTGCCCTTTCCGGGTGTCCCGCTTCATGTTGTGGCTATCGTGCCTGCCTTTTGATGTAAATCAAGAAATTGGCATATTCTGTTTCGCAAAAACTGCGATTTCATCGTTTTTCTAAAGAAAAAGTTGTATTTTTGCGGTTGAAATAAAAAAAGTCAAAAATAGGTAATCAATTAATAATTTATTTAGTTTTTAACAATGAATTTGAATTTTAAAGCTTTAGTGGGAGCTCTGGCAGTATTGAGTCTTGCCTCTTGCTCTAAGAATGACGTATTTGATGCACAGCAGGCAGCTGCTAATGAAATCGCTCAGAAAAAGTCAACTTTCGAGAACAACTTCGTTGCAAAGTATGGTCAGGTAGCTCCAACACAGTCTTGGGACTTCTCTACCAATCAGCAGCGTCTCGGCACTCGTGGCTACTCAGAAGTTAAGACCCAGTTAGTAAATGGTCTCGAGTTTAATCCGACTTACGATGTGGTAGAGAAGAATAATAAACTCTATCTGGAAAATCGTAAGTTTGGTAAGAATCAGGCTATCTATGATAACGTCATCAAACAGCTTCCTGATGGAAAAGAGCATAAAGGTAACCAAGCTACACTTGTGGCTCCTTCAAACTCATTCACTATCTATCCTATCAGTGCTCAGGGTTCATGGACTCACGATCTCTATGTGAAGGTGGGTAATGCAGCCCCTGTGAAGGTTTATTCAAAGACCTGGACAGACTATTCTCAGGCCTATGTCAATGGTGATGTGATCTCTGCTAAAGCTTGGGCGGTATATAAAACTGAGACTTATGAAGATAAAGTATGGGTTGGTGGCTTGTTTGGTCATTATGAAACTGTAGAAAAGACAAGAGAAGTCTTCGACCATTATGAATATGAGGCTACTTCTTCAACAGTAATGCCTGGTCTTTACATTGAGGCTCCCGTTGGTACACCAATCGAGATTTATCTTGATAATGTAAAAAATGGAGATACAAAAAAGCCTTCTGTAGGTACTTCTACTGGTAATGTTATTTATGTAGATGGTAAGGGAGCTGTTCCTGAGGGTGTCGAAATCAGAGAGGATGCTATTATTAAGTATGTAGGCATTGAAGATCAGGCAAATTTGGGTGATAAGGACTACAACGATATTGTGCTGGCTATCGTTGGTAACCCTGATGTTCCTGAGGAAATCAAAAT
This sequence comes from uncultured Prevotella sp., assembly GCA_900315525.1. Lineage (GTDB taxonomy): Bacteria > Bacteroidota > Bacteroidia > Bacteroidales > Bacteroidaceae > Prevotella. The sequence goes on along the minus strand of OMZO01000011.1, from coordinate 109,055 downwards.
TGAGAACAATAAGTACGATGTGACCACTTCACTTACTAAGCGCTATATGATGGAGGACCTTGGTGATAGTGATGACTTCGACTTCAATGATGTTGTTGTTGATGTAACTGAGACAACTGTTGCTCATCACACAGTAGAGATTGTGAATGGTGTGAAGACTAAAGATGATGTTGTTGAAGAGAAATCTCAGAAGGCTGTTGTTCGTCACCTCGGTGGTATTTATTCCTTCGCCCTAAAGGTTGGTGATACATCTTTCGATGTGATGGGTAGTAAAGAAACATTTGATACGGACGTCAACATTGAGAAGGAGGTTACTGGTTGGGATCCTGCTCTGAACAATGTTAGTGTCAAAGTAAAGGAGTCTGATAGCAAGATGTATACAAACGAATTCCCGAAGACGGGTGCATTCCCCATGATGTTCGCTTGCGATCCTTCTGAAAAGTGGGTTGCTGAGCGTCAGGAGTTCCCCTTCCAGGAGAGGTTTGGCGTATCTTTTACTAAAAAGCAATAATTTACAGATTAATATTTAGTAAAATATATTTTTGAGAATGCGAGTGCTCTTCGAGGGCGCTCGCATTTTTTTGTATTTTCTTACGTGTCGGACTTGATGTAAATCAAGAAATTGGCATATTCTGTTTCGCGAAAACTGCAATTTTTTCTGTTTTCTAAAGAAAATGATGTAATTTGGCGTCCGAAAATAAAAAACAGTCAAAAATAAGTAACCAATTGATAATTAATTTAGTTTTTAACAATGTATTTGAATTTTAAAACTTTAGTGGGAGCTCTGGCAGTATTGAGTCTTGCCTCTTGCTCTAAGAATGACGTGTTTGATGCACAGCAGGCAGCTGCTAATGAAATCGCTCAGAAAAAGACAACCTTCGAGAACAACTTCGTTGCAAAGTATGGTCAGGTAGCACCAACACAGTCTTGGGATTTCTCTACCAATCAGCAGCGTCTCGGCACCCGTGGTTATTCTGAGATTAAGACTCAGCCAGCAAAGGGTCTCGAGTTTAATCCCACTTACGATGTGGTTGAGAAGAAAGGTAAATACTATCTGGATAACCGTAAGTTTGGCAACAATCAGGCTATTTATGATAACGTTATTGCTCAGCTTCCTAACGGCAAGAAATATGAGAATGTTAAGAAGGCTACCCTCGTAGCTCCTTCAAACTCATTCACTATCTATCCTATCAGTGTTCAGGGGCAGTGGACGCATGACCTCTTTGTAAAGGTTGGTGATGCAGACCCTGTGAAGGTTTATTCAAAGACCTGGACAGACGATTCTCGCGCTTATGTCAATGGTGAAGTGCTCGCTGCTGACCTGAAGCCGGTTTACAAGACTGAGACTTATGAAGAAGAAGTATTTGTATGGGATCATATTCCCTATTTTGGTCATTATGAAACTGTAGAAAAGACTAGAGAAGTCTTTGACCATTATGAGTATGAGGCTACTTCTACAGTTTCAATGCCTGGTCTTTACGTAGAGGCTCCTATAGGTACACCTATTGAGATTTATCTCGGCAATGTGAAGAGTGGTAATTACGCCCAAAAGACTGTTGGTACTTCTACTGGTAATGTCGTTTATGTTGATGGCAAAGGTGCAGTTCCCGCTGGTATTGAGATCAGAGAGGATGCTATTATCAAGTATGTTGGTATCGAGGATGTGTTAACTGGTGGTGATGGTGACTACAACGACGTGGTGCTCGCTATTGTTGGTAACCCCGATGTTCCCAAGGAAATCATTATTGAGAACGATGAGTACCAAGTGCCCGTCTCTCTTACTAAGCGCTATATGATGGAGGACCTTGGTTCTACTGATGACTTCGACTTCAATGATGTTGTTGTTGATGTTACAGAGACTACAGTTTATACTCATACAGTCACCTTTGTTGACGGTGTGAAGACAACTGATGAGGTAACAAAAACAGAGAAATTGCCAACGGCTAAGGCTGTTGTTCGTCACCTCGGTGGTATTCTTCCCTTCCAGCTGACAATTGGTGAGACAACTCTGCCTGAGATGGGTTCTGAAGCTACATGGAAGACAAATCCTGATATGGAATATGAGGTTAAAGGATGGGATCCTGCTAAGAACAATGTTAAGGTTACGGTGAAGGCAACAGCAAGTCAGATGTACACTAACGAATTCCCGACAACGGGCGCATTCCCCATGATGTTCGCTTGCGATCCTTCTGTTAAGTGGTATGATGAGAAATCCAAGTTCGACTTTGAGAAAGAGTTTGGCGTATCTTTTACTAAAAAGCAATAAATTGTAGATAAATCATTTAGTAAAACATATTTCGAGAATGCGAGTGCTCTTCGAGGGCGCTCGCATTTTTTTTGCAGGATGCGAATAAAAAACGGAATAAAAACTTGCACGTTTTTTTGAAAATGTGTAATTTTGCAGCCGAAACAAAACACAAACACTTAGTATATGTGCGGAATAGTAGGTTATATAGGCACAAAGGAAGCTTTTCCGATTCTGATCAAAGGTCTTAGAAGACTGGAGTATCGTGGCTACGACAGCGCTGGTGTGGCGCTTGTAAACGACGATGGCGCACTGAACGTCTATAAGACGAAGGGGAAAGTGGATAATCTCGTAGAATATTGTGGTGACAAGAATATCAGCGGTACCGTCGGTATCGCCCATACGCGTTGGGCTACCCACGGAGAGCCTTCTTCGCGTAATGCCCACCCGCACTATTCTTCATCGAAGAATCTGGCTATCATCCATAATGGTATCATTGAGAACTATGCCGACCTGAAGGCCAAACTGCAGGCCAAGGGCGTGAAGTTTGAGTCGGATACCGACACGGAGGTGCTGGTGCAGCTCATCGAGTACATCCAGCAGCAGAAGCAGCTCGACCTGCTGACAGCGGTACAGGTGGCCCTCTATCAGGTGATTGGCGCCTATGCCATCGCCGTCGTCGATAAGCGCGATCCGGATCAGATTATCGCAGCCCGCAAGCAGAGTCCGCTGGTGGTAGGTATCGGCGAGGATGAGTTCTTCCTCGGTTCGGATGCCAGTCCGATTGTGGAATATACCGACAAGGTGGTGTATCTGGAAGACGGGAACATCGCCGTGTTGCGTCGCGGACAGGACCTGCACGTCGTGAGTATCCTCGGCGAGGAGCAGGAACTGACAGTGAAGACCGTCGATATCGACTTAGGACAGATTGAGAAGGGTGGTTTCCCGCACTTCATGCTGAAGGAGATCTTCGAGCAGCCGGAGTGCCTGACGAACTGCATGCGTGGCCGTGTGAACATCGAGGCAGACCACGTGACGCTCTCGGCCCTGATCGACTATCGCCGCCAGATGCTGAACGCCAAGCGCGTGGTGATTGTGGCCTGTGGTACTTCGTGGCATGCTGGTCTGATCGGCAAGCAGCTCTTCGAGTCGCTGGTGCGCGTGCCTGTCGAGGTGGAGTATGCCTCGGAGTTCCGCTATCGCAACCCGGTAGTAGGCAAGGATGATGTCGTCGTAGCCATCTCACAGAGTGGAGAGACAGCCGACACGCTGGCTGCTGTGCAGCTCGCCAAGGACAAGGGTGCCTTCATCTACGGCATCTGTAACGCCATCGGTTCGAGTATCCCAAGGGCTACCAATACGGGTACCTATATCCACGTAGGTCCAGAAATCGGTGTGGCCTCTACCAAGGCCTTTACGGGTCAGGTGACGGTGCTTACGATGATTGCGCTGGCGATGGGTGAGGCCAAGGGCACCATCAGCCGCGATGAATATCTGAAGATTGTGAAGGGACTCAGTGAGATTCCCGACAAGATACGTGAGGTGCTGAAGACCAACGATCGGGTGGCCGACCTCGCGCGTACCTTTACTTATGCGCATAACTTCCTCTATCTGGGGCGCGGCTATTCCTATCCCGTCGCACTGGAAGGGGCGCTGAAGCTGAAGGAGATATCCTACATCCACGCGGAGGGTTATCCTGCCGCCGAGATGAAGCACGGACCTATCGCACTGATCGACTCGGATATGCCTGTGGTGGTGATTGCCACGCATAACGCGATGTACGAGAAGGTGCTCTCTAACATCCAGGAGATCAAGGCCCGTCAGGGTAGGGTGATAGCCCTTGTGTCGAAGGGCGACAACGTCATCTCGAAGATAGCCGACGAGGTGATAGAACTGCCAGACGTGCAGGAGTGTCTCGAACCGTTGGTAGCGACGATTCCGCTCCAGCTGTTGGCCTATCATGTTGCCGTCTGCAAAGGCAAGAATGTTGATCAACCCAGAAACCTGGCAAAATCAGTTACCGTTGAATAGAGACAAGGGCGATTCGTTTTATTGACGTTTCGCCCTTCTTTTTGAATATAGACATAAAACGAGATAAAAAGTAAAAGATGAAAGATGTGACACTCGTCCTGCAGGACGGAACAAAATTCAAGGGAAAGAGCTTTGGCTTTGAGAAGCCTGTCGCCGGAGAAGTGGTATTCAACACGGCGATGATGGGCTACCCAGAGAGTCTGACGGATCCAAGCTACGCGGGGCAGCTGATGACGCTGACCTATCCGCTCGTGGGTAACTATGGGGTACCGCCCTTCACCATCGAGGACAACGGTATCGCCACCTTCATGGAGAGCGACCGTATCTACGCAAAGGCCATCATCGTGAGCGACTACAGCGAAGCCTATTCTCACTGGAATGCCAAGGAGAGTCTGGCCGACTGGCTGAAGCGGGAACAAGTGCCTGGCGTGACTGGTATCGACACCAGGGCGCTGACGAAGGTGCTCAGAGAGCACGGCGTGATGATGGGACATCTGGAGTTTGAGGGGCTCGAAGGGCAAGACCTGCTGGAAGACGAGGACTATGCCAGCATCAATTGGGTGGAGCGCGTGAGCTGCAAGGATGTCATCCGCTACAATGAAGGGGCCGGCAAGAAGGTGGTGCTCGTCGATTGCGGCGTGAAGAACAATATCATCCGCTGTCTGATACAACGCGGCGTAGAGGTGATTCGTGTGCCCTGGAACTACGACTATACAGAGATGGATTTCTACGGACTTTTCCTGGCTAATGGTCCTGGTGACCCAGACCGCTGTGTGGCTGCTGTGGAGATCCTGCAGAAACAGATGTCGCGTTCGCGTAAGCCTATCTGCGGTATCTGCATGGGAAACCAGTTGCTGGCAAAGGCTGGTGGTGCTACCATCTACAAGCTGAAATACGGACATCGTAGCCACAACCAGCCTGTACGAGAGGTAGGTACGAACCGTTGCTACGTCACCTCACAGAATCACGGCTACGCTGTGGATGCCTCGACGCTGGGCAATGATTGGCGCGAACTCTTCGTGAACATGAACGACGGCTCGAACGAAGGTATCCGTCACCTGTCGCACCCCTGGTTCTCGAGCCAGTTCCACCCAGAGGCCTGCTCTGGTCCTGTAGATACAGAATTTATGTTTGATCGTTTTATTGAGACATTATGAAAGATAATACTATAAAGAAAGTCCTGTTGCTGGGTAGCGGTGCCTTGAAAATCGGTGAGGCAGGCGAATTTGACTATAGCGGCAGTCAGGCCCTGAAGGCACTCCGCGAGGAGGGCATCAAGACGGTACTTATCAATCCGAATATCGCAACGGTGCAGACCTCCGAGGGTGTAGCCGATGAGATCTACTTCCTGCCCGTGCAGCCTTATTTCGTGGAGCGGGTCATCGAGAAGGAACGTCCAGACGGCATCCTCTTGGCCTTTGGTGGACAGACAGCGCTGAACTGCGGTGTGGAACTCTATCAGAGTGGCGTGCTGGAGAAATATGGTGTGAAAGTGCTGGGTACGCCTGTGCAGGCTATCATAGATACCGAGGACCGTGAACTGTTTGTCAGGAAACTCGACGAGATTGGTGTGAAGACCATTAAGAGTCAGGCTTGTGATAATATTGCTGATGCCCGCAAGGCGGCAGCTGCGCTGGGCTATCCCATCATCTTGCGTGCCGCCTATGCACTCGGCGGTCTCGGTTCTGGCTTCTGTGACAATGAGGAGGAACTCGACCGCTTGGCAGAGAAGGCCTTCTCATTCTCACCGCAGGTACTTGTGGAGAAATCGCTCAAAGGCTGGAAGGAAATAGAATACGAGGTGGTGCGTGATCGCTATGATAACTGTATCACGGTCTGTAATATGGAGAACTTCGACCCGCTGGGCATCCATACGGGAGAGTCGATTGTGGTGGCTCCTTCGCAGACGCTCACCAATTCGGAGTATCATAAGCTGCGTGCGCTGGCTATCAAGATTATCCGTCATATCGGTATCGTCGGCGAGTGTAACGTGCAGTATGCCTTCGACCCCCAGTCGGAAGACTATCGTGTGATTGAGGTGAATGCCCGTCTGTCGCGTTCGTCGGCACTGGCCTCGAAGGCTACTGGCTATCCGCTGGCCTTTGTCGCTGCTAAGCTGGGTATGGGTTACGGACTCTTCGAACTGAAGAACTCGGTGACTAAGACCACATCGGCCTTCTTCGAACCTGCCCTCGACTACGTGGTGTGCAAGATTCCCCGCTGGGACCTCTCGAAGTTCCATGGGGTCGATAAGGAACTGGGGTCGTCGATGAAGTCGGTGGGTGAGGTAATGGCTATCGGACGTACCTTTGAAGAGGCCATCCAGAAAGGACTCCGCATGATCGGACAGGGTATGCACGGATTCGTGGAGAACAAGGAACTGAAGATTCCTGATATCGACGCAGCCTTGCGCGAGCCGACAGACAAGCGTATCTTCGTGATCTCGAAGGCCATGCATCTGCCTGAATACACGATCGAACATATCCATGAGTTGACGAAGATCGACAAGTGGTTCCTCTATAAGCTGAAGCATATCATCGACATCGACGAACAGCTGAAACGGCAGAATATCAACACACTCGAGGAGTCGCTGCTGAGAGAGGCGAAGGTGTATGGATTCACGGATTTCCAGATAGCCCGCGCCATCGGACTCGAGAAAGAGGGTGAGAACATGCACAAGGCATCGCTGCTGGTGCGTAACCGCCGCAAGCAACTCGGCATCCTGCCTGTCGTGAAGCAGATAGATACCCTCGCTGCAGAGTATCCCGCACAGACCAATTATCTCTATGTGACCTATTCGGGGGAGACTGGCGATATACAGTATGAGAACGACAGGAAGAGTATCATTGTACTGGGTTCGGGTGCCTATAGAATCGGCTCGTCGGTGGAGTTCGACTGGTGCGGTGTGCAGGCGTTGAACACCATTAGGAATAACGGGTGGCGTTCGGTGATGATCAACTATAATCCAGAGACCGTCTCGACGGACTACGATATGTGTGATCGTCTCTACTTCGACGAACTGACCTTTGAGCGTGTGCTCGACATCATCGACTTGGAACAGCCACATGGTGCCATCGTCTCCACAGGTGGACAGATTCCTAATAATCTGGCGGTCTATCTCGACGAACAGCACGTGAATATCCTCGGTACACAGGCTTCCGACATTGATGGCGCAGAGGACCGTGCGAAGTTCTCACAGATGCTCAACGAACTCGGCGTGAACCAGCCTGAGTGGTCTGCGCTGACGAGTATGGATGATATCAGTCAGTTTGTGGAGCGCGTGGGCTTCCCCGTGCTGGTGCGTCCTTCCTACGTCCTCTCTGGTGCCGCGATGAATGTCTGTTCGAATCAGGAGGAACTGGAGAAGTTTCTGGAACTGGCAGCCAACGTGTCGGAAGACCATCCTGTGGTGGTGTCGAAGTTTATCGAGCACGCCAAGGAGATTGAGATGGACGCAGTGGCGAAGGATGGTGAGATTCTGGCCTATGCCATCTCAGAACATATTGAGTTTGCCGGTGTCCACTCGGGCGATGCCACCATCCAGTTCCCGCCGCAGAAGCTCTATGTGGAGACTGTGCGCCGCATCAAGCGTATCTCGCGTGAGATTGCCAAGGCCTTGCACATCAACGGTCCGTTCAATATCCAGTATATGGCCCGTGATAACGATATCCTCGTCATCGAGTGTAACCTACGTGCCTCACGTTCCTTCCCCTTTGTGTCGAAGGTGCTGAAGCTGAACCTGATCGACCTGGCTACGAAAGTGATGCTTGGGCTGCCTGTCGAGAAGCCTCATAAGAACCTCTTCGACCTCGACTATGTGGGTATCAAGGCTTCGCAGTTCTCGTTTAACCGCCTGCAGAAAGCTGACCCTGTGCTGGGTGTGGATATGGCTTCTACGGGTGAGGTGGGCTGTATCGGTGACAATACGAATACAGCCTTGCTGAAGGCGATGCTCTCCGTAGGACATCGGATACCCAAGAAGACGGTGCTGCTTTCCACTGGTTCGGCTAAGCAGAAGGCTGAGATGCTGGATGCCGCCAGAATGCTCGTCGAACATGGTTACGAGATCTATGCGACGGGAGGTACTTCACACTATCTGACAGAGAATGGTATCGAGAACACACGGGTGCTCTGGCCGTCGGAGATGCAGGGTGGGGTGGAAGGTCCTTCGGCCCTCGACTTGCTCCATGCGCATAAGATTGATATGGTGGTGAACATCCCGAAGAACCTGACGACGCACGAGCTGACAAACGGCTATAAGATACGTCGTGCAGCCATCGACTTGAATGTGCCCCTGATTACCAACAGTCGTCTGGCAAGTGCCTTTATTAATGCCTTTTGTAGCATAAGATTAGACGAAATAGGTATCAAATCATGGTCTGAATACAAGTAGACACCCCTTGAAACGTGAAAAAATGATGCAATAATTTGGTCAATTCAAATTATTGCATTATTTTTGCACCCGAATTATTACATACTGACCCCATATAATAATGGACGCTGGAGAAACTCTAGAATCAAAGATAAATCGAAGCGAGTATAAAATACTGATAGTCGATGATGTTGTCAGCAACGTGTTGTTGTTGAAGATTCTTCTTACGAATGAAAAGTTCCAGGTGTGCACTGCAAGCAACGGAAACGGTTGTATAGAGATGACAAAGAAGGAGCATCCTGACCTTATCCTGCTTGACGTGATGATGCCTGACATCAGCGGCTTCGATACAGCCGTCATTCTGAAGAAGGACGAAGAGACAAAAGACATCCCCATTATATTCCTGACAGCCCTGAATACACCTTCCGACCTGGTGCATGGTTTCCAGGTGGGTGCAAGTGACTTCCTCACGAAGCCCTTCAACAAAGAAGAGCTCGTCATGCGTGTGATGCAGCAGATCTCACTCGTTGCTGCCAAGCGGCTTATCGAGAAGAAGAATGCGGAATTGCAGGCAACGCTTAACAATCGTGATAAGATGTATTCAGTGATTGCCCACGACCTCCGCTCACCAATGGCAAGTATCCGTATGGTGCTGAACCTTGTGGTGCAGTCTGCATCCCCCGAGACCGTCGGTCCAGAACTGTACACATTGCTCGATCAGGCCAACAGAGAGTCGGAAGAGGTGCATGACTTGTTGGACAACCTGTTGAAGTGGACCAAGAGTCAGACGGGTCGTCTGAGTGTGGTAACTCAAGACCTCGATCTGAATGACATTATACCTGGTGTTGTGGATATCTTTGAGATGATTGCCCAGACCAAGAAAATCAAATTGAACCTCCAGCATACAGACCAGCCATTAGTGGTAAGGGCTGATAATGATATGCTGAAGACGGTGGTACGTAATTTCATGTCGAATGCCATCAAGTTCTCGCCAGAGGGCTCATCGATTGATATTATGATGTCTGTAGAGGGTGACTTTGCTAAGATCAGTGTCAGGGATCACGGTGTGGGTATTGCTCCCGAACGTCTCGGTAGTATCTTCCGCAAAGGAGAGACCACCTATGGAACAGGAGGTGAGGAAGGTTCTGGACTGGGTCTGCAGCTCTGTCAGGACTTTGCCCAGAAGAACGGAGGTGACTGTACGGTGGAATCTGTCGTGGGCGAGGGTAGTACGTTCAGCGTCCTTGTCCCCTTGAAGAAAGAATAGAGATGGCTACACCTATTTATATTATAGAGGAAACGAAACTTCGCCGCAATCTCCAGCTTATCGCTGATGTTGCGGCGAAAGCCGATATAGAGGTCATACTTGCCTTCAAGGCATTTGCCCTTTGGAAGACATTCCCCATCTTCCGTGAGTACATCAGTTCGACTACAGCCAGTTCGCTTTCTGAAGCCCGTTTGGCCTATGAGGAGTTCGGAGCACCGGCGCATACCTATTCACCTGCCTATACGGATGAAGAGTTCGACCAGATTGCCCGTTGCTCGTCACATCTGACGTTTAACTCTTTGTCGCAGTATGAACGTTTCCATCAGCGTGCCCATGGTGTATCACTGGGGCTGCGCATCAATCCGGAATACTCAGAGGTGGAGACGCTACTCTATAACCCTTGTGCTCCTGGTACGCGCTTTGGACTGACTGCCGACAGGCTTCCCGAGCAACTTCCCTCGGATATCTCTGGCTTCCATTGTCATTGTCATTGTGAGAGTGGAGCAGATGTGTTTCAGCGTTCGTTGGCCCATATCGAGGAGAAGTTCTCAAAGTGGTTCCCGCAGTTGAAGTGGATCAATTTCGGCGGAGGCCATCTGATGACTCGTAAGGATTATGATGTGGAACTGCTCGTGTCGTTGATGCAAGGCTTTCACCAGCGCTATCCTTGGCTGAAAGTGATACTCGAGCCTGGTAGTGCCTTTGCCTGGCAGACAGGACCGCTGGTCTCGCATGTGGTGGATATCGTGGAGGATCATGGGATCAAGACCGCTATCCTCGATGTCAGTTTCACCTGTCATATGCCTGACTGTCTTGAGATGCCCTATTATCCAGAGGTACGTGGGGCGGTGCATGGTGAAGAGGGTTATCGTCTGGGTGGTAACAGTTGTCTGAGTGGCGACTTTATGGGCTATTGGCGCTTTGATCATGAGTTGGAGGTCGGAGAAGAGGTGATTTTTGAAGATATGATTCACTATACGACGGTGAAGACTACGATGTTCAATGGTATCACGCATCCGGCTCTCGGAATGCTTCATCAGGATGGTAAGTTTGAGATTCTACGTGAATTTGGATATGATGATTATAAAAATCGGATGGATTAGAAGTTTTTTTTAAAAAAAATCCCCGAAAAGTTTGTCAGTTCAAAAAAAAGCATTACCTTTGCACCGCATTTAGAGAAATGCACCTCTGAAAGGGGTTAAAACTGCGGAAATAGCTCAGTTGGTAGAGCACAACCTTGCCAAGGTTGGGGTCGCGGGTCCGAGTCCCGTTTTCCGCTCAAATGCTGAACAAAAAAGAGTCATTAAGGATAGGCCTTAATGAAAAATTGCCCAGGTGGCGGAATTGGTAGACGCGCACGTTTCAGGTGCGTGTGCCGCGAGGCGTGCAGGTTCGAGTCCTGTTCTGGGCACTCTTTTTTATTCACATCTTTTTGTTGGAGAGGTGGCGGAATTGGTAGACGCGCTACTTTGAGGGGGTAGTGTCAATTGCGACGTGGGAGTTCGAGTCTCCTCCTCTTCACCTTAAATAGAATAGTTTCAATGAAACTGCGGAAATAGCTCAGTTGGTAGAGCACAACCTTGCCAAGGTTGGGGTCGCGGGTCCGAGTCCCGTTTTCCGCTCTCTTACGGAAAACAACATTTTCAAATGAATTTATACTTACGTTATTTTGACCGTGAAACGCTTGTTTCTACAGTAGATGAAGCTATAGATTTCTTGCGCGATATAGAGGAAATTGGCATGGATCCGGATTTGGAGGCTGATATCCGAGAATACGTAGCAAGCGATGTGTTTTATCCCAAGCGTTACAAGATACATCCCCGTGTTTATTTCATTATCATCAAGACGGAAGCAGCTACGATGCAGGACTTCAAGGACAAGAAGGCCATCCATCCTGTTGAGGATGAGGGTGTCATCAAGCGTCCGACTCCTGTTGTAAGCCGTCTGAATGAGATCAGGCCAGGTTGGTATGAAGGCTCGCTCGACTTCAAGCGTGTGCTGCTGATTCCTGGTACGGGCAAGTTCCAGTATCGTGATACACAGTTTGTGGCTCGCGTGAAGGCTGCATCTGGCCAGGACTGCTATGAGCGTATCGTTGACTATCTTCGCGACCGTGTTGACGAGCGTAGTCAGTTCCCTTCTGCCAAAGGTAAGAATTTCCGTTTTACATATCTTGGAAAGGCTAAGCAACTATGAATAAGGTGATGTTAATAGGTAATGTAGGCCAGGATCCTGAGGTCAGATACGTAGATCAGGGTGTTGCTGTGGCTCGTCTGCGTCTGGCAACAACAGAACGTGGCTATACTTTACAGAATGGTACACAGGTTCCTGACCATACCGATTGGCATAATGTCATTTTATGGCGTCGTTTGGCAGAAATCGTAGAAAAATATGTACATAAGGGTGACAAGCTGTATATCGAAGGTCGTATTCGTTATACGACTTATGATGATAAACAGGGGCAGCGTCGTTATGCTACAGAGATTTGGGCAGACAATATGGAGCTGCTTTCACCGAAACCTGTTGGCAATGTTGGTACGACAGCTGTTAACGAGCCAGTCTCGGCTCCTCAGCCCGATAACAAGCCCGACGAGGTGCTTCCGTTCTAATCAATGGACTATCTTCAACAATTATTCAGTGAAGTTCAATTCCTGAATCCTACTACGGGTGCCATCATAGCAGGCGTTTTGGCTTGTATATTGTTGGTATTCTCTGGCTATGCCTCTGGTTCTGAGATTGCTTTTTTCTCGCTATCGCCGAACGATCTTAACGAACTGGATGAGGATAAGAATGAGAGAGACCGCCAGATTTCTGCCTTGAGGGATGATTCAGAACGTACATTGGCAACGATTCTCATTACCAACAATCTTGTGAATGTTACCATCATCATGCTCTGTAACTATTTCTTTGCCCATGTGGTAGATTTTGGCACAGCCTATTGGTTGCAATTTGTCATGATTACCGTACTGCTCACCTTCGTGTTGCTGCTTTTCGGAGAGATTATGCCAAAGGTCTATGCTGCTCAGCATGTGCTGGCTTTCTGTCGTTTCTCCGCTCCTGGCATCACATCTCTGCGTAAGGTGTTCTATCCATTATCCTCTATCTTGTTGCGCTCTGGTTTGTTGGCAGAGAAGGTGGTGCAGAAAGAGAATCATGTGCTCAGTGTCGATGACCTTGAACAGGCATTGGAACTGACAGACGAGAATGACCTGAAGGAGGAGAAGAATATGTTGGAAGGCATCGTTCGGTTTGGCGACGAGACAGCGAAAGAGGTGATGACTAGCCGTCAGGATGTTGTTGATCTGGATTTCCGCACTTCTTATCAGGATGTGCTGAAGTGTATTATTGAGAATAACTACTCCCGTATTCCTGTTTATCAGGGCTCTATTGACAATATTCGTGGTATCTTGTACATCAAGGATCTGATACCCCATCTTTCCAAACCAGCCAATTTCCGCTGGCAGTCTCTGATACGTCCGCCTTATTTCGTGCCTGAGACCAAGAAGATTGATGACCTTTTGCGCGACTTCCAGGAGAACAAGGTGCATATCGCAATAGTGGTTGATGAGTTCGGTGGAACCAGTGGTATCATTACATTGGAGGATATCCTCGAAGAGATTGTTGGTGAGATCAACGATGAATATGATGAGGAGGAAAAGACCTATACCCGTATCAATGCTAATACTTATGTGTTTGAGGGAAAGACACTTCTGAGTGATTTCTTTAAGATTCTCGATATCGACGACGAGACCTTTGAGGAGGTAGAGGGTGATGCCGATTCACTGGCAGGTCTCTTGCTGGAAATAAAAGGTGATTTCCCTGTACTGCATGAGAAGATAGACTTTAAGAACTTCACCTTTGAGGTTGTAGAACTTGATAATTACAGGATTTCCAAGATCAAACTTGTGATACACGATAAGGCAGCAGAATAAGATGGGTATTAATAAAAAGAGGAGCTTCAGACGATGAAACTCCTCTTTGTTTGTATGATGCTGTCTTATTAATAGAGAATCATTGATAAGGTATAAGCCACGATGGTGGAAACACAGACGCTGATGAGACCAGGCATCATGAAGGAGTGGTTCAGCAGATACTTACCAATCACAGTAGTACCAGAACGGTCGAAGTTCACGGTGGCAATATCTGAAGGATAGTTAGGGATGAAGAAATAGCCATAGACAGAAGGCAACACACCCAGCAACACTGGACCAGAGATACCTAACGAGTAGGCGAGGGGCAGCATGGCTACGACAACAGCACCTTGAGAATTGATAAGCACAGACACCATGAAGAATACCAGTGCGATAGACCATGGATACTCCTTGACGATGTCAGCCAGCATGGTCTGCATCTCACCCATGTAGTTTGAGAAATAGGTGTCAGCCAGCCAGGCGATGCCGTAGATAGCTACAACGGCAACCATACCAGACTGCCACACTGGACCAGAAACGGCTTTCTTCGGTGCAGCCTTGCAGAAAATAATCATCAAGGCGGCAGCAGAGATCATTACAATCTGGATTACGATGTTCATGGCCAGAGGCTTACTGAACCACTCGGTCATACCAGTAACGTGAACCTTCGCCTTTACCAGCTGGTCGGCAGTCAGTGTCATGTTCTCATCGAGAATCAGTCCTTGGCTACCTTTAATGGCAGAAGACGGCATTCTTTGCAGACTGTGGAATCTCCTTGTCAAGTGTGGTTGCACCACCTCCATAGATATATTCACGCTGGGCGGGATCCTGAAGCTTCTTTTGGAACTGAGGATCCTTGTCGAGGTCGAGACCACGATGGTAGGAAGCTGCAGCTGCAGCCATCAGACCACAAACGCAAGCCGGGATAGAAATCATCAGCACCCCAGGAATGGTAACGTCGAAGTGGTTGGCATTAGAGATGGATACGAAGGCCACGACAGCAGCGGCAATTGGAGAACAGGTAATACCCACCTGAGAGGCGATAGAAGCCACACCGCAGGGGCGTTCAGGACGGATGCCTTTCTTCAGGGCGATATCGCAGATAATCGGCATCAAGGTATAGACTACGTGACCTGTACCCACAAGCACCGTCAGGAAGAAGGTGGTTAGGGGTGCCAGGAAGGTGATGCGGTCTGGATGCTTGCGGAGCAGACGCTCTGCAATCTGGATAAGCCAGTCCATACCGCCTGATGCTTGCATGATACCAGCACAGGTTACGGCTGCGATAATAATGTAAATAACATCTGTCGGCGGGGTTCCTGGCTTTAGTCCAAAGCCGAATACAAGGATGGCCAGGCCAATACCTGAGATGGCACCAAGGGCAAGACTGCCATAGCGTGAGCCCACCCACAAAGCTCCAAGTACAATACAGAGCTGCAAAATCATAGTAAATGTTACCATAGATAAATTGTTTTTAGGTTTTTTTTTTCTATTCCACTGCAAAAGTAGGAAATTTATTTGTAAAAACGTTCTTTTTTATTAGAAATATTAAAAAAAACTATTTCCTTTTGTTGACTGAAATATTTTTAGTACCTTTGCACCCTATAAATTGACAAGCGAATCTTAATAAAAGAAAACAGATAGATATGTCTAAGAAATTTGCCGAGCATAATGGCTTGAATTTGACGCAGGTGAACAACGACATCCTTGAGATGTGGCGTGAGAAGAATGTGTTCTGGCGCTCCGTTGAAGAACGTGAGGGCTGTCCACAGTTTGTCTTCTTTGAGGGACCTCCCTCTGCTAACGGTCACCCTGGCATCCACCATGTACTGGCTAGAACAATCAAGGATACCTTCAACCGTTATAAGACGATGAAGGGATTTCAGGTGAAGCGTAAGGCTGGTTGGGATACGCACGGACTGCCCGTTGAACTTGGTGTGGAGAAAGAACTGGGCATCACCAAGGCGGACATCGACAACAAGGCCTCAGAGAAATATATTTCTACGGAGGACTATAATAAGAAGTGTCGTGAGAATGTCATGATGTTCACTCAGGAGTGGCGCGAACTGACAGAGAAAATGGGCTATTTCGTCGATCTCGATGATCCGTATATCACCTATGACAATAAGTATATCGAGACTTTGTGGTGGCTGCTCCAGCAGTTCTACAACAAAGGTTTGCTTTATAAGGGATATACCATCCAGCCGTATTCGCCTGCAGCAGGAACGGGTCTTTCAAGTCATGAGTTGAACCAGCCTGGTTGTTATCGTGATGTGAAGGACACGACGGTGACAGCCCTCTTCAAGGCTACGAATCCCAAAGCCGAGTGGACCAATTGGGGTACGCCTTATTTCGTGGCTTGGACGACAACCCCTTGGACATTGCCTTCAAACACAGCACTTTGCGTCGGTCCGAAAATTGACTATGTGGCTGTTGAGACCTATAACGCCTATAATGGTGAGAAGATCACCATCATTCTGGCAGAAAGTCGTTTGAATGCCTATCTGGCTCCAGAGGGTAACATTACTGATGGCGACGAGATGCCGGAATACAACAAGGGCGAGAAGTTTGTTCCCTATCGTATCGTAGGACACTATAAAGGTGAAGAACTGGTTGGTCTGAAGTATCAGCAACTGATGCCTTGGGTAAAGCCTTCAGCTAAACTCGATCAGAATGCTGCCGACTATGTGAAGGCCTATGCCGAGGCTCATCCCGAGAAGGTCTTTGCAGGTGAGAATGGCAAGGATCAATTTGTTGAGATGGAGAGTGAGGCTTTCCGTGTGATTCCAGGAGACTATGTGACGACAGAGGATGGTGCTGGTATCGTGCATATCGCGCCGACCTTTGGTGCTGACGACGCGAAGGTGGCCAAGGATGCTCATATCCCAAGCCTCTTCCTTATAAATAAGAAAGGTGAGACTCGTCCGATGGTTGACCTGCAGGGTAAGTACTACGTGATGGAGGAACTCGACAATAACTTCGTAGCCCAATGTGTAGACAAGGCAGGCTATAGCCATCATGCCGGTGACTATGTGAAGAATGCCTATGCACCTGAGTTCAACAAAGATGGCAAGTATGATGAGCAGGCTGCCTCGAAGGCAGAGGACCTGAACATCGTGATCTGCATGGAGATGAAACAGGAAGGTACAGCGCTGAAGATAGAGAAGCATGTACACAACTATCCGCACTGCTGGCGTACTGACAAACCTGTGCTCTACTATCCGCTCGACTCTTGGTTCATTCGCTCTACGGCGAAGAAAGACCGTATGTTCGAACTGAACAAGACTATCAATTGGCAGCCGGAATCAACTGGTACAGGCCGCTTTGGCAACTGGTTGGAGAACCTGAATGATTGGAATCTCTCTCGTTCTCGTTTCTGGGGAACCCCGCTGCCTATCTGGCGCGATGAGGACGGCAAGGAAATCTGTATCGGTAGTGTAGAGGAACTCTATAATGAAATCGAGAAGGCAGTAAAGGCTGGCTTTATGCAGTCGAACCCGTTGAAGGATAAGGGCTTCGTTCCCTGTGACTGGTCGAAGGAGAACTATGACAAGATTGATCTCCATCGTCCGTATGTCGATAATATCGTTCTTGTCAGCGAGAGTGGCAAGCCGATGAAACGTGAGACTGACCTGATTGATGTCTGGTTCGATTCTGGTTCAATGCCATACGCCCAGATTCACTATCCATTTGAGAACAAGGAATTGATAGATAACCGTATTGCATTCCCCTGCGACTTTATCAATGAGGGTGTCGATCAGACGCGTGGATGGTTCTTCACGCTGCATGCCATTGCTACGATGATCTTCGACTCTGTGGCCTTTAAGAATGTCATTTCTTCAGGTCTTGTGCTTGATGCTAAGGGTAATAAGATGTCGAAGCATGTAGGTAATGTGGTGAACCCCTTTGATATGATTGGCAAGTTTGGCTCCGATGCCGTCCGTCTCTATATGATGACCAATTCAGAGCCCTGGGACAATCTGAAGTTCGACCCAGAGGGTGTTGATGAGGTTCGCCGTAAGTTCTTCGGAACTTTATATAATACGTATAGCTTCTTTGCCCTATATGCTAATGTCGATGGTTTTGATCCTGAGATGGCACAGGTAGCTTTCGAGAAGCGTCCTGAGATCGATCGTTGGATTCTTTCTTGTCTGAACACGCTCATCAAGGGTGTGGAGACAGAACTTGACGGTTATGATCCTACGCGTGCAGGTCGATTGATTGATGCCTTCGTCAACGATGATCTCTCTAACTGGTATGTCCGTCTGAACCGTAAGCGTTTCTGGGGTAAGGAGATGTCGGAGGACAAACTGAGTGCTTACCAGACACTCTATACTTGCCTGATGACAGTAGCCAAGCTGCTGGCTCCGTTTGCACCGTTCTATGCAGACCAGCTTTACAAGGATCTGGGAGGTAAGCTCGACTCTGTACACCTCGACAAGTTCCCTGTAGCTGATGAGGCTCAGATCGACAAGGATTTGGAGGCCCGTATGCAGATGGCTCAGAAGATTACCTCTATGGTGCTCGCCCTGCGTCGCAAGGTGAATATCAAGGTGCGTCAGCCGCTGCAGGCCATTATGATTCCTGCCGTCGATGAGGAACAGCAGAAGCATATCGAGGCAGTGAAGAACCTGATCATGAACGAGGTAAACGTCAAGGAACTTCGTTTCGTGGAGGGTGCCGGCGTACTGGTGAAGAAGGTGAAGTGTAACTTCCGTACGATGGGTAAGAAGTTTGGCAAGTTGATGAAGGGTGTGGCTGCCGTCATGGGAGAACTCTCTCAGGAACAGATAGCAGAACTCGAGAAGCAAGGTACTATCGCCATCGAGGTGGAAGGTCAGCAACTCACTGTTGAAGCTGTCGATGTAGAGATTATCTCTGAGGATATCCCAGGCTGGCTTGTCGCCAACGAGGGTAATCTTACTGTCGCTCTCGAGGTGGAATTGACGGATGAACTCAAGAACGAGGGTATGGCCCGTGAGCTGATTAACCGCATCCAGAATATCCGTAAGGAGAGTGGGCTTGAGATTACCGACAGAATCAATGTCGTCATCGCTCCTAACGATGAGGTGCAGAAGTCTGTAGATAGTTTTGCCGACTATATCAAGACTCAGGTTCTTGCAGATGAAATCGCACTGCAACCTAATGATGGTCAGGAAGTTGACTTCGATGACTTCAAGTTGAACATTAAAATATTGAAAAACTGATAATAACTTAACATCTCAACACTTATGGCAGAGAAGACACGTTACACTGATGAGGAACTGGAAGAGTTCCGTCAGATTATTAATGAGAAGATGGCCTTGGCTAAACGCGACTACGACCAGATGATGCGTGTCCTGACGAATCAGGACAGCAACGATGTGGATGATACATCACCCACCTACAAGGCTCTGGAAGAGGGTAGTGCCACGCAGTCGAAAGAAGAGCTGATTACGATGGCTGCCCGTCAGCAGAAGTTTATCCAAGGTTTGAAAGCGGCGCTTGTCCGTATTGAGAATAAGACCTATGGTATTGACCGTATCACAGGTAAGCTTATTCCCAAGGAGCGTCTTCGTGCAGTACCCCATGCTACGCTGAGTGTGGAGTCGAAGATGAATCAGAATAAGAAGTGACGGCAGAAAATCATTCTTTCATCACTAAAGGTAGAATGGCGACGCTGATAGTCGTCGCCATTCTGCTTATTGACCAAGCCATTAAGATTTGGGTAAAGACCTCCATGTCGTTGCATGAAAGCATTCACGTGACAGACTGGTTCTATATTACCTTTATTGAGAATAATGGTATGGCCTTCGGCATGCAGCTTGGTAGTAAGATAGTGTTGTCGCTCTTCCGGATACTAGCCATTATTGCACTTGGGTATTATATATGGTTACAAGTAAGGCGACAGGCTCGTACCGGCTATATCGTTTGTCTTTCGATGGTGTTGGCAGGTGCTGCTGGTAATCTGATTGACTGTCTGTTCTATGGGTTGTTCTTTAATGCGTCCTCACCTTATTATCTGTCTTATTTTGTCCCCTTTGGTACTGGCTATGCACCCTTTCTGATGGGTAAGGTTGTGGATATGTTCTATTTCCCCCTTATTGAGACTGAATGGCCTTTGTGGATGCCGTTTGTTGGCGGAGATCATTTCGTGTTCTTCAGTCCTGTATTTAATTTTGCGGATGCAAGTATCAGCGTCAGTGTGGTACTATTATTGTTGTTCTATCGGGAAGAAATCAGCAAACTGTCTTTTTCCCGTCAGACAGAACCGAAAGAAGAGGAGTAGACAATGATAAACAGGAAGTCATATCTTCAGGTACTATTGGTTGTGGGATTGTTTTTTTCCGCCTGTAAACCCACGGTTCCGGTGGAAGTCATACAGCCTGACGATATGGAGGATCTTTTGTATGATTATTACGTGGCTCAGAATATCACAGGTGACTCACGTGATGGCAATGATTACAGGACTAAGTACAATTATGGTCTGGTCTTCAAGAAACATGGGGTGACAGAGGCTGAGTTCGACTCCTCTTTGGTTTATTACTATAATCATATTGAGGATTTGTACAAGATTTATGAGAGTGTTCAGGCTCGCTTGAGCGATGAGGCACTCGAACTGGGTGCTTCTGTAGGTGATGTCGAACGTTATATGAAGCGTTCGTTGTCTGGTGACACGATGGATATCTGGATGGGACATCGCCATCATTTGTTTTTCCCGCAGCCACCTTATAATATCTTCCAGTTTACACAAAAGGCTGATACTGCTTGTCGTGCCAATGACAGTTATTTGCTTACATTTGGCAGCAGTTTTCTTGTACAGAGTGGTTCCAGAAGTGCCACCGCTTTGCTTTCTGTGATCTATGAGAACGATAGCGTCATCACCAAGAGCATCAGTGTACCTTTGTCGGGAACTGCCAATCTCAACATTCCTGAATGCAGTCTCCGTGCTAAGGAGTTCCGTGGGTATTTCTATATGCCCAAGCGTCAAGGAGCTGACAACGTCAATGATATGTGTCTCTATCTGGCTAACCATATCCAGTTGATGCGTTTCCATCGTCCTGATGATAATAAGAAGGATAGTGTCAGCGTAGATAAAGAGAAGGATAGTATCACTGTGAGTAAAGAGTTGAAGCGGGAATTACCGTCGCCTTCGTCAAAGCGAGATTCATTGTCGCCAAAACCTGAACTTAATGCAAAACCAATAACTAAAGAGAAATAAATATGAAAACTCGTCTTTCATTAATGAACTTCCTGGAGTTTGCCGTGTGGGGTGCCTATCTGACCTGTATGGGAAACTATCTGGGTGTAGTTGGATTGGGTGATAAGATATCTTGGTTCTATGCGATTCAGGGTATTGTCAGTCTCTTTATGCCTACATTGATGGGTATCGTCGCTGATAAGTATATCCAGCCGCAACGATTGCTAGGGCTATGCCATTTGCTGGCAGGTGGCTTTATGCTGGGTTGCTGGGGTATGGGTCTTGAGGCAGGCTTCGGCAATGAGCTTACAGACAAGACAGCCTTTATAGCACTCTATACGTTGAGTGTGGCTTTCTTCATGCCAACGATTGCTTTGGCTAATACGACGGCATTCACCATCTTGAAGAGCAACGGCCTCGACACAGTGAAAGATTTTCCACCTATCCGTGTGCTGGGAACGGTGGGCTTTATCCTCACGATGTGGTTTGTGAATTGTGCAGTATGGGAGGATGGTGCCTTCACGATGACGCTGGCTGGCAATGCACATAAGTTCCAGTACACCTATATGCAGTTCTTTGTGTCAGGTGTCTTGAGCATTGTACTTTGCCTGTACTGCTTCCTTTGTCTGCCCCAATGTAAGCTGGATAAGAAGGAAACGAATGTGTCGCTGGCAGAGAGTCTGGGATTGAATGCATTCCGACTGTTCAAGACTCGCCAGATGGCTCTCTTCTTTATTTTCTCAGCCTTGTTGGGTATGTGTCTCCAGGTCACCAACGGTTTTGCTGGTCCATTCCTGACGAGTTTCAAAGCAAGTTCTGATCCGGCTATCGCAGACTCATTTGCTGCCGACAATGCTACTCTGCTGACCTCTATCTCTCAGATCAGCGAGGCGCTATGCATACTGATGATTCCTTTCTTCCTCAAACGATATGGCATCAAGGTCGTTATGCTGATGTCAATGTTTGCCTGGGTGTTCCGTTTCGGTTTCTTTGGTATTGGTCTTCCTACGATGCCTGGTGTCATCATGTTCATACTTTCTTGTATTGTCTATGGTGTCGCCTTCGACTTCTTCAATGTCTCGGGAGGTATCTTTGTCGATCAGGTGTGCGAGCCTTCGGTAAAGGCTTCGGCCCAGGGACTCTTCATGATGATGACAAACGGTGTGGGTGCTACTATCGGAACGCTCGCCGCTGGTGAGATAGTGAATCATTTCTGCCAATGGGAGAATGGTTATCTCATAGGTGATTGGACTACAAGCTGGTATATCTTTTCAGCCTTTGCGCTGATTGTTGCTGTATCATTTGCGCTTGTGTTCCACCCAGAGCAGTCCTCAAGTAAATCATAACAATGAAGGAAATCCGATTCTTCTACGTTCCGGAAGCTGCGCAGCAGGAAGAACTGCCTCAGGATGAGGCACTTCATGCTCTTCGCGTGCTTCGCCTGAAGGGTGGCGATGAGCTTTTCTTGATGGATGGCGTAGGAAGTTTCTATCGGGCGCAGGTGACGATGGTCGCATCCCATCATTGCTATTATGAGATTCTGGAGGAAATGCCGCAGGAGCGTCAGTGGAAGGGACGTCTCCACCTTGCTATCGCTCCGACGAAAATGATCGACAGAATCGAGTGGATGGTAGAGAAGGCCACCGAGGTTGGTGTCGATGAACTGTCGTTCCTGAACTGTCAGTTTTCTGAACGCAAGCAGGTGAGGATTGACCGATTGGAGAAAATAGTGGTGTCTGCCGTAAAGCAAAGTCATAAGGCTTGGAAGCCTGTTATCAATGAGATGATATCTTTCAGGCAATTTATTGAGCAACCCCGTGAGGGTCGCAAATACATCGCTCATTGTTATGAGGAAGTGCCGCGAAAGAATCTTTTTGATGAACTCTGCAAGCCATCGGAGACTTCGGATGTGACGGTGCTGGTGGGACCAGAGGGTGATTTCTCCATTGATGAGGTGAAGCTAGCCGTTGCGTCTGGCTATGAATCGATAGACTTAGGCAAGAGCCGACTTCGTACAGAGACAGCCGGCCTCTCTGCCGTCATGATGATGCAATTAGCACAACAAATGAATAATAAACTATAAAAACTGAAGAATATGACTGACGAGAAGATTTTGGCTACTGTCAAGCCTGACGGCGAGTATTGGCAACCGGAGTTAGAGACGATGCCAAGAGAGCAGCTTCGCCAGCTGCAGGTAAAGAAACTGAAGGATACAATCAATGTATGCTTGAAGTCTCCGTTCTATAAGAAGCGTCTGGGTGACTTGGGCATTACGGCTGATTCCATTAATAGTCTTGACGATTTGCGCAAGATTCCGTTCACTACGAAGCAGGACTTGCGCGACAACTATCCTTTCGGTCTCGTTGGAGGCAATATGGACGATGCGGTGCGTATCCACTCTACCAGTGGCACGACAGGTAATCCCTGCGTCGTACTTTATTCAGAGCACGATATTTGTTCATGGGCTAATATGATTGCCCGTAACCTATATATGGTTGGTTGTCGTAAGAGTGATGTGTTTCAGAACTCTAGCGGCTATGGCATGTTTACTGGTGGTCTTGGTTTCCAGTATGGTGCCGAATGGCTGGGGGCTATGACTGTTCCCGCTGCAGCAGGTAACTCCAAGCGTCAGATCAAGTTCATCAAGGATTTTGGAACCACTTGTCTGCATGCTATCCCTTCTTATGCCATTCGTCTGGCAGAGGTGTTCAAGGAGGAGGGTGTTGATCCTGCAACTACCAAGCTTCGTACTCTCTGTATCGGTGCAGAGCCCCATACAGAAGAGCAGCGTCGTCGTATTGAGCGCATGTTGGGTGTCAAGGCCTACAACTCATTTGGTATGACTGAGATGAATGGTCCTGGTGTTGCCTTTGAGTGCAAGTATCAGGATGGCATGCATCTTTGGGAAGATAACTATATTGTAGAGATTGTCGATCCTGATACGCTTGAGCCAGTACCCGACGGTGAGATGGGTGAGATGGTGCTTACCACTCTCGATCGTGAGATGATGCCTATTTTAAGGTATCGCACGCGCGACCTGACCCGTATCATCGCAGAGCCTTGTAAGTGCGGACGCACTCATCGTCGTATCGATCGTATCAAGGGACGTACAGATGATATGTTTATCATCAAGGGTGTCAACGTGTTCCCGATGCAGGTTGAGAAGATTCTCGTGCAGTACCCTGGTCTTGGCAGCAATTACCTCATCACGCTGGAGACCATCGATGACAATGACGTGATGACCGTCGAGGTGGAACTGGAAGGTCTCGAGACGGATATCTACCCCGACTTGCAGAAGATGATGAAGGACATCCAGCGCGCCTTGAAGGATGAGATTCTGCTCACGCCTCAGGTAAAGCTCGTGAAGAAGGGCTCGCTTCCTCAGAGTGAGGGTAAGGCTGTTCGTGTGAAGGATCTTAGACCGAGTAGGGGATGAGGAGACTTTTATACAGTTGTATATTTGCCCTGATAGCCAGTAGTTCGGTTGCACAGGAGTTGACTATTCGCGATGTCTTTAGGCAAATGCCAGATTCGCTGATGCCATACCTGTCAACCAACAACCGGCTGGACTTCATCGATTTCTTGGACTCGAATATGAAGGCTGAGGTCAAGAATCAGTTCGACGGTAAGAGTGTAATGACGGTTATGACAGACGACAGCCTTTCCATTCGGATGAATGATGCATTACGCGTGGATATGCTACTATTGAAACTTGACGAACCACTTGATACGATAAGCCGTGTGTTGGTGTTCGTGGAGACGTTCAAGTCAGATTCTGTCTATGGTGATCGGAGTTTGAAGTATTTTACCCCGACTTGGCAACAGATTAAGAAGGATATTCCTTTGAATGAAATACAGCGCAGGCGGATAAGAAGTCTTGGATTGCAAAATATCCTTAAATGGGATGGTAAAATATTTAACTAGAGTTAAATTTGGTCTCTTTTGTGACCTATTTTGTGATGTCAACCAAGAATTATTTCTATATTTGCACTGTGTTTTTCATGGTATTAGATTATTAAGGTTAATTTGAATCTTATTTATCGCGAGATAAGTATTATTCTCACTCCATGCGCAGTACAAGTTTTTTTTATGTAATGCGGATGGTTCAAAAAAAGGGAGCCTGAGAAGGTTCCCTTTTTCTTGTTACAAACAAAGCCGTATTGCTTGTTTAAAATCAATAGCTTCTTGCGATGATGACGCGAGCCTTTGAAGGTTTGCCGCTGACCATATCAACACCAGATGTCTGTTTTACGCCGAAGGGCACACAACGGATGGTAGCCTGTGTATCTTCTTTGATTTTTGCCTCGGTCTCGGCCGTGCCGTCCCAATGGCAGAGGAAGAAGCCACCGTCCTTCACCTTCTCCTTGAACTCCTCATAGTTGTCGCATTCGTAGATATGGGCATCACGATAAGCCTTGGCCTTCTCGAAGATATTCTTCTGGATATCCTCCAACAACTGCTCTACGTATTCAGTGATTCCTTCTATCGAACGAGTCTCTTTCTCCAAAGTGTCACGGCGCATCACCTCGATGGTACCGTTCTCCAAGTCGCGAGCACCTAATACCAGACGTACAGGAACACCCTTCAGCTCGTAGTCGGCAAACTTGAAGCCTGGACGCTTGTTGTCAGCATCGTCAAACTTCACGGTGATACCCTTCTGACGCAGGGCCTCGATGATAGGTGTAACTTCCTTGTTGACCTGCTCCATCTGCTCGGGCTTGGTGGCGATAGGAATGATGACTACCTGGATAGGAGCCAGACGTGGAGGCAGTACCAGTCCGTTGTCATCAGAGTGAGTCATGATCAGAGCACCAATCAGACGAGTAGATACTCCCCAAGATGTGGCCCATACGTACTCAGGCTTGTTCTCCTTATTTAGATAGGTTACTTCAAATGCCTTTGCAAAGTTCTGCCCCAGGAAGTGACTTGTGCCGCTCTGCAGTGCCTTACCGTCCTGCATCATGGCTTCGATGGTGTAAGTATCAAGTGCACCAGCGAATCGCTCCGTCTCACTCTTAACACCCTGAACAACGGGTACAGCCATCCACTCCTCAGCGAACTTGGCATACACCTTCAGCATCTTCTGTGCTTCCTCTTCTGCCTCTTCACGAGTAGCGTGGGCTGTGTGCCCTTCCTGCCAGAGGAACTCTGAAGTACGCAGGAAAGGACGGGTACGCATCTCCCAGCGCATGACGTTACACCACTGGTTGCACATCAGGGGCAGGTCGCGCCATGAGTGAATCCAGTTCTTATAAGTGTTCCAGATAATCGTTTCCGATGTAGGACGGATGATTAGTTCTTCTTCCAGCTTGGCTGCAGGATCCACTTCCACACCGCTCTTGTCTTCCTTAGCCTTCAGACGGTAGTGGGTCACCACAGCACACTCCTTGGCGAAACCCTCAACGTGTTCTGCTTCACGACTTAGGAACGACTTTGGGATGAGCAAGGGGAAATAGGCATTCTGAGCACCGGTCTCCTTGAACATCTTGTCGAGCTGCTGCTGCATCTTTTCCCAGATGGCATAGCCATAGGGTTTGATCACCATACATCCGCGAACGGCAGACTGCTCGGCCATGTCAGCTTTGACAACTAGATCGTTGAACCACTGGCTGTAATTATCTGCGCGTTTCGTTAATTCTTTTAATTCTTTTGCCATTGTTTTTTATCGATTAATCAATTTTGCGTGCAAAATTACATAAAAAATACGAAACAGACGTACATTATTTTAAATTAATTGTTACCTTTGTACCCAAATTCAACTTTTAACGGATAAATACAGTAAGAATTATGAAAAGTTTAAAGTCAATTTGCGTAGCTCTTTGCGCAGCATTAGTGCTCGCAGGATGTGGAATGAGTAAGACAGGTCAGGGTGCTCTTATTGGTGGTGGTGGCGGTGCCGCCCTCGGTGCTATCATTGGTGCTCTGGCAGGTAATGCAGCTATTGGTACTGCCATCGGCGGTGCTGTCGGTGCAGGTGCAGGTGCCATTATTGGTAAGAAGATGGACAAGGCCAAGAAGGAGGCCGAGGCCATCCAGAATGCCCAGGTAGAGGAGGTGAAGGACTCTAACGGTTTGGACGCCGTGAAGGTGACCTTCGATTCAGGTATCTTATTTAGTACTGGTAAGTCAACACTGACATCATCCTCAAAGACTTCACTGCAGGAGTTGGCTAGTGTGCTGAAGAACAATAGCGACTGCGACGTAGCCATTCAGGGCTATACCGACAATCAGGGTTGGAAGAACTCTACCGCAGAGCAGAGTGCCCAGAAGAACCAGGCTCTTTCTCTGGATCGTGCAACAGCCGTTTCTTCTTATCTGCAGGCACTCAGCGTTCCCGTCTCTCAGATTAAGAGCGTAGAGGGCTTCGGACAGAGCAACCCCGTTGCTGATAACTCTACCAAGGCTGGTCAGGCACAGAATCGTCGTGTGGAAGTGTACATGTATGCTTCACAGAAGATGATTCAGGATGCTAAAGCCCAGGCTGGTAACTAATTATGCATTTTCTTTTTAAGAAACTACGCGCCATCATACGCTGGATATTGGTAGCCTTCTTCGGCTCCACTATTCTCGCGGTGGTGGCGCTCCGTTTTTTCCCTGTCTATTTCACTCCTCTGATGTTCATCCGTTGTTATGAGCAGGTAAAAGAGGGTAGAGAACTCAAGCTTTCGCATCATTGGGTATCGATAGATAAAATTTCCCCCAATCTGCCCAAAGCAGTGATGGGTAGTGAGGATGCAAAGTTCTTGGCTCATCACGGTTTCGACTATGAGGCCATTGAGCATGCTGCCAAGCGTAATAGACAGCATCCCGAAAAACGCAAGCTGGGTGCTTCTACGATTTCTCAACAGACGGCCAAGAATGTGTTCTTGTGGCCTGGTCGTTCATGGGTCAGAAAAGGTTTCGAGGTATATTTCACCACGTTGATAGAGTTCATGTGGCCGAAGCAGCGTATCATGGAAGTCTATCTTAACTCCATTGAGATGGGTGATGGCATCTATGGTGCCGATGCCGTAGCAGAGGAACATTTCGACACCGATGCGCTTCATCTGACGAAGGCTCAGTGCGCCTTGATAGCCGCCACTCTTCCAAATCCACGCAAGTTCTCGAGCAAGCGTCCCTCTCCGTATATCCTGAAGCGTCAGGCTCGTATCCTCCGAGAAATGCGTTTCGTTCCTGACTTTCCCAAATAGGACAATGTTTATTGAATAATTAACATAGTTCCCAGAAGGCAACGGCAGCGGCTGCAGCAACGTTAAGAGAATCAACTGCATGAAACATCGGAATACGGACCACGAAGTCGGCTCCATCTATTGTTTCTTTTGGTAGTCCATCTCCTTCTGTTCCCATGATGATTGCCAATCTGGATTGTTGCTTGAGAATGGGCTCATCAAGAGCTATCGAATTGTCAGTAAGTGCCATCGCTGCTGTACAGAACCCCAATTCACGTAATGGATTGTAAGAGTCGAGCCAAGTCCAGGGAACAAGGAACACGGACCCCATTGAAACGCGGATAGCCCTGCGATTTAATGGGTCACAAGAACTTCTTGTTAGTAGGACTGCATCAATACCGAGTGCTGCTGCAGAACGGAAAATGGCTCCGATATTAGTGGTGTCGCAAACAGCATCAATCACACAAACACGATGGGCATCATGCAGAACCGTCTGAATGGTAGGGCAGGGTTTACGTCTCATCGCACATAGTACGCCACGAGTCAGTTTATAGCCTGTCAAATGGTTCAGTATCTCGCGCTCACCAGTATAAATTGGAATATCAGGGCATTGTCTGATGATATCTGCAGCATCATTTTCAATATGTCTTCTTTCGCAAAGCAATGATATTGGCTCATAGCCAGCTCGAAGTGCAACCTGTATGACTTTAGGACTTTCTGCGATAAAGATGCCCTGTTCTTTTTGAAAGTAATTGCATAGTTGCGCTTCGGTCAATGAAGCATATATTTGTAATTCTGGTTCTGAAAGTGAACTGATTTCTTTGATCCTATCTGAAATATTCATAAATGATATTCAAAATGCTGATAATCTTTCAATGTCTTCCATGAGCCGCCCCATGTAAAACCATGCTGGACAAATAGGCGATGACAGAGATCTCCTTTTGCAATCTTATAAGAAAAGTTCTTATTGCGATTGGCATATTGCTTTCCATTTTTAGGTTGTACAACCATCTTGCCATTAACATAGCGCACATAGGGATTATAGCGTGTATTGATATCAATAGCCAGACCTCTGGCATGATAGGACAGCTTTTTGGTGTCTGGCACATTACGAAAGCAAAAACAACTGGTATTGTTGTCTGCCATTTGTTTCTCGTCATCAGCCCCATAGCTATCAGGCAACTTGATTTTCTCTATCGGATAGTGTTGACGATAGAGTTCTTTGAAGATGTTGATCAGTTTATCTGCGATTAGCTTGTTGCAAATGAGTTCTCCCCGATGAGTCTGCTGGTCATAATCCCAATGAAGTACTTGGAGATAACGCAGATCAGAGCGATGAATAACGTCATTAGGTTGATAGGTTTTCCCTTGCATCAAATTCCAAATAGAATCCGGAATCGCCTGTGATGTAAAACCGTCAGAAAGATTCTGACCCTGCACAGATAGAACAGAGCAGAGCCAGAATAGTAGGGGGAATACACGATTTATATTCATTTAATCACTATTTTCTTGTTACCTTGAATATAGATTCCTGTATTGGATGGCGTGCCTTCAACTCGTGTACCATTGAGTTTATAAACAATATTGCTCTCGTTTTCATCCTTGACAGATATCGTTCTTGTGCCTGTAGAACCCTCAAATTCTTGTTTAGCAAGACTCATCTGTTTCATAAATTCATCACAAGCATGAAGATGGGAATAGACTGCACTGGCAACGATGCGCCCTGCATCAACATCACTCTGCCAGTGGAAGCCGGTAATGACACGCCCCTGACCGTATTGATAGGCTCGAGCCAGAATTTCTTCTTCAGCCTTAGGATTAATTTCTGAAAGAACGAGAGCATACAACCAGCTACCTGATGCATGTCCGGAAGGATATGACCCTGTATTTCGTAGACCTTCATCGTCAGATGGATATCCGGAAATCTCATTCAATTTGACATATGGACGCAGTCTTCTATAATATGATTTGGGTGCCTGAGTTGCAGCATTTCCAGAAGGATGGATACGACGGAGCAACTCATATATCTGAGGTGTTTTCGTACTGGAGATATCCTTGCCGAACTGAGATGAAAATATTTCACAGAAGTAATCTAAGCTATATTCAACATCAGCTCTGGCTGTTACCCCCTCAGCTTCTCTCCTCTTCCTACTGTTGACAATATGTTGATTAAGATCATAGGCAAAATACACAGATTCGTCAGTGGGAGGTTTAGGAAGATAAATGGCAGCATCAGGCAAATCCTCATAATCAATATATGGCTCACTAGAAGGGTTTGCAGGAATGGAGTTGTCAATACCTGTTTTCTCTCTATACTCTTTTCTGGCTGCAAGAATCAAATTGTTGAATTGAGAATGATTATGAAATGCAGAAGATAGGGCACTTGCAAGATAACGAGCAGAAATAGCGTCACTATCCCAATTATATCCAGCTATGATTGAACTATTACCAAAGTTGTAGCCACGAATAAGGACATCATCCTGTTTGTCAGGGCAGATTTCAACAAGTGTTAAGGCTGTCAGCCAACCCATAAAGGCGAATGATGATGGATATGAGCTAACTTTGGAGTATTGTTCTTCATAAGTTGATACAAGACTCTGTTCATTAAATCTTGCGTATGGAGGCAAAACAAACCTAAATGCATTTTTTGCTTCCTCGATTGTCTTTTGGCCATAGGTCATAATATAGTCAAGCACCATATAAATGCTAGGTGTATTGTTTTTTGATATCTGAAGGCCTATTAACGGAGAAAAAGCATTGATATAAGTGCTTAACTGATAATTGATATCTGTTGACGCGTTTAGCCAATCTGGTGACTCTCGCATCGTCTTACCCCAGGCGTATTGTGAATAATCCTTTATATATTCAACAGACGTATCATCAGACGGTCCTGGTAGGAACTTGCTTGCATCAGGTGTATATAGTTGTCCACAAAGCGTATTGCATATCGATACAAGAACAAAAATAAGAAAGAATTTTATCTTCATTTTCTTTAATATTTATGATAGGTTTTACAAGAATGCGATCGTTAAGCCAGCCATCACGATACTGACCATTGACATTAATTTAATGAGAATATTCAGTGATGGGCCTGAAGTGTCTTTGAAAGGATCTCCGACGGTGTCTCCTACGATACATGCCTTATGAGCGAAAGAACCCTTACCTCCGAAGTTGCCCTCTTCGATATTCTTCTTGGCATTGTCCCAGGCACCACCAGAGTTGGCCATGAAGACGGCCAGAGTGAAACCACCAGCCAAACCGCCTACCAGCAATCCTAAGACGCCAGCAACGCCTAGGATGATACCAACAACGATGGGGATGATAATAGCTAGTACTGACGGAACGATCATTTCGTGTTGGGCTGCTCGGGTGGAGATCTCGACACAACGGCCATAGTCTGGTGTACCTGTTCCTTCCAGTATGCCTGCAATCTCACGGAACTGGCGGCGCACCTCCTGTACCATTTTCTCTGCTGCGCGGCCTACTGCCTCCATCGTCATACCACAGAACAGGAAGGCTGCCATCGCACCGATAAAGGCACCAACAAGAACCTTCGGATTCATGAGGTTCACCTGGAAGTAATTCATGAAATCAGGTATCGTGGCGTCTGTGGCTGAGATCACGTCACCGGCTACATTGGTCAGCGTCTGACCTGCACGGGCCATTGCTATCTTAACCTCCTCAATATAGGATGCTAACAGAGCAAGAGCCGTCAATGCTGCAGAACCGATGGCGAAGCCTTTGCCGGTAGCTGCGGTCGTATTGCCAAGGGCATCAAGAGCATCGGTACGATGACGCACTTCTTCACCCAGTCCACACATCTCGGCATTACCTCCAGCATTGTCTGCGATAGGACCATAGGCGTCTGTCGCCAGTGTGATACCCAGTGTCGAAAGCATACCGACAGCGGCAATACCGATACCATACAGGCCATGTGACAAGCTGGCTGACGACATGGATAAGTCGAACCCATTGGCACACAAATAGCTGAGCATGATTGCCACACCAATCGTGATGACAGGAATACATGTTGAGATCATGCCAGTGCCGATGCCTTTGATGATGACCGTAGCGGCACCAGTCTGTCCTGCCTCAGAAATCTTCTGAGTCGGTTTGTAGGAATGAGAGGTGTAGTACTCCGTAGCCTGGCCGATGATGACACCGGCAGCCAAACCAGAAATGACAGAGAAAGAGAGGCCCAGCCAGTTGTCTATGCCCAACAAGTATAGAATGGCAAATGAAGCGCCTGCTATCAGCACAGCGCTGACATTGGTTCCGAAAGAAAGTGACCTGAGCAGATCCTTCATGGTTGCGCCCTCCTTGGTGCGAACGAGGAAAATACCCAGAAGTGAGAGGAACACGCCGACTGCGGCAATGATCATCGGAGCGATGACTGCCTTCAACTGCATGCCGTTTCCGACGCTGGTAGCAAAGGCTGAAGCACCAAGTGCGGCTGTCGAAAGTACCGAACCACAATAGCTTTCATAGAGGTCAGCTCCCATACCAGCCACATCTCCGACATTATCACCTACATTATCTGCGATGGTAGCTGGATTGCGCGGATCGTCTTCGGGGATGTCTGCTTCTACCTTTCCTACGATATCAGCTCCGACATCGGCTGCCTTCGTATAGATACCGCCACCAACACGAGCGAATAGTGCTTGCGTAGAAGCACCCATACCGAAAGTCAGCATCGTGGTCGTAATGGATATCAGACCATCGGAATCAAACCGATTCAGTATCACAAACCAGAAGGCGATATCAAGCAGGCCCAGGCCGACGACGGTCAATCCCATCACGGCACCCGAGCGGAAGGCTATCTTCAAACCTGCATTCAGGCTCTCGCGGGCTGCATTGGCTGTGCGGGCAGAGGCATAAGTGGCAGTCTTCATGCCAAAGAAGCCAGCCAGACCCGAGAACAGACCGCCTGTCAGGAAGGCGACGGGTACCCATGGATTCTGCACATTCAGACCGTAGGCCATAAATGCAAAGAGTATGCAAAGTACTGCAAACACGATACCAACGACCTTGTATTGTTGCTTTAGATATGCCATTGCGCCTTTACGCACATAGAGGGCAATCTCCTTCATTCGCGGTGTTCCTTCATCAGCCTTCATCATCTGCATGAAGAAGAAACATGCCATCGCCAGGGCAACTATTGATGCGACAGGGACGAGCCAAAATACATTAGGGATAATCATCGCTTGAAAAATGGTTTATTTATTCATCTACATAATCTATCATATTGGCGGCCTCGTCTTCGGGGTCGTCACTACCCAGGTCGACCATCGTCGAATAGTTGTCTTCCGTGATCTCGTCATCATTGGGATCCTCGACTTCATCCTCGACTTCATCGTGTGAACTGTAGTTGTCCTCCACTTCGAAGTCCTCATCATTGTCCTCATCGTCTTCATCGCCTTCCGGCTTGTCAGAGAACTTCATTCTGAGTCTTTCCTGTTCTGGCTTGAGCTTGGCGAAAATGGCCTCTACCCATCCTCCTTTTTCTATTTCCAGCACATCGAAGCCGTCTTCCACCTTCTTGTCATACATGCCGCCTTTCTTGTGCAGACGGTCTTTGGGCAGGGTGGTGGTCGAGATATCGAAACCGCTCAGGATGATGTCTTGGATGGATTGAGACAGTGAGTCCCAGCCTCCGCCGAAATTCCGGTCGATGACCTCCAGCAGCTTCTCTGCCGTGATATGGCGGATGTTCTCATAGGTCAGGTCGGTCACGCGCATGATGGGGCGCTTCTTGATGGCCCAGGCAAACTTCAGGTTCTCGTCAAACTTGATTTGGGTCACCTTATAACCACGCTTCTCATAGTTCTTTTTCACCAACAGAGGGTCGTCCTTGATCTCCTCAATGAGGAAGGCGCTCTTGAAGATGTCTAAATAATGATGGATGTTCTCTTTGACCTCAGCATCCTTGGTGGCTGCTTCCCACATGCGAAAAACGTCATTTTCCTGGATATCCCACACACTGCTCTTTGTAATAGACTTAATCGACAAAGATGGATTGCTCTCGGGTTGTTGTTGTTTTGTTCTTGCCATATTTTCCTTATTTTTTCTGCAAATGTAGCGACTTTATTTTTTATTAGCAAGTTTTTAGACGATTTTTTTGTTGTTTTTCGCATTTTAACGTACCTTTGCAACCAAAATGGCACAACCTTTAGCTGAAAGATTACGTCCACGCACCTTAGATGAGTATATCGGCCAACAGCATCTTGTAGGTGAAGGAGCCGTCCTGCGTAAAATGATCGACGCGGGGCGCATATCGTCGTTTATCTTATGGGGCCCTCCTGGAGTCGGCAAGACTACCTTGGCTCAGATCATAGCCCACAGACTGGAAACCCCGTTCTTCACCTTGTCGGCCGTTACCAGTGGTGTGAAGGATGTGCGTGATGTCATCGAGAAAGCCGAGAAGGGACGGTTCTTCAATGAGGCTTCTCCAATTTTATTCATTGATGAGATCCATCGTTTTTCGAAGTCTCAGCAAGACTCCTTGCTGGGGGCTGTCGAGAAGGGGATTGTCACGCTGATTGGTGCCACTACGGAGAACCCGTCGTTCGAGGTCATCCGCCCTTTGCTGTCGCGTTGCCAGATCTATGTCCTGAAGTCTCTCGACAAGGATGACTTGCTGGCGCTGCTCGACAGGGCCATTCACACCGATGAGATTTTGAAACAGCGCCATATCTCGTTGAAGGAGACTGGAGCGCTTCTGAGATTTAGTGGTGGTGATGCCCGTAAACTGCTGAATATCTTAGAATTAACAGTAGAATCCGAATCTTCGGATGAAGTCGTGATTACCGATGAGATGGTGGTAAAGCGATTGCAGCAGAATCCCTTGGCCTACGATAAAGACGGCGAGATGCACTATGATATCATCTCTGCCTTCATCAAGAGCATTCGCGGTTCGGATCCTGATGCAGCCCTCTATTGGCTCGCCCGCATGATCGAGGGTGGGGAAGACCCGCAGTTTATTGCCAGACGACTGGTGATTAGTGCCTCTGAGGATATCGGTCTGGCGAATCCCAATGCGCTATTGCTGGCCAATGCCGCCTTCGACGCGGTGATGAAGATAGGATGGCCCGAAGGGAGAATCCCGCTGGCCGAGG
Source organism: uncultured Prevotella sp. (assembly GCA_900315525.1). GTDB lineage: Bacteria > Bacteroidota > Bacteroidia > Bacteroidales > Bacteroidaceae > Prevotella. Next base: position 73,765 of record OMZO01000011.1, on the reverse strand, counting down.
CGACTGTCTATTTGGCCACCTCGCCGAAGAGCAACAGTGCCTATCTGGGCATCGATGCCGCCTTGTCGCTGGTGCGCGCCACAGGCAACCAACCTGTGCCGCTGCCTATCCGCAATGCTCCCACGCAACTGATGAAAGAGTTGGGCTATCACGATGGCTATAAGTATCCACACGACTTCCCTGGACACTTCACCGAACAGCAATATCTGCCCGACGCACTCGTCAATGAGAGAATCTGGCACGGGCAGCACAACCCTCAGGAGGAGAAGCTGTGGCAACGCATGGTGAACTACTGGGGAAAACGATACGAAGACTGATGGAACAAGAACTGATAATCAGAATTATAGAACTGCTGGGAACGTTTGCTTTTGCGATTTCCGGCATTCGTCATGCGGCTGCCAAGCAGTTCGACTGGTTTGGTGGCTATGTCTGCGGTGTGGCTGTCGCTATTGGCGGTGGAACGATCCGTGATGTCATGCTGGGCACGACTCCCTTCTGGATGACGACGCCTATCTATCTCATCTGTACGGGCGTTGCCTTGCTCACCGTCGCCTTCTTTGGCAAATGGATGGAACCGCTCAAGAATGCCTGGTTCGTGTTCGACACCCTTGGTCTGGCTCTGTTTACCATCGCCGGTATCCAGAAGAGCCTCGCTTTCGGCCAGCCTTTCTGGGTAGCCATCATCATGGGATGCATTACGGGCTCGGCCGGTGGTGTGATCCGCGATGTCCTTCTGAACAACGAACCCGTCATTTTCCATAAGGAGATCTATGCAATGGCCTGCGTGTTGGGAGGCGTTGTCTATTGGGGTCTTGTGTCGTTGGGATTGACTACCGAGCTGTGTGCCGTCGTCAGTTTCCTCGTCACTTGCCTCACGCGCTTCCTCGCCGTGAGATACCATATCTCCCTGCCTGTACTCAAAGAGAGTGAGAAACTATAAAAATGTATCCATAATATGCCAGAACAAGAGAAGAATAAACGAAGACCAAGGAAACTGCCCGTCGATAATACCTATGGACATCTCCAGCCCCAGGCCCTCGAAGTGGAGAAGGCCGTGCTCGGCGCCCTGATGATTGATAAGGATGCCTATGCCGTCGTCTGTGAGACGCTCCGCCCTGAGAGTTTCTACGAACCGCGCAACCAGATGATCTATAGTGCCATCATGGAATTGAGTATGGCAGAGAAGCCTGTGGATATCCTGACGGTCACAGAACAGCTCTCGAAGCAGGGCGTGCTCGACGAGGTCGGAGGTCCCGGCTATGTGGCAGAACTCAGCTCGCGCGTGGCTTCATCAGCCAATATCGAGTATCATGCCAACATTGTGGCCCAGAAGTCGCTTGCCCGCCAGCTGATATCCTTTGCAAGCATCGTCGAGACCAAGGCTTTCGATGAGACCGTCGATGTGGAGGAACTGATGCAGGAGGCTGAAGGTTCGCTCTTCGAACTCTCTCAGCGCAACATGAAGAAAGACTATACGGCCATCGACCCAGTGCTGATGCAGGCCGTGAAGGTGATTCAGACGGCGGCTGCCAATACCGACGGACTGACGGGTGTCTCTACGGGTTATTACAAGCTCGACGACATCACCAGCGGCTGGCAGGCTTCCGACCTTGTCATCATTGCCGGGCGCCCTGCGATGGGTAAGACCTCTTTTGCACTCTCTATGGCCAAGAATATCGCTGCTGATATGAGGGTGCCGATGGCTTTCTTCTCGCTTGAAATGTCGAACGTGCAGTTGGTGAACCGCTTGATCTCCAATGCCTGCGAGATTCAGGGTTCCAAGATCCTCAATGGCCAGCTGAGCCGCGATGAGTGGGATCGGCTTGACAAGCGCATCAACAATCTGCAGGGAGCTCCCCTCTATATCGACGACACGCCAGGACTGTCCGTGTTTGAGTTGAGGACCAAGGCGCGCCGGCTGGTTCGTGAGCATGGTGTCAAGCTTATCATGATCGATTATCTGCAGCTGATGAATGCCAACGGCATGCGCTTCTCGTCACGACAGGAAGAGGTGTCAACGATTTCACGTTCGCTGAAAGGCCTTGCCAAGGAGCTCGACATCCCCATTCTGGCCTTGTCGCAGCTGAATCGTGGTGTGGAAAGCCGTGAAGGACTGGAGGGTAAGCGCCCGCAACTTTCCGACCTACGTGAGTCGGGTGCCATCGAGCAGGATGCCGATATGGTGCTCTTCGTGCATCGTCCTGAGTATTACCATATCTATCAGGATGACAATGGCCGCGACCTTCATGGTATGGCCCAGATCATCATCGCCAAGCACCGTAAGGGTGCTACCGGAGATGTGCTTCTCACCTTCCGCGGTGAGTTTACCCGCTTTGAGAACCCCGAGGAGAAGAGCTTAGGCAACCGTGCTCCGATGGGAGGCGGCGAGATTGTCGGTTCAAAGATCAATGGTGATGGAAATCCGCCTATGCCCGACGATTATAATCCCTTTGAAAGTGGGGCGCCCATTCCTCCACCTTCGGGCGACGGGCCTCTGCCTTTCTAAACAAATAGGGGAGGGCCTTTATTTCACAATGGAGACACAGAGTACACCGAGTTTTGTTTAAATCACTAACGATTAGGGGGACTGGTCGCGTGATTCGCTTGATATGAGCAATCATGGATCTGTCCCCCTAATCGATAACCTGTTTCTATGCCCCGACAACCTCACCTTATACGTCGATAAGGCAGGCTATTCATAGTCCTCCAGTTTCTTGTATTCTGCCTTTCATGGTCTCGGAACGAGCGCATAATGGCCTCTACGAGATCGTGCAACTAGTCATTGCCGATGCCCGAAGGACCTATCAAGTGCACCATTTGGCCACAAAATTCGTGGTATTTGTTGTCAGAATACATTAATTCCACGTTAGCCACATGTGCAGCAAGTGCGGGAATTGTCATCGGAAGAAGCGTTTCATGCATCTTTTTGATACCTGTAAGAGGACTAATTTCACGATTTCTGTGACTTTTGCAGGCTTTGGCATCGTTGGTGAGATGCTGCTGAAATATTGTAAGTCATTGCTTTATAAGGAGTTAAGTTAATGTTTGATGTTGCTTGCGGTCTCAGTCTCAGAGTCTCAGTTGTTTTTTAAGGTACCCCATCTTTACTTATTATTTATATTATATATTATATATATTTAATAATCAATAAGTTACAACGATTTAAAAGGGTGTCGTCCGATATAAGGGGTATCCTTTTTTCGAACTGAGATTTGAGACTGAGACTATTCACGCTCATTTTTACCTTTTCTCTACCAGGCCAAAGGGTGCCATACTGATTTCGTTATACACTGCGAGGACAATAGGAAACGGAAGCCAGCGTGACTTCCGTTTATCTTATTATTCCTATTTTTCCAATCTGTCTTATTTGTATTTCTCGATAAGGGCGTCGGCCTGGGTGTCGCCGAGGTCCTTGGCTTTGGTAAGATTCTTGATACCTTCCGCCTTGTCGCCTTTGAGGCATTGGGCGAGGCCTTTGAAGAGGTAGCCATCGCTGTTGTTGCTGTCAAGTTTGATGCATTCGTCGGCTGTCTGGATGGCCTGTTCATACATGCCGACTCTTATCTCAAGGGATGATTTCTCGGCATAATAGAGTATCTCTTGGGGATTCATCTGGATGGCGCGGTTGATGTCGTTGAGGGCCTGTTGGTAAAGACGTCCTTGAATCTCCGTCTGATGGCGGATGTAATAGAAATTGTCGTTGATAGTGGCCGACATCAGCGTCTCGTATTCATTCATATCGGTGATGGCATCACGGTATTTACCGGCATTCCGTCTGGCCTCGGCACGGGCCCAGAGATAGGGAGCGGCCTCTTTGAGATAAGGCTTGCTGAAGGTGGCCATCGTCGAATCCAGCAGAGCGAGCATGGCTACTGTGTCTTTCTGCATCTCCTTGCAGCGGGCTGCGGCATAGAATATCTCTGCACTGCGCAGATTGCTGTTGGTGAGCTCGATAAAGTCGTCGTAGGCCTCTTGATACTTCTGCTGTGCAAAGAGGATATTGGCCTCGAGTTGGCGATAGGTGGGCTGCGGATTGGCCTGATAGGCTGTCTGGATCTCCTGCAGCGCCTTGTCGAGACTCCAGTTGGGGTAGGGCTGCGCACTCTGGTAGATCTCTTTGTTGTATATCATGCGGGCATAGGTGAAATGCACTTCATCTTTGGATTCTGCCAGTTTGATGGCTGTATCCATATCACGCTCAGCAGCAGCGAAATCACCACTTGCGGCCTCCTGGCTGGCACGATGCACATAGCCATCGTCCGCATTGGGGAACTGACGGATGAAGTCCTGAATCAGACTGACATACTCGGTAGAGTCCATTTGTGAAGCTGAGAGATAGAGGGCGACATTGGCCTCTTTGATATCAGCAGGGAGTTCTTTCTTGATCTGGGTCTGCTTCAAAACGGGATCATTGAACATGACACCTTTTATGGAGAGTGAATCGGCAAAGAGGGCGCTGACAGCATAGCTGAGCGTGTCCCTATCCGAGGCAGAGGGCTGAATCATGCCAATCACCTCGCCAGCCTCATTCATCAACGGACAGCCGGGTGTCTTTTCGCTTGCAGGGAAGTTCACGGTGTAATAGGCATAATCGTTCAGGAAGGCCTCGGATTTCATGATGGAGCCAGCCTCAGCACTCTTGGCGCGATAGGGTAGGACCCACACATGACTGCCTTCGGAAGCCATCTTCTGACTGACGGCCAGAGAGGGTGACTTGCGATTTTCAACACGGAACTTGGCCACATCGTACATATCGTTGACGCCGATGATGCCAGTGACTTTCCACTCCTTGCCTTGGGAATCGATGATGACTGCCTGACTGGCACCCTTGAACGGTGTGAAGCTGCTGACGCCCTCTCCATTCGTTCCTGTGAAGAAGCCATTGCTGCTGGCGATTAACTGTCCGTCGGCCGAGAAAGTCTTCAGCGTGAATACTGATTTCGAGGCGTTCTTCACCCATGAGGGTTGTGAGAAGCCACAGGTCGCTGCCAATAGCAGGCAGCATATAAGGATCGTTTTCTTCATAATCTTAATAATTGTTTAGCATTTTGTATCGCTGCCTCCGTGATGTCGGTACCAGAAAGCATCTGGGCGATTTCACGAATGCGCTCTTCTGTGGTCAGTTCCTTCATGCGACTGGTGGTTCGCTGGGTGTCGTCTTCTTTCTCCACTCGGTAATGGGTGGTGCCTAAGGCGGCAATCTGCGGCAGGTGGGTGATACTGATCACCTGGCGCTCTTTCTGTCCCATTTCGCGCATGATCTCAGCCATCTTCTCTGCAATCTTTCCACTGACGCCAGTATCTATCTCGTCGAAGATGATGGTGGGCAGCTTGACGGCGGCGCTGATCATCGCTTTCAGTGAGAGCATCACGCGGGCGATCTCACCACCAGAAGCCACTTGGGCAATAGGCTGGAGTGGGGTGGAGGTGTTGGCGCTGAAGAGAAAGGTCACCTTGTCCTGCCCAGTAGGACCGAAAGCATCACTTGCTGTCATCTGGATGACGAAACGGATATTGGGCATGCCGAGTGGGGCAAGCTTCGAGAGCATATCCTTCTCAATCGACTTCACGGCCTGAGAACGAAGCTTGGTCAGGACGTCGGCATCATGCTTGAGTTGCTTTTCCTGTTTGTTGAGTCGCTGTTCCATCTCTGCCAACTGTTCGTCACAGTTCTCTATATCAGAGAGTTGACTCTTGATCTTGTCACGCTTGGCAATCAGTTCTGCCACCGTCTCCACATGATATTTCTTTTCGAGGTCATAGAGCGTATCGAGTCTGCTGTTAACCCGGTCCAGTTCTGCGGGGTCAAAATCTATGCGCTCAAGCTGGCTGCTGATCTCGGAAGAGAAATCCTTCACCTCGATATAGCTGCTATTCAGCCGTTCTACCAGCTCCGAGACGGCTGGATAGACCTTCTCCACACCTTTCAGAGCTGAATACGCTGCATGGAGATTACCCACGACGCCAGTCATATCGGCAGAGAGCAGATTGTCGGCGGTGTATAAGGCCGTCTTGATCTCCTCGGAATGAGACATCGTCTCACATTTCTGTTCCAGCTCTTCCTGCTCATCCTCGTCGAGATTGGCATTTGTCAGTTCGTCAAACTGGAACTGCAGGAAATCCTGATTCTGCCGATTGCGCTCTATATTCTGTCTGAAGGCCTCAAGTTCTTTCTTGGCCGTCAGATATTGCTCATAGGTCTGTTGGTAAGTCTTGAGTTCGTTGGCATCACCCGCAATGACATCCACCACACTCAGTTGGAAATCCTGCTTGTTCAGCAAGAGATTCTGATGCTGGGAATGGATATCGATCAGCTGGTCGCCGAGTTCCTTTAAGGTGGATAGCTGGACGGGGATATCATTGACGAAGGCTCTGCTTTTACCAGTAGCCGTCAACTCACGGCGAACGATGCAGTCTTCAGGGTCATAGTCGATTTCTGCTTCGTTGAAGAACTGTTCCATATCGTAGCGCGAGAGGTCGAAGTGGGCCTCTATGACACAACGGTCGGCTCCTTGCTTGATGGACTTAGAGTCAGCCCGTTGTCCCAGGAGAAGACCAATGGCACCGAGAATGATGCTCTTGCCGGCTCCAGTCTCACCAGTGATGACCGAGAAGCCCTGATGGAAGTCGATGTCGAGCTCGTCGATCAAAGTGAAATTCTTGATATATAGTTTCTTTAGCATATTAATTCAGTATTTTGTCCCACATCGTACTTTGAGAAGCATTAATACCCATGAGTAGGTTATACACACTTTCCTTCTCCTTGCGATTACCATGTCGATGATAGATGTTTACCAACTCTTCATTCTTATAGTCAGTCCAGATCTGGGGTAGGAGGCTCAGCGGGTTGGCTTGATGGGCTGCGTTGAGATCATTCTCAAGCGTCTCGGTGATCTGGGTGCGGCCGCGCTCAGCATTTCCTGCCATTTCATCCAGTCCAAGGCGATAATAAGTATATTGCAGCTTGCGTAACGGCTTCATCGATTCGCTGAGCAGGTCGTTGATAATGGCAAAGCGATTCTTACTGTCTTCGTAAGGTTTCCATCCTGGATAGGAGAGGCTTTGGGCATTGTTCACCAGATTGAAGCACCGTTGCAAGATATCCGTGCCGCCCATCAGCGTGAAACTGTCCAGATCCAGCCCTAAAATCAAATAGATATAATAGGCAGATAGAGCCGTGAGTTGATTGTCAACCGTCTCGTCGTTATAGTTCAGTTGGTCGAATTCCGAAAACTTGAATATGAAATTCTCATCCTTTATATTAAATAAGGTAGAGGTATAGGCGGAATTGAATACAGGCCGATTGGCTTGTATCATGGCTGTACACTCAAAGAGATGTTCCTCGCGAACATATTTGTTGACGGTGATATTGAATGTGCAATGTATTCGCTCATTCTTCTGGAACTGCAGAGAGGTCCATTGGCGGTCGTTCAGGAACTGCTCCAGGGATTGTTGCAGATTGGTAAAGACGCTGACTTCTGAACCTTCTATCTGGCTGTGATTGACGTTCACTTTGACTAACAGCTCTTGGGCGTTGATCCCAAGAGCTGCGCTTAATAGTAGACAGAGGAAAATATATCTTCTTCTGATTCTCATCCGTTCATTTTTGCCTCACGAAGGCGGATTCGCGTGAGTACCTGCTTGGTGTTGTAAGTGAAGTCGCCAGCAAGAATCCAACTATAGTAGCCAGGATCCATACGAAGCACGTCGGCTACAGGCAGGCCTTTATGCTTGCCGAAATTGAAAACCTCCACCATCTGGGGATTTCCGTCTTTATCCAGAATGGTCTTCCCGTTGCGGTCTTTCAGTTCTCCCCAGACAATACGGCCTGCGAAGTCGATGTTATTGTTGGTCTTCGAGAATTCTGCCAACTTGTCCATATCGTTCTCCAGCACCTTCTCCTCGTCTTCATTTGCACCAGGTGCATATTTGTCGAGCTGACCCATCAGCACACGATAGGTGGCTTCTGTGTCTTGGTCAGCACGGTGAGCCTCAAAGTCTTCTTCCATCTTTCTACCGCAATAGAACTTATAGGCGGCAGCCAGATTGCGACGCTCCATCTTCCTGAAGATGTTACAAGCATCAATCAGACGGCACTTTGAGAAGTCGAAATCGATACCGGCACGTAGGAACTCCTCAGCCAGCAAAGGTACATCGAAGTGATTGGAGTTGAATCCCGCAAAATCACAGCCTGTGAATTTGTCGGCAATCGTCTGGGCCAGTTCCTTGAAAGTGGGCTTGTCTTTTACGTCATCATCAGAGATTCCTGTAAGTTCCGTTACCAGCTGGGGGATAGGGCGTTCTGGATTGATGAGCTCATCTCCGCGCTCCTCCTTCCCGTCTGGATATACTTTGATATAGGATATCTGTATGATACGGTCCTTTACAAGGTCAAGCCCCGTTGTCTCCAGATCGAAGACAACCAACGGTTTCTGTAGATTCAGCTTCATAATCAGACTTAATCATTAATCAGCATGGGCATCATCAGCATCAAGATGTCCTGATTCTCAGGCTGCTCTGACGGAATCACAAGACCTGCGCGGCTTGGGTCTGCCAGCTGGATAATCACTTCCGGGCAATCAAAGTTGCTCAGAACCTCAATAAATGACGAACCCTTGAAGCCAATCGACATGGTCTTACCATTGTATTCACAAGCCATGCGCTCAGTAGCGGTCTTTGCGAAGTCGTAATCCTCAGCATCCAGCTGTAGGGTAGTGCCCTCAATATGGAAACGGATCAGGTTGCTCGAATCGTTTGCAAAAGGCTGGACACGACGCAAGGCTGCCAACAGACCTAAACGGTCGATACGGATCTCGTTGGGATTTCCCTGAGGAATAACAGAGTTGTAATTGGGGAAACGGCCCTCGATCAAGCGGCATTGAATGGTACCTTCGCCATAGTTGATCTCAGCATTGCGCTCATCAAAGCGAATCACAACATCACCACCGTCTTTTCCCAGCAAGTTCTTTAACAGGTTTGCAGGCTTCTTTGGCAAGATAAAGGCTGTGGGCTGATCACTCTTGATGGTGAATATCTTATTACGAACCAACTTATGGCCGTCACTGGCAACCACGCACAAGCAGTCTGGTGTCAGATCAAAATAAATACCGTTCATCACTGGGCGGAGCTCGTCCTGAGCCGTAGCGAAAATCGAGCGATTGATGTTCTCTGCCAAGATGGTATTGGGAATGGTGATTGTATTGGCAAAGTCACTTACAGGCTGTGACATCGGGAACTCATCAGCATTATCAATGGGCAGACTGAACAAACCGTTCTGATAGGATATCTTAACGACATTTTGCTCCATATTGACCTCGAAGCTGATGGGCTGCTCTGAGAAGCCTTTCACGGCCTCCAGCAGATCGTGATTGCCAATGGCAAAACGACAATTGCCATCACTTTCAGTCAGCTGAAGTTGAGTTTTCATGATGTTTTCACTGTCTGATGCAGTCAGATACAGTATTCCGTCTTGAATGTCAAAAACGAAATCGCCCAAAATAGGGAGGGCGTTCTTGCTGTTAATCACTCGAGAGAGTGCAGAGAGCTTGGAGCTCAGAGCGGTACTTGATAATGTAAATCGCATAGCTTTTATAGTTTTCTTATGTTCTTAATTACATATTTAATAATTGAGGACAAAATTACAAAAAAACGTTGTAATGAGAAAATTTTTAAGCAGAAAATTATCGTATTCAAACTATTTTTAGTAATTTCGCCGCATGAAAACGAAAAATTCAACAAATAAAAACAATTAGCAAGATGGAATTAACAGGTAAAATTATCGCCGTACTTCCGGCAAACAGTGGCGTGTCTAACAGAACCGGCAATCCTTGGATGTCGCAGGAATTTGTTATCGAGGTTCCTGGTCAGTATCCTCGGAAATGTGTGTTCCGTGTTTTTGGCGAGGACCGTATTAAACAGTTCAATATCCAGCAGGGAGAAGATCTCACCATACAGTTTGATATTGATGCTCATGAATACAATGGCCGTTGGTTTAATGAAATCCGCGCCTATAATGTAGTTCGCGGACAAGTTCAGCCTGCTGCAGGTATGCCACAAGCTGCACAATTCCCGCCAGCTGGCGCTACAGCACCATTCCCGCCAGCACAGGAACCAGCTGCAGAAGGTTCTGCTGATGATCTTCCTTTCTAATCTGGTCATTTAGCACCATCCATGAGAATCTACAAGTGGGTTTAGATAAGCTAAGACACTTGTAGATTCTTTAATTTTTGAGGATTTTTGGTTTTGGATTAGAATCAGCATTATGATAAATAAAAGAAATGGAATACTCCAAATACACTACTCCAGAAACTCAAATAATTAAAAAATAAGGATTGATTTGAATTAAAACAAATCCCGGTCTTCAAGAACAGCAAATTTGTTCCTGTAATGATTGACTGTTTCCAAATCAATCTCAACAGTAGCAATTGATTCTTTGTTTGGCTGACAATGTATGAGCGTTTTGCCTATGGGATTGATGACTGCACTTAGACCAAGATACGAGCAATAGTTGTCTTTACCTACACGATTACAAGCTATAAGATAAGCCTGGTTCTCAATGGCTCTGGCACGAGTCAGTATTTGCCAGGCATTCTGACGGCTGAAAGGCCAATTGGCGACGCAGATAATCGCATCGAACCGTAAGGCGTCGGCATAGCGGCTCCAAACAGGGAAACGCAGATCGTAACACGTTAGGAGCAAAAATCTGAATCCTTCATAATCTACGATGGTATGGTCCTCTCCTGATTGGTAGAACTTGTCTTCCTTGCCATAAGTGAAAAGATGGTGTTTATCATAATATTCTACTTTACGAGAACGGCCATTGATGAAATAATGCCTATTTCTATAGGTTCCATCGTCAGTACGAATGGCCAGACTACCACAAATAGCGCATTTCTGACGGTTGGCAAAGTCTTGCATCCATTTTAAAGAGCAACTATCTGATTCGTCCTCAGCAACACCTAATGGTTCTGTGGCAAAACCAGTTGCCCACATTTCTGGTAAGACATAAAGATCGCTGTTGGGTTGTTGCTTGATAATCTCTTCTACCTTAGATATATTCTGTAAAGGATTATTCCAAACAATATCGAGTTGTATTATTGAAATTTTCATCTTATATAAAAATCTTTAGTTAGTTGATGATACCAATCACTTCTCAAGCCTGGAGAATCATTTAAAACGACGTCTTCTATAACTGATTGTCGTCCAGCGCTTTTTGTAAATTCAATCAAGCATCTTTTAGGGGGCTTTCTTGGTGTCGTATGAATACGGAAAAGTCGACTTCTGAACAAACCGTTAAGATGCGCTTCAGATTCAAGTTTTGACAAATTATCCTCAGGAATAATCACGGAGAAAATGCCATTTTTTTTCAGCAGTTTAGAAACGGAATACATCAAATCATGATATGAAAGACTGTCCGTATGACGAGCCGTATTCCGCTGAGGATCTGGACAAGACAAAGAGTCAACGAAATATGGCGGATTACTGACGATGGCATCAAATCCTTCGTCATCAGGCATGTTCCTAACATCAGCCTGAATAACGGTAATCCGAGTGGAAAATGGCGATTTCATCACATTATCTTGCGCTTGTGCGACAGCATCCCCATCGATATCAATGGCTGTAAGTCGGGCTTGTGGATAACGCTGGGCCATCATGAGTGCCACCAAAGCCGTGCCCGTTCCAATATCCAATATGCGGCACTCCCCTATCGGAGCCTGACTCCAGGCACCCAAAAGGGTTCCGTCTGTACCAACCTTCATCGCACAGCGATCTTGCCAGACGGTGAATTGGCGAAATTTGAAGTGTTCATTGGCCATTTCTTATCCTATTTGGCTGCAAAGTTACTAATTATTTGTTAATTCTATGCGCTTAATTCGTCATTCTTAATTATTATTAGTAACTTTGCAACCAATTTACAAGATAAACAAGAAAAGAAAGATATGAGTAATCCTAATAAGAATCAAGCATTTCAGATGATAGCCGATGTTGAAGGTGATTTTCACGATATCATCAAAGGTAAAACGCCCGATAATCTGCCCATACTCCCAGTTCGTAATCTCGTTCTCTTCCCAGGGGTGGTCTCCCCTATCCTCATTGGCCGCGACTCCAGTAAGATGGTGGTTCAGAAGGCTGAGAAGCGAGGCGAACTTATAGGAGTCGTTTGTCAGCGTGATCCTGATGTCGATGTGCCCATGCAGGAAGACCTTTATGAAACCGGTGTTTTCGCCAAGGTCGTGAAGCTACTGTCACTGCCTAATGGGAATATCACAGCCATCGTCCAGTGTCAAGGACGTCTGCGACTTAAACAACTGACCCAGACGATACCTTATCTTGAAGGTGACGTAGAGCCACTGGAAGACATCGATCCGGAAAAGCGCGACCGTGAGTTTAAGACTGCTATGGAGGATCTGAGAAACATTGTCAATGAGTATATCAATGTTTCTGAAGATATTCCTGACGAAGCCACTTTCGCCATCAAGAATATCTCAAACGATATCATGGCATTGAATTTCGTTTGTTCCAACATGCCCTTTACCACCAAGGAAAAGATGAAGCTCTTGGAGATGGACTCTGTCAAGGAACGACTTTTCAACGTGATGAAAATTATCAATCGTGAGATCAACCTCCAGAATCTGAAGGCAGACATCCGGAACAAAACACGCGAAGACATCGACGAGCAACAGCGTAACTATTTCCTGCAGCAACAGATTAAGAACATGCAGGCGGAGATGGGAAATGACTCTTCGCCTGAGAAATACGAACTGATACAAAAGGCAGAGAAGAAACACTGGCCGGCTGAGATCAACAAGACTTTCTTTAAGGAAGTGGAGAAGCTGGACAATCTGAATCCGCAGAGTCCGGAATTCAATGTGCAGCTCAACTATCTGCAGACACTTGTCAGTCTGCCTTGGGAAGAATATACCAAAGACGATCTTGACCTGAAACGGGCGCAGAAAATCCTCGATGAGGACCATTACGGTATGGAGAAGGTCAAGGAGCGTATCCTGGAACATATGGCCGTGCTTGCCCTCCGAGGTGACCTGAAGAGTCCTATCATCTGTTTGTATGGTCCTCCAGGTGTTGGTAAGACTTCTTTGGGAAAGTCTATTGCCTCTGCCATGAAGCGCAAGTATGTGCGTATGTCATTAGGTGGTTTACATGACGAGGCAGAGATCCGAGGACATCGCCGTACTTATATCGGTGCGATGCCTGGGCGTATTATCAAGTCTATCCAGAAGGCAGGAAGTTCTAATCCCGTGTTCATTCTGGACGAGATAGATAAGGTGACACAGAACACCCACAACGGTGATCCGGCATCAGCATTGCTGGAAGTACTTGACCCTGAGCAGAACAATGCTTTCCACGATAACTACCTCGACGTGGACTACAATTTGTCGAAGGTGCTCTTCATCGCAACGGCCAATAATCTTGGAACCATCCCCCGTCCGCTGTTAGACCGTATGGAGATCATCGAAGTGAGCGGCTATATCACAGAAGAGAAGATCGAGATTGCCAAGCGACATCTGATTCCGCGTGAACTCGAGAACACAGGTCAGAATGTGAAAGGCATGAAGCCTACCTTCAATAAGGCTGCTATCGAGATGATTATCGAGCGCTATACTCGTGAGAGTGGCGTGCGACAGTTGGAGAAGCAAATCAACAAGGCACTCCGAAAGATTGCCTACAAGCGTCAGTTGGAGGATAATACAGACTATAAGAAGATCACACCAACAGAGATTGAGGATCTGCTCGGAAAACCGCCATTCTATCGCGACATCTATCAGGGCAATGATTACGCTGGTGTGGTGACAGGTCTTGCCTGGACAAGCGTGGGTGGTGAGATCCTCTTCATTGAGACCTCTTTGTCGAAAGGTAAGAATGGAAAACTGACACTCACTGGTAATCTTGGTGATGTCATGAAGGAATCGGCTATCCTGGCATTGGAATATGTGAAGGCCCATGCTGATACGTTGAATATCGACTATCGTATCTTTGACAATTGGAACATCCATATCCATGTGCCGGAAGGTGCCACGCCCAAGGATGGTCCTTCGGCTGGCATTACCATTGCCACTTCGATTGCCTCTGCGCTTACCCAGCGTAAGGTGCGTAAGAATACAGCTATGACGGGAGAAATCACACTTCGTGGAAAGGTATTGCCCGTAGGAGGCATCAAGGAGAAAATCCTTGCTGCTAAGCGTGCCGGCATCACCGATATCGTGATGTGCCAGGAGAATGAAAAGGATATTCTCGAGATACCCGATATGTACTTGAAGGGCGTCACATTCCACTACGTGGAGAATGTACAGGATGTGTGGAAGTTTGCCCTTACCGATGAGATTGTGAAGAATCCGCTCGATTTCACGATAGAGGAAGAAAAAGACCAAAAAGCGAAATCATGACATTCGAACTGCAATATACAGATACAGCGAGCGATGCCCGTGCCGGCGTGATAACGACTGATCATGGGCAGATTCTCACGCCTATCTTCATGCCTGTCGGTACTGCCGGGACTGTGAAAGGTGTCCATTTCTCTGAGTTGCGCGAACAAGTGAAGGCGCAGATTATTCTTGGTAACACGTATCATCTTTACCTGCGCCCAGGTCTTGACATCTTGCGAAAGGCTGGTGGACTGCATAAGTTCAACACCTGGGATCGCCCTATCCTTACAGACTCCGGTGGCTTTCAGGTGTTCTCACTGACGGGTATCCGTAAGTTGAAAGAAGAAGGTTGTGAATTCCGGAGTCATATCGATGGTTCGAAACACATTTTTACCCCCGAGAATGTCATGGATACGGAGCGTATCATCGGTGCCGATATCATGATGGCACTCGATGAATGTCCTCCTGGAAAGAGTGATTACCAATACGCCAAGAACTCTCTGGGACTTACCCAGCGATGGCTAGAACGCTGTGTGAAGCGCTTTAATGAGACAGAGCCACTCTATGGCTATAAGCAGACATTGTTCCCCATCGTCCAGGGATGCATCTATAAGGATCTGCGTCAGGATGCTGCCAAACATGTCTGTGATGTACTGACCCACCTGAACGATGGTGGTGGTGCTTCCATTGGAGGACTGGCTGTCGGTGAGCCTACTGAAGTGATGTATGAGATGATAGAGGTCGTGAACGACATCCTCCCCAAGGATCGTCCACGATACCTGATGGGTGTCGGAACGCCGCAGAATATCCTCGAAGCCATCGAACGTGGTGTGGATATGTTTGATTGCGTGATGCCTACCCGCAATGGTCGTAATGCGATGCTTTTCACCTACGAGGGCACGATGAACATGCGAAACAAGAAGTGGGAGGACGACTTCTCCCCTATCGATCCTGACGGATGTCTTATCGACCAGATTCACTCCAAAGCCTATCTGCATCACCTTTTCAAGGCACAGGAACTGCTGGCCATGCAGATTGCGTCGATTCATAATCTGGCTTTCTATCTGCGTCTGGTCACCGATGCCCGCCAGCATATTCTGGCTGGTGACTTCGTGCAATGGAAGAAGGGTGTTATAGAACAATTAGGACAGAGACGATGAAGAAGTTGCTAACACGATATCTCACGCGACTTGACCGTTATATCATGGCCAAGTTCATTGGCACTTATATCTACTCTATTGCGCTGATTATCTCCATTGCCATCGTTTTTGACGTCAATGAGAACTTGTCCAAATTTGCGACTTATGGGGCTCCATTGAAAGCTATCGTCTTCGATTACTATGCCAATTTCGTGCCCTACTTCGCTAATCTGTTCTCGCCCTTGTTCGTCTTTATTGCCGTCATCTTCTTCACTTCCAAGTTGGCTGGCAACAGCGAGATCATCGCTATGCTCGCTGCTGGCGTGAGTTTCAAGCGGCTCATGAAACCCTATCTGCTCTCTGCAGCACTGATAGCGCTGGTGAACTTCTACCTCGGATCAAGCGTTATTCCCCACGGAACTGTGGTCAGACAAGACTTTGAGGCCAAATACAAGAATTCCCGTCGAACGCTCTCTGCTAGTAATGTCCAGTTAATGGTGGGTCCTGGTATCATCGCCTATATCCAGAGTTACGACAACCGCACGAAGACGGGCTATGGCTTCTCGTTGGATAAGTTTGAGAATAAGAAGCTGGTCAGTCACATGACAGCCTCTATGATTCGTTACGACTCCATTAGCGACACGCGCTATCACTGGAAAGCCAGCAACTACAAGATACGCAAGCTTAAAGGTCTCAAGGAAGAGATTACGGAAGGTATAGTCATCGATACCGTTATTCAGATGGAACCGATGGATTTGGTGTTCTCGAAAGGTCAGCAGGAGACATTGACATCTTCTGAGCTCAGACAGTATATCTCCAAGCAAACCCAGCGAGGATCGGGCAATGTCGTCCAGTATGAGGTGGAATATCATAAGCGCATAGCGACCTCATTTGCCTCGTTTATCCTCACCATTATCGGCGTGAGCTTGTCTTCTCGCAAACGGAAGGGCGGCATGGGACTGTCTCTGGGCATCGGTCTGGGATTGTCGTTTACCTATATCCTACTCCAGACCATCAGCGCTACCTTCGCCATCAATGCCGATACCCCACCCATCTTGGCGGCTTGGATGCCGAATATTCTCTATTTGTTTATTGCATACTACTGTTATCGACAAGCACCTAATTAAGGAAAGGATACAAGTGAAATTTGAAGAAACATATCTTAATGATAATATCCTCGATGCACTCTATGACATGCATTTCGAGGAGATGACGCCCATCCAGGAACGTTGCATCCCTGAGATTCTTGATGGATACGACGTGTTGGGTGTGGCCCAGACGGGAACGGGAAAGACGGCTGCCTATCTATTGCCGATTCTCTCTCAACTCGATGATGGGGATTATCCCAAGGATGCCATCAACTGCATCATCATGTCACCCACGCGTGAACTTGCCCAGCAGATAGACCAGGCGATGCAGGGTTTTGGCTATTATCTTGACGGTGTGAGCAGCGTGGCTGTCTATGGTGGAAACGATGGTAACCGTTATGATCAAGAGTTGAAGGGCATGCGTCTGGGGGCAGATGTCTTGATTGCTACCCCAGGTCGTCTGCTTAGTCACCAGAAGGTGGGCAACCTTGATTTGTCTCGCTGTTCTTTCTTTGTACTCGATGAGGCTGACCGTATGCTTGACATGGGCTTTATCGACGATATCATGAAGATTGTCAAGGAATTGCCCGACTCTTGTCAGCGCATCATGTTCTCTGCGACGATGCCTCCCAAGATTCGTGAACTGGCTGTCACTTTGCTCCACAATCCTGTGGAAGTCAAGATTGCTGTATCCAAACCTGCTGAGAAGATACACCAGAGTGCCTATGTCTGCTACGACCCGCAGAAGCTGAAGATCATTCATCATATTTTCAAGCAGGGTGACCTGAAGCGTGTCATCATCTTCTCTGGAAAGAAAGACAAGGTCAAGGACATCACGCGCAGCTTGCGAAAGATGAATATCAATTGCGATCAGATGCATAGCGACCTTTCCCAACAGGAGCGTGACGAGGTGATGTATCGCTTCAAAGCTGGGCAGACGGATGTGCTTGTTGCCACTGATATCGTGGCCCGCGGTATTGATATCGATGATATCCAGACGGTGATCAACTATGATGTACCCCATGACGCAGAGGACTATGTGCATCGCATTGGACGTACGGCTCGTGCAGACCGTGATGGTGAAGCCATTACCTTTGTCAGTGAGGCTGATGTCTATCGCTTTCAGCAGATAGAACACTTCCTGGGTAAGGAGGTCGAGAAGGTGCCCCTGCCAGAAGGACTTGGAGAGGCTCCTGTATATACCAAGCGCGAGAAGAAACGTTCCAACACTCGCAAGCACGGTCGTTGGCACAGCAAGGGAGACGGAAAGAATACACAGTCAAAACCTGCTTCTGCTGAGAAAACGAAAAATAGCAAACCGCATCGCCGCCGTCGTCCTAAGAAGGATGGCGAGGCTCCGTCAAACAAGTCTTAATACAGAAACATCATGTTATCATTCCCCATCTGCAAAATTAATCTGGGACTCAATGTCGTAGAGAAGCGCCCCGATGGTTATCACAATCTTGAGACCGTATTCTATCCCGTACCTATCACCGATGCACTTGAAGTGTATCCGATGGACCCGGCGTTTCCTTCCGATGTGGATTGCGACTTAAAGGTGACTAATATCCATATCGACGGTGACGAACAGCGGAATCTTGTCGTGAGAGCCTATAACCTGCTGAAGAAAGACTTCCCCAAGCTTCCGCGCATACACGTACATTTATATAAAGGTATTCCTACGCAGGCTGGCATGGGTGGTGGTTCAAGCGACTGTGGGTTTATGATTACACTGCTGAACCGGATGTTCAGTCTAGGACTTCAGGAGCAGCAGATGATCGACTATGCGGCACAACTCGGAGCAGATTGTCCTTTCTTCATCGTCAATCGTCCATCTTATGCAGAGGGTATCGGTGAGAAGCTTCAGCCTGTGAGTCTTGACCTGAAGGGGTGGTATCTGGCTGTGGTGCGTCCTGCGATTCCTGTCTCGACGAAGGAGGCATTTTCGCTCATCACCCCGCAGCATCCCGTGAAGAACTGCCGCGACATCGTGCTGCAACCCGTAGAGACCTGGCGCGAGCAGTTGGTAAATGATTTCGAGAAGAGCGTTTTTGCGATTCATCCGGAGATTGGTGCCATCAAGGAACGACTCTATGAGATGGGGGCAGTCTATGCTGCGATGTCTGGCTCTGGCAGCAGTCTGTTCGGACTCTTCCGCAATCCCGTAAACCTCGATTCCTTCGACGAGGAAGGTACCTTTAAGACGTGTCTGGCGTTGTAAATAGAAATGGACCTCGATTCGCATCGAAGTCCATTCACAACACAAACACAAATACGGTTTATCAACCGTTTTATTTACTGGATACCATCCTCGCGAAGTTTCTGCTGCCATTTCCAGGCACTCTTCAGCACTTCCTCAGTTGGTGTCTCTGCTTTCCATCCAAGTACTTTGTTGGCTTTGTCAACATTACCCCATACCTGTTCGATATCACCCTCGCGACGTGGTGCAAACTCCCAATTCACCTTCACGCCCGTAGCCTTCTCAAAACCTTCTACAACTTCCAACGTCGACAAGCCTTTGCCTGTTCCGATGTTGAACACTTCCACAGCCTCTGTCTCTGGTTTGTCGAGCACGCGCTCCATAGCCTTGACATGGGCTTTTGCGAGATCTACAACGTAGATATAGTCGCGGATACAAGTCTTGTCTGGGGTGTTATAGTCATGTCCGAAGATCTTCAGTTGTTTGCGGATGCCGATTGCTGTCTGGGTCACAAACGGAATCAGGTTCATAGGTACACCGTTAGGTAACTCACCTATGAAAGCTGTAGGATGTGCGCCGATAGGATTGAAGTAGCGGAGGATGATGCTCTTGATAGGAGCACCTGAGTGGATGTAGTCCTGAATAATCTCCTCGTTGATTTGCTTCGTGTTACCATAAGGCGACATAGCTTTCTGGATAGGGGCATTCTCAGTGACAGGCAGATTCTCCTGTGAGGGTTGTCCATAGACGGTGCAGCTTGATGAGAAGATGATACCCTTCACGTCATACTTTGGCATCAACTCCAACAGGTTGATGAGGCTCGTAAGATTATTACGATAGTACAGCAAGGGCTTCTCAACACTCTCGCCGACAGCCTTTGAGGCTGCGAAATGGATAATACCTTCTATCTTCGGATATTTCTTGAATACATTCTCAAGGGCTTCAAAGTCACAGCAATCCACCTTTTCGAAAGCAGGACGAATGCCAGTGATCTTTTCGATACCGTCAATAACGTTTGCATTAGAATTTGAGAGATTGTCGATGATAACGACCTCATAACCTGCTTGCTGTAACTCTACGGTTGTATGGCTTCCGATGAAACCGGTACCTCCCGTCACCAAAATAGTCTGTTTCATTCTGAATCTTATTTTTAGTAAACTTTTTCCGTGTACAAAAGTACAACAATTATCCGAACTGACCAAATAAAGTCCGTAAAACTTTCCCCAGAACGGCATTTTTCATCGTAAGACGATGCTAAGCATGCTCGTTGTCTGAGCCGTAATGCGATATCTGTTGTCCGTACGTTGCCCTACCACCCAGAGGATGTTTCCCTCGCAGTCTGTCACAACCAACTGGCATCGCTTCGCCACCACAGTCAGTTTTAGGTCTGTCAGGAAATCACTGACAAGCTTGTGGCCTGTCATACCGAAAGGTACAAACTTGTCACCAGCTTGCGTAGGACGAATGATGAGTGGAAATTTAACTAATGCTGCATCAATCGTAGCGCAACTATTTGATTTTGAAATAGATATTTCTTTTGAAATGGAAAATATGAATTGGCGGCTGTCATCATATCTATAAAGGCCCGTCTCAGGAATTTTAAGCGATTTCATCGGGGCCTGACGCGGAATAAGAACCAGACATTCACGGTCTATGACAAGTTCGTGGCTTTCTGTCAGGAACGTCCTACCCGACTCTCCATCTAGTCGCATGAGGATTTCTGTCGTCTGTGCAGCATTGAATCCATAGGGTCCCAGCCACTCATGCAGGAAAAACGCTGTCGAAGGCAGTTCCTTCAGTGCAGCCTTGGCTACGGCTTCAGACTGCGTTTCTAGGCCTTTGCTGATGAGTTGAGCTTTCTGTTGGCCGACAGCCTCTTCGACAACTTGCTCTGCCTCGCGCAGATAGCAGGCTGTTTTGTAGAGGTTCTCAGAAGCACTGGGATTAATTGCCTTGAGCAATGGCAACACATTCAGACGTACCTTATTGCGTACGACATCATCCACGAAGTTGGTGCTGTCGTAGACAAATGGTTGTCCAGCTTCCCGAAGGAAAGCCTCCACCTCCTGACGACTCAGACAGAGCAAAGGCCTTACGATGTACCCGTTTTTGGGTCGGATACCTGTCAGACCATGAATGCCACTGCCTCGCAAGAGGTTCATCAGCAATGTCTCTACAGCATCGTCCCGATGATGGGCTACGCAGACGGTCTCCGCCCCTATATCATAACGTAACTGCTCAAAATAGTGGTAGCGCAATTCTCTTGCCGCCATTTCAATACTTACTTGATGTAATGATGCGTATTCAGCTGTATCAAAGTGAATTAAATGCAATGGAATGTTGTGTTCCTTGCAGAGAGACTTTACAAATGTTTCGTCACGATTGCTCTCCTCACCACGCAGATGGAAATTACAGTGTGCAGCCTCTATCCGATAGCCAAGACTATGCAGAATCAGCAATAGAGCTACACTGTCTGCCCCACCACTTAGGGCTATGATATGCAGTCCTTCACGACTGAGCAGTCCCTCCTTCTGAATATATGCCGCTACGCGCTCCATCACTCCACATAAAGGACAAGTCCTTTAAGATATTCCCCCTCAGGATGATAGATATTGATGGGGTGATCCGCAGGCTGATGCAACTGATGCAAGATACGCACCTTGCGCCCTGCTTGCGCCGCAGCCGTAAAGACGGCATTGCGGAAATGATCCTTCGTTACCACCTGTGAACAACTGAAGGTAAAGAGGATACCACCAGGCTGAATCTTCTGGAGAGCCTTGTTGTTCAGACGGGTATAGCCTTTCAGGGCATTGTGCAGAGCCCCACGGTGCTTCGCAAAGGCTGGTGGATCAAGGATAATCAGGTCATATTGGTCGCCTGATTGCTCCAGATATTTGAAGGCATCCTCGCAGAAGGCCTGATGGCGTTTATCGCCAGGGAAATTCAGCTCCACATTACGATTGGTCAGTTCGATGGCCTTCGCACTGCTATCTACAGAATGTACCAGTTCTGCCCCGCCCCGCATAGCGTAGAACGAGAATCCACCGGTATAGCAGAACATGTTCAGCACGCGCTTTCCTTTGGAGAAGCGCTCCAGCATCGAACGGTTCTCACGCTGATCCACGAAGAATCCCGTCTTTTGGCCACGCAGCCAGTCCACATAGAATTTCAGACCATTTTCCACAGCGATATTGTCGTCGGAACCGCCAAAGAGGAAGCCATTCTCCATATCGTCCATAAAAGGCAGCGTGGTCTCACTTTTGTAATAGACATTCTCTAGCCTTCCTTCCATCACGTCCATCAGTTGTGCGGCAATAGCCTTGCGGCTCATGTGCATGCCGATGCTATGTGCTTGCATCACGGCTGTCTTGCCATAGACGTCGATGACGAGTCCTGGCAATAAGTCACCCTCACCATGAACCAAGCGGTAGGTGTTATTCGTCGGATTGTCGGCAATGCCGATAGCCTGACGCATCTTCAGAGCCGACGACAGGCGTGAATGCCAGAAAGCATCATCGATGGAAACATGGTTGAAAGAGAGTACGCGGACGGCTATCGAACCGTTCTGGAAATGTCCGACAGCGATGAAATCGCCGTTTCCTGTGAGGACATTCACCACGTCGCCTTCTTCGATTCCCTCGTCCATCTGGGCAATGGCACCAGAGAATACCCACGGGTGGAATCGCTGCAGACTCTCCTCCTTGCCTCTTTTAAGATATATCTGTTTCATGGTCTTGTTTGTTTTCTTCTGGTCTGATGACAAGTTCATAATCCCCCTCTTCCTTCAGGCGCATCACCTCTTCATAGATCCGGATACAAGCCCAAGCATCGATGGCGGCGTAGATTTTCTGACTGTCCTTCAGAATGTCACGTTCCCAGTTGGAGAGACGTTCTGCTTTGCTGATACGCTGACCGAAGAGGTTGGCATAGATCTTCACGAGACTCTGGTCTTCAATACCGATTTCCCTCACGAGCTGCTGTAAGTCCACGAAACTTCCTGTCTCAAAGGCTCCCAGTTCTTTCAACGACAACAGGTCATTGTTCCAGGCCAGTCCTACTTTCGTAACCTTTGTGTCGGCTAAGAGTCTGGCGACAGCAGGACACATGCCGATCTGATTCATTCTGAAGAGGAAACACTGCGACGGCGTGGCCACCTGCAGAAGCGCGCACTTGAAATGCCTGCCCTTCGAAAAAGCTGGACGCGTCTCGGTATCCAGACCCAGGAGTGACTGCGACAACAGAAAGTCCACCGCCTTTTCCGCCTCCGATGTCGTGTAGATAACGATGATTTTGCCTGAATATTCCACCCGCTTCAGGGATGGAATTGTAAGCTTATCAAACTTATTATATATTAACTTTTTCATTTCTTGGTGCAAAATTACAAAAAAAACGTGATTTTTTGATGAAATCTGATTTTTTTCGACTACTTTTGCATCAAATTAGCAAATTCAGACATAAATATGGCCAAGAAAAAGAAAGAAACGAGTACCAAAGGATCCTTCACAGGTGTCATAGGTTTTAAGAATATATTCCACAATGAGAAGCTGAACTTCTTCCTCGGTTTACTGCTAGTGAGTGTTGCCGTCTATTTCATTATGGCATTCATCTCCTATTTCACCACAGGCGCAGCAGACCAGAGTCTGATAGAAGATCCACGTGAAGGTGAAATCATGAATGAGAAACACGAGTTCAGCAACACCTGCGGCAGTCTTGGTGCCTACGTCTCTTGGTATTTCATCAAGCGCTGCTTCGGCATCCCCGCCTTTATGATACCATTTTTCCTCATCCTCCTCGGCATCCATCTCATTCGTGCCTACAGGGTGAATCTCCTGAAGTGGTTCCTGGCGCTCATGATTCTGATGATCTGGGGCTCTGTCACCTTCGCCAAGTTTCTTTCGCCGTTCTTCGTCGATGCCTGCTACAGCCCTGGTGGCGATCATGGTCTCTTCGTGTGTCAGTTTATCGAGAACTTCATAGGCACCCCTGGCCTGACCGTATTCCTTGGACTCACGGCTATCGGCTTCCTGACCTATGTCAGCGCTGAGACGATCTTTATCCTGAGGAAAATACTGAATCCCACACGTTTCATCGATAAGGTGAAGTTCAAGATCACCAATAATGATCCCAATGAAAAGGTGGATTCTTACGAACAGCAACTGGCGACGGCGGATGATTACAACACCCTTGTCTTCGATGACCCCGCCTCACAGACGGTTGAGTTCCACGACGATGGAAAGGCTGTTGTGATCGATGATGTATATCAGCGCGAGGAACAGCCAGCAGCACCGACTGTGAAGCCCGCCAACGACGTCCAGAAGCCGAAGGGCGAGGAAGTCGGCATGGAGATCGAGGTGGCTAAGAATGAGGATGCGGCCGATGCCAAGACTGTTGCGCCTAATCTGGAGGACCTCGAGCCCTACGATCCCAAGCGTGACCTCGAGAACTACCACTATCCGACACTCGATCTCCTGAAGAAATACGACAATGACGGCAAGCCTTTCATCGATATGGCTGAGCAGACCGCCAACAAGAACCGCATCGTGGAGGTGCTCCGTACCTTTGGTGTCGAGATCTCCAGCATCAAGGCCACGGTCGGTCCTACCATCACGCTATACGAGATCACGCTGGCGCCCGGTGTCCGTATTTCCAAGGTGCGCTCCCTCGAGGATGATATCGCCCTGAGCCTTTCCGCCCTTGGCATCCGTATCATCGCCCCGATTCCTGGCAAGGGCACCATCGGTATTGAGGTTCCTAATGCCAAACCGTCTATTGTGTCGATGGAATCGATACTTAACTCGAAGAAATTCCAAGAGTCGCAGATGGAACTCCCCTGTGCCGTCGGTAAGACGATTACCAACGAGGTGTTCATGTTCGACCTGGCCAAAGCACCTCACCTCCTCGTGGCTGGTGCCACAGGTCAGGGTAAGTCTGTCGGACTGAATGCCATCGTTACCTCTTTATTATATAAGAAGCACCCCGCTGAGCTGAAGATCGTACTTGTCGATCCGAAGAAGGTGGAGTTCTCAATCTACAATCCGCTGATCAACCACTTCCTGGCAAAGGTGCCCGATGATGATGCTGATCCCATCATTACCGACGTTACGAAGGTGGTGCGCACGCTCAACTCCCTCTGTAAGCTCATGGATACACGTTATGACCTGCTGAAAGAGGTCGGCGCCCGTAACATCAAGGAGTACAACAAGAAGTTTATCGACCGTAAGATTCCCCCACGCGGAGGTCACGGCTTCATGCCATACATCGTGGTGATCATCGATGAGTTCGGTGATCTGATTATGACGGCTGGTAAGGAGATTGAACTGCCTATCGCGCGTATTGCCCAGCTGGCGCGTGCCGTAGGTATCCACATGGTGATTGCTACCCAGCGTCCTACGACGACGATTATCACGGGTAATATCAAGGCCAACTTCCCGGCACGTATCGCCTTCAAGGTCTCTGCAGGTATCGACTCTAAGACCATCCTCGACCGCACAGGCGCCCAGCAGCTTATTGGTAAGGGTGACATGCTCTATCTGGGTGGCGCAGAGCCTATCCGTGTGCAGTGTGCCTTCGTCGATACCCCCGAGGTGGAGCGAATCAATGAATTCATCGCTGCTCAGCAGAGTTACAACATGCCGTTTGAATTGCCTGAGCCCGACACGCCAGAAAGCGACATGGGTGATAGCGGCAGTGCCGATGTCGATATGCAGCACCTCGACCCGCTGTTCGAGGATGCAGCCCGTCTCATCGTGCTCAACCAGAGTGGCAGCACCTCACTCATCCAGCGTAAGTTTGCCATCGGCTACAACCGTGCAGGTCGTCTGATGGACCAGCTCGAGAAGGCTGGCGTCGTCGGAGCCGCCATGGGCAGCAAGCCGCGTGAGGTGATGATACAGGACGAGATGAGCCTGAACAACCTCTTGAATAGTCTACGATAAATACATATATTTGACATGAAAAAGATTTGTTTTCTAATAGCAATGGCACTGATGAGTGCTGGATCCTTTGCACAGAGCGCCAAGAGCGTACTCGACAAGGCCGCATCCCACATCACCGTGAAGGATGGTGTCAAGGCCAACTTCAAGATGACGGGTTCTATGGGTAACACCAGCGGCACCATCCTCATCAAGGGACGCAAGTTCCAAGCTACGACGCCCGTCGCCACCATATGGTTCGATGGTAAGACACAATGGACTTATGTAAAGAAGAACGACGAGGTCAACGTCAGTACCCCCACAGAGGCACAGCTGCAGGCCATCAACCCCTACAACTTCATCAACCTCTACAAGAAGGGTTATGACTGCACGCTCAACAAGTCGGGCAAGGACTACGTCGTGCATCTCACCTCAAACACTGGCAATAAGAACATCCGCGAGCTCTTTGTCACCATCAACAAGACTACGTATAAGCCGACGCAAGTCAAGTTGCTACGCGATAAGAAATGGACTATCTTCGACATCACAGAACTCAAGAAGCAAAGTGTCGCCGACAGCCAGTTCCGTTTCAACGCCAAGGACTTCCCACAGGCAGAAATCATCGACTTGAGATAAGAATCCATGAACAAGTTCCGACTCTACCGCCTGCTCAATAAGAACACCAAGCTGAGCTACAAGCGCAGTCCTATGTTCGAGCAGAACAAGTGGGCCAAGGCACTCATCTATTTCGGCAGTGCCCTCTTCGGCCTATACCTTATATTATATGGCATTATCATCGCTATGACAGCCGACGGCGAGGCAGGCCGCATGTTCTCCTTGATGCCCTTCATCCTCATTGTCGACTATCTGCTGCGCTATGTCTTCCAGACTACGCCAGGCATGATGGTGAAGCCCTATATCCTGCAGCCCATCTCGCGCTACACCGCCATCGACTGTTTCTTGGTTTCATCACATCTCAACAGCTATAACTTCCTTTGGCTGATGATGTTCCTGCCCTATGCATACATCATTCTCATCGCCGGAGCTGGTTTCGGCCCCGTCAGCCGTGAACTCCTCGCCTGTGTGCTGATGATGATCCTCAACAGTCAGGTCTACCTCTTCTTCCGTACCCTCGTCAATCGCAACGTGCTCTGGTTCCTGAGTTCTGTCGTCGTCTATATGTTGCCATTTGCCCCTGTTCTGGTGAACTTCAGTGAGAAGGCTCTGGGCAAACTCATCGATACTTACGAGATAGCAGGGCGCAGCTGGTTCATCTTGCCTGCCATCCTGGTTGTGCTGGTGATCCTCTTCTTTATCAACCGCCACTTCCAGTTCAAGTATGTCTATGAGGAGATCTCCAAGAAATCCGAGAAGGCGCTGAAGCATATCTCGCAGTTCTCCTTCCTCAACCGTTTCGGACTCGTCGGCGAATACCTGAAGATAGAGGCCAAGTCGAACATGCGCAACAAGACGATGCGTTCTCGCTGCATCATGAGTCTCTCGCTGATTATCGTGTTCTCCCTGCTCATCTCCTATACGTCTATCTACGACAACGATATGATGCTCAACTTCTGGTGCATCTACTGTTTTGCCATCTATGGCGTCACCGCACTGATCAAGATCATGGGACAGGAAGGCAACTACATCGACCTGTTGATGATGCACCGCGAGAATATCATCGCCCTGCTCAAGGCCAAGTTTTGGTTCTACAGTGCTGTACTCGTTATTCCCTATCTCATCATGCTCCCTGCCGTCTTCAATGGTAAGTTTACCCTCCTGATGCTGACGGCCTATATGCTGCTGACAGCTGGATTCCTCCATTTCGTAATCTTCCAGCTCGCCGTTTATAACAAGCAGACGCTGCCTCTGCAGCAGAAGATGACAGCAAAGGGCAACTTCGAGAACGGCATGCAGCTCGCCATCGAGATGGTGGCTCTCTTCGGCCCTGTTATCATCGTGGCTGTTGGCTATATCCTGGTAGGTTTTGAGAAGACCTACATCTTCATGTGCCTGCTCGGGCTGGCCTTCGTCCTCACCCACCCTCTGTGGATCAGAAACATCTACAAACGCATGATGGAACGCCGTTATGAGAACCTCGAGGGATTCCATAGCAGCCGTCAATAACTTTTTAGTAAGAAAATCGCCAAAAAGTTTGGTGATATGAAAAAAAGTTAGTACCTTTGCACCCGCAAAACGAAAGGATGCACCCGTCTCCTTTATTTTTGAAATGATGATGCACCCGTAGCTCAGTTGGTAGAGCACCTGACTCTTAATCAGGGTGTCCAGGGTTCGAGCCCCTGCGGGTGTACACGACACAAGAGGTTGCCGATATGGCTCAGTTGGTAGAGCAACGCATTCGTAATGCGTAGGTCCCCGGTTCGAGTCCGGGTATCGGCTCATAACAAAGGAAATCAGGAATTTTATTTTTAAGCGGAATTAGCACATCGGTAGTGCACGGGCTTCCCAAGCCTGGGAGGCGGGTTCGATTCCCGTATTCCGCTCACCAAAGAAAAGATGCAGACGCCCTTAGGTGCCTGCATCCATTTTTTTTGTCGCTCCGCTTATCTCAGTCTGAGAGGCTCTCCCACCCTGATCTGATAGTCAGCCTTCAGATGGTTCATCTTATAGAGGTTCTTCAGCCGGATACCATATTTCTGGGCGATAGAGTACATCGACTCACCTTGGCGCACGTAGTGCAGCCGCTCTTCATAGTCCTTTGGGGCCTTCTTCTGCTTCTTCTTCAGCCAGATGATCTCACCCTCCTCCAGCTGGTCCCGCCTGTCGCGCTCGTTGTATTTGGCCAGTTTCTTGTAGCTGATACCGATTTCCTCGGCCAGCGTCTTGAAGGTGTCGCCGCGACGAGCGATGACATAGTAGTTCTTGTTGAAGATCTTGATCAGATGCAGGGGCGCCTGGTTCACAGGCTTGTCCTTCGAGTGCTCCGCCATGAACTTGTCGTAGCTCTTCTGTGTGTCATACTGATAGAGTTTGTAGAGTTGGATGATCTCTATCAGTTTGTTGGCATACTGCGGATTCGTCGCATAACCAGCCGCCTTCAGGCCGCGCGCCCACCCCTTGTAGTCTGTGATGTCGAGACTGAAGAGCTGGCGGTAGCGCTGGCTGCCGGAGAGGAACCTCGAGTGGTCCTCATACGACTCATAAGCCGAATTGTAGGCTCTGAAGCACTCGTTGCGCGCGTCGTCGTCGTGATACACCTTGCGCCCAGTCCAGCCGTTACACTTGATGCCGAAGTGGGCGTTGCCCTTCGTGGCTAGTTCGCTGCGCCCTGCGGCACTCTCAAACACACCCTGTGCCAGCGTGATCGAGGCAGGGATGTGGTATTTCTTCATCTGCTCGATGGCGATGTCCTTATATTGATTGAAATATTCCTGATAAGTCTGATTCCATCGTATCTGAGCAGAGGCCGCCAACGACAGGAAAAGGGCTATGGAAACAAAAATCTTTCTCATATTCTGCGATTAATGCTGCAAAATTACTGATATTTCCCGAATTATTCTTATTTTTGCAGAAAAATTATACAATTATATGAAAGAACTAGAACTAAAAACCGTAATTAACGTCTGCCAGCCGCAGGAACTCACCCCCGAAGAACAGCATCTGCTCTCGCTGGCCGTCGAGGCTACCGGCCGCAGCTATGCTCCCTATTCTCATTTCCACGTAGGTGCCGCCGTCCTTCTGGAGAATGGTGCTGAGGTTATCGGTTGCAATCAGGAGAACGCTGCCTACCCCTCAGGCCTCTGTGCCGAGCGCACTGCCCTCTTTGCCGCTGGTGCCCAGTATCCTGATGTCCCCGTGTCTGTGCTGGCTATTGCCGCCCGAGGTACAGATGGTGAACTGCTCGAAGAACCCATCGCTCCCTGTGGCAGTTGCCGTCAGGTCATCATCGAGACGGAGACGCGTGCCAAGCACCCCATCCGCATCTTGCTCTATGGGCGCCGTTGCGTCTATGTCATTGACGGCATCCGTCAGCTCATGCCCCTGATGTTCTCAGCTTTTTAGTAACAGCCCAGACCTTGCGCGGGCGAGGTTTCCACAAGGTGGAAATCGTAGATGAAGTTCGTTTCATCGATGGTGACGAAGTGTTTCTTGCCACCAGCTTCGTCTTTGGGTGTCTCCCAGAGGATATCGATGAAATCGGGCGAATCCTTCACCTCCTTCGTGCGCAAAAGACAATGGTTGAAACGATAGATAAATGCGGTTTCATCGGCTAGCATCTCACCGTTCAGCACGTCGTCGGCATAGCCTGTCACGATGCTTCCCTCGCAGTAGAGTGTCATCGGCAGACTCTTCTGTCCCCAGCGGTTTGTGAAATAGAGGGCGTCACCGCGCTGGGCTGAATAAGGATAGAACTGTGCCAGCGTACAGTGGCTCATCGTCATGTCACCACCAAACAGCGCCACGCAATCTCCCCCAGCATTCGACAGCTGACAATGGTCAAGTAATAGATGAGTATTTACGGCAGATATATTGGCGTTCAGACTGTTATGCACTACGCATTCTTTCATCGCCAGACGATAGATGTCAGCCTCAATGGCTGCCGAGTCGCACACGATACCCTCCCTGGCATTCCGTATCTCTGTATCCTCCAGCAGGTTCGCCGTTGAACTTTCGTAGAAGTGTACCCCATCCCACTGTCCGCTCACGCGGTCGTAAGGCAGGTAGTCGAAAAGATGGTCTAGTCGGTCACCCCGCAGTAGACAGTTCTCTGCGACGAGTCTGCCATACACCTGCACCCCAGCTCCGTCGTGGAAGTAGAGTTCCGTGTTCCTCAGCGTCAGCGTCGCACCCTCCTTCACCGTCAGGTCGCCATAGATCACCAGAGGCGTTGCTGTCTCGATCTCCGTGTCAGTGTCGATCACGGGATCATAGAGCTTCTTGGCATCCCAGGCCCAGGCCCGCAGGTTCACCTGCTGCTCACGTCCGCTCTCCAGACAGAAGAGCAGGTCGTCTTCCACCAGCTTCGGAGCCTGTTGCTGTGTCGTTGCAGCCGTCAGTTCCACAAACACCTGGATGCTGTCCTTGCGCCTGATCTCTACATTCGAGGTCTGCGAACCGTTCGAATTGTCCAGATACACGCCATCGACATTCACGCGGAAACCCGTCTGGTTTCCCCGCTTCAGTCTCACCGTCTGTAGTTTCAGGCCCGCATCGTTATTGTTGTGCACCCAGAAGGCATACGTCGAGGTGGGCACATTGCTGAATGTCGTGTCCATCTTCAGCGTATCTACGGAGAACGAAAGTTTCAGCCCCGTACTCGTCGAGAACGAGTCATCATTCTCGCAGGCAGCGCAGATCATGATCAGTAGAAAATAAAAAATCCGTTTCATCGTATTGATAAAACGGATTCTTTTTCGATTTATTGTATGCTTACTTGCCGAAATAGCGCTTCAGCAGTCCGGCGAAGCCAGCACCATGACGAGCCTCGTCCTTGGCCATCTCGTGCACAGTGTCGTGAATAGCGTCGAAGCCAGCCACCTTGGCGTTCTTGGCGATACGGAACTTGTCCTCGCAGGCACCAGCCTCTGCGGCAGCGCGCTTCTCCAAGTTGGTCTTCGTATCCCATACGCACTCGCCCAGCAACTCAGCAAACTTGGCAGCATGCTCAGCCTCCTCGAAGGCATAACGCTTGAAGGCCTCTGCAATCTCGGGATAACCCTCACGATCGGCCTGACGGCTCATGGCCAGATACATACCAACCTCACCGCACTCACCGTTGAAGTGGTTACGCAGGTCGTCAATCATCTCTTGGCTGACACCCTCGGGCTTGCCGTCGCCAATCTTGTGAACGGTAGCATAGGTCGTTTCACCATCGTCCTTCAGTTCAGAGAACTTAGAAGCAGGAGCCTTACAGATGGGGCACTTCTCGGGAGCTGCATCGCCTTCATAGATATATCCACAAACGGCGCAAATGAACTTTTTCTTCATAAATTGTTATTTGTTTAGTTATTAATAAAGTGAATTCAAATAATCTCGTTTGCAAATATACGATAAAATCCCGAACAAACCAAACATTTTGTCCTACTAATTTTACAATTTATACAACGTCTAAACTTTTAGTCGCATGAGAGATGCTCGCTTGCTATTACATTATATATACCTTTATACCGTTAGTTGTATCTTCTATTTTATCACTAAGAAATACCAAAATGATTAAATGATTAACTGATTAACTTCGGGAATTGAGTAAGGAATTAGCCATAAGTAAGATATTTTCATTTAGCTGATTTTGATGCTCTTCAGCGCGTTCAGAGTCTGGTAGAAGGGGACGTCAAGGGTGATTGAAGAGGACTACAAGAACCCCCTCCCTGTACGTCATAAGATGGTTGGACGACAAACTGAGCGTGTAATTTATTTTCAAGTATCACCCAATGAAACATAGATCGCGGACATCTCTAATGCAGGGGTGTTGTAACAACCAAGGCGGTGGTAACAACTATGTCAGCCTTGTTTCGCGACAAAGTATTGGGAGCAATGCACGCTTTGTCGCGTATGGACTGTCCTGTCGCAACAAGTCAGAGAAAATATGGCGCAATTTCTTGGAATGAGGCAGGAATCACCGTAACTTTGCATCAACTTCATACTACAGTAATTGCTTCATATAATGTGTTTGTTTTTTCGTATGGTTAGGTTTTTAGGTTTATGATTGGTATAGGGCTCGCAGAGATGCGAGCCCTATATTGCGAGAAGTGATTGGATTTACATGTCCTTGTGGGTATCTCTCATCTTGCAGGGAATCCAGAAGCAGGTGACGGTCTTCTTGTCGTATTCCGTATCTACGTAGAATTCACCTCCAAGCATATCGACAATGGCCTTGCAGACGGATAGTCCGAATGCGGAAGAGTCGTTGGCATTCATCAGCGCGTCTTCCTTCTGAAGGTATGAGTAGATGTCGGCACCGAGTATGTCGGCCTGTCCTTGACCTGCATAGGTGATAGTGACCTTGAGGCCTTTGCGCTCTTCGGCATATTTGATGACGATGTCGTTGCCTGTGATGTGATGGGCGGCATTGGACAGCAGGTGCATCATGAGCTGGTGCATGAGATTGGTGTCGAGTACGCCCTTGCAATGGGGAGAGAGATCTGTGGTGACGCGGACAATCACATCGGGCTTCGTGATGTTCATCGTCTCACGGCGATAGGATGCCATCAATTCGGAGAGGTTCACCTCGATGAAGGTGAACGACGGGGTGATGCCCTGCAATTTGGTCATGTCGTAGAGCTGCGAGATGAATTCGAGCAGCTGCTGCGTGCTGGATGACATATTAGTGACGAGTTCCCTGACTTGCGCAGGCTGCATCTCCTCGTCTTTCTCTTCGAGAATCATGTCGCAGTAGCCTGAGATAGCTTTGATGGGTGCTCGGAGGGTGTGGCTGACATTCTCAATGAACATTGA
Organism: uncultured Prevotella sp.; assembly: GCA_900315525.1. GTDB lineage: Bacteria > Bacteroidota > Bacteroidia > Bacteroidales > Bacteroidaceae > Prevotella. The sequence continues at coordinate 40,633 of OMZO01000011.1, read as the reverse complement.
TTTGATTCGTTCACTCTTCTGGGCACGCTTTATTTCTTTCTTCAGTAGATGTTTGTAGTGAAGTTGAATGAAATAGAGTGATACACCAAATACAATCAGCAATAGTACAGCAAAAATGATAAATGTATTCATTTCATATAATATTTATGTGGCAAAATAGATTATTTGGCTGCAAAGATACTGAAAAATATTTAAATAGTGACTCTTTTTCAATAAAAATTTCAAAAACACACCCTCCAAGACGCTATTCCAGCGGAATCTCTGGGTGCTGCACAGCCAGGGGGAGGTCTTTCTGAGAAAGGTAGAACATATAGAGGATGACGTCTTTGTTGCCTCGGTTCTCTCCGTGATGGATGGTGTTGACCATCTCCACGACAGCCTCGCCCTCATGGACGACTTTCTCCTTGCCATCCTGTCCGATGATAGTCAGCTCGCCCTGCACCAGGATGCCGTAGTTCATCACGGGATGATGATGCCAGCCCAGTTTCTTACCTGCGGGGAACACATACTTGACAGCCACCAGTTCAGGGCGTCCCTTCAGATAGTCGGGCAGCTCTACGCCGTCCCAGCTCTGACTGGTGCGAATCAGTTCTGTGGACTGCACTGAGGCTGTGGGATTATCCTTTGCAGTAGCTTGTTTGCAACCTGTCATGACTGTTGTTGTGCCACAAATGGTAAGGATGGCGGCAACCACCCATAGTCTTGTTTTCTTCATTTTCTTGTAGTTTTTTTATTTATTTGATATATTGCATGATAAGATCGACAACCTCGTCTTCGGTCTTGTCATCGACAGAAATCACGAGATTATAGTTGCGGGTGTCGTAGCGTGAGGTCTTGGTATATCCCTTCACGTAATTCTCACGCATCTCGTCGACCTTCTTGATGGTCTTGAGGGCATCTTCCTCGCTCAGGTTCTGCTTGCGCATCAGGCGCTTCACGCGGTAGTCCATCGAGGCCTGGATGAGGATGCTCATGTGGTTGGGGTGATTACGGAACACATAGAAGCCTGCACGACCAGCCACGACGCACGACTCTTCCTCGGCGATGCCTGTGAGGATCTCCTCCTCGGTCTCAAACATCCTGAAAGAGGTAGGCACATCGTTGTAGTCGACCATCGTGGCCTGATAGTAAGGCATGCTGTACGACTCGTCTCTCCACAGGGCGCGCTTCAGTTCGGCCCACCAGGAGTGGTTCTGTCCCTTCAGGCGTTCTATCTCGTCGATGGAGAGTCTGAACTTCTTCTGAAGAGCCTTGATGACAGCCTTGTCGTAGAAGGTCACGCCCAGGCGTTCAGACAACTTGCGGCCGATAGTGCGACCGCCACTTCCTAACTCACGGTTGATCGTGATGACAAATTTCTCGTTCTTGTTCATGATATACTTGAATTATTATTTCCATACGGCTCCCTGACGGAGGATGAACTTCACTTTTGACTTCTTGGGCATCTGGGGCCTCTCCCACTCGCCACCCAGTATCTGGATGGTAACGGGCTTCGACGTGTCGAGGGCTGTCAGCGCAGACTGCAGGTCGAGATAGTCGCCACGTCCTTGTGTATCGATGGTGACATCGGCCTCGCAGCGATAGGGCTTCAGCACGGGAATCTCCTCACAGAGGGCATCGGCCAACAACCTGGCTACGACGTGTGCGCCATATATATTATAATGTGTATTGTCCTGACGGCCTGCGGGGACACTGGGCTCTTGGCCTGGCAAGAACCACATGTGGAGCTTCTTGGAAGCCTCTGTGCCGAGACCCTGCTCGAGATCGTGGGTGATCTGGTTGGCATCGATGAAATGGACATTCATGCGACGGGCCACATCACGGGGTGCCACTCGGTAGAGTCCGTGGGTGTCGATGAGGGAATCGCCCTCTACCATCTTCACACCGTCCTTGAAGGTTGTGGTGCGCAGCTTCTCATCATCATCGTTCTCTGGCACATTCACAAAGAAATTGCGACGCACGACGCAGTTCATCAGCACGGGAATGCCGCCATGTTCACGTGTTTCGCGCACATACTTGGCCAGATTGTAGTCGAAGGTGGAACCTGGGTCGCTATGACGGTCGGCCCCTGCCTTCTCATCGTTATGGCCAAACTGGATGATGACATAGTCGCCTGGCTTGATGCGTTCCAGCACTTTGTCCCAGCGGCCTTCGCGGATAAACGAGAGCGAGGAGCGCCCATTGACGGCGTGGTTATCCACAAGGATGTTGTCGTCGAAATAACACTGAAGTGCCATACCCCAGCCTCGTTCCTGCTTGCCGCCAGAGATATCCTTATTGGCAGCCGTAGAGTCACCAATGATAAAGATGGTTGTGGTCTTATCGGGTACGGCAGCCGTCAGCATCAGCAGGGCTGCAAAGGCAAGGATGAGGCTCTTTTTCATGATTTTACTATATTTATAATTTCTTCTATATTAAGCAATTGTTGTTCTCCGCTCAACATGTTCTTTAATGTTAGTTTGCCTGCAGCTATCTCGTTCTCTCCAGCGAGGGCAACGAAGGGTATCTGTTTGGCATTGGCATACGACATCTGCTTCTTCATCTTTGATGAATCGGGGAAAATCTCCGTGCGGATACCAGCCTCACGTGCCTTCGCCACTGCGGGCAGACAGTAGGCTGTCTCGCGATCGCCGAAGTTGATGAAGAGCAGCTGGGTGCCGTTGGTGGCATCCTTGGGATAGCAGTCGAGGGCATTGAGCACGTCGTAGATACGATCGACGCCGAAGGAGATGCCTACGCCAGAGATGCCAGGCATGCCGAAGATGCCCGTCAGGTTGTCGTAGCGTCCACCACCCGTGATGGAGCCTATTTGTACGTCGAGGGCCTTCACCTCGAAGATGGCGCCTGTGTAGTAGTTCAGGCCGCGTGCCAAGGTAAGGTCGAGCTGTATCTCGTTCTTCAGGCCGACAGTCTTGAGGGTATCGAGGATGAAACGTGTCTCCTCCACGCCCTTGAGACCAGTCTCGCTGGCAGCCAGCACCTGGGCGATGGTGTCGAGTTTGGCATCATTGGTGCCCTCGAGTGAGATGATGGGCTGCAATTTCTCGATCTGCTCCTCGGAGAGACCGTCTTCGCGCAACTCCTGATTGACGTTATCGATGCCGATTTTATCGAGTTTATCGATAGCCACCGTGATATCCACGATCTTCTCGGCAGCCCCGATGACTTCGGCGATACCTGACAGGATCTTGCGGTTGTTGATCTTGATCTGCACACGCACACCAAAACGGCTGAACACGGTATCGACAATCTGCATGAGCTCCACCTCGTTGAGCAGAGAGTCGGAACCAACGATGTCGCCATCAAACTGCCAGAACTCACGATAACGGCCTTTCTGCGGACGGTCTGCACGCCATACGGGTTGCATCTGATAGCGCTTGAAGGGTAACTGCAGTTCGTCACGATGCATCACCACATAGCGGGCAAAAGGTACGGTGAGGTCATAGCGGAGGCCCTTCTCACAGAGTTTTGCTGCGAGATGGAGGGCATTTCGCTCCTGCAGCTCCTCGTCGGAGACTTTACTGAGGAAGTCGCCGGAGTTTAGTACCTTGAAGAGCAGCTTGTCGCCCTCCTCGCCGTACTTACCCATCAGTGTGCCGAGCGTTTCCATAGCAGGTGTTTCTATCTGCTGGAAGCCATAAAGCTGATACACCTGCTTGATGGTATCAAAGATATAGTTGCGACGGGCCATCTCTGAGGGACCGAAGTCGCGCGTTCCTTTGGGAATACTGGGTTTCTGTGCCATTATTTCTTTCTTACGATAGTCTGGTCACGATCCGGACCAATGCTGATAATTGTAATAGGAGTCTCGAGCTGAGCCTCGAGGAATGCGATATAATCGCTGAATTCCTTCGGGAACTGATCCTCGCTGGTAAATTTCGTCATATCGGTCTTCCAGCCTGGCAGTTCCTGATAGACTGGCTCGATGCCCTCCTCGATGTTGTATGGGAAATAGTCGATTTCAACGCCGTTCTGCTTGTAAGCCACACAGGCCTTGATGGTATCGAAGCCGTCGAGCACATCGCTCTTCATCATGATGAGCTGGGTGACGCCATTCACCATAATCGAGTACTTCAGGGCTACGAGGTCGATCCAGCCACAACGGCGCTCACGGCCTGTGACAGCACCATACTCATGGCCGAGGTCGCGGATCTTCTTACCCGTTTCATCGAAGAGTTCTGTGGGGAATGGACCAGCACCAACACGGGTGCAGTAGGCCTTCATGATGCCATAGACGTCGCCAATCTTGTTGGGACCGATGCCAAGACCTGTGCAGGCACCTGCGCAGATCGTGTTAGAAGAGGTGACAAACGGATAGGAACCGAAGTCAACGTCGAGCATCGTACCCTGAGCGCCCTCGCAGAGCACGCTCTTGCCGCTCTTGAGGATTTGGTTGATCTCATGCTCAGAATCAACAATCGGGAACTGACGCAGGTATTCAACACCCTCCAGCCACTTCTTCTCGACCTCCGTGATGTCGTATTCGAAGTTGAGCGACTTCAGGATGGCCTCGTGGCGAGCCTTTGCCTTGGCGTACTTTTCTTCGAAATGATCGAGGATATCACCCACACGCAGACCGTTACGGCTGACCTTATCTGTGTAGGTTGGACCGATGCCCTTGCCTGTAGTACCCACCTTGTCCTTGCCCTTCTGTGCCTCATAGGCAGCGTCGAGCACACGGTGAGTCGGCATGATGAGATGTGCCTTCTTGGAGATGTGCAGACGGGCATGCAGGTCGTGGCCACTGGCCTCAAGTGCCTTGGCTTCGTCCATGAAGAGGTCTGGAGCAAGCACCACACCATTTCCAATAATGTTCACCTTGCCACCTTGGAAGATGCCGGAGGGGATGGAACGCAGCACATACTTCTGGCCTTCAAATTCCAGCGTGTGACCGGCATTCGGTCCTCCCTGGAAACGGGCAACCACATCGTACTTCGGGGTCAGCACATCGACCACCTTACCTTTTCCTTCGTCGCCCCACTGCAAGCCCAGCAGGACATCAACTTTTCCTTTGTTCATAATGCTTTGTTTATACAGTTTTTTTATTCTTTGTTCTGTTCTGATTGTCTGCCTTTTCCTGCCTCTTCGCCTTTTCCTGAGACTTCAGCAGTTCCAGCTTTTTGCGACGTTCCATGTTCTTACGCTTCGTGATTCTCGTCTGACAGGAACTGCAAACGCCATAGATGTAAAGGGTGAAACCGTCCTTGCGGAAGCGCTTCAGGTGCATGTTGTTGACAGCCATCTGAATCTCGGGTGACTCTACTTCCGTCACTTTGCCACAAATCGTACATATCTGGTGACAATGGCTGTCATTGTGGTAGCAGGCCTCATACTTCGTGGTGCCCTGAAACCTGTGGCGTGTCACAAGTCTCAGTTCCAGAAAGAGGTTCAACGTATTATATAAGGTGGCTCTGCTGACAGGGAATTTGAGCTCATTCTGCAGCTTGTCGTTCAGCTCCTCAAGGGTGAAATGACCTTCAGTGCTGTAAATGGCTTTCAGGATGGTATAGCGCTCTGGTGTCTTGCGATGATTGTTCATCTCAAGAAAGTTGTCAAGAATGCGCTTTACACTTCTAAAAACACTGTCTTTCATTCCTTTTTCTTAGAAAACCGCACAAAGGTACGAATTTTCAAGGAGACAAAAGAGAGTTAATTTATAAAAAATCTAAATTAGCCTGTTTTAATGCGCTTTTGGCAATCCGTTCATAGACAAGGCCCAGTTCTGAGAATCGCATCATACAGGCCATAGCGGCTTTCCTGACGGGAATGGAGCCCTCTTGCAAAGCGACAATGGCCTGATCAATGAATTCATTGATACCACGTTCGTTGGGTTCTTGCTTATTCATAAACAGACGACTGAGTATATGGAAGCCACAAAGTTGGTAGAGTTCCTTGTCGGAAGCCATCCATGTATAGGCCTTTTCGGGGGCATAAGGCAGATACTGGAAGAGGTTGAAGGCTGCCTGTTCGGCAATTTCCTGTGTGGGCATCTGTTCCATCCAGATGTCAATCACCTCTGGCAGCACGACATCGGCAGGCATCACCATTGTGGCGAGGATCTTGCACTCACGCACATTCTCTTTCCACAGTGCGATGGCGAGGTCGTAGTTTTTGCCGATTTCATCGGCTTTCTCACGAAGGCGCGGCAGGGTAGCTCCCCAGTTCAGCTTGTAATCGACGCCCTTATTTCGCATGGACTGTGCAACCGCCCCGTCCATCATCTGACGGAACGATTGCTTGATCTCTTTCACTTGTGCCTGTATGTCCATATACACCTTAATTTATATGAGACTGGCATATTCCGTGCTATAGCGGAGCATCTGATGGGCATAGCTCTCGCTGTAGTTCACCTGGATGTCGCAAATACGACCATCCTGATCCCTGACGGGCAACAGCATCGGATTGATGAAACCTTTATAAGGCGCAAGGTTGAGTTGGTTATAACGGGCCAGCACCTCTTCGTGGAGCACGGGATCAACCTTGACGGCATACTGCTCCACCAACTGACGGGCTGCAGCGTAGTCGCCCTCACTCTTGATGCGTTGCACCTCAGCCAACAAAGTGGCTATCAGCTGGCGCAGGGCTTCATAATCCGTGATTTCAACGTAGGTGTTACCATCGCGCTTCACCAGTCTGACGACATCGCCCTGGGCCATACACCAACGGGCTATCAGGGCGCGATTACGCATATGGGCTTCTTCTATCTGATGGCCTGGAGCAATCCTTATCAATTGTGTCATCAGTCCATTCATCATATAAGAATAATACTGTGACTTATAGGCCTCACCATCAGGCACGAGCCCTAGTTCCACCAGTTTCGGATCTGCCATATAATAGAGTCCGAAGAGATCGGCCCTCGCCTCTTCTATCGTGTTGCCATAGGCCTTCAACGCATCGGGATCGACACCTGGCAGGAGGCGCCCGCTACCATGTCCGAGGCACTCATGAAGGTCGGTATGCAAATCATCGCAAATATCTCCGTATTGATTGATGAGACTGAGGGTCTGCTTATCTATCACGAATGCCTCCTTGAAGCCATTGCCGTGAGCTGCCTTGTTATAGGCATCGGTGATATTGCTGATCGTGATGCTCTTTGAGCCATATTCAGCCCTGATCCAGTCTGCATTGGGTAGATTGATACCTATGGCCGTTGAGGGATACTCGTCACCTCCAAGCATGGCAGCACAGATGACATTGGCAGAAACGCCCCTGACAACAGGCTTGCGGAAACGAGGATCTACAGGGGAATGGTCTTCAAACCATTGGGCATTATCACTGATGGTACGTGTGCGATGCGTAGCTTCCTCGTCGATGTACTCCACCAGTCCTTCCCAAGAACCTTTCAGCCCGAGCGGATCGCCATAGACCTCAATGAAACCATTGATGAAGTCGATACTCGAATCGTGCTCTTTCAGCCATTCAATGCAATATTTATTGAAATCTTTCAGATCGCCTGATTTGTAATATGTTATAAGTAGTCTTATAACCTTTTTCTGCTGCTCGTTCTCAGCAACATCCATTGCCTTTTCCAGCCAATAGATAATGTGCCGGATGGCATTGGCATATTTGCCATCGGCAGACCAGACCTGCTCTTTCAGTTCTCCATCCTCCTTGACGAGCGTCGAATTCAGACCATACGAAGCAGGCTCAGGATTATGGGCATTGGCCTGTTTCATGGCCTCGTAAAAACGCTCTGCCTCGGCTTGTGAGACGCCATCATAAAAATGGCAGGCAGACGTCAGCAGCAAGTCTTCACCGTCGGCCTTATTCACACGCTTAGGGAGGACGGTCTCGTCAAAGATAACGGGAAAAAGTTCTTCGCAGAGCTGTGATACGGTCTCACCCTCCTTGAGTGGCAGTTTTCTAGCGTCTACCTGTAGAAGCTGCTCTCGCAGCCATTCCTGCGAGAAACCAGGTTTAAACTTCTCACATCCATAATGATGATAGATGCCGCTGGAAAACCATACGCGTTTCAAATAAGTCTCGAAGGCCTTGAATTCTTCTGTATCGTGAGAAACCGTCAGGTCACAATAAATAATCTCCAGTACCTTTCTGATACGGAGATTGTATTTCCCAAACTGATCAAACGTGATATCTCTCCCCCACAAAGTGGCTTCAGACAAATAATAAACCAACTCCTTCTGCTGTAGTGTCAGTTTCTCGAAACCATTCAATCTGTATCTGAGCAACTGCAAATCTGCAAATCGCTCATCTTGGTAGTGAAAATCCACGGAATGAGGCCCTCCTTATGATGATTTCTTTCTGCCTCGTTTAGCCAGCATAGCAGGATGCTGTTTGAGATGCTGCAAGCGATACTCACGCGGCGTGATGCCTACGATGCGATAGAATGACGCGTAGAAAGACTGGCGATTGGCAAATCCCACCATGTCACTCACTTCTTCCATACGGAGATCCTGATAGCGCTTGTCGACAAGGATGGACATAGCCTCGTCGATACGGTACTTGTTAACAAAAGAAGTGTAATTCATGTGAAAACGAACATTGACAACAGCTGAGATGTAGCGCGTGTTAGTTCCGAGGTCATCTGCAAGTCTTTTTGCGGAATAGTCCTTATCCCTGTACTTCTTCTGCATGACGATGATATTGAGGATCTTCTCCTGCATCTCGTCCATCATGTGAGGGCTTACGAGACTTCTGTAAGCGGCTTCTTTCTCTTTCTTTTCAGAAATGTTATACTTTCCCATCTTTAAGCGAATTAGTTGATTAATGCGCAAATATACAAATATTTCTTTAAAATTGCAACATTTTTTGAGTTTTTTTCAAAAAAATGCACTATCTTTGTGAAAAATTTCATTTTAATGGACATTCAAACCGTCTTAAAACATTATTTCGGCTATGATTCTTTCCGTCCAAATCAGGAAGAAATCATCAGACACATCATGGGCGGAAAGGACGCCTTGGTGCTGATGCCGACAGGTGGCGGGAAAAGCATTTGCTATCAGATTCCTGCCCTCGCGATGCCAGGGACTACCGTTGTGGTATCGCCCCTGATCAGTCTGATGAAGGATCAGGTGGAAACGCTTCGTGCTAACGGTATCGAGGCCGAAGCTCTCAATAGTGGAAATGACCCGTCTGTCGACATTCTTATACGTCGGAAGTGCGTAGAAGGCAGTATCAAACTCTTGTATGTCTCTCCAGAAAAACTGCTGGCAGAACTGGATTACTTGTTCTGTCATATCAACATCTCACTGTTTGCCATTGACGAGGCTCACTGTATTAGCCAGTGGGGGCATGACTTCAGACCAGAATATACCCAATTGGGTATTTTAAGGGATAAATTTCCCAACACACCGATGATGGCACTGACGGCTACTGCCGATAAAATCACACGACATGATATTATAGAACAACTGAAACTGCGTGATGCCCGTGAGTTTATCTCAAGTTTCGATCGTCCCAACCTCAGTCTGTCGGTAAAACGAGGGTTCAAAGCTGCTGAGAAAATGCACTTTATTCAGAACTTCATCAAGGCCCGTCCGCTGGAGGCAGGCATCATCTACTGCCTGAGTCGTAAGACAACGGAAAAGTTGGCATCTGACTTACGAGCTAAAGGCATTAATGCTGCTGCATATCATGCTGGTTTATCGTCAGTTGAGCGAAGTTCTACGCAGGAAGACTTTAAGAATGACAAACTACTCGTCGTATGTGCTACTATTGCTTTTGGAATGGGTATCGACAAGAGTAATGTGAGGTGGGTCATCCACTATAATATGCCCAAGAGCATTGAAAGCTTCTATCAGGAGATAGGACGAGCCGGCAGAGATGGTGCCCCTGCAGACACTATCCTCTTCTATTCGTTGGCAGATATTGTTCAGTTGACTGAGTTTGCACGCCAGAGCGGACAACAAGACATCAACATGGACAAGCTGCGGCGTATGCAGGAATATGCTGAGTCGGGGGTCTGCAGGCGCAGGATACTGCTCAACTATTTCAGTGAGCAGACGGCCCATGACTGTGGTAACTGCGACATCTGTGAGAATCCGCCCCGGCATTTCGATGGTACACGCTATGTGCAGATGGCCCTAAGTGCTATCAAACGTACCGATGAAACCATCAGAATTGCTACCGTCATTGAGATTCTGAAAGGCATGCGTTCGCCCGGTGTCGTGCGCCATCATTACGATGAAATCAAGACTTTTGGTGTCGGCAAGGAAATCAGCACCAACGATTGGCAGGATTATCTGCTTCAAATGTTGCAGATGGGTTATGTCGAGATAGCCTACAATGATGGCCATAAGGTAAAGGTAACAACACTCGGCGAAGATGTGCTCTACGGGCGCCGAGAGGCCACGCTATGCGTCATCGACCACAGTGCAAAAGAGACTCCGAAACGCAAACCGAGGCTGCGACTGGAAATTCCGACGATTACCATTCCTGGACTGCCCCCCACGACGGGCGTCGAAGACCCCAAACTTTTCGAGGCATTGCGCAACCTGCGTACCATCTGTGCTGATGAAGAAGGATTCCCACCCTATATTGTCTTCAGCGACAGAGTGCTCCACTCTCTTGCTACCATCAAACCTACAACCATCGAACAGTTTGGTGCTATCTCCGGCATCGGTGAGCACAAGAAACAGAAATACGGCACCCGTTTTCTTGCACTCATACAAAAGTATGCTTAAATCACTTTATTAAGCTAATAAGCCCCAAAAAAGGAGAAAATATACTAAAAAAAGGTGCACAAATGTCACTTTTTGCTAAAATCTGGCACAGATTGAAAGTTCTGTGCGATTTTTTTTGTATCTTTGCCGGGTAAAACTATCAAAATGGCAAAGAAGAAAATACTTTTCATCAATCAGGAGATATCTCCTTATGTTCCCGACACAAACCTGTCACTAATGGGAAAAGATCTTCCGCAGGCTATGCAGGAGCGTAATCATGAGATTCGTACTTTTATGCCGAAATGGGGAACCATTAACGAGCGGCGCGGACAATTACATGAAGTGATACGCTTGTCAGGTATGAACCTTATCATTGATGATACCGACCACCCACTGATTATCAAGGTAGCCTCCATACAGTCTGCCAGAATTCAGGTCTATTTCATCGATAATGACGACTATTTCGGCAAGCGACTGATGGAAAAAGACGAGCAAGGCGAAGACTATCCAGACAACGGCGAGCGTGCCATCTTCTTCGCACGCGGAGTATTGGAGACGGTGAAGAAGCTGCGCTGGGTGCCCGACATCATTCACTGTCAGGGCTGGATGAGTGCTGTAGTACCCCTCTATGTCAAGACTGCTTATCACGAAGAGCCATCCTTTGCTAACACAAAAGTGGTGACGTCACTATTTACGCAGAGTTTAGAGAAGGATCTGGGCACCAATTTCAAGAAATGCCTTGAATTCCGCGAGGCTCAAGCCGAACTCTTGCAGAACTATAGTGATAACTTCGATTTCATCGAACTCGGCAAACTGGCAATCGACTACAGTGATGGTATCGTGCAGGCTGATAGTGTCGTGAACGAGACCCTGCTTGACTATGCAAAGACAAAAGATATTCCTTTGTTGGGCTATCAGCAGGATTTCGCAGACGCATATGAAACATTTTATGAGCAGCTCTTCCCTGAAGAAGCTGAATAATTAGAATAATATCAAACACATGAAATTCAGATTGTTTACAGCGATTGCAATAACCGCAATGGCAATAGTTTCCTGCAGTGAAGAGACAGCAGGAATCGGCAAATCGCTGACAGATGAGGATGACAAGCTCCAGGTTTCCACGGGTATTTTTGAAGCCCATAGCAAATCCTTGGTAATCGATTCTATCTATGCACAGAACTTCGATTGTTTCTTCGGGCAGATCAAAGACCCAGAGACAGGAACTTATGTAAAGACAGAATTCATGACGCAATTCAACCTTCTGGAAGGCGTTAATTTTCCTTCAAAAGAACTGATGGTTGTTGAAGATGGTCAGGTGATTGCCGACTCATGTGAGATACGGCTCTTTTTCGACAAGGAAAGATGTTATGGTGACTCGCTTGTGCCATTAAAGATGCGTATTCAGGAACTGATAGAGCCAATGAACGATAATCTAGTCTATTACACTAACTACGACCCAGAGGAAGCTGGCTATATCAGAGAAGGTGGCATCGATAAGAAACAGATGTTCTCTATCGTCAACCACACCTATTCTGACGAAGTCAGATCATCAAAAGGCTATAGCGACATGATCCGTATAGCGCTTAATGATCCTTATATAGCACCTGATGGCCAGTCCTATAATAACTACGGATCATATCTGCTCCAGACCTATTATGACCATCCAGAGTATTTCAAGAATTCCTATACTTTTGTCAATAAAGTCTGTCCTGGTTTCAATTTCAAGATTGAAGATGGTCTCGGCGTGATGGCAAACATCAATGATATTAGTATGAGACTCTTTTTTCGCTATAAGAAGAGTAATGACGAGTTTACCAATACTATGATGGCGTTTGCTGCGACTCCTGAGATTCTTCAGACCAGTCATGTCACTAATGACAAAGAAGGCTTGAAAGAATTGGCAGCAGACAACTCCTGCACTTACCTCAAGACGCCATCTGGCATTTTCACCGAAGTGGAGTTGCCTGTCATGAAGATTATGGAAGGACACCATAACGACTCACTACTGAGTGTCAATATGACTTTCCAGCGAATGAACTCCGAACTCTTTGAAAATGAGTATCTCCTAAAAGCGCCTTCGATGGTCCTGATGATTCAGAAGGACAGTCTCTTCTCTTTCTTTGAGAAGGAAAAGACATACGACTACAGAAGTTCTTTTGTATCGTCACTAAACAAGAATACGTATAGTTTCACCAATATGGGTAACATTGTAACGCTCATGTTTAGGGATATGTTCGTTGGTAGTCTGCTGGATCCAGATTGGGAAAAGAAACATCCAGATTGGAATAAGGTCGTATTGGTGCCTGTCACCACCATTCTATCTGCAGCCCAAAAGACAAACACTGCGGGAGCAGCAACAGCTACCATCAATGGTATCTGTAACAATCTTGCATTAACGAGTACCAAGCTTGTAGGCGGCAACACGCCTATCAAGGTGAACGTGATCTACGCGAAGTTTAATGATAAGAAATAGCAATAGCAGATATGGCAGACGGATTTCTTGAGAAGCACCACGAAGAGTATGAAGCTCGCAAAGAGGCTTGGCTTAGAAAAAAGAAGCATCTGCCTAAGACTGTGAAAAAGATAGAGCGCCCAGAAGATGTTTGACCTTCTACGTTAAACAAGGAGGCTGCATAAGCAGAGGTGATTAATCATAAAGAAAGAGGAGTTTTTTACTCCTCTTTTCTATTGGATGATCTTGAACTTGGCGAACTTCAGCAACAATTGTTTCGTACCCGTATTTTTAAATTCAACAGTGGCCTTGGTGTTCTCACCTGTACCTTCAATTTTGATGACAGTTCCGATACCAAAGCGCTGATGTTCGATACGTGTTCCCTCATGGAGATCGCCAGGGGCAGCGTCTGAAGCCATTGGACGTGGTGGGATAGCACGATTAACAGATTTGAAGTTACCACTAGGTATTGTTGGTTTCGAGGTACTACTAAGTGGTTTGCCTGTCTGCTGCTGATACAGTCGTTTGAATCCTTCGCCAAAGGGATTCATAGGTTTCTCTTCCTGCCTTGGGGCCACCAGACGAGGTTTCGGATCTGCCTTGAACTGCGTAGCCACGGGGTGTGGGTTCTGCATCCACTCAGGTCCTTCACTCTCGTATCGACGATGACCACCATACGTATTTCCTGTACCGTATGCCCCACTCGTCTCACTCTGCACATCCAGCAATTCCGGGTCAATATCACGGATAAATCGCGAGGGCGTATCATATTCCATCCGTCCATAGCGCCAACGATTCTGGGCACAAGTCAAGATGCAATGTTTCTCAGCACGTGTGATGGCTACGTAAAGCAGACGACGTTCCTCCTCCAGCTCGCGCATAGAGTTAGTACACATAGGACTGGGGAAGATATTCTCCTCAAGGCCCACAACGAATACGGTCGGGAACTCCAGACCTTTAGCAGAATGGATAGTCATCAGCGTCACCTTATCGTTCTCGTCGCCATTATCACTATCAAGATCGGTAAGCAATGCCACTTCCTGAAGGAAATCGGGCAGATAAACTTGGTCGCCCATATCCTCTTCACGTCGTGACTCCACGAAATCTTGCATGCCACTCAGAAACTCCTCAAGGTTCTCTTGTCGGGAGATGTCTTCAGGATTGCGGCCTGAGTAGATGTCCTTGCTGATGCCGGAATTCATGATGATGTCGTGCCCCAGCGTATAGGCATCCTCTGTATTCAGACGGCCTATCCACCCCTCTATCAGCATCCTAAAATTCTGCAATTTCGTCATCGTACCCTTGCTCACATCCATGGGGAAGAGACCTGGTTCCTTGATGACCTGCCAAAGGCTAACGCCATAGGACTGTGCAGTCTGAATAACCTTACCAACCGTCGTATCGCCAATACCTCGGGCTGGATAGTTGACGATACGCTTGAAGGCCTCCTCGTCGTCAGGGTTCGCAATCAGACGGAAATAGGCTATAACATCCTTGATTTCCTTTCGCTGATAGAACGAAAGACCGCCATAGATACGATACGGAATATTGTCTTTACGCATCTGTTCCTCAAAAGAACGGCTCTGGGAGTTAGTGCGATAGAGAATGGCAAAGTCACTCCAGTTGCAGTGATCCTGCCTTCGGAGTCGCTTGATATCCTGCGTTACGATCATTGCCTCTTCCTTATCCGAGTAGGCAGGCTTTAGTTGTAGTCGCTCTCCATGTTCATTCTTCGAAAATACATTCTTCGGTATCTGACGCTCATTCCGTCTGATAAGCGAATTCGCAGCCTGGACTATCAACTGTGTAGAACGATAGTTCTGTTCCAATTTAAAGAGTTTGGCATCCTTGTATTGTGTCTGAAAATTAAGGATGTTGTCGATATTGGCCCCACGGAAGGAATAGATACTTTGCGCATCGTCACCCACAACGCACACACACTGTCGCTCTTTTGTCAACTGATAGACGATAGCCTGTTGGGCAAAGTTTGTATCCTGATACTCATCAACAAGTACGAACTGGAACTTCTCAACATATTTCTGTCGAATGTCCTCATGTTTTCCAAATAGCATCCACGTCTGAACAAGCAAGTCGTCGAAGTCCATCGCGTTTGCCTGGCGGCAACGCTCTACGTACCTTATATATATATTGCATAGCTGAGGACGCTTCTGTTGGGCATCATCCTTCGCCCAGTTACTCTGAGCATACTGCTGTGGCAGGATGAGATGGTTTTTTGCCATCGAGATACGGTCTGCGACAGAAGAGGGTTTATAGACCTTGTCGTCAAGCTGCATTTCCTTGATGATTGTCTTCACCAGCGAGCGGGCATCCGTCTGATCGTAGATGGTAAAATTGGAGTTAAATCCGATTCGCTCTGCCTCAGCTCTTAAGATGCGGGCAAAGACACTATGGAAAGTTCCCATTTGAAGATAGCGCGCCTGTTCATTACCAACCAGTCGGCCTATACGCTCTTTCATCTCGCGAGCGGCCTTGTTGGTAAACGTCAGTGCCAATATTTGCCAGGGGGCCATCCCCTGCTGCAGCAGCCAAGCTATCTTGTAGGTCAAGACTCGGGTCTTACCAGAGCCTGCACCAGCAATCACCAACGATGCACCGTCGCAGTAGAGCACCGCATCACGCTGACTTTCATTGAGTTGTTGGAGTATCTCGTTATTCATTGTCATATATATGCAGGAAATATTTGCAAAGGTACAAAATTTATAAGAATTAAACAAATGTGTTTTGGAGTTTTCATAGTTTTTTCGTACCTTTGCAGGCAAAAAATTGCGGAAATTCCAAAAACAACCCATAAAATTATGAAGAAAGAACTGAAGAAGGTGCTGGTACTCGGATCGGGTGCCTTGAAGATCGGACAAGCTGGAGAATTTGATTACTCAGGCTCTCAGGCGCTTAAAGCCTTGCGCGAGGAAGGCATCAAAAGCGTACTCGTCAACCCTAACATCGCAACCATCCAGACATCGGAAGGTATTGCAGATAAGGTCTATTTCCAGCCTGTAAATACGCATTTCGTAACCGAAATCATCAAGAAAGAGCGCCCCGACGGTATTCTGCTGGCATTCGGTGGCCAGACTGCGCTGAACTGCGGTACTGAACTCTATCTGAACGGGACACTGAAAGAGTATGGTGTAGAAGTATTAGGTACGAGTGTTGAGGCCATCATGAATACAGAGGACCGCGACCTCTTCGTGAAGAAGCTTGGTGAGGTAAACCTGAAGGTGCCCGTATCGCATGCTGTCGAGTCAATGGAAGATGCTCTCAAGGCAGCCCACGAAATAGGCTTCCCGATCATGATTCGTTCTGCCTATGCCCTTGGTGGACTTGGTTCAGGTATCTGTCCTGACGAGAAGACTTTCAAGGAACTTGCGGAGTCAGCATTTACCTTTGCCCCTCAGATTCTTGTCGAGGAGTCATTGAAAGGTTGGAAGGAGATAGAGTTCGAATGTATCCGCGACGCTAATGATCGCTGCTTTACTGTAGCATCGATGGAGAACTTCGACCCTCTGGGTATTCACACAGGTGAGTCTATCGTGGTAGCACCAACCTGTTCGCTGAAAGAGGAGCAAGTGAAGATGCTACAGGAGATCACAATCAAGTGCGTGAAACACCTCGGCATCGTCGGCGAATGCAATATTCAGTTTGCCTTCAATGCCGTAACCAACGACTACCGCATCATCGAAATCAATGCCCGCCTTTCCAGAAGTTCTGCTCTTGCTTCAAAGGCCACAGGTTATCCCCTTGCCTTTGTTGCCGCCAAGATTGCGCTCGGCTACACGCTCGACCAGATCGGTGAGATGGGAACGACCTCCAGTGCATATGTTGCACCACAGCTCGACTATATGATCTGTAAGATTCCTCGTTGGGACCTCACAAAATTCGCTGGTGTCAGCCGTCTGATTGGTTCTTCGATGAAGTCTGTGGGCGAGATTATGTCCATTGGCCGTTCCTTTGAGGAGATGATCCAGAAGGGTCTCCGTATGATCGGACAAGGCATGCATGGATTCGTAGGCAATGACCATACGAAGTTCGACAACCTTGACTATGAGTTGGCAAATCCTACCGACCTGCGTATCTTTGCTATTGCTCAGGCTCTTGAAGAAGGTTATACTATAGAACGTATTGAGGAACTGACCAAGATTGACGTCTGGTTCCTGGAGCGTCTGAAGCATATCGTCGATCTGAAACACGAGTTGCAGAAATACAACCAGCTTGAGGAACTCCCCGACGAGTTGCTGCTGGAGGTGAAACGCTGCGGTTTCAGCGACTTCCAGATTGCACGTTTCGTATTGAAGTCGAAATCAACTAATATGGAGAAGGAGAATCTGGCCGTACGCAAGTACCGCCAGCAGAAAGGTATCGTACCGAGCGTGAAGCGCATACCCACTGTTGCCTCAGAGCATCCTGAACTGACCAACTACCTCTACTTCACTTATACCCACGTACCAGCCTTCGGCGATCCTAAAGATGAGAAATATACTGCAGCTCACGACATCAACTATTATAATAATGAGAAGTCTGTTGTCGTCTTAGGTTCTGGTGCCTATCGTATTGGTTCTTCCGTAGAGTTCGACTGGTGTTCTGTGAACGCTATTAACACAGCCCGCAAGTTAGGCTACAAATCCATCATGATCAACTACAACCCAGAGACTGTCTCTACCGACTATGATATGTGCGACCGTCTCTATTTCGATGAGCTCTCCTTGGAGCGTGTACTCGATGTGATTGATCTTGAGCAGCCACGTGGTGTGATTGTTAGTGTAGGCGGACAGATTCCAAACAACCTCGCCATGAAGCTCCACCGTCAGGGTGTTCCTGTTCTTGGAACAAGTCCTGTGGATATCGACCGTGCAGAAAATCGTGATAAGTTCTCTGCTATGCTTGACAAGCTTGGCATTGATCAGCCCGCATGGCGTGCTCTCACCAGCTTCGATGATGTCAAGGAGTTTGTCGATAAGGTGGGCTATCCCGTCCTTGTCCGTCCGTCGTATGTGCTCTCTGGCGCAGCGATGAATGTCTGTTACGACGATGAGGAACTGCATCGTTTCCTCAGCATGGCAACAGAAGTGTCAAAGGAGTTCCCAGTGGTTGTTTCGAAGTTCATGACAGAGACGAAGGAGATAGAGTTCGATGCTGTTGCCGACAAGGGTGAAGTCATCGAGTATGCCATCTCCGAGCACGTTGAGTATGCAGGTGTGCACTCAGGTGATGCCACGATGGTGTTCCCTGCACAGCATATCTATTTCTCTACCATCCGTCAGATTAAGAAGATTGCCCATAAGATTGCTGCAGAGCTGAATATCAGTGGACCTTTCAATATCCAGTTCCTTGCCAAGAACCGTGAAGTGAAGGTTATCGAGTGCAACCTCCGCGCCTCTCGTTCATTCCCCTTCGTATCGAAGATCCTGAAGCGCAACTTCATTGAGACCGCCACGAAGATCATGCTCGATGCTCCTTATCAGAAGCCAGAGAAGAGCGAGTTCGATATTGACCGCATCGGTGTGAAAGCATCTCAGTTCTCATTTGCAAGATTGCAGAATGCAGACCCGGTTTTGGGTGTCGATATGAGTTCTACAGGTGAGGTCGGATGCTTGGGCGATGACTTGAACGAAGCATTGTTAAACAGCTTGATAGCAACAGGTTATTCCATACCGAAAGATGCCGTCCTGATTTCTTCTGGTGGTGCTAAGGGTAAGGTCAGCCTGCTTGAGCCTGCGCAACAACTTGCTAAGAAGGGATACACCATCTATGCTACCGCAGGAACCGCCAAGTTCTTCAATGATAATGGTGTGAAGGCTATTACTGTAGCTTGGCCTGATGAGGCTGGAGATAACAATGTGATGGACCTCATCAGCCAGCACAAGGTTGGTCTGGTTATCAATGTGCCAAAGAACCACACCTCTCGCGAGCTCACTAATGGCTATAAGATTCGTCGTGGTGCCATCGACCACAATATCCCTCTGATGACGAATGTGCGTCTGGCAAAGGCATTCATCGAGGCCTTTACTGCCATGAAGTTGGAAGATGTAAAGATCAAGAGCTGGCAGGAGTACAACAACTAATAGCTCGATGAGAGGCATTAATGAATAGTGATGAATATCGCACGATAAAGAGCGAAGGCGAGGGCTACTACACAGAGAAGCGTAGCAAGTTCCTTGCCTTCGCTCATCATGTGGAGACGGTTGAGCAAATCAAGGATCTTCTTGCCATCTACCGCAAGAAATACTATGATGCCCGCCACGTATGCTATGCCTATATGTTAGGCCCAGAACGTACGGAATTCAGGGCTAACGACGACGGAGAGCCCTCCTCGACAGCTGGCAAGCCGATCTTAGGACAGATCAATTCCAACGAACTCACTGATATCTTGATTGTCGTCGTCCGTTATTATGGTGGTGTGAATCTTGGCACCAGCGGCTTGATTGTCGCCTATCGCGAGGCAGCCTCTGATGCCATCGCCCACGCAGAGGTGGAAACTCGTCAGGTAGAGGAAGTCATCACCTACTCTTTTGCCTACCCGCTGATGAATGAGGTGATGCGCATTGTCAAAGAGATGCAGCCACGTATCATCTCACAGACCTATGATAATACATGTGAGATTTGTCTCAGTATCCGCAAGAGTGAAGCAGAGCAACTAAAATCGCGCCTTAACAAACTGTCTTTCGAATAAAAAACCGCAGTTCGACAACTTTTACTCATTTTAATTTGGTAGATTCAATAATTTGCACTACCTTTGCATCCGCTTAGTCCAAATGAGGACTATGATATATTTGACAGATTGGAAGGTTGGCAGAGTGATCGATCGCGCTGGACTCGAAATCCGGTATACCCCTTTCGGGTATCGGGGGTTTGAATCCCTCACCTTCCGCAAATAACTTGGGAAACCTGCTGATTTCAGTGGGTTTCTTTTTTTACCAATAATAAGATAATGAAATGAAGGAATTATTGCGGAAATTCAGAAGACCTATCTCGCTCTTTACGTTTTCATCGATTGTCAGCATTGGTACATTGTTGTTGTACAATATACCTTTCTTTAATTATGTCGCTGCCAATAGCAATGTAAATATGGGGGGCAGAATCTTTCTTCTAGCGTCGTTGGTAGTCCTCATGCTGGTGCTCAACTTCTTGATGACCTATCTCGTCATGTTCCTCATGCGTATCGTTGGCCGTATTCTGCTTGCGATTCTTTCACTTATCAACGCAACGGCTGTCTATTTCATCGTTACCTATAGCGTGATGATTGATGCCACAACCATCGAGAACGTCTTCAACACCCGATACTCTGAGGCTTCAGGATTTTTCAGTTGGCCATTGTGGTGCTCAATTTTTGCCTTTGGTGCGCTACCAGCCCTCTATTGTCTGCTGCAGCCTGTAGTCTTTGGCAAAGCCCGAAAGTTGTTGATTTGTTGCGGCACATCGTTGGTTGTCGTTCTTGTCATTGGACTGATGAATATCAGCCAGACATTATGGATTAGTCAGCACGATACAGAATTGGGGGGATTGCTGCAGCCTTGGTCCTATCTGGTGAACACGGGTCGCGTGATAAGCTTCAGTCACGACGAACAGGCTGAGGAAATCAAACTGCCTGATGCCAGTATTGCTGACGATGAGAAAGCTGTCGTGGTGCTTGTCATTGGCGAGTCGGCACGTAAGGCGAACTTCCAGTTCTATGGCTACAAACGCAATACCAATCCGCTTCTGGCTAAGCAAGAGGGTCTGAAGGTGTATGAGGCAAATGCCTGTGCGACCTACACCACCGCTGGAACTAAAGCTATCCTTGAACCTCAGAATAGCGACGACCTCTATGAGATGCTGCCTAACTATGCTTTCAGGACTGGCGTAGATGTATCGTGGCGTACCTCTAACTGGGGTGAACCTCCCATCCATATCGACGAATATCTCACCAACGAGCAACTTGGTACTTTGTATCCTGGGGAGAACATCTACCATGATGCGATCCTCCTGAAGGGATTACGTGAAAGGATAGAGTCAAGCAGGAAAAACAAAGTGCTGATCGTATTGCATACCAGCACGAGTCACGGTCCTAACTATGCCGACAAATATCCCAAGGCTTTTGAGGTGTATAAGCCTGTGGCTAAGAATGTTGAAGAAGGTGAGAAGAATGTCGGTATGCTGGTGAATGCATACGACAACACCATACGCTATACCGACTTCCTGCTGGACAGCCTGATCAATACGTTGCGCTCCATGAAAGACTGGCATAGTGCGATGATCTTCATCTCCGATCATGGTGAATCGCTTGGTGAGAACAAGATGTTCATGCATGGTCTCCCTATGAAACTGGCGCCGAAAGTGCAGTATGAGATACCATTCTTTGTTTGGACTTCACCCCAATTCAGGGACTACAAACCGATATCCAGCGGAAAGGATCCTTCTGATGACGAATTACCTGCAGTGCTCGAGCAACATTACATCTTCCATTCCGTACTCAATCTGTTGTCCATCCAGTCACCCGCTTACAATAAAGCCTATGATATCTTTAAATTGAAAGATGATTCCAATCAATAAACAAGTAGGCCCGTCATCATGACGAGCCTACATGGTTGTTATATCTTTCTCTCAGATTAACTGAGTTTATGGATTACCAGTCCAGAACGCAACTTGGGTTCAAACCAGGTGGCCTTTGGCGGCATGATCTTACCACTATCGGCAATATCCATGATCTGCTGCATCGAAACAGGATAGAGTGCGAGCGCAGCACGCATCTCACCAGAATCCACACGACGTTTCAATTCGCCAAGACCACGCAGTCCACCAACGAAGTCAATACGTTGTGAAGAACGAAGGTCTCCGATATTCAGGATCTCATCGAGAATCAGACGGCTGGAGATATCCACGTCGAGCACGCCGATAGGATCGTTGTTGTCATAGGTACCCTCTTTTGCCTTCAGACTATACCAATGCTGATCCAAATAGAGTGAGAACTCATGTAGCTGCTGGGGCTTGTAAATCTCCGTTCCCTTATCCTCGACCTCGAAGTTCACCTGCAGTGCAGACAGGAACTCTTCAGATGACATACCGTTAAGGTCTTTCACCACGCGGTTGTAGTCGAGAATCGTCAACTGACTGGCCTGGAAGCAGACAGCCATGAAGAAATTGTACTCCTCGTCACCCTTATGATTGGGGTTTTGCTTTTGCTTCTCTGCACCTACCAGTGCAGCAGCAGCCGAACGATGATGTCCGTCTGCGATATACATCGATGGCATCTTGGCAAACTCCTCCGTAATGGTCTGCATGTCCTGATCATCTGAGATGACCCAGAACTGATGGCGGAAACCGTCGATAGGGGCAATGAAGTCATACTCAGGCTTGGTAGCGGCATAGCGCATGATCAGTGCGTTGAGCACCTCGTTGTCTGGATAAGCAAAGAAGACAGGCTCGATGTTGGCATTGTTCACACGCACATGCTTCATACGGTCTTCCTCTTTGTCACGACGCGTCAGCTCATGTTTCTTGATGCGGCCTGCCATATAGTCGTCGGTATGGGCGCATACCACCAGTCCGTACTGCGTCTTTCCGTTCATCGTCTGCGCATAGATATAATAATGTTCGCGTTCATCCTGAACGAGCCACCCTTTATCCTGGAACTTCTGGAAGTTCTCAGCAGCCTTCTCATACACCCGAGGATCATACTCCGACGTACCTACTGGGAAGTCAATCTCGGGCTTGATGATATGATACAGACTCTTCTCATTGTCGCCAGCTTCTGCCCTCGCCTCCTCAGAGTCAAGCACATCATAAGGGCGGCTTTCTACTTGTTCCACCAACTCCTTCGGCGGGCGGATTCCCTTGAATGGTTTTACAATTGCCATAAAAGCTTGTTCTTTAACTTTTTTACTTTTTTACCTTTTTACCTTCTCAAAGATTGGCTTTGATTTTCTCAATCATCTCAGCGTATTCTGCATCCGAGAGATACACCTTACCGGGATTCATCTGGAACGTGCCGCCATAGTCAGGACCATCCACATACTTCGGAGCCAGATGGAAATGCAGGTGCGACAACTTGTCACTATAGGCACCATAGTTGATCTTCTCTGGATTGAAGGCCTTCTGCATGGCACGTGTCACACGCGTCACATCAGCCATGAAGGCATTACGGTCTTCATCCGATAGTTCGTTGAGGTCGTTCACATGGTCCTTGTAGGCCACGAGGCAACGGCCACGATAAGTCTGCTCCTTAAACAGGAAGGCACGCGACACTGACAACTCACAGATCTCAATCATCAAGTCATGTAGTGTCTGATTATTAGTGCAGTATAGGCACTCTCAAAATCTTTGCGAGGATTATTTGTCTAGCTCACGAATAAATCGTATTTTTGCAGCACGAATTCGATAACTAGTAAACTATAAGTATATGAAGAAAGCTCTACTTTTTGTATGTAGTCTGCTCATCAGCATGAGCGCAAACGCTGCAGATTTCGAGTCTGCTAAGGACGCCGTCAAGAACATGGGCCTTGGTTGGAATTTGGGTAACACCCTCGATGCCAATGATGCCACCAAGACCTGGAAAACGACTGAAGAGCATGAGACATGTTGGGGGCAGCCCGTCACTACACCCGAGTTACTCAAGATGATGAAAGAGGCTGGCTTTGGCGCCATCCGTGTTCCCGTCACTTGGTATCAGGAGATGGATGCCAACGGAAAGGTGAACGATGCTTGGATGAAGCGCGTCAAGGAGGTCGTCGATTATGTGATCGACAACGGTATGTATTGCCTCCTCAACGTTCATCATGACACAGGAGCCGATGGTGGAACGTTCAAGTCTTGGATCAAGGCATCAGGCGCTAACTACACAGCCAACAAGGCTAAATATGAAGGGCTGTGGAAGCAGATAGCCGAGACCTTCAAGGACTATGATCAGCATTTGCTCTTCGAAGCCTATAACGAGATGCTGGACGAGAAGAACACCTGGAACGAGCCTCTCGATAAGACTGATGGCTATAAGGCTATCAACGACTATGCCAAGAGTTTTGTAACCGTCGTACGTGCTACGGGAGGCAATAATGCTAAGCGCAATCTCGTCGTGAACACTTATTCTGCCAGCAATGCTCCTGCTGCTATGAAGGCTTTGGAATTGCCTGAGGAGACTGGACATATCGCCTTCCAAATACACAACTATCCTAACTGGAAGGACGAAAGCACTACGCGTAACTTGATCGACAACCTCATCAGCGATATCAAGACAAATCTCATCAGCAAGGGTGCTCCTGTCATCATCGGTGAATATGCTACCCTCACCACATGGCCCGCCGATCTCGACTATTATGACAAAGACCGTAAATTAGCGCTCTACGCAATGGATTATTTCGTCAAGAAGACCAAGGAAGCTGGCATCGGCACCTTCTACTGGATGGGACTCTCCGACGGTATCTTCCGCATTCAACCTATCTTCAACCAACCAGACCTCGTCAAAACGCTCATCAATGCCTACTATGGTAGCACCGATGGTTATAAGTTTCCTACGTTAGAAGATACAGGAGTTCTCAACTGTCTTCAATATGAGAAAACGATAGCATGGGGTACTGGTATAACTATTAACGAAAATGCTTTTTCCTTATTTGAAAATAATGTCAAACTTCAATTGTCATTTCGCCTAGAGAGTGAAACTGAACCAGACATTCAATTTAACGATGGTAATTGGAAACACCTTTCCGGTGTCATTGTGGATGGGACAGCAATAGGTGCCGATTATAATCCCCAAGGTACAGTAGGAACAGAATATAGCATAACAGTTACTTTTAGCCAAGATGTCTATAACAAACTAAGCCAGAGCGGAATGATTATTCAAGGAAATAATGTAACCATTACAAAGGCTGTATTGGAAGGCACCCCAGTCACAGGCATAACACCCTTACGTATCGAGCGTCCCGCAGATAACCTGATCTACAACCTCAGCGGCCAGCGCGTATCCTCGCCAAGCAAGGGTATCTATATCCAGAATGGTAAGAAGATTATCATAAAATAAAAGCATGAACATCAAGAGATTACTGAGTGTCAGCATACTTCTGGCAGTTAACTCAACGCTATACGCACAGACAGGCTTGGACAAGACAGCCCAGCAGATAGCTGCGGAGATGATACCAGGATGGAACTTGGGTAACACGTTGGAGGCTAATCGCGACTTTGCCATCACGGAAGGAGCGACTTATAAGCCTGCTGTCACTATCTTCTCCAACTACGGCGGACTGGAATCTGAGACTGCCTGGCAAAAGACGAAAACCACTCAAGAGGTGATCGACTACGTCAAGTCACTTGGTTTCCGCTCCGTGCGCATCCCCTGCTCATGGGTATGGGGACATCTCAGTAATCCCAACGACTATACCATCGATGCGACTTGGATGCAACGCGTACGCGAGGTTGTCGACTATTGCATCCACGACAGTCTGTATGTCATCCTCAACGATCATTACGATGGTGGCTGGCTCGAACGGAATATCCATGTGACAGGAGAAGCCAAGACCAAAAACGAGGAAGTACTCCGTGTCATCTGGACTCAAATCGCCAACACATTCAAGGACTATGACGAGCACCTCATCTTTGCAGGCCTGAATGAGCCCAGTGTCGAAGACGAGGCTACCCTCGCCCACCTGGTTTCCTACGAGCAGATATTCATCGATGCCGTACGTGCTACAGGCGGTAATAATGCCAAGCGACTACTCGTCGTACAAGGTCCCTCGACGGATGCTGAGAAGACCTGCAACTGGATGACGGATAAGTTGCCGAAGGACCCCATAGGCCAAAAACTCGCCATTGAGGTACACCTTTATTATCCTTGGAATTTCTGGGGCATGACTGAGGATGCTGGCTGGGGCAATGTTTTCTTCTATTGGGGAAAAGAGAACCACGTCAGCAGTTCCAGCCACAATGCCACCTATGGCGAGGAGAGCGACGTCATCCGCATTGCCGACCGTCTGAAGACTTGTTTTGTTGATAAGGGTATTCCCGTCATCAATGGCGAATATGGCATTATCTGGCGCACGATCACAGACGAAGGCGAGAGCCAAGAAAAACACAATGCCTCCATCAAGACATACTACAAAACAATGAATCGAGTATGCATGGAAAGAGGCATTGTGCCAATTGTGTGGGATACGAACAGCTCTGGAATAAATCAGATGACTGTCCTTAATCGTTCCACCCGAACCATCTTCAATCCTTATATGATGGAAGGAATCAGGGAGGGTATCGGAATACGACCGTAAATCTATTACTTGTTCACCTGGAACTTCGTGTCACCGTCCTTGAAGAAGGCGTTGATCTGCTTGGCAGCAGCGATACCAGCGTTGATGTTGGCCTCTGCAGTCTGAGCACCCATCTTCTTCGGGGTTGAGAAGTAACGGCCTTCGAACTTCTGGAAGTCCTCGTTGGCATCAGGCATAATGTCTGTCACAAACTTCAGATCCTCGCGCTCAGCCATCAACTTCAGCAATTCAGGCTCATTGATGACCTCCTTACGGGCTGTGTTCACGAGCACGCCACCCTTCTTCAGCTTGCCTACCAGAGCGTAGTTGATGCTCTGCTTGGTCTCAGGTGTTGCTGGGATATGCAGTGAAACGACGTCGCAGGTCTCGAAGAGAGCATCCTGATTGGCAACAGCGTGCACACCAGCTTTCTCGATGACTTCTGCTGGGCAGAAGGCGTCGTAGGCATAGACATCCATACCGAAGCCTTTGGCGATACGAGCCACGTTGCGGCCTACATTACCGAAAGCCAGGATACCGAGTTTTTTGCCGAGCAACTCAGAACCGCTCTTACCATTATAGAAACCACGCACAGCCATCACAAGCAGACCGAACACGAGCTCAGCCACTGCATTGGCGTTCTGACCTGGGGTGTTCTCTGCTACTACGTTGTGAGCCGTAGCTGCAGCGAGGTCGATATTGTCGTAACCTGCACCAGCGCGCACCACGATCTTCAGTTGCTTGGCAGCGTCGAGCACCTCTGCATCGACCTTGTCAGAGCGGATAATCATAGCGTCGGCGTCCTTTACTGCGTCGAGCAGCTGTGCCTTCTCAGTATATTTCTCCAGCAGCACCAGTTCATTGCCTGCTGCCTCAATCTCAGCCTTGATACCA
This sequence comes from uncultured Prevotella sp., assembly GCA_900315525.1. Taxonomy (GTDB): domain Bacteria; phylum Bacteroidota; class Bacteroidia; order Bacteroidales; family Bacteroidaceae; genus Prevotella. The sequence continues at coordinate 13,448 of OMZO01000011.1, read as the reverse complement.
TTCACCGCAGCTGCTGCGAATGGTTTCTCTGTTGCAACTAATACTTTCATAATATTAATGATTTGCTTCGAATTCCTTCATGCAGGCGACGAGTGCGTTGCAGCCCTCGATGGTCTGAGCGTTGTAGCAAGATGCGCGGAAACCACCAACACTGCGGTGACCCTTCACACCAACCATTCCCTTTGATACAGCGAAGTCCAGGAAGTCCTTCTCCAGCTCCTTGTACTCAGGAGCCATCACGAAGCAGAGGTTCATCAGCGAACGATCTTCCTCCTTGGCAGTACCTACGAACATCTTGTTGCGGTCGATCTCGCCATAGACGATCTCTGCACGCTGGTGAGCCAGCTTGTCCATAGCCTCTACACCACCCTGCTTCTTCAGCCAGCGCAGGTTCTCGAGGGCACAGTAAATGGGCACCACAGGAGGTGTATTGAACATAGAACCCTTGTCAACGTGTGTGCGATAGTCGAGCATCGTTGGGATCTCACGAGGAGCCTTACCCAGAGCGTCGTCCTTCACAATCACGATGGTCACACCGGCCATAGCCATGTTCTTCTGAGCACCAGCGTAGATGGCATCGTACTTAGCCACGTCGATAGGACGGCTGAAGATATCTGATGACATATCTGCAATCAGACGAACGGGCACGTCGAGGTCCTTGCGGATCTCTGTACCATAGATGGTGTTATTGGTAGTGATGTGCAGATAGTCTGCATCAGCGGGAACGCTCCAGTCCTTGGGGATGAAGGTATAGTTGGCATCAGCCGAAGAAGCGACCTCAACGACCTCACCGAAAAGCTTAGCTTCCTTCATGGCCTTCTTTGCCCAGACACCTGTATTTAGGTAGGCAGCCTTCTTAATCAGGAAGTTGTAAGGGATCATGCAGAACTCCAGAGAGGCACCACCACCAAGGAAGATCACTGAGTAACCCTCAGGAATCTGCAGCAGCTCCTTAACCAGAGCCACAGCCTCGTCGACAACGGGCTGGAAATCCTTTGCACGGTGGCTGATCTCCATCAGAGAAAGACCAGAACCATTGAAATCAAGACACTGTTTTGCGGTATTCTCAATCACTTCGCGAGGAAGGATAGAGGGACCGGCATTAAAGTTGTACTTCTTCATTTTGATTGTTATTTTAAAGTTTAAAATTTCTTCTGTTTCCGAAAAACGCTGCGAAATTACACTTTTTATTTCATTCCACCAAATATTTGAGCAGAAATTCACGAAAATACTCGCTTTTCTTTCATTTTGTCAACTCCGCATAGCATCCGAATCATCATTTGCCTACAAAGTTACAAAGAAAACTTCATATTTTCCGATTTTTCTTTTTGGCTTTTTACTTTTTTCATTATCTTTGCATTCGTTATGAAACAAGAACTGCATCAAGTCATCATCTCTCTGGCTTCAAACGACCAGCAGAAGCAACACCTCGAGGCTGCCCGCCAGCAGCTGACTCTCCTCCTCTCCGACCTGCATTTCACGACAGAGCACTGGACCGACCCTGTTCATAACCTGCATCCTGCGCAATACCTCAACCAACTCTGTGAGGGTACTACGACCTTCAGTGCCAATCTGCTTGAAGAAGTTCTCAAGGAGATTGAGAAGCGTCTTGGGCGCACCAAGAATGAAGACGGCATCGTCGCCATCGACCTTGACTTGATGCTATACGATGATGAGCGCCATCACCTCAGAGACTGGGAAAGGCACTATATCAAAGATTTGCTGGGAGAACTCAGCACCCCTACCGCGTAACAGGATATCCAATCTTTGTCCAGGCCAGGATACCACCCTTGAGGTTCACACATTTATACCCCTCTGCAGCCAGTCTGCTGCATGCGTTTGCAGAGCGTCGTCCGCTTCGGCAATAGATGGCTATCGTCTTATCCGCCAAAAGCCTCGCCTTTGCCTTCTCCATGAAATCTTCTTCATACTGGTCGATGTTGATGGCTCCTCTGAGGTGTGATTCTGCATACTCATTGGCCGTACGCACATCAAGAATCACGACATTTGAATCCTTCACTACGTTCGCGAACGACTCGACTTCCAGATTCTCAAAAATCTGGCCATAGGCTGAATGCAGTCCCAAGGCTGTCAAAAGGATTGTTAGTAACTTCTTCATTATCTCATCATTTATTTCAATAATTCTTTCAGTCGCTTGGCATCTTCCTTGCCATTAGCAGCATCCTTCTCGATATCCTTACGGATCGACTTGCCGTCCTTCTCGTTCTTCACGGCTTTCTTCAGCCACGACTTTGCCTTGGCCTCGTCCTTGGCGACGCCTGCTCCTTTCAAGTAGCATTTCGCCAACTGATACTGAGCATCTCCGTTGTCCTGCTCAGCTGCCTGCTTGAACAGTTCTACGGCTTTCTTCTCGTCCTTGGCGATACCCTCGCCGTTCTTGTAGCACTTACCCAGCTGATACTGCGCCTTGGCATACCCCTGAGCGGCAGCCTTCTGATACCATGCTACAGCCTTGGCGTCATCTTCCGTCACACCCCTGCCCTTGTCATAGCAGAGGCCCACGCGATACTGAGCCTTCTTGTGACCTTTGTCTGCGGCAGCCTTCAGCTTCGGGAATGCCTGTTCGTACTTTTCTGCGTCATAGAGTTTCTTACCCGCAGTGTAGAGTTTTTCAGCACTCTGTGCAAAGGCCGATGTGCCGATGGCTATAGCCAGTATGGTCAATGTCGTTTTCAGTTTTCTTATCATACCATATTATATTTATTTTATTTCCTCGATAGCGCTATCATGGTGATGTCGTCGCTCTGTTCGGTATCGCCTACAAAGCTGTGCACAGACTGCGTCAACTGCTCTATCAATGTCTTGGGAGCATACAGGCCAGCCTGGCAGGCTTGCTCTACCTCTTCGACGATACGCTCCCTGCCATACATCTGTTTGTCTGCATCCATTGCCTCGCTCAGTCCGTCGGTATAGAGCAAGATGATGGATTGCGGCTCAATAGTCGTGGTCTGCATCTGATAGGTCGCTTTTCTGACGGCACCCACAGGTAAGTTACGAATGACAGGCAACTCACGAACCTCCTTGTCGATGATCAGAGGAGCCTCGTGGCCCGCATTGCAGTAGCACAACTCACCCGACTTCAGATCAAGAATACCTACGAACATGGTGACGAACATGTGTTTCTTGTTACGTTCACCCAGAGATTTGTTCATCCGCGCCACAATACGGTCAGGCTGTACCTCTTCAGCCGAATAGGCACGGAACAGACTCATGCTCACAGCCATAAACAAGGCTGCTGGCACACCCTTTCCGCTGACGTCGCCGATACAGAAGTATAGATGATCGTTGATGATGAAAATGTCGTAGAGATCGCCTCCGACAGCCTTGGCGGGTGTCATGTTGGCATAGATATCCACATCCTCCCGCAGACTGAAATTCGAGGGCACCATCGACATCTGGATATCACGGGCGATGCGCAGTTCACTCTCGATACGCTCCTTCTGGGCCGTCACTGCCTCCAGCTGATCATAAGCCGCCTTGAGTTGGCGCATCTGGATCAGGCGACGACGGATATAGAGCACCAGGATTATCGTCAGGATGATAAATCCCCAGATGATGACGGTCAGTATCATCCGCTGGTTGGTGAGACGCAAGGTATCTGCCTCGTTCTCTGCACGCGAGGACTCCACTTCCAGCGCACTGATCTCTGCCAGTTTGCGCGTCTCGTCATTGTGCTGTTGACTCATCCAGGCGTTGTACACCTTAAAACTGTCGAGTGCCTCCTGCTTGCGACCTAACCCGTCGTAGGCAGTAATCTTGTGTCTGAGCCTTTCGCCTTTGTCGGTAATGCCCTGCGCCAGACTCATCAGCCGCGGGTAGTCGTTCTTGTACTCCGCATAATGGCACTCCGTGAAGATGGCAGCACTCCCTTGGTAGCCGTTTCTCTTCATCACTTCGTGCATCTGTTGATAGTATTTGAAGAACCTCGCAGTGTCAACATTCTCCTGATGGGTGACAGCATTGCACTTCAGAGACCATAAGATGACCTCTTCCTCCGGACCCCACCCTTTCTGCTGCAAGGCTTTATCCATGATGGCGACAACCTTATCACCTTGATGCTGGTCACCATAGTATCTCGCCAGGAAATAATAAGGTTGCAGCGGCGGCTTCAGATCCGGCAGATAGCGTTTCTGATAGGTCATCGCTTGCTCCACGAGGTCTCTGGCACGATCGTCCATCCCCAGGTTCTTCGCGATGTGGGCGTTGAGATAAGTCACGAGCAGAAAACCGTATTTGCTGTCATGATCCTCGACAAAGTCTCTCATCTCCTTGAGCATCTTGATGGCCTCAGTGGTGCCGATATTGTTGAGTGCATAGGTGATCTGTTGGTTCCAGGCGTTATAGAACAGCTCTTCTTCACCCTCTTTCTCCATGATAGCCTTCAGCCGTTCCGACACGTCCATGAAGGCCTCTGTCTTTTCCGTGTGATAGAGGTTCTTCTGGCGCTTCAGGAGAGCCTTGGCTTCATCGCTGAGCGCCAGCGTCTGGCTGGGCATCAATACCAGCAGCAGCGTGAGTAGGGATAACAGCTTCTTCATATCTTGAATCACACACCCCTCCTCTCTTAGTCTTCTTGTCCCAGCTTCATGGTGTAGCAGACGACATCGTTGTTTGCAGAGAACTGATCGAGCGACTTTTTCCGCTCCGTGGAGAGACGGGCGATTTCCTCCTTCGACAGATTCGTCAAGTGGTGCTTGCGAAACTCCTTCTTCATCTCATCATTCTCCTCAAACTTGATGAACTGGGCGATTCCGACACTCGTGAGCACATCGCGGATTTCCTTGACACAGTTCACGAACACGATCTCCGGCTCGTCTCCTAAGTCCTGATAGGCATAGAAGACGGTCCGAAGACCGCTACTTGAGATGTAGATCAGCCCAGTGGCATTGAAGACGACTCTCTGGATATCCTGGTTCGCATACTTCGACATCTCTTCGATCAACAGCGGTGCGTTGTCCGCCGAGAGTTCGTTTACGAGTTCGATCACCAGTGCCGAGCCGTTCTTCTTTACATCAAAATCTTTTTCCATAGTGCTTGGTTTGTAGTTAGGCGTGAGCGACTAGACTAATTGAATCCGACGTTGGACAGCCAGTTGTTGTAGGCATCCTCGATTTCTTTCAACTTCTTGTCGCGTAGCTGGTCGCGCTTCTCTTCGCTCTTCTTCTGAAGATTGTCGATGGCTTTCTTCACGTCATCGACGTCTTGCTTCGGCTCACCCGCCGACTCAATGGCAATCTTGCCCTTCGACTGCGTGAGAGCAGCGTCCATCAGCGTCTTGCACTCTTGATAGAACGCATCGACGGCATCCTTCATCGCATCGTGGATATTGTCGTCCACCTCAGGCATCGTCAGTTGGATATACTTCACGTCGCGCTCACCGTCGTCGTCACCGACATTCACCTTATAGGAAGATACCTCCTGCTTAAACTCCGGATGTACGGCTGCGATGCCCTCACCGATGGCTTTCAGGTCGTCGTCGAACTTCGGCACGATCCAGAAGCGGTAGTCGTCTTTCTTGGCCGTAAAAGCCACCTCTTCGATATTCTTCATCGAGCCTTCCACATTCACCTTGATAGGTACCAGCGACATAGGTTCTGCCTTGATACACAGATTCATATATTTGAAATTCAGCATGGCCACATAGCTCGTAAGCTTCTCTTGCAGCTGATTGCATTCATTGGATATAGAACGTTTCATATGCTATCTTATTATTCACTATTAACTTTTAACTATTACTTTTTATTCTCTTCTGGGGCATCCTCAGTCTTGAGCTTCGCACTCAGGCTGCCGCCGCCGCCACCGCCGCCCATAGCTGTACCGTCGGTGATGTTGGGCGTCTTGAGCGACGTCTTGGCCTCCAGGTTGTCGATGGTAGCCTTTGGAGCCTTGATCTCGCCCTTGACCTCGGTGTCCTTGTTGATGGTGGTCTTGCCGTAGATCTGCGTCTCGTCGCCACCCAGGGCAGCCTTGCTGTCGGCGAGCTGCACGACAGCCTTGCCGTCGCCCTGCTGGGCCTCGAAGGTCTTGTCGGCAAAGAGTCCCATCTCCTCGCTGACAGCCTGCAGCTTCTTCGACTTCACGTCCTTCGACTTCGCACCTAAGAACATCTTCTCCGATACGAGTGTCATCGTGCTGCCTGCGGCGAGTGCCGAGTCGGTGAGCTTCTCCTTGTCCACATCCATCGACTTCACGCTGACGGCCTTTGCATTCAGGCTGATGCTGCCTGTAGCCTTGCCTTCGGCGTCGGCTGCCATCACGTCGGTCTTCTCGGCACGGATGGCGATCTTGCCGTCCTTCGTCAGTGCCTTCACCTTCGGCTTGCCGTCGGCTATCTCGTAGTCCAGACTCTCCACGGTGAAGTTCTTCGACTTGAAGATCACGTCGCCCTCAGCCGTATATTCGCCCTTGGTGATATTGCCATTGTCGTCGCGCTCGATACTCTTCGGATTCGTCGTAGCCACCTCGACGGTCTTGGCGATGATGCTCACCTTGCTGTCGGCAGTCAGTTCCTTCTCCGTATAAGCCTTGTCGTTCGCCTCGTAGTCGATGGCTTCGATATTCACGTTCTTAGAGGTGATGTTCACGCTTCCCTTCACGTTCAGGTTCTTACCCTCGTTCTCTGCGTCAAACGTCCTCAGGTTGACGTTCTCTGTCCTCACTGAGAAGTCGCCGCCCTCCACGAGTTTGCCCTCATCGTCGATCATCGTGACGCCCATTCTAGGAGTCCTTATTCTGATGCCAGCCTCCATGTTGGTGTGCAGGTTGCCGTCGGCGTCGGCTGTGGCCACGTTGATGGACTCTGCCGTGATATTCATCGTGGCACCGGTGGTATTCTTCTTGAAGTCGTCACCCGCCTTGATGTTGCCCTTCTCCGTCTCCAGCGCCTTCTTCTGGCGGTTGGCTTCTGCCAGTCGCGAGATGGTAGTCACATAGTCCATCGTAGCCTGACAGAGCACCGACAGTGCCGACTGCACATCTTCGTTCACGTCGAGCATATCCATGGTGTTCACGCGGCCCACCATAGCGTCGTCAGAATCCAGTTCCTCCTGCTTGTCGAGCAGCTTCTTCATCGTGGCGAACGCACCGTCCACCTGACTCTTCTGCGCTGTCTTCTGGTCCTCGAGATCGGAGATCTGCGCTTTGAGCGTATCCACCGAATCCTCTATCCTGCTCTTACGCAGCTCACTGGATACCGCAGCCTCCAGCTGCATGGCGTTATCCGCATGGATACGGATGCCGCCCTTGCCTGCTGATGCAGGTGTCATCGAGAAGGCATCGGTAGCGTCGTTGCTCTCGAGCACGATGTTGCAAGCCTGCGATGAGATAACCGACGTCTCACAGACGACGTTCTCCATGCCATCACTGCCTGGATCGACGGCCGTCTGCTGGATGATGGGTGCACGGCTGAGGATGCGTCCTGTCTCACCCACACCGTTGAGCTCCACGCCCTGTCCCTTGATAATGACCTCACCCATACTTGATATGAGGTCGCCGCTCTCATCGACATTGCCGATGATCACCTTCGGAGCAGAGAGTATCAGACATTGCTCGTCGCGATAATACTTGAAGCCTTCCATCTCCTTATAGAGGTCGGCTTTCATCTGTTGAATCTCAGCCTTCTGCTTGTGAATCTCTTCCAGATCCTTCTGAACACAGTCCTGAAAACTGCCAAGCATGGTCTTCCAGTCATCGAATATATAATCTGCCATATTCCTTATTTATTTAAATTATTGTGCACCATTGTGATCAATTTCTACATTGGGCTGTTCTTGGTTGTTGTCATCTGCATTATTTTCATCTAGTTCAACAACCACAAAGTCCGCAGCGGGATTTACTACATTGGCAACTTTTACTTCGAGTGTCTTCAGCTTGTCCTGAACCTGAATATTCAAGTTGTCGTAAGCAGCGTTATCAGCATCGTTCTTCAGAGCCCTCGAGAGCTTACCCTGATTGTAACGGGTGTCGAGCAGGCTGATGGTACCGTCGTTCTTCATGCTGTAAGTAGCACCCGTTCCGAACAGTATCTGTCCCGTCTTGGCATTAGCCCATGCGCCGTACTCCTTGAAAGGTGTACCTATCTTGAGAGTCTTGCTGTTGAAGGGCTCAGCCATGGCGTCTTTCCATGATCCACCTTGCTTACCGACGGCTTTGCCAAACTCAAGGCTGCTCACGTAGAGGTTCCACAGGTTGTTGTTCTCAAAATCAGCGTCGGTGACGGGCTTGGCTGGTTTCTTGGCGATGTTAGTATCCACAATCGCGTTTTGAGCGTTCAACTCCTTGGCAATGGGCTGTGAATCCATGCCCCAGCTTTCCACGATGGTCAGAGCAGCCCGGCGGAACAGTGCCACGCTATGCAGGTTGAGCTCCTCGATTTTTCTTTGTGTCAGATTAGCACGCTCGTCGGTGATGACATTGTCCTGATCATAGGCATACTTAAAGAAGAAACTATCCTTGCAATTCTTTTGCGAGAAGGCTTTTTCGATGGTTTCGTAGTAGTTGGCGGGCCAACTCCTGTGTCTGCGGGCGAGACCATAGGTCTTCAAGTCACCCAACTTTTGCGGCTCTGTGCGCAACTTGATAATGTTCTGCAGCAGTTCGTTGGCCTTCTCAACCACTTTTTTCTTTAAGTCAAAACGACGCTGAAGGAAGAAGTCCTTTTGAATATTGACCGCAGCTGTATCTGTCTGATCAATACCGGGATTCAAATTCGTCACTACAGACATATCCACATCTTTTCTTTCGACACATTTACAACAGTCCTTAAAGCCCAAATCAGCTTCGGTGATATTCTTTGTCTTGGGATCCCAGAACTTAGCCTTCAAATCGTCATATGTTTTACAAATTTCATTGTTTTTAAGCTCTTTCCCATTTGCACATTTTCCTAAAGAGGTAATGGCAGCCTCGAATTCTATTTTTTTATCCACACAGATAGCGTGTTGCTCCTTATAATCATACTCCATCTTGTAAACGATGGGCGGAAGCTTCTCAAGCAGACTCGTCATGACCGGACCCATTTTGAGCATACCGCTCTCATCGATGTCTTTCTGGAGGCGCTTCTGGGGATTCTTGTAGGCATCATACGGATAGCCGGGCTTTGCACCGCCAGCCCCGAGTTTCAGGTAACGGTTCGACTGAACCGAGAGCGCACCCTCCTGAGGCCGCCAGAACGTTTCGACGAGCGAACGGAGCAGCGATACGTCGATCACGCTTTCCGCCAGTTCACCGAGCTTCTTGGAAGCCATATTCTTGACGTCGACCAGGAAGCTGACCATATTGTAGCCAGCGCCATCACCATAGGTCGAGGCGAACTTGTTCTTGATGTTGGTACCCGACACGAGACTCAGGTTGTTGCCTGCCTCGATCGACACGTTCTTACCCTTGATCTTGATGTCGCCGTTGGGCGCACTGATGGTGATACCCGTGAAGGCGTTCACAGCCACATTTCCCCAGGGCGAATTGATCTTGATAGAGCGCTTGTCGGTCGAGCAGCTGATATTCCAGATGCCGTATTTGTCGCCCATCTCCACACCGCCTTCGAAGGCAGAGCTCTTATCGTCTTGACCGTCAGAAGCGATTAGATTGAAGACGTCAGGGAAGTCAAAGAAACCGCTGATGAGACTAGCACCAGGCGTGAAATTGGAGATGAAAGCTGTGGCTCCCGCGCCCAGTCCCTCGTGCACCTTTATAAATTCACCGTTAGGAGCAGCCATCACGGCAGCCGATGTCTTCAGCGCCTTGGGCGTATCTGTCGTGACACTACCCACCACGTAGGGGCGCTCCACATTGTTGTTGGCATAGTTCACGATCACCTTCTCTGCCAGATAGTGCCTGCCATGCACACCACCTTGGAATGGGCCCGACGAAGCGGCAAAGAGCAGCCAGGGCGTAGCGTCTGAGATGTCGAAGCTTTTCAGATCGCCAGCTACAATGTCCTCATAGCCTTTTTTCAGGGAGGAAAGCTGCCAGGGGTACTCCAGGCGCACGCGGTTCTTCTTCTGCGGGTCGTCAGCATCGACGACGACAGCCACCTGCGGACCACTCGTACGGATATGTCCCGACGGGATGATTGTCGGATAGAAGTCGTTATTCACCTTCGCGATGGCCTTCACCTGGAACTTGTCCGGCTCACCTTCCTTCGTACCGATCTCCACGACGATGCAGAGCTCGTCGTTCACCTTGATGACGTCACCCAGTTTCAGTCCTGGCCACGTCGTGTCGTAGTCGATCTCGACGATGTTCTGCTCAGCCATCATCTCGCCAACCAGGATTTGTGCATACTTCTCAGCATCGACGATAGGTTTACTCTCAGAGAACTGATTATACTTGCCATCGCTGTACTGCTCGTCGAGCGTCGAGATATACTTCTTCTCTTTCTCGAAGTAGTTTTTATTATGCTTGCGGTTGCGCTGGGCGAACAACGACTCAGCCTGTGAGTAAGCTATCAGGTCGTTCACGGCGGTGTCGAAGACGAAGTTCGTGATTGACTTGCTGTTGGTCAGCAGCTGCCCTACCTTCCTGAGCCAGTAGAAGTCAGCACCGTCCTCCGTGCTCACCGCGTTCATCATTGTAGCGAAGATCTTCGCAGCACCATCCTTATTCACCACACTTTTCAGCACATTCTTGTCATAAGGCGCCTCCGAGACGTAGGTGCTTCCCTTCGTCTGCTCTGTCGTATAGTCCTGGAAGGTGATCGAGTGGTAGCCACTGATCTCCTTGGCGTCATCCGTATTGCAGCCGATGTTCAGCTTGCCGTCCTCCCAGTACACAAACTCACCCCAGCGGTTGCAGGTACGGATCAGCATGTCGTAGAAGCTCTCGTTATACTGTACGAGATACGGGAAGATATGCTCCTGTCCGTTCTTCACCAGATGCTTCATATGCGAAGTGTCGCATTTCACGCACATCACGCTCTCGGTATTATTATAAGGTACCGGGTAGTTGGGCAACTCTTTCTTCAGGATATGATCGCTGAGCTTCTTCGCCGTCCACGACTTGCACTGGCGCGTCAGCGTCAGCAACTTGTCCAGACTGTATATCTTCAGCTTCACCACCATCGAGTCGGGATAGTAGCAAGGACGCACCTCCTGCACGTAGTAGTCGTCGCCCACGATGTCGATGAGCTCGCCGTCGGTCTCGTCGCCGTCGTTTCTCACTGCCTCGAGCTTCACTTGCTTATGCTTGAAGAGCATTTCTATTTGGTTACGCTGAAGAGGTTTCCATATACTGTTCGACTTTTCGCTATTGCAGATACGCAAGTCGGCCAACACCTCTGTCGGCTGGTACATTTTCTTCTTGAAACTGAAGTTCACAAGACTCATCTCGTAGATCGACATATTCAGCAGGCTCACTGGCAATACAAGCTTGCCAGTCTCCTTTTCTGTCGAAACGGTGATCTTCCCCACCGTAAGTCTTAATCTAGCCATAATTACTTTTTTAGTTATTACATATTTATTATTGTCAAAATCTGCTTGCAAAAATAAGAAAAAAAACAATACACCCCAAGATTTTTGACCGCTTTTTTTATGACAATGTTGCGACATCTCAAAAATAAGCGACAAATTCCACCTCTTCCCTCTCCTTTCTGTCGTTTTTTTACGCAAACGTTTTCGTTTAATTAAAATATAGGGCTCGCTGGCAATCCCCTGCAAGCCCTATTTTCTTTGTCTCCGCGTCTCTATTGTCGCAAGAAGCTGATTCTCCGTCTATTCTGCTGCGAGGGCGGCCTCACGGCGAAGTGCACCCAGCAGATGTTCCCATGCTGCTCCAGCAATAACTCATCGAACTCCTTACCAGTGCCGTCAGCGATGTCGAGCAAGATGCATGCATAGCGGATCATCTGCTCCTTACCTGAGACACGGATATCCACCGCACACCCCGTCACATGATTAGAGGTCGCTACCCCACCCGCCAGCTTATTCACCGCCGGCGAGCGATAGCCAGAGTTAATCACAATCCCCTCGACATTCTCCGAGGTCTCATAATCCTCCCCCGACTGCAGACAGTAGAGCGTATTATAACTATACCTCAGCTCCTCCAACCACCAGCACAGCCGCTTCAGATTTTCAATCACTTCATGACTCGGGATATTCCCATCCGCTGTCACATGCTTCGTCTTTATCAACTCTCCGAGAGAAAAGTGAGGCGATAAGTGAGAGCCATCAAGCTCGCTTGAATGGCCGAGCGCAGCCTCACTCGGCGAAGCCAAATGCTCGGAGAGTTTTGCTTGTTTGTTAATACTTACTTCGTTCATAATATTTCAAAATACAATTTGTCCGTCTGTCCGGTTCATACTTCTCCTGATGTAGTTCTTGATGGATCCCTGCACCCTTCTCTTTGACAGTATGCCATACTTGGCGCTATAGTCAAAGGCAGCGTAAGCACCGAGGATTCCTTCATTGATCAGGTCGAGCATCTGGAGCGTCTTCGTCTTTTGGCTGTAGCTGTATGCCACATAGATAACGTAGGGTATGAAATCCTCTACCAGTTTCTTGACGGAGCTTGACAAGTATCGCGTCTTCAGATAGAAATCCTTCTCCTGTTTCGTCAGCCGTTTCATCCGCTCCACATCCTTCAGAAAAGCCTGCACATTAGGATCACTCGCCTCCTTCATCTCCTGTAGAATAAACTTGTATTTCATTTTCTTCTTTTTTTTGATTTGTACTCGTTGTTTATTGTTTGAAAGCTTTCGAGTGCAAATTTAGGCATAAAAAAAGGCATCCCGCTGCACCGCAACGAAATGCCAATTATTTGCCAACTATTTGCCAAATCAGGTCTTCGGCAGGAGCCTATTCAACAAAAACAAGGGTTAAGAGAAAATCATTCAACTTCTGCCAGGGATTAGAATTAAGGTACTCAACAGGCATTCAACCTATGGCAGGGTTAAGGTAAAAAAACATTCAACTTTTTCTAGGGTAGTACACCATCTTGACATCTTGACATCTTGACATTTTTGTTTTTTTTAGTGTGATAATGTGAAATGGCATCGGATAGTGGAATTAATAAGAAGAGAAATTAATATTATAGTACTATAAGTAATTTAGATTTATATAATATTATAATATTATATAAATTAGATTATACTTATAAGAGTAAAATTGCATATTAAAATTACAACACTAGTGTCCACTAAAAAATAGCGGAAATGTTTGTAAATTACTTAAATATAGAGTTTTAGAGCGTAAAATTGATGGTGACGATTTGAATTGACTACTTTTGCAATCCAAAAGCAAATCAGTCATTCGATGAACACCGGAAAATATATCTTCGCTCAACTTATAGAGTTCTTGCCACAGAGAATCTTTGATAGAATTGTAATGAAATACGAAGGAAACAAATACGTGAAGCATTTCACATGCTGGAACCAGTTGCTTGTCATGATGTTCGGGCAGCTGAGCAACCGTGACAGCCTTCGTGATCTGACTAGTATT
>OMZO01000070.1 GCA_900315525.1 uncultured Prevotella sp. | reverse complement strand
GTCCCGGGTAAGGGATTATCGCTTCGGGTCGTAGATGACGTCCGGACAAGTCGTAGATGGCATTCCTTTCAGTCAAGGGTGACATTCCGCTGAATCACAGTACAAGTGAAGTGCAAGGCGAACGCAGAGTCGAACTTGTTCGGACTCTGCTGAGCCGCAGCCTTCACTCGCCGTTGCATCTCAAATGCAACGGCAAAGTTACGACATTCCGAGGGGCATTTTGTTGCCGGAAGTTGCCGCCCGTTGCCGCTATTCAACTTTTTTCCAAAATATTTTGCATAGTCAGGAATAATGCTTATCTTTGCAGACGAAAACATTAAATCATTCACTATGGAAGAACAAAAGACAACAGATCTAACAACAGAGGAATTGTCCAAAGCCCAGAGGACTATCGCTGTCGTATTAGCAGAGATACAGGAAGAAGGACATTCAAAAATCATGCCCTTTGATATCGGAGGAGTCGAGATACGCATGTTACGCTATGCAGCAATCAATGGGATCACTTTGGGCAGTGATAGACTCTACATGAGTGCAAAACAACTTACTCATGCTATCAGACAGTCAAAGCGAGGTAAGGGCCTTGCCGTTGATCTTATAGAGCTCATTAACTTTCCAACGGCCAGATTCAAGATGGAGTTGTACTATGATAAAGAATGTTTTATCTATACCAATGGCATCTCAAAATTCATCGTTCATCCAAACTATGAGATTAAAATAAGCAGAGGAAAGGTGAAAGTTGTCAATTTTATCACGGCTACAAAAATAAAGGATCCTGCAGAATTCACATTACCGAAATACATAAAAATATAAACCGACCAAGATGTATAGCATCTCAGTCGGTTATAACAAGAATGAAACCAAGCGGCAAGGTCGAATTGCTCATCATCTCCATAAGGAATCCTTATAGCCATGCCACCGTTCCGCACATCGTGGCTCTACTTGGTTCCACCTTTCATGCTGCAAAGATAAGACAATTATTTGAAACTTGCAAGGATTTTCGGTTGTTTTTTTGCGGGGGAGCATGAAAACGGCTTCAGTCGATGCAAAGGTATTCGGCGATGAGCCGCACTTGGCGGGCGGTGTAACTGTTGCGGTTACGGTTCCAGCGCGTCTGCTTCAGCGCTGCCACCAACTCCGGACAACGGTTGATGTCCTCACGCAGTTTCTTCATCGCCGACTTCACCTCTTTGGTGTGCGGCGAATAGATCCGCGCCAGCTCCCGCTTCATATACTCACGGTCTTCTATCATAATACTTTCTTTATTTCACTTATTGACCTGCGGTCGAGCCTGCTCACGCTCGGGATAGCCCAAACAAGTTTGGCTCTCCTCTCGCTCAATCGCAGTCTTCACTATTAACTATTCACTATTCACTAACATGACGGATGACGGATAATTGAGAAAAAACCTTCGTGCGTACTGCGCGGGCGGTACGCGCGAGGGCTCCCGAGCTGCCATCCGTCATCCGTCACTGTCATCCCCAATGGCCAGCAAGCGCTTGCGCGATTCAATCTCGTCCGTCGTGCGCTGCACCACGTAGTAGCCGCGCCCTGTGGCAGTGCGCCTGGGCTTGAAGCCGAGGTTGGTGAAGGCACGTCCCACCTTCGCATCGCCGAGACCATACGCCAGATGGCCGAACTGCAGCAGTGCCTGGGCCACCAGCACGACGATCGACGCCTCGCCATCGGCAGGCACACGGTAGTAGGTGTCCACCAGCTCCTCGGCCAGGTTCGAGGCCCTGAAGTCGCGCGTGTGGGCCTCCATCTGCTCACTCTCGGCCTCCTCCATCCAGTACTGGAAGCCCTCCTGATAGAGTGCATAGGCCTGCGCATAGATGCCCTCATAGTTGAAGGGATGCGAGCGCGGATTGTCGATACGCTCCACCTCGAAGGGCATCCAGCGGCGGTTACCCGTCGTGTCGGTCAGGAACTGCACGTTGTTGCCCGTGCCGCAGAACGACGCGATATGCTTGCGGTGCTCCGGTGCATGGCCGAAGGGCGGACGGTCATCGATCGAGGGCATCGTCACCGTCGCCTTCAGGTTGTTCAGCTCCGAGGGTGTCATCGTGTCGAGCTCCTCGCAGCACATCAGTCCGTACTGCGTCAGTGCCAGCCGGTCGTCCTTCGTCATCCGGGCAGCGTTGGTCTTCGTCATGAAGTAGGAGCGCAACGGCGGGGGCAGGATGTAGTTGAACCACGTCGTCTTGTACGTCCCCTGCCGTCCGACGAGTACCAGCATCAGGTGGTTCACCTCCATCGGATCGACCCAGCCCGCCACCATGCCCACGAGCCATTTCTTCAGGCACTCGGCAAAAAGCAGCTGCTTGTCCACCCCACCGGCCACGCTCACCGACACGGAGAGCTCCATGATATAGTCCTGCCCGTCCCACGGCGGCAGGTGGTCCAGGTAGTACAGGAAGGGATGGAACTCCGGCGTGAAGTCCGACTCGATCAGGTCCCAGATGTCCTGCTTGCGCACGCTCTTCGTCGTCGCCAGCTCGACGCGCAGCGAGTTGACAATGCGGTCGGAGATCAGCTGCCAGTCGGTGCCGTCGTGGTCGTAGCTCGATGGTCGCCGGCACTCCACGCCCCGTCTGACGACATTATAGCGCAGGTAGTAGCGGTCGCTCACGAACGCCTTGATCTCCGCCATCGTGGCGAGGTTCTCCTGCCACGGCCGCTTGTGCTCCCCTGCCCCATCGTCAGCGGCAACAGCCTTCTTCCGTTTCTTCTTAGGTTTCTCTTCTTCCATAGGCAATAAAGATTGACGGCCCAAAGATACAATAAATAAAAGAGAAATATATCTATACTACGACATTTGAACTATACGAAAAGTATACTTCTACCTCGCATTCTCACACTTTATTGTGATTTTACTTGGTGGTTTCAATTCTTTTTCCTATCTTTGCAGCGAAATCACAACTTATTGTGAATGTCAGACAGCAATATGGATGCAAAAGAAATAGGAATCATCATCAAGGAAAGGCGGAAGCATCTGGGCGTGAACCAACAGACCCTTGCAGATTTGGCTGGTGTGGGACTGAACACGTTAGTGGCAATCGAGCGTGGGGAGGGCAATCCACAACTCAGTACCCTGTTGACCGTTCTCGATACGCTTGGATTACAGATGAATATCAAATTAAAGACTTTGGATTATGAGACAGTGTAAGGTATTAGTCCACGATGTGGAGGCCGGCATTCTGCAGGAAACAGATGACCGTCAGTACATCTTCACTTATAAAGACGGGTATACAGGCGCCCCCGTCTGTATTGCCATGCCCGTACGTACAGAGCCATATCGTAATGACCACCTATTCCCCTATTTTTTCAACATGCTCTCCGAGGGTGCCAATCGTCAGACACAGTCCATGTTGCTGCATATCGACGAGAACGATGATTTCGGCATCCTTTTGGCGACAGCTCAGCACGATACGATAGGCGCCGTAACCATAAACCCCATAGACTGATGGAAACACTGACTGTTTGTCCCTCTACATTAGCAGAAGGTTTCAACCGCTCTTTCCTTTCTGAAAAGTTGAAACGATATTATTGGCAATCATACAATTACCGTAGAACGACATTAACCTCCTATCATGGTGAATAAGTGGTGTATTCGCTACGATAGTTTTTTAATTGCTGGTAAAGCGTAGCGAAGCTGCGGCTTAAGTTGGAATGATCTGCAAGATAACGGGCCAGTTGGCTCAACGAAACTTGCAGAGCCCCTAAACCATCAAGTTCGCATAAATCGCGATAAACCTTATTAGAATAAATCCGGTTCCTGTCGAACTCGAAATGCGCCATGGCAAGGGCATCCACCGATGCGTCATCATCGATGAGATACGGTCTCCACAACTCGATGACCTTCCTCAGCTCACAGTGAAAGTTATCACGGAACAGGGCCGACAGCGGTGTGTCTTTCTCGAAAACGGGATCTGCTGACGGCTGATCATCCGCAACCACTTTATTTTGAAGAGCCTTAACCCACTTATCTCCATAGAGATACTGGTTATCCACATGATCCACGTGGAGACTGCCTTTTCCATAGATATTGATGACTGTGCTGCCTTGGTGGTCTTTGTCTTTCCGGTGCAGTTGCTCCAGCAGTTCGTTCACCATCTTCAGGACATCGGCGGGCAGCAAGTCGCCAAGTCCTCCCAGATTGTCTGGGACTTCTATATTATTCATTGTCAAATGAAGTTTGAAACTTAATTAGATGTTGTCGGTAATGTACGTATTGCGATTTGGAAAGGGTGGACATTATTGGTACATTAACGACAAAACTTCCAGGTCAACGCCAATTAACCTTACTCCAAGTTGTCTATACCGCCAATGCCCACACCATATGGTGTGAGCAGGCAGACAATCTTCCTTGGAGTAAACTGAGAAACTGAATTTTGGCGTTGTTCGGAAGTTTACAAGAAAGCTGTCACTCCTTAATCACAATATGTTGAGTGCAAAGGTACTATAATTCCCAGAGACGCCCAAACATTTAAGAATATTTCTTCTTATGGACTCATATTTTCTTTGTTAGAGGGTTCGACATTTATTTGTTCTCTATAAAAAAATCATCAGAGAGGATACTTCATATTTCCATTTTGAGAACCCAGATAGAATAACCACGGTTAGGGGCTGACAGGGTGGCTTGGCCGTCATTGCCGACAGTGATGGTTTCTTTGGGATTAAGGAGATTGACCAGCATTTGGCCTGACCAATCCGTAAAGCCATCGGGATTGACGTTTAATGTGATGCTGAGGGTGTCAGTGTTGTGGTTGTTGAGCACGATGATAGCACCATCCTTTACTCCGTTTCCCTGACGGCGGGCGACATAGAGGTTCTTGGTCGGGGATTGCAAATCTCCTCCAGCAATTTCTTCTGCTAAGACAGCTAACGTGCCACCGAGGTACTGACGACGGATGTCTATCAACTGGCGAATGGCCTGTTGCAAGTCTGATGGTGCCATGACTTCTAATGACGGGTTATCCACGTCGTGCTGGGTGACAGCATAGAAGTGGGGATAGAACACGCATGGCGTACCCTCGTGGGTGAGGATATAGGCGTAGGCCATCGCATAATCCTTGACGATCCATTTGTCATGTTCCTTCCCTGTGTCATGGTTATCTACGAAGGTCACGACGTTGTCAACAGGCAAACCGAAATCACGAATCATTCCCGCATGAGCCAAGCGTGACATATCGAATTCGTCGCCCGACTTGTTGCACATCTCAGTAAGTGTGAACTTCAAAGGAAAGTCGAAGGCATGAACATCGGCACCGCCTTGGGCGACGCTGTCCACCCATTCCTTGATATACCGGCCGTCCTCGGCCCAATACTCACCAACGATAAACGGTTGATGACCATCCTGTAGTGGCAAACTTTTCACCCAACGGCTGACAAACTCCGGCTGCAGGCCACGCACAAAGTCCAGACGGAACCCGTCGAAGCCTATCTTGCCCTTCAGCCATTTGCCCCAATCGCAAAGCCGCTGCTGCACTTCCTCGTTATA
>OMZO01000041.1 GCA_900315525.1 uncultured Prevotella sp. | reverse complement strand
GATGAAATTACGGGTAGAAGGCGTGTTATAACCAACGATTGGCATTCTGTGGCTACCAAAGCTATAACCTACAGCCGTATTCTCATTTGACCATGAGTTAGTCTCAGGATCGAGTCCGCTCTCGTTATTATACGGAGAGAAGAGCACGAACGGATTCTGAACCGTAGCATAGAGGCGCAGACGGCTGATGCCCAGATCCTTGACGGGCTTCAGGTTTTCGAAGTTGTAGCCGAGTGTGATGGCACGCACCTTCAGATAACCTGCGTTGAAATAACCAAGGGTAGAACCGTACTTGGGGTTATCGTATTCTCCTCTGTCCAGTAGTCCACATCCAGATTATTACGACGACCAGTCAGCATATTCAGGTAACCGTTAGAAGAGTGGATGGCAGAGATCAGCTTACCACCAATCTGGAAGGCACCAATCACAGTCAGGTCGAAGCCCTTATAGCCAACAGTCGTATTGAAACCACCAACGAGGTCAGGCTCCATGCTCATGATCTGACGGTCGTCAGCATTAATCGCACGTGTAGGCAGACCGTTAGCGTCGTAGTCACCAGTATATTTCACCTTGATCATACCAATGTTACCACCGGGCTCGAGGATTTTCATAGCAGCCTCTTCACCAGCCTGATACAGACCTACATACTCATAGTCGTAGATAACATCGATAGGATAGCCGACGAACCAGAGGTTACCCTCGTCTCTACCATCAGGATCGTCGGTTGCCAGCTTTGTCAGCTTGTTGCGGTTCTGATAGAAGTTGATGCCAGCTTCCCAGTTCCAACCGTTTTTGTTGTCGATGATAATACCATTCAGAGAGAATTCCCAACCCTTGTTCTCAGTATTACCGATGTTACCGGTATAGCTGCTTACACCAGCGGTATCAGGCAGTTTCACATTGAGCAGGATATCATTGGTCTTCTGGATATAATACTCGAATGATCCAGAGAGGCGACCATTGAACAGTGAGAAGTCGAGACCGAAGTTCCAGGTCTTAGAGTACTCCCAACCGAGCTCGGGGTTAGGCAGAGAGTTTACATAGTAACCAGCCTTGTAATTAGTGCCGTTACCAAAGTTGTAGTTGCGGATAGCCAGTCCACCGAGTGTAGAGTAAGGATTGATGGCCTGGTTAGAGGTCTCACCATAACCCACACGCAGCTTCAGATTGTCAAGCCAGTTCTTGGTGCTCTCCATGAACTCCTCACGGGCGATGTTCCAACCTGCGCTGACAGCAGGATAAGTATGCCACTTGTGGCCGGGAGCCAGGCGAGAAGAAGCATCAGCACGGAAAGCGACTGAGAGCATGTACTTATTATCATAAGAATACATCACACGTCCCATCCAAGACATCAGACCACTCTGGTTGTAACCAAAGTTATTGAGGTTGGCCTGACCGGTAGCCTTATCAAGGGCATAGTACTGGAAGTATTCAGCAGGAATCTCCTGAGCTGTGCCACCAGTTCTTTCCCAACGTGTCTGCTCAGCAGAATACATAGCTACTACATTGAGGTTGTGCTTCTCAGCGAAGACGCGGTCGTAAGTCAGCAGATTTTCAACAGCCCAGTTACGGGTCTGCTCGTTGGTTACCCAACCGCTATTGATTTGAGTCGGGTTCGTGCTATTGATACCAGTACCGGTAAAGCCACCCCCCTTAGAAGTGCGGATGTTCAAACCGACATTCACACGATAGCTCAGGCCTTCAATCCATGGGCACTTCACCTCAGCGAACAATGTGTTGTAGCTACCAATACCTCTGTTTTCGCTCAACCACTGATCCTTGTCGCGCTCAACGACATCCTTTGTGATGACGATCTGCTGATCGGCAGGAAGTGTGTTAAAGCGTTTTAGGTTGCCGTCTTTGTCATAGGGGCTTGAAATAGGCGATGAAGACAGAGCTGCATAAATATTATTAATACCCTGTGTCTTGCGATAGCTGTTGTTAGTGCTCAAACCGAAACGGAAATACTCACCAACCTTCTGATCGAAGTTACCACGAACAGAGATACGGTCGTAACCTTCAGTAGGAACAACAGACTCATCGTGATAGTAACCGGCACCGAAGCTGTAGCTACCACCATTGGTACCACCAGCCACACTGACATCGTGGCTGTAGCCAACACCTGTCTGATAGTAAAGATCCTGCCAGTCGGTATTGATATCGTCGCTTTCATCCAAAGAATTCTCATACTTACCAGCATACTTACGGAACTTGCTGAATGTGGGACCGTCCATCATCGGATACTTCTTGAATGGCTTCTTGAAGCTTACATAACCATTATAGGTTACCTTGGCAGGTGTGCCCTGACTGCCCTTCACGGTGGTGATGATGATCACACCGTTGGCACCACGAGAACCGTAGATAGCGGTCGCAGAAGCATCCTTCAGGATATCCATTGACTTGATGTCGGCAGGGTTGATATCAGAAAGCTGACCCATGAAAGGAATACCGTCGAGCACGATCAGCGGGTCGTTAGAAGCACTCAGAGAGCGCTGACCACGGATACGGATCTGCATCTCGGCACCCGGCTTTGTAGAGGTTTGTGTCATGAGCACACCAGCTACACGACCTTGCAGAGCCTGAGCTGCGTTAGAAGCAGCAATCTGATTCAGTTTCTCACCACCGATATTGGCAACAGAACCAGTAACGGCCTCACGACGCTGGGTACCGTAACCGATAACCACCACCTCGTTGACTACATGGCCGTCTTCTTTAAGGTTCACGCGTACGTTGTCGCCAGCCTTGACTTCCTGTGACTCATAGCCAACATAAGAGATGACGAGCGTTGCGCCTGGCTTAACATTAAGAGTGAAGTTACCGTCAAAATCGGTAACAGTACCATTGTTGGTACCTTTTTCCATGACCGTGGCACCGATCAGCGGACCCTGAGAGTCGGTTACATGACCAGTTGCCTGTCTCGTTTGCTGAACAGCAGCGACCTGCTCGGAAGCTGCCGACACCTGCTGTGCGCTGATTATGCCCAGAAAGCACAATCCTGCACATAAGGCTGTTTTCATTGCTTTGAAACTCATACGTTTGGTTTTGTTAGTTAATAATAAAAATTAGAAATAAAAAAATCTGCCGCAAAGGTAGGCAGATTTTCTATGATTGGGTTTAACGTACGTTTCGTTTCATTGCATATTTGTCTCTTCTTGCAGATTTTGCTCAATATATTCGGTCGGTGAGACACCAAATTGCTTGCGGAAGACGGTAGAAAAGTGTGCAAGATTGCTAAATCCTACAGTGTATGCCACCTGTGTCACATTGATTTTCTGCTCCTTTAAGAGACGTACAGCCTGTTCCAGACGGATGTTTCGGATGAACTCGCTGATGGGTAATCCTGTCATCTCTTTCATCTTTCTGTGAAGCTGGGCACGACTGATGCCGACCTCCTTGGTAAGCACCTCTACATTGAAGTCGCTGTCGGAGAGATGATCGTTGACCACCTTCATGATACGTTCCATCAGCACCTCGTCGTTACCTTTCACTTTTGTCTCAACGACCTTGTCTTTCTGTTGCTGGACACCAGAGAACTTACCCTTCAGGCGTAGGTTTTTGCTGATCAGGTTATTGATGATGACATGGAGCTCATCCATGTCAAATGGCTTGGCCAGGAATGCATCAGCCCCCTTCTCCAGACCTTCCAGGCGGTTGGCGACATCCGACTTAGAGGTCAGCATCACCACAGGGATATGGCTGATGTTCATATTGGTCTTAATCATGCGAAGCATGGTGAATCCATCCATCTCAGGCATCATCACATCACTCACGACGAGGTCGAACTGCCTATCTTCCTCGGCACCCAGCAACAGACGAAGGGCCTCACGGGCACTCGTCACGGGTGTCACCCTATAATAAATACCGAGCTCCTGCTGGATATAGGTACCTATCTCCACATCGTCATCGACCACCAGCACACGATAGTTAGACTGTGCCTTTGGCCTTTGTGCCTTGTCTGTCTCATCAGGTATGAGAATATCCTCGGCCTTCAGGTGACTCTTGCCCAGCGGCAGTTTTACCGTGAAGATACTGCCCTGAGCATCGTCGCGATTGGCAGCCATGATAGAGCCGTGATGCATCTCAACCATCATCTTACAGAGGTTCAGACCGATGCCCGTACCCTCAATATGGACAGAACGCGAGTTGCTGCCCTGATAGAATCGTTCGAAAATCTTGGTTGCATCGCCCTTGATGCCCATGCCATTGTCAATTACCTGCAGTACGGCATTCTCTGTACCCTCTTCCGATACACGTACCTCGATAGTGCCATTGTCGTAAGTATATTTAAAAGCGTTAGAGAGCAGATTATCCACAATCTTATCGAGGGCATTGCGGTCGAGCCACACCTTCAGCTTGTCAACAGAAGGAGCATAGCGGAAGTCGATATTCCGTTCCTTGGCCGTATATTCGTAGGATTTCAGGATGTTACCCACATACTGCACCATATCCGTCTCCTGGCATTGCAGCTTCATCTGCTGTTTGTCGATCTTGCGGATATCCAATATCTGATTCACGAGATTCTGAATGCGCTGGGCATTATGTTCGATGGTATTCAGTTCATTCTTCACCTCACTATCGAAGTCCTGCCGCAGCAACTTGTGGAGTGGACTCATGATTAACGTCAGCGGCGAACGGATATCATGAGTGGCATTGATGAGGAACTTCATCTTCTCCTCATCGAGCTGGCGAGTGGTGCTTTTCTTCCAGCTCCACCCAATCAGACCGATGATGCCGAATGCGCCTAATATATAAATAAGGTACGCCCACGCGGAACGATACCAGGGGGCACGCACGACGATATAGTAAGTCTGTGGTTCGGTATAGACACCATTCTCATTGGCTCTCACTTCCAGGGTGTAGGAACCAGGCTGGATATGATTGAACGATATCACATTGCTGCCCACATTCGTCTGAGCCCATTCCTTCGCACCGTTCATCCGATACTCAAAGACGACATTATCTGTATTGGCGTAGTTGAAGAGCGAGAACTCCATCGTGAAGGTATTGTCGATATAGGAGAGGGTGAAATGATGACTATCGGCCAAAGGCTCGGTCATCACACGTGTACCATCAGAAAGCGTATTACAATTCACGGGGTTGCTGCCTATGAACAGTCCTGTCAGATGGACGGCCTCCTTAGTTGGATGTGCATCACGCAGAGCGGCGGGATGGAATGTTGTAATACCATCGCTAATACCAAAGAAGAGGCTACCCGTAGCATCCTGCATGGACAGGCCACGAACGTACTCTCTGGTTGTCAAGCCATTACCGCTAACGTGCGTAATCCAGCGCTGCTCATCGCGCTGATACTGCCAGATACCCATCGACGTGCTACACCAGAGGTCACCATATTGGTCTTGTATCATACCACAGATGACTTTGTTAGCGAGTATCTCTGCCCCAGGCAACGGCACCACCTTACCTTCCTTCTGATTGTATAGGAAGATGCCAGCATCTGTTCCTACAAGGACACGATGGTCGCGGTCTTCATAGAGTGAATAGATGGTCTTGCCTTCCAGCATCACCTCCCAGCCGTAGGGATGGAAATTGTCATTTACTGGGTCATAGCAGCAGAGGTTCGACGAGGTGCCAATCCACAATTTACCACGACTATCCACCATCATGGTCATCACCCAGTTGTTATGCAACCGTCCCCTTACCTTGTCTTCATCACGCATTGAGAAGTGACGTATCGCCTTGGTCTTGACATCATAGGAGGTAAAGCCCTTGGAGTAAGTCGAAATAAACATCCTACCCTGCCCGTCGTCAGTCATCAAGTTGATGTAGTCACATTCCAGCGTAAACACTTTGGAATAGGCACCCGTCAGGGGATTATAGCTATAGACGCCATCGTCGGAACCAATCCAGTAGGCCCCCTGTCTGTCACGATAGATAGAATAGGTCTTCGGAGGAGAAGCCGGATGGGCTACCATTTTGCCGTTTTCATCGAAGCCATAGATACCATTATTCTGAACAGCACACCACGTGATGCCTCCATCACCCAGACAGAAAGAAGTCACCGAACCGCCGACACTCACATTCTGTGCCGAGAGACTCCACGAACTGAACTGCGGCTCCTGCTGAGGCAACAGAAGCAGACCACGTTTCAGACAGCCTACCCAGAGGTTATCCTGATTGTCGGCATAGAGTGCCCATACATTCGTCGTCTTCAAGTCGAATGAAGGACTAGCATACTCATAGCGCTGCAAGCGATGAGAGCCCTGAGGTACCCAGCAGAGTCCCTTGCCAAGTGTGCCAAGGAATAAGTTCCCCTTATCATCACAAAGGGCGGTACGCAGTTGAACTATCTCGCCGCCGAAGATGCTGGTGTCGATGAAATCGGTTAAAATCTGTCCATCACGATAGAACATCAGTCCACGCTGACAAACCATGAGGACACCGCCCTGATAAGGTACAAAAGTCGTCACGGAACCATAAGGAGAGTCAAAGTGCTGTACCGTCTTGTCGCGCAAACGGCAAGTGATCACTGGTCCTGCCCCACCTTTCCAGAAATTGCCCTGGTCGTCTATCAGTATATGATTGAAATAATCATCATCACCAGTAGCATAGCGCTCTACCTGTACCACCTTTTTTTCACGGATATCAAGTCGGAACAAGCCATAACCTGCCGTTCCGATCAGCAGATGATTGTCGTCTTCCTGAATGATATCATTGACACGTGCAGCCTCCACATTGGCCAACGGAATTCGCTCGAAATTATCATTAGCATCATTATAATAGGCCAGACCGATACCCGTACCAACCCATAGATCACCATTCTGATCAACAAAAAGTGAGGTGACATTATTGCTATTGATGCTGGCTGCATTATTTACATCATGGAAATAGTTAGTAAAACGATAGCCGTCGTATTTGTTCAGGCCATACTCCGTGCCAATCCAGATATAACCTGCCTTATCCTGACAGATACAGGTAATCAGGTTACTCGCCAGTCGCTCTGACGTGTAGAAATGTCTCGTCTGTCCTACAGCAATGAGACATAGTCCCAGGCAGAATGCCAAAACTAAGGTTTTCTTCATAGAATGTTAGTAATTTTATTTTTTATTTGTCTCATAGCACGTCTCAAAGCCAGAAAATTCCCTCTGGCCCCATATTGAAGAGGAGGTCGAGGATAGATAGATTAGACAGGAAACCATGTTTCTGCTGATAGACCTGATAG
This sequence comes from uncultured Prevotella sp., assembly GCA_900315525.1. GTDB lineage: Bacteria > Bacteroidota > Bacteroidia > Bacteroidales > Bacteroidaceae > Prevotella. Next base: position 12,187 of record OMZO01000041.1, on the reverse strand, counting down.
TAAGGCTTTGACACGAAATCAGCATCAGGAGCAGGGTGCTTGGGGTTAATAGCTTCCCGATAATCCAAAGACGGGCTATTTTCCACCCATTGCTCTGTATATGAAACCTGCGGCTGAATATCGATCAATTCGCACATCTTCTCACGGATAGCTTCATTGAAGTCCAGCAGAAACTCCCATCGATTCTGGAAAAACGGACGTATATCGTCCTGATAATATTCAAAGAAAGGTGACTCACCGTAAGCACTCTGCAACGCGTTCCAATGCAGATGACGCCAATTGCCATGATCACTGATTCGGAGGTCTTTAATCAGCGATGTTTCCCCTCTTACCACTGGAACGGTCAAGGCCTGAATGCCTTGTGTCGTAGCGATGAGACAACGGTTACGATAGGTCTGTTTCTGAAAACTCTCCCACCGCTCTATCTGTACATGCTCGGCCCGGTGCAGTTTCTGATACCACTGCACCGGGCCGAAATAGGTTGTACTCAGCAGCACCTCCATGGAGCCTACTTACTTGATATTGTCAACGATGTTGCCAAGACGGCTCCAACGGACACTACTGAATCCACGACGGTCTGGATCGCTCGACCACCAGATGAAAATCGGCTTACCCACGATATGGTCCTCAGGCACGAAGCCCCAATAGCGGGAGTCGGCAGAGTTGTGGCGATTGTCACCTTGCATCCAGTAGTAGTCCATCTTGAAGGTATAGCGCTTGGCCTCCTTGCCATTGATGTAGATACGACCATCACGAATCTGGAGGTCATTACCCTCATAGACTTTGATGGGACGCTCGTAAATAGCGATATTATCGAGTGTAAGTGCGATGGATTCGCCCTTTTTCGGAATCCAGACTGGTCCGTAATTGTCACGCGTCCAATGCTTGTTACCATTGAGCGGATAGATTTCCAGGTCACTGGCATCCGTATTCAACTTGACACTCTCTACAATCTCCTTATGAGCCTGCAACATGGTCAATGCGCGCTTAGTCAACGGCATATAACCCATCGTGTTCAAGCTTGTCAGGTCTTCCATCGAGATACCCAAGTCTTGCATGAGCTCGTCGGGGATAGCCTGCTTCAACTTCACATAGTAGGTATATTGCACATTCTCAGGCTCCTTATTGGGCTTACCATCGAGATAGACAATGCGATTACGTATCTGCAGCGTCTGACCAGGCAGTCCTACACAACGTTTCACATAGTTCTCGCGACGGTCGGCAGGACGGGTGATAATCTCACCATACTCGGCACGATTACGCCAGAGTTCAGCACGACCTGCAGCATAGATGGCATCGAAGTAACGGATACGATCCTCTGCCGACAGCGAGTCTGGGTCAGGACGATTCGGGTAGAGCTGATAACCGATTGAATAACACATCTGATAATAGTCGTATGCCTGATACTGGGGGGCAGAACAGAGGGTATCGCCTGCAGGGAAGTTGAATACTACGATATCATTCAACTGCACCTCGCCCAGACCCTTCACACGGCGATAGTCCCAATGGGGCCACTCGATATAACTCTTACATTCCACGACGGGCAACGTGTGCTGCGTCAACGGCATTGTCAACGGTGTCTGAGGAATACGGGGACCGTAGCTGACTTTAGATACAAACAGGTAGTCACCCGTCAGCAGCGATTTCTCCAACGAGCTCGATGGAATCACGTAATTCTGGAAGAAGAACTGATTGATGAAATAGACGGCTACCAAGGCAAATACCAGCGCATCGATCCACGACATCACGAACTTCACAGGCTTCTCAGCCTCCTTCCACCATTGCCATTTGATCTTCTTCGTGATGTAAATGTCGTAGATAAAAGGTATGACAAGCAATCCCCACCAGCTCTTTACCCAATAGAGGAACAGCAGATAGAGTATGAGTACGACGATAAACTTAGCCCACTGGACTTTAGGATTGAATTCTTTCTTTTTCTCCATGATTGTTAAACACTTCATTCACAGGTTTGACGCAACAGCCATTCTGAAAGTTGCGCTTTTAACCTATGTTTCAAAATTTAAACATATCCGAGATGGTCAACAGTCCCTGATGATCCTTCGTATATTCTGCTGCCAGCACGGCACCGAGAGCAAAGCCTTTACGCGAATGGGCATCATGAGTGATGGTAATCAGGTCGGCATCTGAATCATAACGGATGGTGTGAATACCAGGCACTTCACCACGACGGATATCATCCACACGCAACAGCTTCGGATCTGTTGTCTCCTCAGCCCAGCCTTCCTTACGGTCCAGACGCTCCACAATCTCCTCAGCCAGCGTGATGGCGGTACCTGAGGGATGGTCGAGCTTATGCACATGATGGGTCTCCTCCAGCTCCACATCGTATTGTGGGAACTGATTCATGATCTTGGCCAGATAACGGTTGACGGCTGAGAAGATGGCCACACCGATACTGAAGTTTGAGGCCCAGAAGAGTGTCTTACCCTCTTCGGCACAGGCTTTGCGCACGTCGTCGCCATGATCCTTCAGCCACCCCGTGGAACCACTCACCACCTTCACGCCCTTGGCCCAGGCCTTCAAGTAGTTACCATAAGCCACCTGTGGGGCCGTGAACTCGATGGCCACATCAGCCGATGCAAATGCCGGACTGTCAAAGTCCTGCTGGTTGTCAATATCAATGATACTCACAATCTCATGACCACGGTCACGGGCGATCTGCTCAATCATCTTGCCCATCTTGCCGTAGCCGATTAAAGCTATTTTCATACTTAATTCGAATTAATGTCGCTGCAAAGGTACGACATAAAATTAAGAATGAAGAATTCAGTATCAAGAATTATAATTCTTTTACATCAATAAGTGGTACATACCACCTGCGAGGGGCTTGACGACGCCCTTCATCTCCAACTGGAAGAGTAGGGCCGTGAGTTGGCCGATGGGAAAGCCTGTCTTCACGCTGAGCATGTTCAACGGCAAGTCGTTGGTCTCTTGTAACAGGCTGGTCACTTTCTGCTCTTCTGGAGAGAGGTCAGGGAAGAGATTTCGCTCGATTCCATCGGTAAGTGCCTGCTGGCGAAGCGCCTCATCCTGCCAGTTCATCGCACGCAGGAAGTCTCCTGCATTAGAGATTAAAGCCGCCCCGTTATCACGGATGAGATCATTACATCCCTTCGAGAATTCCGCATTGACATTACCTGGGAAAGCAAACACACTGCGATCGTAGCTTTGGGCAATCTCACAGGTAATCAGCCCACCGCCCTTAGCTGCGCTCTCCACTAGTACGGTAGCATCAGCCATCCCTGCCACGATACGGTTCCGTCTCACGAAATTGGGTTTGTCGGCATTGGTCTGGGTCATAAATTCCGTAAGCAGTCCCCCATGCCTGAGCATCTCGTCAGCCGTCTCACGATGACGATAAGGATAGATCTGATCCAGTCCATGCGCCAGCACACCCACCGTATCATAACCATTTGCCAAAGCCTCACGGTGGGCATGGATATCGACGCCGTAGGCCAGACCGCTGACGATAAGCACCTGAGGACAAGCCTGTCGCAAGTCTGCGATGAAGCGGTGAATGAGGTCCTGTCCGTACTGCGTACATTGCCGTGTACCCACGATGCTGACAATCTTGGCCAGATTCAGGTCGGCATTACCTTTATAATATAAGATGATAGGCGCATCCTGACATTCCGTGAGCCGTTGGGGATAGTCATCGTCTGTCAATGTCAAGGCTCGGATATTATGTTCCTCCATATACATCAACTCCACTTCTGCCCGTTTCATCGCTTCATCCCAGTTCTTCAGGGCCTCTACCAGTCTGGGAGAAGACTCTCCGATGACGTCACCGATATGACTGCGATACTCATAGAGCAACTGGGCACTTCCCACCATCCGATATAGTTCCAGCGCCTGCTGATAGTTGAAGTTCGTCAGCCGCGTCAGCGCCATTGTGTAGAAAATCTCTTCTTTGTTCATAGTGTTATTTGCGTTTAAGATATTCATAGCCGAAGCGACAACGGAGACAGTCCTTCTTGTCGCAGTATTCCTTCTTAAGTTGGATCAGTGCTTGTGAGTCGCCTGCTGTCTCGACGGACAGTCCTACCTGCAGCCACATGCGGATGATATGATTATTCTCTGGCTTCAACTGCTCCAGCAGGTCGAAGGCTCGATCACAGAGCACCTCTTTCGAGCGATGACGCCCATAGGCAAAGAGCATCGGAATGGCTGTATTGATCATGAGCAGGTTCAGCGAACCATAGGTCAGATGCTTCTCGTTCTTCGCACTTGTAGAGCCAAAGGTGTAGTGCGTCTCCCAATAGGGTGTGACGTGTGAGGAGAGCAGTGTCTTCAGCTGTTCGATGGTTTCACACTCCACCAGTTGACTCAGTCCCGCCTTCTGTTGATAATAGAGGTTTGCTAACTGCGAGATTCGGATATGCGGGAAGTTCTGTGGCCTCAGCCGCAGGAAGCGCCAGAGACGGAAATCCATCGGTTTCATCGAGAATTTGTGGGCCAGATAGAGGTACTCATTGCGTAATTTGGCGAAGTAGCCTTCGTTGAGTGCCGCCTGCTGATAATAGTCGGGTATCGTATCCAGTTCCAATAGTCCAGCCTGCCCCATGAAGATCGCCTCAATCTGGAAAAGGTCATCACGATGATGGGCCACAGCTGAGAGCGGGAGGTTCTGTGCCCACACCTCGAAGGCATCGTTGTTGATGCCAAAGCCATAGTTTCGTGCTAACGTCACGAAATAGGCATCCTCCCACGAGCCGTTGCACTGTTCCACTCGCCGTTTGATAGCTTCTGTCTTCTGCTCCAGACGTTCTGTCTGCAAAGCCGCCATCCACGAGTGCACCATCAGGCGCGTCAGGTCTGGAATCACTTTGTAGCAAGGCGGATAGCTGTCCGTCTTCAGCAGTTCGTCATAATGGTCTCTGACGTTGTCGGGTACATCGAGTTGTAGCTGACGGATAAACTCGCCATTGGTGTTCATCACCTCCGCATCGAGCACGCCAGCCACATGCAGGATGACATTGTCATAGCGCTGGTCCTTGTCGTGTCCGTGCAGATACCAGTCCGACGACTTGTCGTGTATCTCCACATTCCCCACCCACAAGGTGCGTCCGATTCTGACCTTCGCATTGAAGAAGTCAGGCCCGGCATTGCGGTTATGCAAGCCAGGATCAATCACTTCGACGGCATCACCGTCGCTTGTCTGCAGTTCCCGCAAGGGGAACAGCTTGTGCTTCCACACATAATGCAATAATTGCTCCATAGTGTCAATTTAAGTTCGTTAACTCGCTGCAAAGATAATGCAAGATTGCGAATTAACCAAATTATTCGCCGTTTTTTTGCCGATTATTAGTATCTTTGCACGCGAAATGAAGATAGGTAACATAGAATTTGGAAATAGCCCAGTATTCCTCGCACCGATGGAGGATGTGACGGATATCGGATTCCGACTGCTGTGCAAGCGGTTCGGCGCGTCGATGGTCTATACGGAGTTCGTTTCAGCAGAGGCTCTGATACGCGACGTGAAGTCAACCATCTCGAAACTAACCATCAGCAACACAGAGCGCCCTGTGGGTATTCAGATCTACGGGCGCGATGTCGAGGCGATGGTGGAGGCGGCGAAGATTGTGGAACAGGCAGGACCCGACCTCATCGACCTGAACTTCGGCTGTCCTGTGAAGAAGGTGGCTGGCAAGGGGGCTGGTGCAGGCATGCTGCAGAACATCCCCAAGATGCTGGAGATCACGCGCAAGGTTGTCGATGCCGTGAAACTGCCCGTCACCGTGAAGACTCGTCTGGGCTGGAACCACGAACAGCTAATCATCACCACACTGGCCGAACAACTGCAAGACTGCGGCATCCAGGCCTTGACCATTCACGGGCGCACACGCAGTCAGATGTACACAGGACAGGCAGACTGGACGCTTATCGGCGAGGTGAAGCGCAATCCTCGCATCCATATCCCTATCATCGGCAATGGCGACATCACCTCTGCGGAAGAGGCCAAACGGGCCTTCGACGAATACGGAGTGGATGCTGTCATGATAGGTCGTGCCACCTTCGGGCGCCCCTGGATATTTAAAGAGGTACGCGACTATCTGGATCAAACTGGCACAAAAAACCTCGATTTCAACGCCAAACTCGATATCCTCGAAGAGCTGTTGCGCATCAATGTAGAGCGTATCGACGAGAAGCGAGGCATCCTCCACACCAGAAGACACCTCGCTGCTACCCCCATCTTCAAAGGCATCCCCGACTTCCGACAGACGCGCATCGCCATGCTCCGCGCTGAAACGATGAACGACCTATTGGCCATCCTCGAAGAGACCAGAGCTAAATTGGGATAAACTGCTGACGCAGTGATAGTGTAAGCCATCAGAAGTTCCAAGGTGCCTTCAGGATATGGCTGGTGTCAATCTCCTTCCTGCCTAATAGGAACTTATCGATAAATGCCTCTACCTCAGGATATTGGCTTTCGGGCAACAGACAATGCGGATGTCCGCCAATAATCGAGTAGCCCATTCTATCGTCGATGCCAAATTGGCTCCACACCTTGCGTGCAGCCTTCAGTGAGACATAGGCACTCTCGTCTGCCAACCACTTGTAATCCGTATTACCCAACACAAGCAATGCCCGAGGACAGACCATCGCCACCAGTTCGTGATGGTCGTAGGGCATCAGATAGACGTTGTCACCATGAAAGCGCTCACGCATCGACTCCAGAAACCAATGATAATCTGTACGGTCAAGATTCTCCACGCTATCCTGACGATGGCTGTAGCGCCATGAGGCTGCCCCACCGCCACCAGGCTCTTGGGCAATCGTCAGAGCGACACGTTCGTCGAAAGCCCCACAGAAGAGTGCCATCTTACCCGCATACGAGCAACCGCTGATGCCAATGCGCTTTACGTCGATCTTTGTCTGCTCAGCCCCCAACTGTTCCAGTCCGTCAATCAGACGACTCAGTCCCCAAGCCCATTCACTGTAAGCCCCGTTATCCTTCAACTCTGGATACAGGCGGTCGAAAGGGTACTCACCTCGTTCGTGATGAGGACGCCATTGTGAATAGTCGTTCACCTGTGCCTCATGGTAGTTCATGATGGCGATAGGACGGTTCTCGAACAGCGGTTTGGGTAGTGACAACATACTGGTGCCGATCATCAGGGCGTAAGGCGGTTGTCCTGTTGCAGGATAGTGGATGCACGATTTCAGTGTGAGTGTCTCGTTGTTCACCGTAACATCCACGATCAGCGTGTCGCCATCCATCCTTGCCTTCACGGCTTCAGGCGCTACCTCAGGCTTTTGCCCAATGCCAAAGGTCTGAATCATGTCGGCAATCTCCTGCCGTCTGGCTTTCCAGTCTTTTAGTTCTGTTACCTGTGTCTTTCCGTCGTTCATCAGCAACGGATCAGGCAGTTCGATCTGTGGTGTTGTGAGTTGGGCGCTGGCTGTCAGGGCAAGGCTCCATGCGATAGTTGATAATGTTAGTTTCATCATGTTAGGAAATCTTCTTGTAATAACGCCACAAAAATACAAAGATATTCCCATCCATCCAAGACTTTTGCATAAAAAACGTATCCCGTCTGCCTTGGTGCGAGGTGAAATCAGAAACGATAGCCGATGCCGGTGCGGAACCAGCCTGTCATACCAAGGCCGAGTTCCCCAAAGCCAATCAGTCGATACTTGCCAACTTCAATTCCGAGGGGGGATATCTGCCCACTGGGGAAAATCTTCTGACTATCTTTCCTGTTATATGTCTTATATTTTTTCTCCCAGTCTAATAGTAATCCGACACTCGCACTTGAATATACCCGCACCCAGTTCTTGGTGCGCCAGTAGTAACGGGTGGTGAACATCAATGCCAGCGCAGTCTCGCTCATTTTGTCTATAGTCTCGCCAGTATCATCATACACCATCTTCTTGTTATAGTAGAGCAAACTGGCCGTAGCGCCCAACCCCCAATGGCGATTCATCATATACTGGTAAGTCACGCTGGGTATAGGCCCATTATGTCTTTTTTCATCATACGACCTATGGTCGATTACTCCTGGGTCGGTATGTCCAGGAATCCATAGCCCGACGCCAAGGTCGATAGTGTGTTGATAAGACGGTGTTTGCTGAGCCTTTACACTGAGTGCGAAGACCATCATCAAGAGTGTTGCTAACTTTCTCATTTTTTCATGCATTTAAATCATTAGTTCTACTCTCTATAACTGCAAAAATCAGAAATCTTGCATCGCAAAACCTTAAATGTTGTTAATAACGTCCCCATACGGTATCTCTGGTGATTATACGAATCATATCATAACCACTTATTCATCTCTGTATTCCAGTATATCGCCAGGCTGACATCCCAGTTCTCGGCAGATAGCCTCAAGGGTGGTGAAGCGCACGGCCTTGGCCTTTCCTGTCTTTAGGATGGAGAGGTTGGCCAGCGTAAGTCCCACTCGTTCAGCCAATTCGCTGAGCGACATCTTCCGCTTGGCCATCTCCACATCCAGATTTACAACAATTCTTCCCATAGCTCCTTAGATAGTTAAGTCCTGTTCTTCTTTCAGTTTGATGACATCTTTAATTAGCTTCGGCAGAAAGAGGAAACTAAAAATAATCAAGTAGATGGGGGCTCCATACAATCCGTGAACCATTGACGGAAGGCTGTCGAAATGGTCGGGACCTATATGATTGAAAACATAGTTGGACATATTCAATGCACCAATATAATAGATCACCATGACTGCAGCCACTATATAAAACAGCCAGATACTCCATCTTGAATATTGCTTATGAATATAAGTAAGGTAACACACAAAGAAGTAGATGCACCAGACGATTACCTTGAAACTATACTCAAACAGCTCACAAATAGCTTTACAATAGTCGTAACTTGTGGCAGCATGACGAACATTATGAATATCGTCAACAAACGAATAGACTACTACAGCGGCAATGATCACTGCGAGGATAGCGGTTTTGGGATTCTTCTTGGCATTCTGCCATAAGTTTAATGAATTCATAACTGATTTATCGTTTAACTGTTGATATTTATTGAATTTCGATATGCAAAAGTATATCTTTTCTTGTTATCCTCCAAATAAAAACGATAAAACTTTATTGAAATACGATAAATTTAACTCCATTTAAGGATTGAGCATGTAAACACCATGAGGCGTGCACGCTGATGCAGTGGTGGTAAATTGGAAAACGACTTCATTACAACCCAATCTCTTTAAGACAGAAAAAAAGACGCCAAGTTTTGCTGGCGCCCTTTTTTCTAATCAAAGTCCCAATCTGTCACATAGTGGTCGAACTTGATGTCATCGACGGGACAGAACTTGGCGATGATTGCCAGAATATCTGCCTGCTGAGTGGGCGAAAGCTTATTCTCCCCATGATGATAGCGGTAGTAAGGGCCGTTGCCGCTACTGAAGTAACTCCTTACACACTGGCGCGCCTCAGCCCTCTGGTAGTAAGGCACATTCTTATAGAGCTGACTGAAGCCCCATGCCTTCTTAACGAGTTTCTTCTCGCGATAGCTCTGGCAGGTACCACTCTTCCAGGCCATCGGATAGATAGCATGGCCACTATACCTGTTCGCTGGCTGCAACTGTCCAGCCAGATAATGCATACACGTTTCACGAAGGGCACAATCGCCATTGAAACAAACACTATATCCGTAAGGGATATTTTCAAATTTCAGTTCTTTATCCATAATACCTAACATTCGATTTTTGTAATTATCTTATTATCAATTGTTTAGTCTCACAAAGATGCCTCGCATACCTAACATGAAACCTAACAAATACCTAACATAAACCTAACGTCATACCTAACATCAGGCCACTTTTACAGGGATGACTTTGTAGAAAGGCACATTGCTGTGATCAGTTGACTCGTAGCCGAGACTACTCATGGCCTTTCCGATGCGAACCTTATTGCCGTGATTGATCTCTACCGAGGGGTAATCCTTCTGAATCTGCATCAGCAGCATCTTCGAGTTCATCATCTTTGCTGTCTCACCCTCTTTGGGCTTACGGAAGCACACCTCTACCATTTCTGCAATGTCTTTCTGCTCCAGATAGTTCTGGTTCAACTGCTGAATACGCGCCACCTCTTCATTACTGAACCAATAGGGCGTCTTGGTGACATTCAGTTCATACATCACTTGGGCATAGAGCTGTCCGTAATCAATCTCACCCGTATTGTTGATGAACAAACCATCAGGAATTGAGAGGCAAATGTATCGACGACTACCCGTTGGGTCTGTCAAAGGGTGAGGATTGTTCGTTGTAGCCACGAAGGAGGCAAAGCGAGGCCTGTCTTCCTGCGAGGCTCCATAGATGGGGCGGCCGTTCACCTTGCTTTTCGAGAGTGTCTGCTTCAGGGCTGCATGCTGAGAAGGCCGGATCGCCTCGAGTTCATCGAGGTTTACCAGCAGATTGTTCGTCAGCGCCATCTCCTTATCGAACTTATTCGACAGGTTCAGGTGATCCAGATAATACTCACGAAGCTCTGGCGGCAGCAGACGATGATAGAAGGTGGTCTTACCACATCCCTGCGCACCTATTAGTACTGGCACGCATTCGTTGCCGTGCAGCGTATCCATCTGCAGCCAATGAGCCACAGCCGAGCGTAGCCAGATAGCCAGAAATCCCTGTTGTTCAGAGGTGATGCCAGGCAGACGGCTGAAGAGCTGTGCGATGTGGTTCTGTCCGTCCCACTTAGGTAGGTTGCTCAGGTAGTGGCCGATGGGATTGTGAGTTGGCACATCCTCGGAGTGTACATACTCCATGATTTCCGTCTTCGGACTGCCTTTCTCGCACACCTGTTCCTTCTTGGCCCTGCGAATGATACTGTTAAGGGCTTCCTGCGTCAGAGGGCGCCAATTGTCTGGCATTACCTCCTCGGCAGTTTCATCATTCTTACTGGCCTGCTTAGTGGCTAGCTCTACCTTTCCGTTCAGCACATTTCGGCGGAACAGATAGTTTTCTTTGAGAAACTGCTCGACAGCGAGCGTGATTTCGAGAGACGCACTCAGCGACTCCCCATTGATAAGATTTGTCTTATTCATGAGAAAAAGGTTTTAATGTTAAACTTAGTCCTTGATGCTATTTCCTTATTGGACGATGCGCTTTTCACAGCGTTTTTCCGAATGCTAGGCTGCGATTAAGCAGCTTCGCGTTTTCTGAGTGCAAAGATACAAAAAAATTCGATGACTTGCAAATCTTTGGCGTTAAAAAGCACGATTTATTTCAAATGTTAAACGAAATTTGATACGAGCTCATCATCGTCGATCAGATGTTAGGTCAAATGTTAGGTATGACGTTAGGTTTATGTTAGGTTTCATGTTAGGTATTTCAGGCATTACAATTGCTCAAAACACCTTTAAATAAAGGGATTCTTATGAACTGGATGTTAGGTTTAACCATAAAAGTGGCGATTATTCAAAAATACACAATACGTATTCAGAATAGTCGCCACTAATCATGAAACAAGTGCTCCTTTATGCTGCCTATTATTCCCCTTAATGGGAATCCTTCACTCCCAGTATGGGAACATTTTATTCCCAACGAGGGAATAATCTATTAGTTTTAATGGGATACTCCATCATAAGGGAACGATTCTTTTGTTATGCTTTTGTTAGGTCCACTATAAACCAATAATAGATTTAAAACCATTCCACACTTCTGCTGATTTATATGCATCAATAGATTCTGATGGAACATGAAGTGTAGCATAGTTTATGAATGAATCTTCAAATATACTTATACTTGTTTTGGGTACTTTCTTTGCCAGAATAAAAACATCCCGTAATTCTGGACATTCCGCAAAAGCATCAGGAAGAATGGTGGCTACTTTGCTACCAATGGTAATATTGGTTAAACCACCGCAGCCTTCAAAGGCATCCTCTGCGATCTCCTTGACGGAAAGCGGGATCATAACGGTTTTCAGCGAAGCGTTATCGGAGAATGCACCGCTGCCGATCTTGACGATCGCGGTGGACACACCTGCTTCCACCAGCATCCTGACATTTGTTTCAGGATCGTTACCACAGCGAACCGGTGGAGAATGACGCACAATTGATAGTAGTAACAAGGTATATACTAAACAACCCGCAAAAGGCAGGGATCTGCCCGGCAAAGAAATATCAGTGGAGCAGTTATCGGCATTATGGCGACAGGACTTCATTTGTTGATATGAGAATCATGGAGTC
>OMZO01000027.1 GCA_900315525.1 uncultured Prevotella sp. | reverse complement strand
TTGGCGGAGAGAGAGGGATTCGAACCCCCGGTACCTCTCGGTACGGTAGTTTTCAAGACTACTGTAATCGACCACTCTACCATCTCTCCAGTGCTCTGATGTCTCGAAAGCGGGTGCAAAGGTACGAAGATTAATTGAAACCAACAAATTTTTCACCAACTTTTTTGCTAATTCGATAGAAAATGAGTAATTTTGCAGCGTGATTTATCCGAATAACTTCGAACGCAAGCTTGGTTTCGACGAAATAAGACGGCTGCTGAGGGAACGTTGCCTGAGCACGCTGGGCAAGGAAAAGGTAGATGAGATAGCCTTTTCCACAGACTGCGCGCAGGTGAACGAATGGCTGACGCAGGTGCGCGAGTTCCGCAGGCTGCAGACGGAGAAAGACGACTTCCCGATGAATTTCTTCTTCGACGTGCGCCAGGCCGTGAGCCGCATCCGCATGGAGGGAACGCATCTGGAGGAAGAAGAGGTGTGGGACCTAAGACGCTCGCTGCAGACGATTGCGGACATCGTGAAATACCTGAACCGCAACGAGGCCGACGACGAGGAGGAACCAGAATACCCCTACCCTGCCCTGCACCGACTGACGGAGGGCGTGACCACCTTCCCCGCCATGATTCGCCGCATCGACTCCATCCTCGACAAGTTCGGAAAAATCAAGGACTCAGCCTCGATGACGCTGGCCGGCATCCGGCATGAGCTGGAAAAGACACAGGGCAGCATTTCGCGTACCTTATATACTATACTGCACTCGGCTCAGAAGGACGGTATCGTCGATAAGGACGCTGCTCCGACCATGCGCGACGGACGACTGGTGATACCCGTAGCACCGCAGGTGAAACGGCGTATCAACGGTATCGTGCACGACGAGTCGGCCACAGGTAAGACGGTCTTCATCGAACCTACGGAGGTGGTGGAGGCCAACAACAAAGTGCGCCAGCTGGAGGCTGAGGAGCGCCGCGAGGTGATACGCATCCTGACCGTATTCAGCGACGAGGTGCGCCCACATGTGAAAGAGATACTCGAGTCGTACCAGTTCCTGGCACGCATCGACCTGATATACGCCAAGTCGCAGTTGGCAGAACTCACGAAGGCCTTCGAGCCCGAAGTGGAAGACAGGCCGCACATCGACTGGATAAGAGCCATCCACCCACTGCTGCAGCTCTCGCTGGAGAAGCAGGGCAAGCAAGTGGTGCCGCTGGAGATCACGCTGACCCAGGAGAAGCGCATCCTGATCATCTCGGGTCCGAACGCAGGCGGCAAGTCGGTCTGTCTGAAGACCACCGGACTGCTGCAGTACATGCTCCAATGCGGTCTGCCCGTACCTATCGGCGACAGAAGCACCTGCGGACTCTTCCACCACATCCTGATAGACATCGGCGACGAGCAGAGCATCGAGAACGACCTCTCGACCTACTCGAGCCATCTGATGAACATGAAGCAGATGATGCGCCAGGCCGACGGACAGTCGCTGCTGCTGATCGACGAGTTCGGCAGCGGAACGGAGCCCACCATCGGCGGAGCCATCGCTGAGGCTATGCTGAAGCAATTCTGGAAGAAACAGGCCTTCGGCGTAATCACCACCCACTACCAGAACCTGAAGCACTTTGCGGAGGACCACCCGGGCGTGGTGAACGGTGCGATGCTCTACGACCGTCATGAGATGCAAGCCCTCTTCCAGCTCGCCATCGGACAGCCCGGTTCATCGTTTGCCATCGAGATCGCCCGCAAGACGGGTATCCCTGAAGAGGTAATCAAAGACGCCTCCGACATCGTAGGTCAGGACTATATCCAGAGTGACAAATACCTGCAGGATATCGTGCGCGACAAGCGCTACTGGGAAGGCAAGCGCCAGACCATCCACCAGCACGAGAAATCACTGGAGGGCCATATCCAGCGCTACGAGAGCAACCTCGAGGAAATCGAACGCGAGCGCAAAGCCATCCTGCGGCGCGCCCAAGAGCAGGCCAATGAACTGCTGGCAGAAGCCAACCGCAAGATAGAGAACGCCATCCGGGAAATCAAGGAGGCTCAGGCCGAGAAGGAACGCACGCGAGAGATACGCGAGGAACTGAAACAATTCCGCGAGCAGGTGACCAGCGACGACACGCAGGGACTGATGAGCGAAGAGGAGTTTGCCAAGAAGCTGCGCCAGATGGAAGAGCGCAAAGCCCGTAAGGAGAAGCGCAAGGCCGACAAGCAGAAGAACGCCGAGGAGGCCAAGCAGCGCAGGGAACAAGGTCCAGATATCACATTCCCGCAGACGCTCCACGCGGCTATTGCCGTAGGCGACACCGTACGCATCAAAGGTCTCAACACAATCGGTAAGGTGGAGAGCATCTCAGGCAAGCAGGCACTCGTGATCTTCGGCGACGTGAAGACCAAGATGAAGGTCGAGCAGCTGGAGCATGCCGAGAAAGCCAAGGAAGAGAAGAAAAAGTCGGACCACTCGGATCTGGCCATTCAGACCTCCCGCATGACCAGCTCGACCATCGAAGACCGTAAATACAACTTCCGTCAGGACATCGACGTACGCGGCATGAGAGGCGACGAAGCTTTGGATACCGTGCTCCACTTCATCGACGACGCCATCCTCGTAGGTGCCTCGCGCGTACGTATATTACATGGTACGGGTACAGGCGTCTTGCGCCAATTGATACGCCAATATCTAGCCACCGTACCCAACGTAAGCCACTACCGCGACGAACACGTTCAGTTCGGCGGAGCAGGCATTACGGTAGTCGATTTAGACTAGTATTTCGGCCTTTTCTACGCTTTCACATCTCTTGATATAAGTCATGTGAACGCGCACAAATATCCTAAAAATCCTTAAAAAATTTGGCTAAGTAGTTGATTGTCCGTAACTTTGCACCCGAATTCTAAAGGATAACGCGGTACTCGTGATGAGATCCGCCTAAAGTATAGAGCTTATGATTATAGTAAAGAAAGCAAGTGTAGCCGTGATGGCTCTTGTATTAGCTTGCACAAGCGTGTCAGCAGGCGGCAATGCCAAAAAGAGCAAATCAACATCCGGCTTTAACTGGAATCCAGTTATGGAGGCAATTATTCAGGTAGAAAGCGGCGGCGACGCCAAGGCAGTGAGCGGAAACTCCGTAGGTGCCATGCAGATCACCCCGATTCTCGTGAAGGATTGCAATGCGATTCTGAAGAAGCAGAACAGCAAGAAGCGTTTTACGCTCGACGACCGCTACAGCGTGGCAAAGTCGAAAGAAATGTTCAAGCTGATTCAGTCTTATCATAACCCGGAGAACAACATTGAGAAAGCGATCCGAGCCTGGAACGGAGGACCGAAGTACAGTGTCCGCGCCACGAACAGGTATTTTAAGAAGGTTATGAGCAAGTTAAAATAGAGAATTATCTCTAGACTATACAAATCCGGTTGTCAGGATGAAACCTGGTAGCTGGATTTTTTATTTTAAATAAATCCTAAATTATTTGTCGGTTTTAAGGACAATCCGTATCTTTGCACCCGATAATAAACTTTTAAATTATATTTAGTATGACACTGATTATCATTTTGGTCGTCGTAGCCGTCCTCGTATTGGGCGTCATCGGCATCTACAACAACCTTGTGAAACTGAGAAACAACCGCGAAAACGCGTTTGCCAACATCGACGTGCAGCTCAAGCAGCGCCACGACCTGATTCCTCAGTTGGTAGCCACCGTCAAGGGCTATGCAGAGCACGAGAAGGAACTGCTGACTCGCGTGACTGAAGCCCGTGCTGCCGCTATGAGTGCCACAGGCATCAACGACAAGATCCAGGCAGAGAACGCCCTGAGCAGCGCACTGGCCGGACTGAAGGTATCGCTGGAGGCCTACCCCGACCTGAAGGCCAACCAGAACTTCCTGCAGCTGCAGACTGAGATTGCCGACATCGAAAATAAGATTGCTGCTACACGCCGCTACTTCAATACCGCTACGCGCGAGCTGAACAACGCCGTGCAGACCTTCCCATCGAACATCCTCGCAGGTATGTTCGGATTCAAGAAGGAGCCGATGTTCGAGATTCCTCAAGAAGACCGTGCTACCATCGAGAAGGCTCCCGAAATCAAATTCTAAAGGCTGATGAAGTACGTAGGCATACAGAGCCAGATATCCAGCAACAACACGAAGAGCATGCTGTTGCTGGTATCCTTCCCCATCATCCTGTTGGGGATGACGTGGGTATTTCTGGCTACCATCAACTACTTCAGCACAGGCTATTACGACCAGGCAGGTTACTTTGTGAACCAGCTCGACGCAGACAGCGTGAACTGGACATTCACACAAGTTGCTCCCTTCATCGTCGGCGGTGTGGCCATCTGGTTTGTCATCGCCTATTTCAGCAACACGAAGATGATCCAGCACGCCACTGGGGCACAGCCGCTGATGCGTAGGGAGAATCCGCGCGTATATAACATCGTGGAGAATCTCTGTATGGCTGGCGGTATGGAGATGCCGAAGGTGAACGTGATCGACGATCCGCAGCTGAACGCCTTTGCCAGCGGCATCGACAAGAACTCCTATACCGTCACCGTCACCACCGGTCTGCTCGACCGACTCAACGACGAAGAACTGGCTGGCGTCATCGGTCACGAGCTGACACATATCCGCAACCGCGACACCCGATTGCTCATCACGAGCATCATCTTCGTAGGTATCATCTCCACAGTGCTCTCACTCGTGGTCAGGATGATCTACAACCGCATGTGGTTTGGCGGATTCAGCAGCAACAACAACGACCGTAACGGCAAGGGTGGACTCTCAACGACCGTCATCCTGCTCATCGGAGCCGTCTGTGCCGGTATCGCCTATCTCTTCATCATGCTCACCCGCTTTGCCATCTCCCGCAAGCGTGAGTTCATGGCCGACGCAGGTGGTGCTGAACTCTGTGGCAATCCTCGTGCACTGGCCTCGGCGCTGCGTAAGATTTCGGATAATCCCGGACTCGGCGACGTAGAACGTGAAGACATCGCCCAGATGTACATCATCCATCCGAAGCAATTGTCGCAAGGGCTGATGCAGTTTCTGAGCGGCCTCTTCGCCACCCACCCTAGCACGGAAGAGAGAATCAGGATCCTGGAACAGTTCTAAACAGACACATAAAAAAAGAAGCTCAAGCCTTATCGGACTTGAGCTTTTTTAGTTGCGGAGGCAGGATTCGAACGTGCGACCTCCAGGTTATGAGCCTGGCGAGCTACCAACTGCTCCACTCCGCGATTTTTCTTAAGCGGGTGCAAAGGTACGACTTTTTTTCGAGATATCCAAACAATTGCGCATTTTTTTTATAATTTTGCACTTTCGGGAACATTTTCCACTCTTTTTCTTGCGTAATTCAAAGGAAAAGTTTAATTTTGCACACTGTAATTGCCGTGTGCAATTTTTCAAGATAGGAGGAAGATAGGTATGTCAATATCCAAGACGAGACAGAAATTAGTTGATGTGGCCCGCCAGTTGTTTGCCAAAAACGGGCTGGAGAACACCACGATGAACGACATTGCCCAGCAGTCGGGCAAAGGCCGTCGTACGCTTTACACCTATTTTAAATCAAAGGATGAGATCTACTATGCCGTCATCGAAGGCGAGTTGGAGCGACTGAGTGACAAGCTCGATGAAGTAGCGGCTCGCAAGATTCGACCACAGGACAAGATCATCGAGCTCATTTACACCCATCTGAGCATGATACGTGAGACGGTCGTGAGAAACGGTAACCTGCGCGCAGAGTTCTTCCGGAATATCTGGATGGTGGAGAAGGTACGAAAACACTTTGACGACGCAGAGATCGAGCTTTTCCGCAAGGTCTATACCGAGGGTAAGGAAGACGGTGAGTTCGACATCGACAATGTGGATCTGGTGGCCGATATCACCCACTACTGTATCAAAGGACTTGAGGTACCTTATATCTATGGGCGCATCGCGCACGGTATGAAGGAGGAAGACACCAAGCCGCAGGTGGCAAAGGTTGTCTATGGTGCATTAGGAAAATTTCAACGTAAATAACAACAAACAAAGAACAACAAATTATGGGATTATTAACTGGTAAGACAGCTCTGATTACAGGTGCTGCACGCGGTATTGGCAAGGCCATCGCACTGAAGTTCGCCGAGGAAGGCGCAAACATCGCATTCACCGACCTCGAAGTGAATGAGGAGACAGAAAAGGAAATCGCCGCCAAGGGCGTGAAAGCCAAGAGCTACGCTTCGAACGCTGCCGACTTCGCACAGACCGAAGAGGTGGTAAAGGCCGTGAAGGAAGAGTTCGGAAGCATTGACATCCTAGTGAACAATGCCGGTATCACCAAGGACGGCCTGATGCTGCGCATGACTGAGCAGCAGTGGGATGCTGTGATTGCAGTAAACCTGAAGTCAGCCTTCAACTTCATCCATGCCTGTGTGCCCGTTATGATGCGCCAGCGTGGTGGTAGCATCATCAACATGGCTTCCGTAGTAGGTGTGCACGGCAATGCTGGTCAGGCCAACTACGCTGCTTCAAAGGCTGGTCTTATCGCACTCGCCAAGAGTATTGGTCAGGAGATGGGTCCGAAGGGTATCCGTGCTAACGCCATTGCCCCAGGCTTCATCGACACAGCAATGACACAGGCTCTGCCCGATGATATCCGCAAAGAGTGGATCAACAAGATTCCTCTGCGCCGCGGCGGTCAGGTCGAGGATATTGCCAACGTGGCAACCTTCTTGGCTTCAGACATGTCGAGCTATGTCAGCGGCCAGGTGATTCAGGTCGATGGCGGTATGAATATGTAGAGCCTCATCCCCTCTCCAAAAGGAAAGGGGCTTATGAATTATGAAAGTCATTTACGAGGACAACCATATTATCATCGTCAATAAACAGAGCGGGGAGATCGTACAGGGAGACAAGACTGGCGATCGTCCCCTCTCTGATATTGTAAAGCAGTATATCAAAGAGAAGTACCAGAAGCCCGGCGAAGTGTTTCTCGGCGTGGTGCATCGGCTGGACCGACCCGTTAGCGGGCTCGTTGTCTTTGCCCGAACCTCCAAGGCACTCACCCGACTAAACAAGATGTTTGCCGAGGGAGAGGTACACAAGACCTATTGGGCTATCGTGAAAAACACGCCTGAGCAGCCTGAGGGAACATTGACCCACTGGCTCGTGCGCAACGAGAAACAGAACAAGTCGTATGCCTATACGACGGAAAAGCCGAATGCTAAGAAGGCCATCCTGAAATACAAGATTATCGGCCGTTCCGACAACTACACGCTGTTGGAAGTCAACCTGATGACGGGACGTCACCACCAGATACGTTGCCAATTGGCAGCGATGGGCTGTCCTATCAAGGGCGATCTGAAATACGGTGCGCCCCGCAGCAATCCCGATGGCAGCATCTCGCTGATGTCCAGGCACGTTGAGTTCACACATCCAGTATCGAAACTTCAGATTGCCGTCGAAGCCCCACTGCCAGAAGATTCGCTATGGCAGTCGTTCCAGACAAGCCTGCACCTATAACAAAAACACCAGCAAGAACCATTCTCCGAGCAGGAAACTGATGGCGTTGCAGAGAAAACTGTACGCAACGGCCCGATGTAGGTCACGCATCAGCCACCAGTATCCCAGTGTCTCTACCAGCATCACCAACATCTCACCGACACCCGCCATCGTCAACCCCGCGCCGACATAGACAGCGTAGAGGTTCAACGGAACGTTGGTCAGTATATTCAATCCAACAGAACCCCACAACACCCGCCTTCTCCGTTCACGCAAGAAGAGCAATACACCAAGTTCGATGACGATGGTTGCCAGAAGTGGTATCACCAGTTTCAGTATCATATCCCTATCCTCCTATCCATAGACCGCCAGCCACCAGCCCGGTATCAATGCAGCAGCAAGCAGTCCGAAAGCCAAACCTTCACGTTGTTTCAACAACTCATTAGCCAAATAGAGCGTGACAGGCATTGTGCAGTTCATCAGGAACACTCCTAAAAGAAGGACGGTCACATAGTCGCCTCTGAAAAGGAAGCACAAGGCCACGCCAGCCAGTATATAAGCCAACGTACGGAAGATACCTAAACGACAAGCAATCCACCCACCAGCCATCTTACCCAACATCGACGTAGCACCGATAACGAGTATCAACAACTGACTCTTCGAAATGCCCTTCGAGAATAGTTCGCCAGCAAACGAGCGGTAAGCCACAAACAACATCAGCAACACGACGACCATCCACAACGAAAGCAGAGGCAGACCTTGCAGCCATAGTCTTGCGCGTTGTGGGAGGACAGGGACAGAACGGTCAGCCTCATCTCTATCACCATCCAGCGGTTGCGTATCATATCGTACATAAGCCACAGACAAAAAGACTACAGCCAGCAAGAAAACATACAACAATGTCCATGAACGACATACCAGTCCAACGGCAAGACCGAAGGCACCCGTTGACACAAACACGCCCAACGCACGGATATCATTTCCAACCTTGACGACCGTCTGTTTGCCGCCCCAAACATGAAAAAGCGAGTTACCTATCCCCAGCAAGACAGCCACCAGCGAAAGGCCAAAAGGCACACGGCCAGACAGACTGGAAAGAGCCACCGCCAGCGATAACAGTACCACCGACGAGAGCAGCAGCCAATGACGATGCTGCATCCTATCGGCCAACATGCCCATAAACGGCTGCGACATAAACGCTATGACGTTATAGGTAAGGAAAGCACTCAAAGTGAGCTCTGCAGCATAGGCCGGAGCCAACAGATACATGCAGCAAATACAGAGGCCGTCGACCAGGAAATGCTGCACGCTACTAATCCCCAGGAGTATTTGTTTTTGGTTCATAACGGGGCAAAGATACCAAAAATCTACCATTGAGCCAAATGATTATCTGAAAAAACTTTTGCAGATACCACATAATTTCGTATCTTTGCGGTCGAAACGTTTCAAAACGAAGGACATGATGCATAAGACGGTCTGTGCTATTTCTTTCTTTTTCTGTCTGGCAGCTTCAGCCTGTCAGGCTCAAGGTTTCAAGTTGAAGAAAGAACATGACAGTCTCTACTGGCTGAACGACTGGCGGGTAACCTACCCCGTGTATCAGTTCCAGACAGGCGATGTTGACGGCGACGGCAGTGAAGACGCGATGGTCGGTGTGATAAAATCCACACGATTCTACCCTGAGAAAGCACGAAGACTCTTTATCTTCAAGCAAGTGAACGGCAAGGCACGTCCGATGTGGCTCGGTTCGAAACTCGGCGGCATCCTTGAGGATTTCCGCTTCATCGACGGTAAGATCAGGGCATTGGAATCGACGACCGATTCACTCTATGCAGTATCAGACTACCAATGGAGCGGTTTCGGCATGAAGTTCGACCATTTTATTATAAAAGGAGTTGATAAACAGACAGCATTAAAAACCTTTAGCCAATGAAAAAGTTACTAACGGCGGCTTGCATGGTAGCACTGATATGCGCCTGCAACCAAAAACAGAATGTTGTATCGGTACCTGTCACTCAGATTGATGTAGAGAAACTCATCGACAGTATCGATTACGACATGGACGTGAGTGGCCTCTCGCTGGCCGACGTGCGCACACTGAGTTATGCGCCCACAGCCAAGTGGGGTTTCCCCTTCAAGGATGCCTACATCAGAGGCATCTATAGCACCACAACCTGGTATGACTCATTGATGTGGAAACTCGACAGCGACCTGCCTTGGGACAAATACCCATCGAAGGAGGATGAGAACTGGGAGGACCATTATTATCGAGTCATCAAGGAATCCGGCTACATGAAGCTTACCGAGCAGGAACAGGCCTTCATCAAGCGCATGGAGGAGCGCGAGAAAGAACTGCAGAAGCAGAACTTCGAGGTGCCGACTGGCCTGCGGGTCAACATGCAGAACCTCGCCAATCCCCGACAACTCGCTGACTTCGACTCACTGCTGGCGCAACGACTCGGTGAAGACGGCTTTGCCATCGTGCCCTCAAACAATGATCAGCTGTTCAATATCTATGAGCAGAACGACTATCAGGAATTCCCCAATTTCGTGA
Organism: uncultured Prevotella sp.; assembly: GCA_900315525.1. Classification (GTDB taxonomy): domain Bacteria; phylum Bacteroidota; class Bacteroidia; order Bacteroidales; family Bacteroidaceae; genus Prevotella. The sequence continues at coordinate 39,312 of OMZO01000027.1, read as the reverse complement.
CTACCGACCTCTTCCTTCAGCTCTATCACCTCTACTTCGACAGCATGCTGAAGGAACTGGAGATGTATCAGATCTACGCGCTGATGACAGACTACAATTACGGTATGCTCAAGGCGGTGAAGAAGATTTACCAGCAGGCAGAACAAGGTACAGCCCTTGAGCGCGCCTCAGCCCACAGCATCAGGTTCTTCACCATAGCCGACTGCCTGTTCAGAAACAGCACCTTCGATGCAGATACCGACCCGCTGATTGCCGAGGAAGTAGAAAAAGCAAAGAATGCTCAGAACGGTCCAAGTAACTTCATGGCCGACTATCAAGACATCACATTCCCCTACAGTCTGTTCCGCCCCCGTGGTCACTACACCCGCAACCATGTACTGCAGGAATACTTCCGAGGCATGATGTGGTTGCAGACCGTGCCCTTCGGCATGAGGCACGACGACGAGGTAAATGCTGCCGTTGTGATCGCCTATGCGATGATGAACAACCCAGAGTTGCAGGGAATGTACGACAAGTTGGACCAGCTGCTCACCTATCTGATGGGCAAGCCCGACAACCTCAGTATCCCACAGGTGATTACCGAAGTGAAGAAGACCGGTAAGCCGATGGAAGAGCTGCTCAATGATAAGCAGGCTATGAGTCAGCTGAAGAAGAACCTCGAGGAAATCGGCAACAAGCAGACACGCATCCGTCCGAAGTTCGAAAAGACCAGTCATAACAAGATCTGTCTGATGCCACAGCGCTACCAACCCGATGCCGAAGTGCTGCAAGAGATGGTCGACAATGACAATAAGCCCACGAAGCGTGCCACGCCGAAGGGGCTGGACTTCATGGCTGCGATGGGTGTTTCGGCTGCTGAGCAGATTCTGATGGGAGAGCAGACGGAGTGGAAGGACTTCGGAAAAAACCTGAAAGCGATGAAGCAACGCATGGGTGAGATTAACTGGGACGAGACCATCGCCACCCAATGGATGCACACGCTAAAGGTGCTCAATACCCCAGAAAAAGACCACCTACCCTACTTCATGCTGAATCCGGAATGGTCGAAGAAAGACCTGAATGCAGCCCTTGCCTCATGGGCAGAACTAAAGCACGATGCCATCCTCTATGCCAAGCAGCCGGCGGGTGCCGAGTGTGGCGGTGGCGGTCCCCCAGACCCCACCGTAAAGGGCTACGTAGAACCAAATGTCGGTTTCTGGAAGAAAGCCATTGAACTGCTTGACAATACGGAAAAACTGCTGAAAGAGCACGATATGCTGACAGAGAAAGTCAGTTCGGCCACCAGTCGCATCAAGGAAGAAGCCAGCTTCCTGCTCCGCATAAGTGAGAAAGAACTGGCAGGAGAGCAGTTGACTGACGAGGAATACAATCAGATAGAGATCATCGGTTCGACCTTCGAGAATATCAGCCTCGACCTGGTGCGCGAACCCAATCAATATCTGACGGGATGGAGCGATGTGCAAGGTGCTGACCGCAAGGTGGCTCTCGTAGCCGATGTCTATACAGCCAACTCTGACAACAACCCGAACAAGTCGATTCTCTTCGAGGCTGTGGGCGATGCCGATGAGATCTACGTAGTGGTAGAGATTGACGGTTATCTGTATCTGACACGCGGTGCCGTACTGAGCTATCGCGAGTTCATACAACCCATCGACCAGCCACGCCTGACGGATGAGGAATGGCAACAGCAGCTGGAAAAGAATCCTCGCAAGGGTGTGCCCGAGTGGATGAAGCGCATCATCGTACCACTGAAGAATGAGCCGAAACCGAATGAGGAGTTTTTCTATAGCTCTGGTTGTTAGTTTGTTATTCAGCGTACCGGCACTCAGTGCTGATACGCTGAATATCGTCTTTACAGGCGACATCCTATTGGATCGCGGGGTGCGCCGCGTGATAGAGCATCACGGAGTCGACCGTTTGTTTTCAGACGGTATTGACTCCGTGTTTCGTAGTGCGCAACTGGTCGTTGGCAATCTGGAGTGTCCTGCCACAAAGATTGAGTCTCCCGTCTTCAAGCGTTACATCTTCCGAGGTGAGCCCGAATGGCTCGACACCTTGCGACAGCACGGCATCACCCACTTGAATCTGGCCAACAATCACGCTATCGATCAAGGGCGCGAGGGACTGATGGACACGCGACAGAATATCCTCCATGCAGGCATGATACCTATTGGTGCAGGTGCCAACATGCAGGAAGCCTCAGAACCGATACTGCTGGCCTCAGAGCCACGACCTGTGTGGTTTTTGCCATCCCTGCGTCTCGCACTTGAAAATTATGCCTATCTGACGGATAAGCCCTGCGTGAGTCAGGAACCGATGGACTCACTGCAGCAACGTGTATTCCGTCTGCGCCAAGCCGACTCTACAGCCGTTATTATTGTTTCGCTCCACTGGGGAGGCGAGCACACACTCGAACCCGTCTCCTTGCAACGTCATGAAGCCCACCAGCTGATACTCGCTGGGGCCGATATCCTCATCTGCCACCACACTCATACACTCCAGACCATCGAGACATTCAGAGATAAGCAGATCTACTACAGCATCGGCAACTTTATTTTCGACCAGCAAAAGGTGCTGAACAGAAATGCCTGCATCGTAAGGTTACAGATTACCGACAACGACCTAAAGACCGAAACGATTCCTATTGAAATCCGCCAATGTACGCCTTATATTGCCGATAGCTATCGAAAAAAATGATAACCGCCGTTTTTTTCTGCTAAATTCTTTTGCCTTTCGTGTGATTTTGTGTATTTTTGCAGTCGTTATGGGCTTCTCCTTGACAGAAGACGCCCCAAATGAACATGATATATAAGATTGCAGACAACATAACATCGCCCATAGGGCGAACCACAGAGGAGAACTACCAGACTGTGAAGAAGGGACAGACGGCATTGGCTTACTACGATGGCCAATGGTGTATTCCCGAGCCTTTCACAGCTGCGCTCTTCAGCGATATGGAGAACGAAGAGCTGTCACAGGCAGGACTCACCCGTTTTGAGTCGTTGGTCTTCACCTCAGTCCAAAAAGCACTGGAAGGCACTTCTGTGAATATCTCCAACGATCATGTTGTCTTTATCCTCAGCACCACCAAGGGAAATGTTGAGTTGCTAGGTGAACAAGATATCTCTCCAGCCATCCTGCATCCAGGTGAGAGTGCCCGACGCATCTCTAAGGCATTGGGTATCAAGAGCCAGCCTATCGTAGTCTGCAACGCCTGCATATCCGGTCTCTCTGCTATTATTCTGGCAGAACGGCTGTTAGAGCAGCATCAATACGACTATGCTATTGTGTGTGGGGCGGATGTATTAAGCCGATTCGTGATTTCAGGTTTTCAGTCCTTCAAGTCTATGGATGCCCACGAATGCCGTCCATACGACATCGAGCGTCTAGGCATGAACCTTGGTGAAGCAGCAGCGACGATGATTCTAACTACCTCTGCACAGACGGGAACTACGGCTTGGACAATCTCAAAAGGCGTTATTCGAAATGATGCCTTCCATATCAGTACTCCATCGAACAAAGCCGAAGGTGCTTGGCGCTGTCTGGAGGCGGTCATGAGCGGAGAGCAGCCTGAAGAACTGGCGGTAGTCAACGCTCACGGTACAGCTACGATGTTCATGGATCAAATGGAGTCGGTTGCTGTCGAGCGGGCAGGTCTTAACAGCCTTCCCGTGAATAGTTATAAGGGATATTACGGTCATACGCTGGGAGCTGCTGGTGTACTGGAGACCATCCTCACGATGCATGCTACAGATGACCATACCATCATCGGCACACGCGGTTTTGAGGAACTTGGTGTTTCGGGCAAGATATTGGTTTCTGCAGAAAGCCAACCTACCGACAGACAAAGTTTCATCAAGCTTATCTCCGGCTTCGGCGGTAGCAATGCTGCCCTGCTAGCCACCAAGGTTCCCCACTCTGTTTCTCAAGGAAACAGGAAAAAGGGCACTCTCCACCAGACGCATCATGTAAGCATCACGCCCAGCTGCGTAGCCATCGACGGCATCGCGCACACCTATCAGACCTCAGGCAAGGAGATGCTCACCGAACTTTATAAAAATGAAGTAGGCGACTACCCCAAGTTCTACAAGATGGACATGCTAAGTCGTCTGGGATTCATTGCAGCCGAACTCCTGTTGAAGAGCGAGGGCAAGCAACGCCTCGAAGCCGATGAGCACAGGGCCGTCATCCTGTTCAACCACTCGTCGTCAATTCATGCAGATGCCCAGTATCTGGATTCCATCAAGGATCCGGAGAACTATTTCCCGAGTCCGTCACTTTTCGTCTATACACTACCCAACATCGTTACAGGTGAGATTGCCATCAGGAATCACTATAACGGAGAGACTTCATTCTACATCCTTGCCGAAGAAGACGCAAGCCTCATCGCGCAAGTGCAGCAGGCATCTCTCAGCGACCCGATGACGGAGAGTATGATCAGTGGCTGGCTCGACTACGAGGACGATACCAACTTCAAGGCCGACATGTATATACTTGACACATGACTATGAAGAAAGCGATGAAATGGATTGGGATAGCGGTGCTGACGCCCTTTCTATTGTTTCTCATACTCACCGCACTGCTCTACCTGCCCCCTGTTCAGAACTGGGCGGTACAGAAGGCGACGGCCATCGCTTCCGAGAAGACTGGTATGGAAATCAGCATTGACCACATCAGCCTCGAGTTCCCGCTCGACTTGGGGATTAACGGTTTCCGCGTCATCAAGCAGAATGATTCCCTGCCACAGATAAAAGACACCATAGCCGACGTCAAGAAGTTCGTGGCCGATGTCCGGCTGCTGCCGCTGTTCAGACAACGCGTCATCATCGACGAGCTCTCGTTAAGTCAGGCCAGGATCAACACAAACGGCTTCATCAGCGACCTGCGTATCAAGGGAGACTTCGATGAGCTATGGCTCTCATCCAAAGGAATCGACCTCGACGAAGAGACTATTGAGGTGAACGGTGCCCGTCTCTCCGACGCACGACTCGACATTGCCCTCAGCGATACGGCTGCCGTCGATACGACAACCTCACAAGTGAACTGGCGCATCAATGCCGACAGCCTCAATATCATCCGCACAGACATCTGTCTGCATCTGCCTGGCGACACACTCAACGTCGAAGCCTTTATGGCACGTGCCGTCGCTCGCAAAGCCGACATCAGCCTCAGCAACAACACCTATAAGATTGAGAGTCTCGACTGGTATGACGGCCAGTTGAAATACGACAATCATAAGGCGTCTGAGGTGGATGGTCTCGACTACAACCATATCGCCCTCACAGGTCTTCGCCTCGGCATCGACTCCATCAGCTACACGACAACAGGCACTTCGCTCCTTGTACGGCAGATGGCCATGAAAGACAAGAGCGGCATGGAGATCACTGATTTCTCCACAGGCATACGACTCGACTCCACGTTCAACAACATACAGCTGACGAATCTCATGCTGAAGACGCCCGATTCTGATATCCTTGGAGAAGCCGATGTCGATTTCAATATCGCCGACTCGTTGAACCCAGGCACGATGAAAGTACGCCTGAATGCACAACTGGGCAAACAGGATCTCATCCACTTCGTGGGCAGCCTGCCTCAGAAATTCATCGAGCACTATCCTAACCATCCACTGGCCATCAAAGGCTCCGTCAACGGCAACATGCAGAAGATGGCGTTCACAGGACTAGACATATCACTGCCCACAGCCCTGCACCTCTCTGCCGACGGAACGGCTGAGAACATCACAGATATGCGTCGCCTGAAGGCCGACTTAAAGTTCAGCGGACAGACGCAGGACATGAACTTCATGACGGCACTCATCGATCCGAAGATGTCGGGCAGCTACCGCATTCCCAACGGTATGACATTAAGCGGAACCCTGAAAGCCGACGGTCCGCACTATGATACAGAGATGATGCTGCGCGAGGGACAGGGTGATATGAAGATGAACCTCTCGGCCATCGTTCCCCTCAATGCGAAAGGCGAACCCGCTATGGAGTATATGAGCTACGATGCCGCCATCAAGGTGAACCAGCTCGACCTGCATCATTTCATGCCCAAAGACTCCCTTTACACCGTCTCTGCAGACATCAAGGCCAAGGGCTACGGCACAGACTTTCTCTCCAACCGCAGCCATCTGACGGCTGATGCCAAATTCACCCAGCTACAATACGGCCACTGGAACCTGGACGACGTCACTGCACAGGCTATCCTGAAAGACGGACGAGGAGCCGTGACCATCAGTGGTGCCAACAAACTGTTCGACGGCAACATCAACATCGACGCCCTGCTTGACACCAAACGGATCGAGGCCACCATCAACACCGATCTTGCCAAAGCCGACCTCTACAGGCTGCGGCTCGTAGACAAGCCGCTCACAATTGGCGTTTGCGGCGACATCAAGATCACCTCCGACATGAAGCAGACGCACAAGCTAAGCGGCCTGTTGACTGATCTATCTATCCAGGACTCGAAAAAGACCTATCATCCTGACAAGGTCGGCATCTTGCTGAGCACCACGCCCGACACGACATATGCCAGAGCGCAGAGCGGCGACTTCATCGTCAAATTCGATGCCAGCGGCGGCTATGAGCGCGTGCTGAAACAGATCACTGTCCTATCCGACTCTGTGATAGCCCAGTACGAACAGAATATCATCGACCAGCCAGCTATTAAGCGACTGCTGCCTACACTGAAAATGCATGTCGAGAGCAAGCGCGACAATCCTATCGCCAACCTGCTGAAGACCCGCAACATCGACTTCAAGGAACTGCTGCTCGATGTGACCACATCACCAGAGAGCGGCATCAACGGCACCAGCTACCTCTATTCGCTCAACTACGACAGTACCCGTATCGATACGATACGTCTGAACCTGACTCAGAAAGGAGAACGGCTGACGTATCAGGCACAAATACGCAACAACAAGAAGAACCCCCAGTTCGTCTTCAACGCACTCATCGACGGACATTTTCATGAGCATGGAGCACTGGCTGGCGTACGCTATTTCGACGCAAAGGACAAACTCGGTGTGCGCATTGGTGCTAAGGCCGACATGGAATCCGGCGGCATACGCTTCAAGCTATTGCCAGAGCGCCCCACAATCGGCTACAAGGAGTTCAATCTGAACCAAGACAACTTCATATTCCTAGCACGCAACAAACGTATTCAGGCCAAAGTCGACCTCATTGCCGACGACAAGACTGGTGTGAAAGTCTATACAGAAGAGCAAGACTCCACGATGCTGCAAGACCTGACGGTCTCTGTGAACCGACTCGACCTCAGTGAGGTGACATCCGTACTGCCTTACCTGCCACACATCACAGGCAAGCTTAACGGCGACTATCACATCATTCAGGATCAGGAAGGCCACTTCTCCGTAGCCTCCGATATGGCCGTTCAGAATATGACCTATGAGAAATCTCCTATCGGCAATATCAGCACTGAGTTTGTCTATATGATGAAGGAGAACGATACCCATGCTGTTGAAGCACGCCTGATGCTCGACGATGAAGAGTTCGGACTGCTGAGCGGTGCCTACCAGAACGAGGGTAACATCGACGCGACCTTTACGATGACGCGCATGCCGCTGTCGCTGGCCAATGGTTTCGTGCCCGATCAGCTCATCGGTCTGGAGGGCTACGGCGACGGCACGCTGACCATCAAGGGAACGACGCAGCACCCAGACGTCAACGGCGAGGTCTATGTCGACTCCGCCTATCTCGTCAGTGTGCCTTACGGCATCAGGATGCGTTTCGACAACGACCCAGTGCGCATCGTGGGCAGCCACCTGTTGCTGGAGAACTTCGGTCTCTATGCCTATAACGACGAACCGCTGACCATGATGGGCGACATCGACTTCAGCGATACAGAGCGCGTGAGCATCGACATGCGGATGCGCGCCCGCAATTTCCTGCTCATCAACAGCAAACAAGAGTCCAAGTCGGTGGCCTTCGGCAAGGCTTTCGTCAACTTCTTCGCCCGTCTGCAAGGACCACTCGAGGAAATGAAGATGAGAGGCCGGCTCGACGTCCTCGGCAATACGGATATGACCTATATCTTGCTCGACTCGCCACTCTCTACAGACAACCGCCTGAACGAACTCGTGAAATTCACAGACTTCAACGACTCCACCCAGACCGTTGTCACCCGTCCTATGCCCAACGGTCTCGACGTCGATCTGAACATCAATGTCTCGCAAGGTGCCCATATCGTCTGCGACCTCAATGTGGACCAGACGAACTATATCGACCTGCTTGGTGGCGGCGACCTCCGCATGAAGTACAACTCCGAGGGCATCAACCTCACAGGCCGCTATACCCTCTCCAACGGCGAGATGAAATACTCACTGCCTGTCATCCCCCTGAAGACCTTTACCATCAAGGACGGCAGCTACGTCGAGTTTACTGGCGACCCGATGAACCCCAAGCTCAACATCACAGCCACCGAGCAAGTGAAAGCCACTGTTAGTGGCGACAACGGCATCGGGCGCTCCGTACTCTTCAACTGTGGCGTCATCATCACCAAGACGCTCAACGATATGGGTCTCCAGTTCATCATCGATGCGCCAGAAGACAATATCATCAGCGGTGAACTGGCAACGATGTCTATCGAGGAACAAGGCAAACTGGCCGTCGGCATGCTCACCACAGGCATGTATCTGGCCAGCGGCGGTGCAGGCACTTTCTCGATGAACTCCGCCCTCAGTTCATTCCTGCAAAGCGAGATCAACAGCATCGCTGGTTCTGCCCTAAAGACACTCGATCTCAGCGTTGGTGTCGACAACAGCACCGACGCCAGAGGCAACACGCATACAGACTACTCCTTCAAGTTCGCCAAACGCTTCCTCGACAACCGTCTGAAAGTACAGATTGGCGGCAAGGTATCGACTGGCGAGAACGACTTCGCAGGACAGAAACAGTCTTTCTTCGACAACGTCACGATGGAATATCGCCTCAACCAGGATGCCACCCAATATGTCAAGCTCTTCTACACCCAGAATGTCTACGACTGGCTCGACGGCTACACCAGCGAATATGGTGGCGGTTTCATCTGGCGGCGCAAGCTCGACAACTTCTGGGACATCTTCCGCTTCTGGAAGAAAGACCAGCCCCTCATGCTGCGCCCGATGCAGCCGCAGAAGCCAGCCTTGCGTGACACCATCCAGACAGACTCCCTCATAAACAATCCACAATGAAAGCAAGTAACATCCTCTATACCATCCTGGCAGCAGCCCTGCTCGTGTCCTGTTCGATGACGAAGGGCATCCCTGAAGACGACCAGCTCTTCACGGGCCTCACGAAGATTGCCTACGCCAGTGAACCTAAGCTGCAGGATGAGACCTATAGCAAACATCTGGCCACGACGAAGGAAGAACTGGAGGCAGCCCTCGCCACACAGCCCAACGGCTCCCTCTTCGGAAGCAGCTACTACACCGTTCCCTGGTCCTGGCACCTCTGGGTCTACAATAAGTACTCCGGCAAGGAGTCTGGCTTTGCCAAATGGATGGTGAAGTCGTTTGGCAAGCCCCCTGTGCTGATGAGCAAGGTCAATCCCGCACTCCGCGCCTCCGTAGCACGCTCCGTCCTGCAGAACAACGGTTTCTTCCGCGGCAACGTCACCTACGAGACCATACCGCAGAAGAATCCCAAGAAATGCAAGATAGGCTACACCGTCGAGTTCGACTCCCTCTACACCCTCGACTCCGTCAGCTACGTCAACTTCCCCGCCCCCATGCAGTCGCTCATCGACTCCACCAGCTCCGAACGGCTCATCAAGAGCGGAGCGCCCTTCTGCATCGCCAACCTCGACGGCGAGCGAACCCGCATCAGCAACCTCATGCGCAACAACGGCTATTTCTATTACAACCCCAGTTACGCCTCCTATCTGGCAGATACCTTTGCCATCGACGGGAAAGCACAACTGCGCTTCCAGCTGGCCAGCGGACTGCCCGACGAAGTCTCCCGCAAATGGTATATCGGCAATATCAATGTCAACTTCCGCAAGACCGCTCGCGAGCAGCTCAACGACTCCATCCGCCGACGTCATCTCACAATCCATTACAACGGCAAGAAATCACCCATCCGACCAGGTGTCGTACTCAAGGACCTCCGACTGCGCCCGCGCCAGGAATACAGCTATGAGAGATACCTCGAGTCCACGAGTCTCATCAACTCCAACGGCGTGTTCAGAAGCACCGACTTCCAGTTCACGCCCCGTCCTGATTCCGACACGCTCGACCTCCAGCTGAACTGCGTCTTCGACAAACCCTACGATTTCTATATCGAAGGTAATATGATAGGTCGCACCAGCGGACGATACGGTCCTCAGGCCAAGATCGGTTTCACCAAGCGAAACGCCTTCAGGGCTGGCGAGAAGCTCGACATCAACCTACACGGCTCCTATGAATTCTCCACCAGTGGCGGCTCCGATGCCAGCAACTACCAGTACGGTATCGATGCCTCACTGGAGTTCCCGCGTCTGCTGATACCTTTCTACACCCCCCAGACGATACGCCGCAACAGAAACGGCCGCCCCATCAGGCCTCGTCGCTTCTACATTGCCTCCACATTAGCGAAGGTCTCTGCCGACGTCGTGCGCCGACCAGAATACTACAAGATGCACATCGTAGGCGGCGAGTGGACCTATCGCTGGCAGCGCACGGAGACCAGCCGTCACGAGTTCTCACCCCTCACGGTGAAATACCAGTTCATGAACAGCCGGACGCTGAAGTTCGACTCCATCGTCAAGAAGAATCCATATCTTGAACGTACGATGGGCGACTTCTTCATCCCGAAGATGCGCTACACCTATACCTACACCAGTCCGAAGACGCTGCAGCACCCCGTCCGCTGGGAGACCACCATCGAGGAGGCCGGCAACATCGTGTCGCTCGTCGATGCAGCCTGTGGCCGTTCCTTCAACGAGAAGGAGAAGAAGCTCTTCATGAATCCCTATGCCCAGTTCGTGCGACTGGAGACCGACTTCACCAAGACCTGGTCAGTGGGCACCAAGTCCAGTCTGGTGGGACATATCAACACGGGCATCATGTTCTGTTACGGCAATAACAACGAAGCCCCCTTCAGCGAGGAGTTCTATGTCGGCGGTGCCAACAGCGTCCGAGCCTTCGCCATCCGAGAGATAGGACCAGGCAGCTTCGGTCTGTCATCTCCCAACAGTATTTTCAAGGACGACCGTCAGACCGCCTACCTCCTGCGCAACGGCGACCTGAAGATCGTGGGCAATCTGGAGTATCGCACGCCGCTCTTCGGCAACCTCAAGGGAGCGCTCTTCATCGACATGGGTAACATATGGCGGCTGAGGAAGCTCGACATAGGCGATGTCGAAGACTATCGGAAAGAATACGGTGATAAAGCTGAAGAAGTATACCAAAGGGTCTCTGATGCCGTCGACACGATGAAGTTCCGCTTCTCGCGATTGTTCGACGAACTTGCCCTGGGCACAGGCGTCGGCCTGCGTTACGACCTCGGCTTCCTCGTCATCCGCCTCGACTGGGGATTCGCCCTCCATACGCCCTTTGACACAGGCAAATCGGGCTATTTCAACTTCAACCGCTTCAAGGATGCCCAGACGCTGCACTTCGCCATCGGCTATCCGTTCTAATGTTAAGGCGCGTTAATCCCTGCTGAAATCAAATTATTTTTTGTACTTTTGCAGTCAAATTTATTCTAACTCTAATAAAAAATTGCATATGAAACCAACTCTTTTCCTGCTCGCAGCAGGTATGGGAAGCCGCTATGGCGGTCTGAAACAGCTCGATGGTCTGGGTCCTAACGGCGAGACTATCATGGACTACAGTATCTACGATGCCATCCAGGCCGGATTCGGCAAGATAGTATGGGTGATCCGCAAGGATTTCGAGGAGCAGTTCCGCACCCAGATTCTTTCAAAATATGAAGGCAAGGTGAAGTGCGAGCTTTGCTTCCAGGCCCTCGACGCACTGCCTGCTGGTTTCAGCGTTCCCGAAGGCCGTCAGAAGCCCTGGGGCACCAACCACGCCGTGCTGATGGGTAAGGATGTCATCAAGGAGCCCTTCTGCGTCATCAACTGCGACGACTTCTACAATCGCGATGCCTTCATGGTGATCGGCAAGTACCTCTCAGAACTTCCTGAGGGTGCCAGAAATCAGTATGCGATGGTAGGCTTCCGCGTAGGCAACACCTTGTCTGAGAACGGTACCGTCGCACGCGGTATCTGCTCGAAGAACGAGAAAGGCCACCTGACCACCGTCGTAGAGCGCACGGAGATCGTACGTTGTGCCGCCGACGGTTCCAATGCTGGAGCTGCCAGCGAGCCCATCCGCTTCAAGGATGAAGACGGCAAGTGGGTAGAGGTGGCCGACAATACGCCTGTCTCCATGAACATGTGGGGCTTCACACCCGACTATTTCGAGTATTCTGAGGCTTACTTCAAGGAGTTCCTCAGCGATCCGAAGAACATGGAGAACCTGAAGGCCGAGTTCTTTATCCCGCTGATGGTCAACAAGCTCATCAACGAGGGCACTGCTACCGTCGAGGTGCTCGACACCACTTCCAAGTGGTTCGGCGTCACCTATGCGGCCGATCGCGATGCCACCGTTGCACGCATCAAGCAGCTCGTCGACGAAGGCGTTTATCCGAACAAGCTGTTTTAAATGAACATAGATATCATCCCGCAAGATCAGCTGGCTCGCCTGAGTCAGCTGATTTCTGATGCAGAGACCATTCTCATCACCTGTCACAAGAGTCCCGACGGCGACGCCATCGGTTCCTCTCTGGGACTGGCCGACTATCTGCGCCACCTCGGCAAGGAGCCCGTCGTCATCGTGCCCGACCAGTATCCCGACTTCCTGATGTGGCTCCCTAACACAGAGAAGATCATCCGCTACGACAAGCAGCGCGACAAGGCCGACCTGCTCTTCAAGATTGCCGACCTCGTCTTCTGCCTCGACTACAATGCCCCAAGCCGTGTCGACGAGATGGAGAAGGCGCTGGTCAGCTCACCCGCTACCCGCGTGCTCATCGACCATCATCTCAACCCCGATGTGCCTGCCGACCTCATCATCTCCGAACCCGAAGCCAGCAGCACCTGCGAACTCGTGTTCCGCCTCGTTTGGCAGATGGGGGCCTTCCCCACCCTCACCAAGCAGTTCGCCGTTCCCATCTATTGCGGCATGATGACCGATACGGGCGGTTTCACCTACAACTCCAGCCGTCCTGAGATCTTTTTCATCATCAGCGAGTTGCTCACCAAGCGCATCGACAAGGACAAGATCTACCGCAACGTCTATCACAACTACTCCGAAAGCCGTATCCGCCTGATGGGCTATGTGATGTACGAGAAACTCGTCTATATGCCGGAATACAACGCAGCCTACTACACCCTTACCAAAGACGAGCTGAAGCGTTTCCGCTTCATCAAGGGCGATGCCGAAGGTCTCGTCAACATCCCCCAGCAGATCAAAGGCCTGCGCCTCTCCATCTCCCTGCGCGAGGATACCGAGAAAGACCGCGTCGTCTGGGTCAGCCTGCGTTCGGTCGATAATTTCCCCTGCAACCTCATGGCCGAGGAGTTCTTCAACGGCGGCGGCCACCTCAATGCCTCCGGCGGACGCCTCAATTGTTCAATGGACGAGGCCGTCAAAATCGTCAAAGATGCCATTATTGCCTACGAAAACAAGTTAAAGTAGCCTAATATCGTCGGCATTTGCGAATTATTTTGTAATTTTGCACCCACAAAGACAAAAAAAGCATAAGATGAAGAGGATCTTGTTTATCATGATTGCCATCGCAGCCGTGCTCACCAGTTGCAACGACTACGAGACCTATGGGGAGAAAAAGGAGAAAGAGCGCAATGCCATCTCCGAGTACATTTCCAAGAATAACATCACGGTCATCTCCGAAGACAAGTTCAAGGAACAGGGACAGCAGACAAACGTCGAGAAGAACGAATTCGTGCGCCTCGACAAGAACGGCGTCTATATGCAGATAGTCCGTCCTGGCGTCGGCAAGCCCCTGGAGGACAAGGCAAAGGCCACCCTCGTGTGCCGCTTCACGGAGTTTGACATTCTGGCCGATAGCGTCACGTGGTCCAACAACAAGCCGAACTTTGCCTCGGTGCCCGACCTCATGTACGTCTCCCGCGCCAGCAGCGTCTATACCGCCTCCTTCCTGAGCGGCATCATGTACTCCATCTATTCCCAGTCCGTACCTGCCGGATGGCTGGTGCCCATGCCCTACATCAAGATCGACCGTCCGCAGTCGATGACCGAGGAGTGCGCCAAGGTGCGTCTGATCGTACCCCACACACAGGGCCATGCCACCGCTTCCAGCAACGTGAAGCCATACTATTACGAGATCACCTATCAAAAAGAATTATAACGATTTTCGATTATACAATATGACACTTATCAAATCCATTTCCGGTATCCGCGGAACCATTGGCGGACCTACCGGCGACACACTGAATCCACTTGACATCGTGAAATTCACCACCGCCTATGCGACGTTCATCGGCGGCAAGAAGATTGTTGTAGGCCGCGACGGCCGCATCTCAGGCCTGATGGTGCGCAACGTCGTTGTAGGCACCCTCATGGGCATGGGCTACGACGTCATCGACATCGGCTATGCCACCACCCCGACCACAGAGCTCGCCGTCCGCATGTCGGGCGCCGACGGCGGTATCATCATCACCGCCTCTCATAACCCCCGCCAGTGGAATGCCCTGAAGCTCCTCAACCGCGAGGGCGAGTTCCTCACTGCCAAAGACGGTGCCGAAGTGCTCCGCATGGCCGAGGCAGAGGATTTCCAGTATGCAGAGGTCGACCAACTCGGCACCTGCACCATCGACGACAGTTTCGACCAGCGCCATATCGACAGCGTGCTCCAGCTGAAGCTCGTCGATCGTGAAGCCATCAGCAAGCGCAAGTTCCGCGTCTGCGCCGACACCATCAACTCCGTCGGCGGCATCATCCTGCCCAAATTGTTCCAGCAGCTCGGTGTCGAGTATGAGATCCTCAACGGTGAGTGCACAGGCGATTTCGCCCACAACCCAGAGCCACTGGAGAAGAACCTTCATGGCATCATGAACCGCATGCGCCAGGGCGGCTTCGACCTCGGTATCGTGGTTGACCCCGACGTTGACCGTCTGGCCTTCATCTGCGAAGACGGCACGATGTTCGGCGAGGAATACACCCTGGTCTCTGTTGCCGACTACGTGCTGAGCCACACCCCCGGCAACACCGTCAGCAACCTCTCCTCTACCCGCGCCCTGCGCGACGTCACGAAGCAGCATGGTGGTGAATACACAGCCGCAGCCGTCGGCGAGGTCAACGTCACCACGAAGATGAAAGAGGTAGGCGCCGTCATCGGCGGCGAAGGCAACGGCGGCGTCATCTATCCCGAGAGCCACTATGGCCGCGACGCCCTCGTAGGCATCGCCCTCTTCCTGTCGTCACTCGCACAGAAAGGCTGCACGGCCAGCGAACTGCGCTCCACCTTCCCCGACTACCAGATAGCCAAGAATCGCATCGACCTCACCCCCGAGACCGATGTTGACGCCATCCTCGTGAAAGTCAAGGAGATGTTTGCAAAGGACAACAGCGCCCAGGTCAATGATATCGACGGTGTGAAGATCGACTTCCCCGACCGTTGGGTTCACCTGCGCAAGTCAAACACCGAGCCCATCATCCGCGTCTATAGCGAGGCCCAGACGATGGAGCAGGCCGACGACCTCGGCAAGCAGCTCATGCAAGTTGTCTATAACATGCAGTAACCACACGTATCGACCATATCCTGCCGAAAATGAATAAATACTTAGTCCTGATGATTGGAGCACTGTTTAGCCTGCTGAGCTGTGGCACGAAGGGCCCAGAGGGTGACCTCGTGAGCCTGGAATTCGTTTCCAACGGGTCTAGGAACGGTACGGAATTCGAAGGACACGTGGTGCAGGACCCTAATGGTACGTTCACGCTGACGGCGATGAAGATGAACTACGGCTCCCTCTTCCGCAAAAAGATTGGGAAGGAAGAGATGGCCACGTTCAAGAAGATCATTCTCGACGAGAAGATGTACAAGTACAAGGAGCACTACCACCCCCTCTTACATGTGAAGGACGGCTACTCCTGGCGCTTCTCCGCCAAATTCTCCGACGGCTCCACGATCCATTCCACCGGTGAGAATTCCAAGCCCAACGGCAATGGTCTTTCAAAGATACAAGGCTACCTGAGCGATCTGATAGCCGACGCCACCGTGGAGATCGAGATCGAGGTCCGTCCTCAGGATCTCAACAAGAGTCAGGACAGCATCGGCTACCACGTCAAATAAATCCACACAGGGCCCGCAATCATCAGTTGCGAGCCCTGTTTCTTTCCCACCTGATGACATTCTGACCGACATTCCGGATCTTATGCCATGCTAAATAGAAGAACAGGCACGGGCTTACGAAACCGATGATGCTGCCCACACAGACATCCGACAGGAAATGCTGCGACAGATAGACGCGCGAGTAGCCACCAAGAGCAGCAAGCAACACCAGCGACAACATCAGCAGATTCATCAGAAACCATGTCCTGCGATTGTTTTGTATATCCTTCTGCTTATAGTGGTAGGCTAATATCAGAGCACTGCAAGTACAGAACACGAAGAAAGTAGAAGCATGTCCTGAAGGGAAGGAATTGCTGTGATGCATATCCACGCCCTGCACCAAAGGAAGTATCACGTCACTACAATTCTCGAATGCACTGATAGGACGCTCGAAGCTGAACGTGTGTTTCAAGATCTGCAGCACCGCACCACCCGACAGCTCCGACAAGGCAAAAAGGATGGTCATCTCTATCTTCTTCCAGAACAGCGGGAGCAAGGCCAGCACATACAACGGGCCTTCCGCCAACATCGAGTAATATTTGAAAAAAGTATCCTCTATGCCCGTATGATAAGAATTCAACAACAGATGCAGCTCCAGTTTCGGATATGCATACTGCAATCCAAGCACGATCATCAGCAATACAAAGTAGGCTAAGCCGTAAACAGATACGATCTTTTTCATTACGTTATTCACTAGATTATACCGACACCGTCGATTTTTCTGCAAAGATACAAATAATAATTGAATCATACAACTAAAACAGGGGATTAATTTCTGTCGGCTATCAGGTCATTTCACGACAGGATTTTGGCCTTTGGCCTCCCTTTGTCGATCCAAGCCTATCCCGTTGCAACAACTCCGAGGGACGGGGATCTGCGACATATCGGCGACGAAACGGAAGAATCATGTCGCAAACGGTCTGAAAAGGAAAATTGAAGGCATCAGAAAAGGCCCGTTTCACAACGAGCCTTATCCTATTAATTACTTAAAAAACTAAATTAATCAACCATAAACCTTAACCATTAAAATCTTTTTCTGGTGCAAAGATACAGCGAGATTAAGAAACCACTGTTCAAAGTGCATTATTTTATGTTTAAAATTTCTGATTTCACGGATTTTGCACACAATTTCACGATTTTCAAACATTGTTAGCCCTGAAAACGCATTTCGCCTAGTTTTTATGCTTTCTTAAAGAAAAAAAATAACATTTTTTTTGATAAAAAATGAGCATATATGCCGATTTTTGTTTATATTTGCAGTCGAAACATGATCAAAACACAACCATTCTCCTTGACCGGCATGGGCTTGAAATGCTTAAAATGGCATGGATAGCCCATGTTTTTTTTGCGGGATGCGACAACTATGGCAAACTTCCGGCTAGTTGTTACAAAACGAACTCCCGACCGTGTTCTCCTCTTTTTTGTCATCTCGACTAAGCGCCAGAATCGTGTCGCAAACGGTCTGAAAAGGAAAATTGAAGGCATCAGAAAAGGCTCGTTTCACAACGAGCCTTATCCTATTATTAACTTAAAAAACTAAATTAATCAACCATGCCGAGCTTCACGAACCACTGTTCAAAGTACATTATTTTATGTTTAAAATCCGTTATTTCACGGATTTTCCACACAATATCACGATTTTCAAACATTTTTAGACCTGAAACGCATTTTAAAGGTGAGGGAAAATGACAAATCCCCCGTCGGCATGAAAGCGGCGGGGGATTCTGATAATATATAATGGTTAAGGTTGGGTACTCGTCTATAGCAGCTGACGGGCGCGGTCGAGCGCGATGGTGATGTGGCTGCAGATGTTCTCCTCGCCCAACATCTTGTCGAGACCGGCCTTGTGGAGCACAGCCTGCACGCGCTCGTTGACACCAGAGAGCACCACCTGGATGCCCTCGCCTTGCGACATCAGACAGAGGTTCGTCAGGTTGTGGATACCCGTGGAATCGACGAAGGGCACCTTACGCATGCGGATGATGCGCACACGCGGACGCTCGTGGTGGAGCGCACCCATGATCTCCTCGAACTTGTTGCCCGCTCCGAAGAAGTAAGGGCCGTTGATCTCATAGACCTCGACGCCCTTCGGGATGACCAGGTGCTCGAGGTTACCCTGCAGGAAGTCGCTCTCCTCCTCGTCGGGGTTGATTTCACGGCTGATATACTTGACATCGGTGGTCTCGGCCATACGACGCATGAAGAGCAGACAGGCGCAGATGAGTCCGACCTCGATGGCGATGGTGAGGTCGAAGATGACCGTCAGCAGGAAGGTGACCCACAAGACGATGACGTCGCTCTTGGGGTTCTTCAGGATCGAAGCGAAGGAGCGCCAGCCACTCATGTTGTAGCTGACGATGACCAGCACACCAGCCAGACAAGCCATCGGGATGTACTGTGCCAGCGGCATGAGGAAGAGGAAGATGAGCAGCAGCACGGCAGCGTGGACGATACCTGCCACAGGCGTGCGACCGCCATTATTGATGTTGGTCATCGTACGGGCGATGGCTCCAGTGGCGGGAATACCGCCGAAGAGAGGCGAAGCGAGGTTGGCCATACCCTGTGCGATCAGCTCCGTATTAGAGTCGTGATGGTCGCCAATGACACCGTCGGCAACGGTGGCTGAAAGCAGCGACTCGATGGCACCGAGGATAGCGATGGTGATGGCGGGCGAGACGAGGCCCTTGATGACCTCCCACGAGAGCTCAGGCACCTGGGCACCCGGCAGCTGGTTGGAGATGGAGAAACGGTCGCCGATGGTCTCGATCGTCGCTACGCCCATATACTGCTTGAGCAGCAGGGCGGCAATCGTCATCAGGATGATGGCAATCAGCGAGCCAGGCAACTTGCTGAGCAGGCTGTTGTAGCGGGCCACCTTCGGCCAGAGGGCGATGACAGCCACAGAGCCGACGCCGACAGCGGCGCTCCACACATCGATGGTCGGGAAGGAGCCGAAGTAGGCTATCCACTTCTCGATGAAGTCGCTGGGCACGCTCTGCATCGTCAGTCCGAAGAGATCCTTGATCTGCGTGGTGAAGATGGTCAGAGCTATACCCGACGTGAAGCCCACCACAATCGGATAAGGGATATACTTGATGATGGTGCCGAGGTGGAGGATGCCGAACATGATGAGGAACACGCCCGCCATGAGGGTGGCTATCGTGAGTCCCTCAAATCCATACTGCTGGATGATGCCATATATAATAATAATGAACGCGCCCGTGGGACCTCCGATCTGCACCTTCGAGCCTCCGAAGAGCGAGACGATGAGTCCGGCCACGATGGCGGTGATGATACCCTTCTCGGGCGTGACGCCTGAGGCGATACCGAAAGCGATGGCCAGCGGCAGCGCCACAATGCCCACGATGATGCCTGCCAGCAGATCGGTCGTGAACTGGCGACGGTCGTAGTGCCGCAGCGTCGAGAATAACTTTGGCTTAAATGTTAACGTTGTTATCATACTGAACGGTTATCTTGAAAAGTGGGTGCAAATTTACTAAAAAAAGTTTAAAACAACCCGATATTGTACCAACTTATTTAAAAATGGTGTAATTTTGTTGCCGAAAATCAAGATAGGAGACAATAAACATACATATTAAAAACTTTAAGCATTATGAAGAAAGTATTATTCGCAGTGATGGCTATGATCGCCATCGGTTTCACATCATGTGGTAACAAGACACAGTCTCAGACTGAAGGTACAGACACAGAAGTGACTATCAATGCCGAGGAAGAGGCAGCAGCCACGATCAACGCCCTGACAGAGCAGATCGAGGCCAAGGACGCCAGCAAACTCCAGGAGGTGATCGAGTCGGTGAAGGAGAAGGTGGTATCATTTATCACCAGCGACCCTGAAGCTGCCAAAGAATATGTGCAGAAGGTACAGGCCTTCCTGAAGGACAACGCTGAGAAGATCAAGGCATTCGTAGGTGACAATGAGGCTGTGAACGCAGCTATCAGTTCTCTGACCGAGGCTCCCGCAGACAAGATCGTCAGTGGTCTGGCTTCTCTGGGCGAGGGCATCAACAACGCTGCCGAGGCTGCACAGGACAAGGCCAGCGAGGCTGTTGAGGACGCTAAGGACGCTGCCAAAGACAAGGCCAACGAGGTGAAGGACGCTGCCAAGGACAAGGCTAACGACGCTATCGACGCTGCTGCAGACAAGGCCAAGTCACTCATCAAATAAGTGACGGAGGCATGAAGCGACTACTCACAACACTGATACTGGCCGCCGTAGGCATGGGTTCGGCACTTGCCGTCGATGACAACTCCGTGGAGATCGCCTTCGACGGGACATCGGCCACCGTGACTATTGCCGACAATATCAAGAGCTATATCACCAACAACAGCAGCGGCTCGCACGTGAAGCTCGTACAGAGCGATCAGGTGAATGAGACCGTGGGGGAGATCCTCTATTACCTGAGCGGCACCTCGGCTGACGGTGAGTTCTATCTTGAAGGCTCCTACAAGGCATCAATGATACTGAACGCCCTCACGCTGACCAACCCCAGCGGTCCGGCCATCAACATCCAGAACGGTAAGCGCATCAACGTAAGCGTGAAGAACGAGACGGAGAACTCGCTGACCGACGGCGCCAATGGCGACTGGAAGGGCTGTTTCGTGTGCAAGGGCCATACGGAGTTCAAGGGCAAGGGCAAGCTGACCGTCAACGGCAAGAGCGCCAACGGCATCTGGTCAAAGGAGTATGTGGAGATCAAGAACTGCACGATCAACATCCCCTCGGCTGTGAAGGACGGGCTGAACTGCAACCAGTACTTCCTGATGGAGAGCGGCACGCTGAACATCACCAATCCCGGCGATGACGGCATCCAAGTGTCGTACAAGGACAATCCCCCCACTGAAGAGGAGGATACAGGCATCTTCACCCAGAAGGACGGTACGATCAGTATCAGCGGTGCTGCCTTCTACTGCGTGAAGGCCGATGCCGACATCCAATTCAACGGCGGCACACAGGACTTCGACACGAAGAACATCCTGCCCAACGCAGCCTCTACGGGCATCAGCAACATCAAGGCTGAAGGCATCGGTGAGGCAGAGGGCGTGTATGACCTGAACGGCCGCAGAGTCACTGAGACGGGCAACCGTAAGGGCATCTATATCATCAAACGGAAGGACAAGACCACCAAGGTCATCAGATAAGTCCGTTTTAACTGAATAAAACGGGGCATTCGCTGAAAGAATTTGCCCCGTTTTTTAATTTTTACTACTTTTGCATACCAAAAGTTAAATGAAGATAGGGAAAGTGTCATTCAAGAAAGAACACCGGCAAGAGACCATCATCTATCTGGCGCTGTGGCTACTGATGTTCATGGCGCCGGTGCTGAGCTTAGGCATCCGAACGGCCTATAGCGACGACATCAGCTTCGACTGGAGCGAGGTGTTGATGGTGTGGCGCGAGTATATTCCTTTCTTCATGGTATTCCTCATCCACAACCACTTGTTGGCGCCGATACTTGTCTATCGTCAGCGTAAGTGGGTCTATGCTGGGATGTGCATCGTGATCGTCTGCATCTTCCAGGTCTATCAGTGTAACCACCGTCCTAACTTCAAGGATCACCGCAGATTCCGTCATGAGATGATGGAGCAGCGCAGACAGCACGAACTGAGGGGTGACACAGACAGACCTCCCCTGCCCCACGATGAAACTTTCGGCCAGCCCCCGATGGAGCCCTTCGAAGAAATGGAAGCCGCAGACTCTGCCAGCATCAGGCGCTATGAGCCAGGCGTCTACCGTCCGCACAGGAATCCCCGCTTCGAGGATCACCGACGCAATCAGCATCCACTGTTCTTCGCGGGACAGCGTGACATCATCGCCGTCGTCATCCTGCTGCTGATGATGGGCATGAATATCGGCATCAAACTCTACTTCAAGCAGCGTGGCGACCGCAAGCGACTAGAGCAGCTGGAGAAAGAGAACCTGGAACAACAGCTGGAGTATCTGAAATACCAGATCAACCCCCACTTCCTGATGAACACGCTGAACAATATCCACGCGCTGGTGGATATAGACCCCGAGAAGTCGAAGCAGACCATCCTCGAACTGTCGAAGATGATGCGCTTCGTGCTCTACGAGGGTAATAAACAAGTGGTGCCGCTCGATCAGGAGATTGCTTTCCTGCAGAATTATATCCAACTGATGAAACTGCGCTATACCGACAAGGTGAAGATCACCGTCGATGTGCCCAAGAACCTTCCCAACAAAGAGGTACCGCCGCTGATGTTCATCACCTTTGTGGAGAACGCCTTCAAGCACGGCGTGAGCTATCGGCAGGCGTCGTTTATCGACATCGCCATCAGCATCGGGGAGGACAAGCTAGTGTTCGACTGCCGTAACAGTCGTATTCCCAAGGAAGACGACAAACATGGTGGCGTAGGACTGGCCAACGTGAAGAAGCGTCTGGAGCTGATCTACGGCAACCGCTATACCCTCGACATCAAGGACGAACAGGATACCTATACCGTCAAACTATCACTACCACTATGATCAAAGTACTAGCCATCGACGACGAGCCCCTGGCACTGCAACAGCTCGCCGCCTACATCAAGAAAGTACCCTTCCTGCAGCTCATGGGCGAATGCCAGAGTGCTACGGAAGCCAAGGAGATACTCAACCGCGAGACCATCGACGCCGTCTTCTGCGACATCAACATGCCCGACCTGAACGGTATGGACTTCGTGAAGTCGCTGGCTGCGCCGCCACTCGTCGTGTTCACCACCGCCTATTCGGAATACGCCGTCGAAGGCTTCAAGGTGAATGCCGTCGATTATCTGTTGAAGCCCTTCGGCCTCGACGATTTCCGTCGCGCCGCCAACAGGCTGCAGGAGCGTCTCGCCACACCCGCAGCCCCAGAATCAGTGCCAGAGATGCACGCCCAGGCTGATGAAGACGACAGCATCTTCGTAAAGACCGACTACAAGGTCGTGAAGGTGGCCATCTCCGACATCCGCTACATCGAGGGCATGAGTGAGTATCTGAAGATCCACCTCGAGAGTCAGCCAAAACCCATCGTCACCCTGCTCTCAATGAAGAAGATGGAGGAGTACCTGCCAAGCTACTTCATGCGCATACACCGTTCGTATATCATCAACCTGAAGAATATCCAGGAGGTGAACAAGAACCGCGTGATCATGGACGCAGACACCTACCTGCCTGTGGGCGACAACTACAAAGATGCCTTCAACGACTATCTGAACACTAAATTCTTAGGGAAATGATAACACAATTACTAAACATTCTGACCATAGCTGCCTGTCTGCAGATAGCCAACCCCGTACATATCTCCTCGGAGATGAAGGAACTGGAGCGAGGCGAAGCCGAACTGGTCTTCACGGCCAGTATCGATGCAGGATGGCATGTCTATTCAACAGAACTGGGCAACGACGGTCCTATCTCAGCCACCTTCAACGCAGTGAAGATGGAGGGCGCGGAACTCGTCGGCAAGCTACAGGCACGCGGCAAGGAGATCAAGCAGTATGACAAGCTGTTCGATATGGATGTGCGCTACTTCGAGAAGGCGGTGACCTTCGTGCAGAAGATACGCTTCACCAAACCTACCTACGACATCGATTGTTACGTGGAATACGGTGCCTGCAACGACCGTTCTTGTCTGCCCCCATCGAAAGCCAACCTCAGACTGAGCGGCAAGAGTCCACGTCCACCACACATGGAAGGGCAAATCCCCCCTCCAAGACCTGAGGACGGACAACGGCCTCCAAGACCTGATGACGGAGAGATGGCCCCAAGTCCTGATAACGGGCAGCAACCTCCCAAGCCTGAGGATAGCAACATGAATCCGGACCCCGTCGCAGAAGCAGGCATCAACGCTGACTCGACTGTTGTAGGAGAATCAGACCTGTCGCAGCTGTGGCAACCTGTCGTCAACGAACTGCAACACTATAACGGCGATACAGGCTCTACAGAAGGAATGTCGTGGTGGATCATCTTCCTCGAAGGACTGCTGGGCGGTTTTATCGCCCTCTTCACCCCTTGCGTGTGGCCCATCATCCCGATGACGGTATCCTTCTTCCTGAAGCGCAACAAAGACCGCGCCAAAGCCATCCGCGAGGCGACGACCTACGGCCTGAGCATCGTGGTAATCTACGTGCTGTTAGGACTGGCGGTGACACTGCTCTTTGGTGCAAGCGCACTCAACGCTCTGGCCACCAATGCGGTGTTCAACATCCTGTTCTGTCTGTTGCTGGTGGTCTTCGCGGCCTCGTTCTTGGGAGCTTTCGAACTCACCTTGCCCACTTCATGGGCTAACAAGATCGACGAGAAGTCGGGCAATACGACGGGCCTGTTCTCCATCTTCCTGATGGCCTTCACGCTGGCACTGGTATCCTTCTCCTGCACAGGTCCGATCATCGGTTTCCTACTCGTAGCTGTGTCCACGCAAGGCAGTATCGTAGCGCCCACCATCGGCATGCTGGGCTTTGCCATCGCCCTCGCCATCCCCTTCACGCTCTTCGCGATGTTCCCATCGCTGCTGAAGTCGGCTCCGAAGTCAGGCGGTTGGATGAACGTCATCAAGGTGACACTCGGTTTCATCGAACTGGCCTTTGCGCTGAAGTTCCTCTCTGTGGCCGATCTTGCCTACGGTTGGCACATCCTCGATCGTGAGGTGTTCCTCTCGCTCTGGATTGTCATCTTCGGTCTGCTGGGCTGCTATCTGCTGGGCTGGCTGAAATTCCCACACGATGACGAGAGTCATCGTACAAACGTGCCGCAGTTCTTCCTCGCGATGGCCTCACTGGCCTTCACGGTCTATATGATTCCAGGACTCTGGGGGGCTCCATTGAAGGCTATCTCCGCCTTTGCACCACCTATGAACACGCAGGACTTCAACCTGCAGAAGACGACCACCGAGGCTAAATACAAAGATTACGAACTCGGAATGGCTGCCGCCAAAGCAGAGGGCAAACCCGTCATCATCGACTTCACGGGTTTCGGCTGCGTGAACTGCCGTAAGATGGAAGCAGCCGTATGGACAGACAGTCAGGTGGCCGACATTCTGAACGACAAATATGTGCTGATCTCACTCTATGTCGATGACAAGACGGCTCTACCAGAACCGCTGGAGGTGACGGAGAACGGCCAGACGAACGTGCTGCGCACGGTAGGCGACAAGTGGAGTTACCTGCAACGCGTGAAGTTCGGTGCCAACGCCCAGCCTTTCTACGTACTGCTCGACAACGACGGCAAGCCGCTGGCTGGCAGTCGTGCCTACGATGAGGACATCCAAGCCTATATCGATTTCCTCAACCAAGGACTAAAGAACTACAAGGCACAACGATAACACCGCACTTGCGGACTTGAAGAAACAATAATCCCCGCCAACTGGAGCGGGGATTACTATTTTGCTTACCAGATCTGTGCACGCTGCTTCTTCGGGATGAAGAGCTTGTCGCCCTTCTTGATGCCAAAGGCATCGTACCAGGCATTGATATGCGGCAGAGCGGCATTCACACGAGCCTTATTGGGTGAGTGAGGATCGACGGTAATGATATATTCCGTATATTCCGGACGAGCATTAGCTGCCCACACACGACCCCACGAGAGGAAGAAACGCTGCTCGGGGGTGAAGCCGTCGGCCTTCTGTAGGGGGTTCTCCTTCATAGCGTTCTGGAAGGCACGGAAAGCGATATTCAGACCACCGTTATCACCGATGTTCTCACCAAGCGTCAGTTTACCATTAATAAACTTACCAGGCACAGCCTCAAACTTTCCGAAGGCATCCTCCAGCACCTTCGTGCGCTGCTCGAAGTTCTTCTTGTCAGCCTCAGTCCACCAGTTGTTCTGATTACCTGTCTTGTCGAACTGAGAACCCTGATCGTCGAAGCCGTGACTCATCTCGTGACCAATCACACCACCGATGGCACCATAGTTCATCGCATCGTCAGCATTCGGATCGAAGAACGGCGGCTGCAGGATGGCTGCAGGGAAACAGATCTCATTGGTAGTAGGCATATAATAGGCATTGATGGTCTGAGGCGTCATCAGCCACTCTGTCTTATCGACAGGCTTGTTCACTTTACGCTTCAGCTGGTCGAGCAGGAAGAACTCAGAGATGTTACCCATGTTCTCATAGAGAGAAAGACTGTCGCAGACCTGCAGACCACTATAGTCCTTCCACTTGTCGGGATAACCGATCTTGACAATGAAGTTGGCGAGCTTATCCTTTGCCTTTGCCTTCGTCTCAGCACTCATCCAAGTAGCCTCGTCGATACGCTGTGCGAGGGCCTTCTGGAGATTGTGGACGAGTTCGAGCATACGTTTCTTGCTGGACTCAGGGAAGTACTTCTCCACATAGAGCTTGCCAATGGCCTCACCCAGTACACCGCTGACGCTGCCCACGGCACGCTTCCAGCGCGGACGATCCTGCTTGACACCGCTCAGTACGCTGCTCAGGCGGAAGGCTTCGGCGCGGAAGTCGTCGCTCATCACATTAGTAGCCCCAGAGATAATCTTAATCTCAGCATAAGTCTTCAGATCGTCGAGCGAAGCCTCTGCCAGAATCTTCTCCACCTCGTGGATAGGCTCGGGCTGACCCACATCGACCCAGTCGAAGGCAGGGAAGCCTGATGCCAGGAATACATTGCCCCAGTCGATACCTGGGAAATCGGTCACCAGTTGGTTGTATGACATCTTATGATAGTTCTTGGAGATATCACGCAGTTCTACACGGCTATAGCTGGCCTTCGCGATACGCGTCTCGATAGCCATCACAGCCTCCATCTTCTTCTGAGCCGTCACAGAGTCGTTGCCCACCATCTGGAAGAGGTTCTTCATAAACGTCTTGTATGCCTCACGGACGCGAACGGTCTGCTCATCATCGTTCAGGTAGTAGTCACGTGTACCGAGTCCGAGTCCACCCTGCCCTACTGACACGATGTTCATGCTTGCATTACGCATATCTGCACCCACGCCGATGCCATACATCATCGTCTCCTCGCCGCGACGGTCGATCTGAGCCGTTACCAGCTGATACTCCTTGCGGTCCTTGATGGCTGCGATACGCTCAAGCACGGGTTTGATAGGTGTCCAGCCCTCACGGTTCAGCCTGACGCTGTCCATACGGAGGTTGTAGAGCGAACCTATCTTCTGGCCTAATGAGCCCTTCTCCTGAGGTGTGCCTGCATACTGGAGGATCAACTCCTGAATACGGAGCGTATTCTGCTCTGAGAGATCAACAAAGGCACCATTTTCCGGATGCTCACTATCCAGCGGATGGCTCTTCATCCATCCACCAGCAGCATACTGGAAGAAATCATCACCAGGACGTACAGATGTGTCAAGATTGGCGGGATCGATACCCGTAGAAAGTGTCTGAGCCGTTGCCGATCCGGCAATGAACAGACTGGCTACAAATAACAGTTTTGTCTTCATCTTTTTATCGGTTATTATTAAGTTGTTAAATGTTAGACGTCTGAAAAACCCTACAAAGATACACAAAATACCCGAAAAAATGATTTTTTAAACATTTTTTGCATACAATCCGTTTCGGCAATTCGTTTTTTGACTAACTTTGCTATCGATAATAAACCTATTCTACACTAAAACAAAACGAGTATGAAAGATTTACAGATGTACATTAACGGCCAGTTCTGCGAGAGTTCGAACGGCAAATGGATTGACGTGTTAAACCCATCAACTGAGGAGGTCATCTCCCGTCAGCCAGAAGGAACCATTGAAGACGTGAACCGTGCACTCGATGCAGCGCGTGCAGCCCAGAAGGCTTGGGCCAAAAAACCTGCCATCGAACGTGCAGGCTATCTGCTGAAAATGGCAGAGGGTATCAAGAAACGCGAGAAGGAGTTCACGGAGATTATCATGCGCGAACAAGGCAAGACTCGCAACTGGGCTTCTATCGAGGTAGGCGCTACCATCGCGTACTTTGAATATATGGCTTCGTTTGCTCGTCATATCGAGGGAGAGATCATTCCTTCAGACCGTCCCAATGAGACCATCCTGCTCACGAAGAAGCCGATTGGTGTCGTAGCAGGTATCCTGCCCTGGAACTTCCCGTTCTTCCTCATCGCTCGTAAGGCTGGTGCGGCCCTCATCGCAGGTTGTACCATCGTCATCAAACCCTCACAGCTTACTCCTGAGAACTGTACTGAGTTTGCCAAGGTCGTCGCAGAGACTGGTCTTCCTGCTGGTGTCATCAACATCGTGACAGGTAAGGGAAGCGTCATTGGCAACGAGATGGCTGGCTCTCCGAAGATCGACATCGTCAGCGTCACGGGTTCTGTCGGAGCTGGCGAGAGCATCATGGCCGCAGCCGCCAAGAACATCACGAAAGTAAGCCTCGAACTCGGAGGTAAGGCACCAGCCATCGTCTGCAAGGATGCCGACCTTGAGCGTGCTGCCCAGTGGATCGTTGACAGCCGTATCGGCAACAATGGTCAGATCTGCAACAATGCCGAGCGCGTCTATGTACAGAAGGAAGTCAAGGCTGCCTTCACAGAGATCCTCGTGAAGAAGATGGCCGCCGTCAAGGTGGGCGACCCCTGTAAGGACGACAGCGTAGATATGGGTCCGCTCGTAGAACAGCGTGCTCTTGAGAGCGTCACCGAGAAGGTAGAACGTGCCATCAAGCAGGGTGCGAAACTGCTCTGTGGTGGTAAGCGTGTCGGCGACAAGGGCTACTTCTATGCAGCTACCGTACTCGATAACTGTACGCAGCAGATGGACATCATCCATGAGGAGACCTTCGGTCCCGTTATCCCCTTGGTAGAGTTTGATACCATCGATCAGGCTATAGAGTGGGCCAACGACTGCGAATACGGACTGGCTTCATCCATCTTCACCAAGGACCTGAACATCGCCACGAAGGCCTGCCGCGAACTTGAATTTGGCGAGACCTACATCAACCGTGAGCACTTCGAGGCCATCCAGGGCTTCCACGCTGGTGTGAAGAAGAGTGGTATCGGCGGTGCCGACGGCAAGCACGGCGTTGAAGAATATCTCGTCACGCACGTCACCTATCTCGACACTTACGAAGATATGTAAATAATAAGAATCCCTGCTCGTTTGAGCAGGGATTTTATTTAGAACTTGAACTTATAGCCGAGACCTATCATGTGGATGTTGGGCTCGTTGTCATCATCATCATTCCGAATATGTTGATAGCGGTAGAAAGCGCCAATAGAATGTTGTTTGGATAGTTTCCAGTCAAGACCAACGTGGTAACGCACCTTCTGCAGGCTCCAAGCATTGAACAGTTCCGCATTGACGTAAGGCGTCACAGGAAGACCTTTCTTATCGTACTCTAACTGCAAACGACTACGAAGCACGTTCTTACCCTTGCCGGAATAGGTTTTCGTCTTGCCGTCGTAAGCCTGATCCAGATAACTCCAGCGCTCACTGACGGTATGCTCAGGACGATAGGTGTATTGCCAGCGTTCACGAAGCGACAACTTAAAATCACCTAAGATCTTCTTATCGAAGGTGAGCGACACGTTGAAACGATGGCGGGCTATCCAGTACTTAGCGCACTTCTTCGGATCGCCTACCTCAGCATCACCATCGAGCACAGCATCGTCAGCTGCCTCATAATAGGAGATGTTCTGATTATTGTCGTAGAGGAGATTATAACCAGCAGAGGCCTTGAGCCATTTCAACACCTTATAGTCCACCCCGAGTCCTATACTCCAACGGTCAACGGTTTTGGTATTATCCCGTGTACGGAGTTCTCCCTCCAGTCCGATGCTCCACTGCTTATTGATCTTCTTCTGAGCCTCAAGGGAGAAGTCGAGACCGAAATCATCACTCTGCGCCATTGCCGATGAAGGCAACAAGGCGAGAAGACACAAGGGTAACGCCTTCTTCACTTTCACCTTAACCTTATTATATATACTATTCAATATCATTCTTTGTACATTTTATGATTCTTAGAACTCCTTCAACTGGTCTTTGGAGAGTTTCAGTTCACTGCCGATAGAGGTCGTATCGTCACCCTCGTAGCTCACGCGTATCATCGCCATATCACGGAGGAAGTCGATAGCGCCGATATCCACCTTGACAACCTTCACACCCAAGCGTTTCTCAAGGTCGGCAATCAGTTCTGGACGACGCTCTGGAGTAATCAGTTCTATACGATCGTACTGTATGATACGCGTCGGACGCGTCTTGAGGCGACGCTCACAAAGCCATACTGCCAGGATGATAATCACATTGGTCAAGATAACCTCAAAGATGGGAGCACCGACAGAGACAGCATTCACCAACGAGACGGCAGTAATCACAAAGAGATAAGTCATCTCTCGAACCGGCATCGTATCCGTGCGATAACGCATGATGGAGAAGATACCAAACAGACCGATACCGACACCCATCGAGGTCTTGCCCTTCATATCCTCCAACACAAAGATCATGAAGAAGACGATGAAGAAGATGGCAATAGGTATAAGCATGAACGTGAAGTAGAAATCACGTCGATGGCTCTTGCGGAAATACAAACGGTCGATGATAATCCAGGTAGCCAGCACATTGATGAGCAGGCGTGAGAACATCACCATGAAGTCGTAAGACAAATCAAAAAATTCCATTATCTAATCGTTTAAATGTTTATTTCATAAGAAAGCGCTCTATACTATGCAGACGGGGCTTGATGCGGTTGCGACGCAAGTCATCGTTGGTGAGAGCAGAGCCTATGCAGTATTTAGAGAATCCATGCGGATGGATGCGCAGTTCAAGGAGTTTGGGAAGTATCGGTGAGGGTTTCAGGCCATCTCGCTTCAACTCGATGATCACAATGTCGCCCATATGGCGGGATTGGTCCGTCGCAATATTGTGGAAACGCAGATTCGAGTCAATAGTAAGCCGTTCCGTCTTGCCTTTGTTTACAAGGGTGATACGGTCGAACCGGTTTTCCAATTGTTCTGTGAGCGACTGAGGCGCATAGCGCAGATATGACTGCAAGAAATCATCGTAGGCCACGAACTGATCATTCTGCCGCTCAAAACGGATGGCATGATCTGGATTCAAGGCATCGAAGCCCTCCATCGCCATTCGCTTTTTCTTCGTTCGCCCGTGATTATTCTTGGTCTTGACTTCCAGGAAGTTCAGACCCGCATCGACATAGGAGCGAATGCGGAGCTTCTGGCGCACGAGATGTCCTGCCTCATGCACCTGATACATCTTACAGTCGTCAGTGTCGAAATAAAGTGTATAATAGGGAGAGATACGCAGCCCACCCGTCTCCTGCACGAAGTAGTCTTCGCGTGCAATGTCGAGCAACTGCCTGAGCACCGGCACCGTCGTAACGAATTTGGTGTCGATACGATTCATCAGTCGGATCTCCTTCATGTCCTCCAACGTGATGGGCTCATATTGGTTCAGTATCTCCTGTATCATCCTACTTTATAAGTTTCACGCTGCAAAGGTAGTCACACTTTTCAACATAGCCAAATCTATTCTGCGAAAAGACGCAATTCTTCAGCGAATCGTCAACTCCACCGGACAATGGTCGCTGCCGAATATCTCTGTATGGATCTGAGCATCCTCCAGACGTTCGCGCAGACGATCGGAGATGACGAAGTAGTCAATGCGCCAGCCAGCATTCTTCTGACGGGCCTGGAAACGATACGACCACCACGAATACTTCACCTCTTCCGGATACTTGAAACGGAAAGAGTCGGTGAACCCACTTTCCAAGAGGTTGGTGAACTGCTCACGCTCCTCGTCGGTAAAGCCTGCATTATGCCGGTTGGTCTTCGGATTCTTGATGTCTATCTCCTCATGGGCCACGTTCAAGTCACCACAAAGGATGACGGGTTTCTTGGCATCAAGGCCTTTTAGGTAATTCCGGAAGTCTGTTTCCCACTGCATGCGATAGTCCAGGCGCTTCAGACCGTCCTGAGAATTCGGTGTATAACAGCAGACGAGGTAGAAATCGTCCATCTCAAGCGTGATGACGCGTCCCTCGTGGTCGTGCTCGTCAATACCGATACCGTTTGTCACGCTGAGCGGTTGGTGGCGGGTGAATATAGCCGTTCCGCTATAGCCTTTCTTGTCGGCATAGTTCCAATACGACTGATACCCGTCGAAGGCGAGGTCGAGCTGTCCCTCCTGCATCTTCGTTTCCTGAAGACAAAAGAAGTCGGCATCCAACTCATGGAACACATCACTAAAACCCTTGCCTTCACAGGCGCGAAGTCCATTTACATTCCAAGAAACCAGTTTCATAACTTACCTTATTTATTTTTAACCATAAAATCCCACTGGTTGACATATTTATTGCCACTAAGGACGATAGTAAGCGTCAACCTTTGAGGAGCAACTACTTTTTCGAGTGGCACGACGATCTCACCTAAAGGATTGGAAGGCCCTAGAGGTACACCACCAGTATATAACAATCCGCTGGCGAGTACATCGTGATTCTCATTACTGATAAAGTAAGTTGCCTGTACCTTTCTGATGTCACCATAAAGGGCATTATAGCATTCCACAGAGGCCCTCAGCGTGTCGGCAGAAGTGTATTCCTTCTGAGACAGATGAGCCAAAGGCACCAGTGCCGAACAATACTGGTGCATCTTGCTGGCAACGATGCTGTCGGGAATACATGGAAGCAAGAAACCAGGCGATAACGAATCGGCTAACAACGCCTCAATCCTCTCCTTGCAGACTTTCTGCTCCGCAACCCTCTGAACATGCGGCAGAACCGGCAACAGAGACGGATGATCGCCA
Source organism: uncultured Prevotella sp. (assembly GCA_900315525.1). Classification (GTDB taxonomy): domain Bacteria; phylum Bacteroidota; class Bacteroidia; order Bacteroidales; family Bacteroidaceae; genus Prevotella. The sequence goes on along the minus strand of OMZO01000027.1, from coordinate 6,243 downwards.
TAGGTATCCAAGATGCGCTCACGCATCGGCAGCGAATCAGCAGGATAAAGCATTAGTCCCAACTTGTCTGCCGCTGTGAAAGCAGCATCCGTCGGACAGTAGTCTGCAAAATAGACAAGATTGAGTCCGCAGTCCTTATAACGCTGGAAGATGGTTTGCCAAGGGCGTTCGTCAGTAGGAGGATAACCCTCAGAGAATGTATGACGCTCCACGACACCACGCAGATAAAGCGGGCGACGGTTGATCAACAACTGTTCTCCCTCCCTCGCCAACTCGCGCATGCCAAAGGTGGTCTCATAATATTCATATCCAGCAGAGACGCCTATCTGATAGAGATTGGGGGTGAACTCATCCCAGAGATCAATTTTCTTACCAGCAGGTACATTGAGTATCATGTGCCGGTTCTCTATTTCATAGTTGACCATTGTCACGGCAGCAGAATCGACATTCGCACGCTGCATCAACACCTGAAGCGGATAATACGACAAGTCGTAATAGCTGCCCTCAAGCTGCGTCTCAACCTGCACGATGTTCTGATAGGGCTGTGGATAGACGCGTACACGCCGGATATGCAGATCCTCGTCGTGAGACCGTAGTTCCATTAAACCTGTAATGCCTACCACATGTCCCTTTGGACGACCGCTGACAACAATCGTGTTGCGGGTACCCAGCTTTAACGCCTTCGTGATATCAAAACGATGAGGGACAGACAAGATGCTGTCGCCACCTACCTGATAGCCATTGACATAGACATTCGTCTCAAACAGCGGACGCTCCAAATAGAGGAAGATGCGTTTCCTGTCCCATGTGCCTGGTACATAGACAGAATGACGAAGGCTGATACGATCCCCCTTGACAGGCAATACTCCCGGCAACGTCACTTCACCGGCATAACCTGCGGAATCAGCAAGGGAATACTCCCAAAAACCAGAAAGTGATATCGTCTCCTGAGCATCAGACGGAATAAAAGCGAACAGCGATAATAATACGACTAATAGTTGTTTCATGGATCAATTAGAATTTAGTACTACCGTCATAGTTGAAGATAGGAGAATCTGTAGGAACCTCCGTATCATAGAACATCACGGCAGAATCGTTAGACTTCGGATGCTGGCGCTTCAGCATGTTGATCATCTCCGCACCAGCCCAGATTACAGGACCATAACCGTGGGCAGCCATTACGTGACAAGGACGATAGGCATAGAACGAAGAATCGAATCCCATGCCTGTCCCCACACAGACCTGCTCCACCTGTCCTTTTTCGTTGACACTTGAGGCAACCGCATGCCAGCCAAGTTGGGCCACAGGACCGAAGGCTTTGGCATCGAGCCATCCCTGATTGACAGCGTGAGCCAAACAGTAAGTATAGATCGCTGTGGCTGAAGCTTCCAGATAGGTGTCATCACGGTCGAGCAACTGATGCCAGAAGCCGTCGTGATGTTGGAGGCGTGCCAGTCCTGCGGCATGCGCCTTCAGCAATTCCATGATCTCAGTTCGCTTCGGATGGTCGGCAGGCAACACGTCGAGCACCTCGCACATCGTCAGGATGGCCCATCCGTTAGCCCGTCCCCAGTGGAAGGCAGGGTGAGGATCCATCGCCTCCACCCAACCGTGACGGAAGAGTCCTTTCTCTGGCACCCACATCCGTTCTGCGAATTGGAGCACCTGCCGGGCTGCCTCATCATAATACTTGGCATCACCTGTCAGTTTACCCATGTAGGCTACCGTCGGGATGCCCATGAACATATCGTCGAGCCAGAGTGTGTTCTTCTGCGGACGGATACGGGCAAAGGTGCCGTCAGAGAGACGGTATTCCTTGTTCATGATATAGTCGGCATAGTTGTCAATCAGTGGGCGCAAGGGCTGTTTCCCGTCAGCGAGGAGCAACTTGATCATCGAACAGCAGACAGCCCCGGCATCGTCTAGGGCATGGGGATCGATGACGCGGCGGATATTCCCGTCAATGTTCTTATCCTTCGCATAGATCTTCTGGAAATACGGAGCGATGTCAGCCAGCAGTTGATGACGCTTGACGACATAGTCACGATAGGCGTTATCTCCAGTAGCAGCATAGGCAGCGAGAACACCAGAATAAGTGACACCCCACTCATAACTTGTCAGCCTGAATCCCCCCTGCTTCAATTGAGTCGAAGCGGTGATCTTCTTGTAGTCCGTCACAGGAGCGCCTGTATTCTTATCCACCAGCGCTGCCGGAGTCTCGGCGTCGATATATTGAAGCACCCTGTCCATGACCTGCTTCACCTCCTCAGACTTCGACACACCATAGCCGATGCGATATGCTGGTTTCATCAGATGCAGCGGCGTATTATTGTCATTCACTTGCTGGGCAAACAGCGGTGTGGTCACAAAAAGGCTTATCAGCGAAAATAACACTTTTCTCATGTTCATGGATTATTTTGCGTTCGACTTCAGGAAACTGTTCACTTGGTCTGCTATCTGGCGCATGCCCTTCACCGAGGGGTGGCCTGAAATCTTATCCACCTCCGTCAGCGTGATGACGGGCACGCCATAATGCGCGCAGATGGTCTTCACCGAAGTATTGATTTCGTCTTTGAGTTCCGTATTCAGGATGAAATAGATTTCCGTATTGACATACCGATCCGTCATCCACCGCAACATGTGGGCCAGTGCAGGACGGAACTCGTATAGGTCGGCTTTCTTGATACCCTCGTATATGAAGTCACCGATAGGAGAACCAGCCCAGCTATCGTTGGTAGCTCCGAAGATGAAGATGATATCGGGCTGTCCAAGATTGTCCATACGCGTATTGAAGGAACGCGGGCTGTAGTCATTCCCGTCATAGCCTGTATAACTGATGGTTGCTCCGCTATAGGAATTATTGACAGCCAGTCGCCAACCGTTCTCCTTGATTAACTGATGCCACCAGGTCTGACGCACATCTTTGACGTCAGTCTTCTGCTCTGAGTTCTTGGCATAATACCACAATTCGTTCGTAGCGGGTGTGACAAAATCCTCATAGGTAGAGTAAGAATCACCTAAAATCGAGACGGCCTTAGTCTGGGCAACAGCTATACCAGCCATCAACACGGCCAGTATGGTTAAAGTTATTTTCTTCATATATCAGCTTTTAGTTTTGGTGCAAAGATACTGAATTATTACCAAAACCAACCATCTTTTTTGATTTTCCGCCTTTAATTTGTGATTTTTTTAGACAAAGAAAGCGTGTTGCAAAGTTCGCAACACGCTTTTTCTTTAATTCTTCAGCTATACCATATCGATGGTAACTGTGTGGGTGAATAACCTTCGACACGCTTCAAGTCGAGTTTTTTCTCTTCATTTCGTTCGTTCTTAGTTGACATAAGCAATCCTCCCCATGATATTAACACGTCACAAATATAGCAAATTTTCCGTCAAATTGTTCTCGAATTTCGCTTTTTAACATTAAATTAACACCTTCGGGAATATTTCCGGAACTTTATGTATCATTTATTCATAAAAAATGCACAACTGGTCAACCACGATATGCTCATCAAGGGCACGGAGGGTGACAGTGTGCGCGCCTGCGGAGAGACGAATGGGGAGATCGCGAAGCGCCTGACCTCGCAGCACGTTCCGTTTCCACTCCTCCGAGCGGAAGGGTTCTTTCAGCGAAAAGACCACAGGCTCTGCCCCATCCACGCTGACACTATAACGGATATCGCCGCTATCGACAGCCTGTGTCGGGATGAGGGCGGTGCGCAGGACGTAATCTCCCGCCTCAGCTACAGAGCAACGATAGGCCAGACTCCCATCCTTGGGCAGAGAGACGGCGTTCATCGAATGTCCAAGCATCTGAATCTTCGCAGCACCCTCGCTAGCAGTCTCATACTGACTGGCATCGCATGCCCAGACCTTGTTGACCGACTTACCCGTCAGCGTGGCATGCACATCCTCATACACAGGCAGACGACGAGGGGCAGCATCCATCAGTCCACGCCACTTCCCACCATTCAGTTCGTTGTACTGCGCCGTCAAAGACTGTATCTCCGCGTAGGCCCGATGGCTCTCATGGGCATCGGAGAGGATCTTGCGGTTCATCGCAGCCGAAGCATAGACAGGATACTCAATAGCGGCAAACCAGGCGTCCATCAGTTCTGGACGCACCAGCGGACGACATTCTATCAGCGTGGCTTTAATACGCTCAAAATCGGCCATGCGAGCTGCAGCCTCAGCGGCAGTCAGCGGTATCTCAGAGACTGGCGACAGACCACGAGGGTATTTCTTCTTATCCAGTTCCACCTGTGTGTATCCGGAGAATTCCGGGCGTCGCTCACCACAAAGACGGAAGAACTCATACATGGCCGGATAGAGCCGACGCCCCGCCTCCTCACCAAACTGACGACAGAGCCAGTTCCGATAATGGTCACCGATGGTCTCTGCACTGACACAGTCGATGTTCCAAGCCATATCGAGGAAGAGTTCCAAGTCATAGCCCGCCACCTTCACATCGTGCACGTTGGCTATCCAGAGTTTGCGGACATGATGATCGTAAGCTTCACGCATCTCGTTATAGATGAGACCGGGTTGAGTCGTCGTCAGCCAGAGGTAGTCGTGCGGACGTCCCCAGTAGCTGAGATGATAATAGACGCCAGCCCCACCCTGTCGCTGTTGCTCGCGGACATCTGAATAACGGGTCATATAGCCGTAGTTATCGTCACACCACATCAGGGTGACATAGTCGGGCACCTTCAGACCTTTCTCATAGAGTTGTAACACCTCCTTATAGGGCACGAACACCTGCATCTGCTGTTCGGGCTTGCCTATATACCGGCGCAGCAACTGCTGTTGGTCGTCGATCACCTGCTGCAAACCGTCGAACTTTTCCTGCTCCGTCTCATAGCCCTCCATCGAACTATCGTGAATGCCCCGCATGCCGATGGTGAACATATTATCCTTCGAGCGACTCACCTCCTTCAGCCGTTCTATCCAGTACTGTTGCACACCCTCACGGTTGGTCTTATAGTTGAAGCGCCCACGCTGAGCCACGTCCCACTCGCCCACGTTGTTGCGCAACAGCGGTTCACAATGCGAAGTACCGATGACGATACCACAACTGTCGGCCATCGCCTTGGCTCCAGGCAACTTGAAGAAAGCCGTCGTGCCCTCGTGCATCGCTGGCCATATCGTGTTGGCCCTCAGACGTAACAGGAGTTCAAATATCTTCCGATAGGTCTTGGGACCGATTTGGCCATCGGGACCTGGTTCAAAGTTCTTACAGCTCCAAGGACGGGTACTCCAGTCCTCATCATTGATAAAGATGCCGCGATAGGCCACGCTGGGCGCCTGAGTCGTGCTGAAGTCGCTGTCGATGAGCAGCCGTTCCTTTCGCTCCGGCACGATATCGCCCCACCAGATCCAAGGCGAGACACCTGCCATCCGAGAGAGTTCCAACAGTCCATAGGCCATCCCTCGACCATTGCTGCCCTCGATGATAATCTGACCGTCTTTCACATAGATTCGGAAGCCATCAGGCGCCACCTTGCCCTGCGTGACTACAATCGTCGGTCTCTTCGCAGCCACTGGCATCATGCCCGTCACCTGCTGTAAATCACTTTTGAACAAGTCGAGCGCCACTTTCACCACGGGTTCCACCCGCTTGGGCAGACTATAGGTGACGGGATGCTGTCCGTCGAACCATACCACCTCCCCCGCAGTAACAGACTGCAGCCAAGCACAATAGGCGCACAGCACCAACAATAATCCTTTCCTCATTTCCTTTTGTAGTTTGCTTCTGGCTGCAAAGTTAGTGCAAATCGAGCGAAATGCGAAATAAATCATGATTTATTTTCATTTCCAAGACGCAACCTAACTTCGAGCACGACTCAAAGTTACAAAAAAATTTTGTAAGTTGTCAAGAATTTAGTATCTTTGCGGCATCAAACCTATAAACTTAAAATAATGAGAAGCTTTTTGATAGCCATGCTGCTCGTCTGCAGCCAAGATATGCTGGCACAAGTTCAACCGTGTGCGCTGCCAACGCCAACGGAAAACCAACTGCGCTGGCAGGAAATGGAGATGTACGCCTTCATCCACTACTCGTTGAACACCTATACTGACCAAGAGTGGGGATTCGGAAACGAAGATCCGAAGATTTTCAATCCCTCCCAGCTCGACTGTCGGCAATGGGCGCGTGTCTGTAAACAGGCAGGTATGCGTGGCATCATCTTCACCGCCAAGCATCATTGCGGGTTTTGCATGTGGCCCTCGGCTTATACGGACTAT
>OMZO01000021.1 GCA_900315525.1 uncultured Prevotella sp. | reverse complement strand
GCTGTCAGAGAGTGAGTCGGAACCTGTGCGTATCGTCAGTCGCATGAACGAAATGATCATCCGCAACAACAGTATAACGATTTTCGTCACCTTCTTCGCTGGTGTGCTCAACCTCGAGACAGGACACTTGCGCTACTGTAATGCCGGACATATACCACCACTTGTCAACGGAGAGGCCCTTCCCGTCGATAGCAATCTGCCCATAGGCACACTGTCCGAATGGGAATATACGACGCAAGAGGCCGACCTCGCCCCAGGCAGCACGCTCTTCCTCTATACCGACGGACTCAACGAAGCTGAGGATGCCCAGAACCACTTGTTTGGCAAGAAACGGATCTTAGAGGTGATGCAATCGGCTCCACAAGAGCCACAGACGCTTATCGAACGATTGAAACAGGCTGTAGCGGACTTCGTAGGCGATACTGAACAGAGCGATGACCTCACGATGCTCATGATCCACTTACCGCAAAAGCCGATTCAATAACAACTATAATTACTATTTTTTAAAAATTTCAAAGTTATGAAGAAAAGATTTGTGATGATGCTGACATTCGCACTGACAATGTGCATGTCTGTAATGGCCGACAACGACCGAGTGATTACCTTTGACCAGCTGCCCGCTCAGGCGCAGACGCTGCTGAAGCAGCACTTCGCTGACAAGGTGGTGATGATCGTCACCGTGGACTACGACGACTATACGGTGATGTACCAGAGTGGTGAGAAGGTGGAGTTTGACAAGAAGGGCAACTGGAAGGATATTGACTGCAAGCGTTCGGCTGTGCCCACAGCGCTCATCCCTGAGCAGATCAAGGCGCACGTGAAGGCTACCTTCCCTGGTACAACCATCCTCAAGCTCGACCGCGACCGCAGAGGCTATGACATCAAGCTGAACAACGGTCTGGAGCTGGAGTACAACAAGAAATTCCAGGTGGTTGAGATCGACGACTAATAAAGGTCGGACACCCCCAAAAAAGAGGAAGCTTCCCTGTGACGGAGAGCTTCCTTTTTTTCGTTGTATCATTGTTGATTTTTAGTTAGTTATTCTGGTTTTTCGACATCACGGAAATAGGCTACCAGCGCCTCACCTGAAGGCAGACTCTCGAAACGCTTCTTCAGCACATCTGGACTGGCCTCGCTGCCGTTGATGGTGCCCTCGCTGACCTCACCGTAGATTTGGAGCACAGAGAACTCCTCGATCTTCTTGCCGTTCTTGTAGGCCCACACATAGGTGTAGTATGACGGACCGCCAGCAGGACCTGAGAGTTTCAGATAGCTGACACCGTCTTTCTCGGCACGTGAGAACTTCAGGCGCTCGGTCTCGACGCCTACCAGTGAGATCTTTCCGTCCTTACGGACGAAAAGGGCACCGTGCTGCTCGAGGCTGTCGCGCATCAGGATCCACTCATCGTCATAGTTCACATAGGTATGGGCCCACTTCGTGAGTCTGATGTCCTTATGGTCATGGGAGTTGTCTTCGAGGAAGAGACGGCGCATCTCGGCAATATCCTTATTCCAGACGGGGATTTCCTCATCGATCAGATTGTGGTAGGTCTCATAGAGAACCTGTACGAGCTGTCCGCCACGCACATAGAACATGCCGACGGCAGAACTCTCAGGGGCATCGCGCTCGAAACAGATCTCCAAGCCCTTGGGACCTTCGAAGGCTGCAATAGGAAGGCACCCTACGTATTCGCCACCGTCGTCGGCATTCCAACCCGGACCGTACTGTTCGTCGTAGCGCCCCAGCTCCTCGTTGACATAGACCTTGTCGCCATCAATGAGCACATCCAGTGCGAGCGCCACGGGGTCGCTTCCATAGAAGCCGTCCTTCGGAGCGTTCTTGTACTGTCCCTTGAACTGAAGGATGCCCCAAAGGCAACTGTCGCCGATAGTAGCCACCAGACGCATGCGCTCGACCGCCATGCCGTACTTCTTTTTCAGCTGTGCAACGACAGTCTCAGGCAGTGGTTTGGGCTTGTCCCACTCAGACTCGTCATAGACGACGGGCAGATGCTTGCGCGACTGCAGGTAGCCGTCGGTGACGATCACCGAACCCCACTGATAGGCACCGTATTCGCTAGGTTTCTTCTCCTTGGGATCAGCATAGTCGAAACGGGCACAAAGCGACGGTATCTCCGGACGATGGCACTCGCCGATGCTGGGTGTGTTGCCGTCGGGATCCTTGAGCACTTCATCGACGAATTTGATCTTGACGAACTTACCGTCCATAAGCATGTTGGTATATTCCGTCTTGTTGCGACGGAACATCTCCTGCAGCGTCCAGCGCTGGTGCTCGGCCTCGAAATAGTCTTCGTTGTCTTCCGTCTTCTGCGGTTCTTCGAGATACGTCCAGTAGAGCATGTGGGCATACTGGTCACTGCCCATGAGGAACATCGGCATCGGTGTGGTGTCGTTCTCCTCGATAATACTATCGATGACGGCCGTCACGGAGTCCTTCGCCGTAGCCGCCTCGGTCTTACCTTTATTCTTACATCCGATCATCACAGCCATCATGCAGACGGCCCAAACACATAGTATCTTCTTCATAGCAACCATACTTTATTTTCCGATGTTAGTCTTTGCGGCAAAGCCTTCCTGAAGGTCGGCAACGGTCAGCTCTGTCAGTTCTTCCTTACTCAGATTCGTCTTTCCCTCCAGACGGTTGGCCTGCTGCTGTATGGACTTCTCAAACACATTACGCGCATAGCGGGCATTACCGAAGTTGCGGTCTTTATGCGCTACAGCATAGTCGAATCGCTCCCTGAGATAGGTCTCGGCATCGGACGACAGCGTGTATTGATTCTTCTTCATGTACATCTTGAAGATGTCCGTCAGTTCCCCACCCGTATAGTCGGGGAAGTCGATATAGCGGTTGAAGCGTGACTGCAGTCCGGGGTTGGAGTCGATGAAGCGCTGCATCTCATCCTTATAGCCGGCGATGATCACCACGAGACTGTCGCGATAGTCTTCCATACGCTTCAGCAGTGCGGAGATGGCCTCCTGACCATAGTCCTGACCGCCACCGCCCTCAGGCACGAGGGCATAGGCCTCGTCGATGAAAAGCACACCGTGGATGGCCTGCTGCACGACGGTATCAGTCTTCAGCGCCGTCTGGCCCATGAACTTCGCCACAAGGCCGCTGCGGTCGGTCTCGACAGTATGTCCCTTCTTCAGCACGCCCAGGTCCTTGTAGATACGACCGATGATACGGGCGACGGTGGTCTTACCTGTACCAGGGGATCCGTAGAACACCAGGTGGTATGACACCTTCGCCGTCTTCAGTCCCTTGGCCTCACGCTGTTTCTGGACCTTGACGAAGTTTGCCAACGAGCGCACCTCCTTCTTCACGTCCTCCAGACCGATCAGGTCGTCGAGTTCCTTGTAGGGATCGCCTGCGAGGGGTTCGTTCACGATGACGGAGTCTTTCTTCTCCACCTGTTCTGTCTTTTCCTTCTGGTCGCTGTTGTCGGTATCGCTCTTCGACTCATCATCGTCGGAGAATATCGCCACCAGAACCAATAAGCCGAAGAAGGCGATGGACATACAGCCACACCCCTTGAGCACCTTGTTGAGCGTCTGCTTCAAATCGCTTAGATCCATATATTTCTGATAGTTATTTTGCGTGTACTTATTTACTTAAAAACAGCTTCATCCAGTCGAGATAATTGCCTTCGGGAAAGGCCTCCGGGTCTATCCAGTTATGGATCTTCCACTGACCATTCTCCAACAGCATTACAAGATGCTGGTGAGCCTTGAAGCCACGTTTGTCTGTCAGCCTGAACTTTGCCTCTGCCCTATCCTTCCCGATGAGTTTTACGCTCACGGAATCCACGGTCTGAGCCGCACTGATGTCAGGAAACCAGCGCCAACCTTCATCACTGAAGGCCTCTTCGCAAGAGGTGGCATTCTCTGACTTCTTATAGACTTCTTTCTGCAGTCTCAGGAACTCCTCGGAACAGAACTGCTGGTCGAGTTCATTGACGTTGATACCGTCGCCTGAGGCGTCCATCTCGCGCAGTTTGGCATAGACGGTCTGCAACTGCGTCTCAATGGTCTTCTGGAGATCGGCCTCTGTCTCATCTGTAGAAAGAGCGGTCTCTGTCGTGAGGACAGAGTCCTTTACTGTCGAGTCTGCACCATTGGCATTGTTGCCCGTCTTACTGCCACAGGCAGCCATCATCAGGACGGCAGCGAAAAATAGGAACTTCTTCATACGCGTCTATCTGGATGGTTAGAATTCTCGGTTCATCAGTTTGTCGAAGGCATCTTTCAGGTCATGAGCCAGACGGGAAGCGAACACCCAGTCCATATTCCGCTCACCTTTCACGACTTCATGTAGGAAACCGTTTGGTCCCCAATAGTAGCGTGTCTCGTTGGCCTCTTGCTTGCTGAAATAGAACACGAGACTGCCTTCGTTGAAGAGGAACTCCTCGTAGAATTCCCGCGCCCCGACATTATACTTGCGCGTGATGAAATACAACTCATGGATGTCGATGCCCAGCGTCTCGTCGAAGTCACCACTATAGAAATAGTGGATGACATCCTTGATGGGACCTGCTCCAGCGGCCATATAGTTGCTGGTGACCACCGTCTCGTCTGGCGGCAGTTCTGCTTTCTTCTTCGATGCCATTTTCTCCTTGGCTTCGGCATAGAGTTTGCGGATCTGTGCCACCTGATCTTGCTGTGCTGGTGCTGAGACCATCGTCAACAGCAAGGCTGCTATCATCGCGATTCGTTTCATGTTCTGTTGTTGATAAGGGTTAGCTTCAGTGGTATCACTTCTTCGGACCTGTGCCACGCGACTTGATGTTGACATCCAGCGGATTCGGTGAGAACTTGTTCTTGGCTCCCGACTGGTCGGCCATATCGATGGTGCCCAGATTCTCCGTCGGATGGTAGATCTCACAACCTGCCAAGTAGAACGTGTTGTCGAGTCCGAAGAGCGGTGAATCACCAGCGTTGGCATAGAAACGGCAATCCTGGAACGACACGCCCTCGCAACCCCTTGCCTCAATCAGCGTAAACTCACGGTTGCTGAAGAAGTCGTTTCTGTCGAACCTGATGGCCTGACAACTGCGCATCTCCATGATGCCATAGGTGCAGTCGTGGACCTTCGAGCCAATCAGACTGAAATCGGTGGTCTCGATCAGACCAAGACCATAGGTACCACAACCGTAGAGGTCGCAGTCTTTCACCATGTTACGCTGACCGCCATTGACGCCGATCACGCCTCCAGAACAAGAGCCGCCCTCAGTATGTCCGATAATCAGGTTGATCACCTCACAGTGATCGCAGTTGATGAAGTTCAGACAGAAGCTATAACGTGGATCCACCTCGATGCTGGCGTTCTTGCCGCCCTTGATGGTGAGGTTGCTGAAGTTGACAAGTGTCAGCTGGCGCCCGTCGAACACTTCCTCACTGACCACCAGCGGTTCTTTCGAGATGATAGCCGTAGCATCAGCTGCCCAGCGCCTGCCAGGACGGTTCTTGAAGTGGGTACCGTCGTCGAGGATACGCGACAGGTTCAGATGCACGTTGTCGGGGATATAGACGGTTCTGCCAGGACGGAGGTTGGCGATGAACTGCTCTTCATTTTCCACCACATAGACCTCCTCGCCGTCGATCTCGTCGGGCCCGCGTCCGTCGTCAGCGAGTCCTCCTGGGAAGTCCTCAGCTGTCATCTGTCGGGCTGGCAAGCCCTGATACTTATCGCTGTTGATGCGATCGTTCTGCGGCATGGCCTCCTCACTCTTGATGAGCTGGATATTGGTCTGTTCGATGATATTCAGCGTCACCTGGTTGTTGTTTGCCACAGGCTTATACCAGGGCTGCAGGGCGAAATAGTCCTTCAGGTCCTGCGACTGGAACTTCCATCCGTGACGTGCCAGTATCTCGTTGCGCATCAGTCGCAGCTGTCCCTTGGAGAAACGACCGAGATAGGTAGGATTGAGCAGCATGCTGGTGATGATGTCGCTCACGGGCTGCTGCTCTGCCCACTTCTCCTGTGACGTGCAGTTCTCCACATTATCAGGCGTCAACACGAGCGTATGACAGACATCGCCGTTGGGCTTACGGATAGCCAGGAAGTTCATGCCGTCCTGACGGATATAGTCCACATTCCACCCTAACTCACCGCGCACTGGCAGGATAGCGTCTGGCGCATCGGCAGCAAGACAGTACTGATGACTGCTGCCCTTGAGGGGTGAAAGAATAAACTTGAAACTGCCCGGATGTGCCCAAATGCCATTCATATGGGCAGCACCGAACTCATCGATGGTAGCGGTGTAGAGCACGGTGCCGTCCCACCACTTCGAGCCGTTCTTGATCGTCTGTGCCTCTGCGCACACGACGCACATCAGGCATACTATTGCAAATAATACTGTTCTTCTCATAACTCACTCTATTTCCTACTCCAGTCCTCCCCAGGTGCCACGTATCTGGCGGCAACCGGTATAGAGCGACGGACAGTTGAACACCTGGTACTGCTCATGACCTGGCTCCAGCACCAGTTCCACCTGACGCTGAGTAGTATCCCATCCACCACCTATTATATAGATATACATCACGGTACCCTCACCCACAATCTGCAGCTCCTGGTGCTTGTTCACACTAGCTTCCATCGTCACCGTATAGGGTCTGTTGGGCTTGTAGCCGTTGGTTGCAGTAGCCCCCTCCAGCACGGCTGCTGGCAAGTAGCGCTGTCCGTAGCTCTCGTCTGAGCCGAACTTATCCTTCAGACGCGAGATGATGGAGTTCACATTACTCGGATAGCTGAGCAGCTCGATGCACTTCTTACCCATCTCACGGTCGCGTGCATACATCTCCATCGCCATCGGGATCATGGCTGCCGTACCATGAGGCGTACGTCCCAGAAACTCTGAATAGAGGGCCTCAAACTCGTTGTAGTCCGAAGGAATATTGGTGAAGGTCACCTCTCCGAAGGCATCCTTCCTATACTTGTCGGCTGTCAGGTTGCCCTTCATTGTATAGGTGTGATCACCGTAGGTCCAGGTCTGAGCCTCGGCCTTGTCTTTCTTAGACTTCTTGACTTTCTTCTTGGCAGAGTCAAGCGCACTTCTGCCTGCTTTCTCTGCTGCATCGACAGCAGCACCTTCCAGTTTCGACTTGGCCGAATACTCAAGACGGTTGAGGATATTGCCAAACTGTGCGCTGGCCTGCTGAACGCTCAGGGCCAGCACACAAATCATGATATACTTCATTGTTTTCATCTCACAAACAGTTTATTTTAATTCTTAACTCTTTCCTTTTGTTCAGAACTCAGAGGCTCGGAGTTTTTGGGGCACAGATCCCACGGCTTTAAATAAATTTAAAAACACGGATTTCTTGCCGCTGATAAATTCCGTGTCTCTCAGAATGAGAGCCGTGGGATCCGTGCCTAAAAAAATTACCTTTCACTTACCACTTTGGGCTGATTATACTTCGAGGCCAGGTCCTTCAGCTTGTCCTTGCCCTTGAAGGCGAACACCCATACCAGGAAGCCGGCAATGGCCAACAGACTGATGGCGAGCACCGGACGATAGAACAGCCAGGCAATGGCAATGATAATCAACGACCAGGCCACACCGATCACCGTGCAGACGACACCGACACCCCAGCCGACAATATTGGCCACGAAAGGCACTACCTTCAAGATGGTCACAACGAAGTCGAAGATACCCTTCAGACCACTGATCACCATCACCACACCGATGATGCGGAAGAACCAGAGCCACATGTTGTTGGCTTCCTTCTCGGCATCGATGATCTCGTCGCCCGACTTCTTACCCATCATGAGGGTCTGGAAACGCTTGCCGTTCTTCGCCTTGTAGGGCTTGAAGCTGTCACCATCGACCACAGCCATCACGGTCACCTTGGCAGGCACGATCTTCTCGAAGGTCACACGCACGTCACCCACCTCCGGACTTCCAGGCACACGGCCGAAGTACAGCAGGTTGGCACCCTGATGTACGAACTCCAGTTCCTTCTTGTTCTCTGCATTGGCAATCAGGCTTTGGTTGGCAGCCTGGATAGAGTCGGTCACGGCCTTGATAGAGTCCACGATGGCCTTAGCCGAGTCAGAGAGCAGGGCTCTGATTGAGTCGGGGATGACTGATGACTGCTGCGGTGCAGGCTGCTGCTGGGCTGGTTGTTTCTTCACCACACCGTAGAAGCGCTCGTAGGCGGTCTGTGTGGTCTTGTCAAACTGCTTCAGCAGGTCTTCACTGATGGCCAGCTCCATAGGTTCTGTCGAAGAGATATGGCGAATCAGGCTCTCGCTGAGCTTGTAGGCACCGAAGGATACGTTCTCAGCATACTGCTCAGCATCCTCGACGGTGGTCAGCACCATGTTCTTATTCTGATAGGCAGGGTCCTTGAACTGCGACGACTGGATGGGTGAGCTCACCCACTCCTTCGAATAGGTGTAGGTCGTGGTGGTCACCTGCTTGCCGCCGAGTTTATCCTCGGTGGTCTCGTGGGCATGCTCCACCCACTGGTAGTACTCCACCTTACGACTGATGGCAATTGCTTTGGCACCGATGCCGAACTGGACGTCGGTCAGCGAGTCCTCGGTAGTAGCCATCGCTGTGCCACATACCAATTCGCCTTCGAGCGATGCGTCTTTCTTGTTGGGGTTTTCCATTTCTACATAGGCTCCTGCGGCCTCTTCGAGCATCTTCTCGGTCTTCACCGCACGACCTTCATTCCACCACAGCAGGGCTGTTCCTGCGAGGAAAAGCATGATACCGGCTCCAATACCTCTAAAGGAGCTACCTACTCGTGAGCCATAGCCCACCGTTCTCGTCTCTTGATAAGCCATAATTTATAATTTTAACGGTTTTGATTAAAGTTCTAAATTATTATTGGTAATATGTTTTCGGTGCAAAGATACAATTTTTATTTTAATAATCCTTGCATTTTGTGTAGTTTTTTTTCGGTTCATTTCATTTCCATGGCTCCATAGTTGATTCTCAAGGCATAGGAGTCCTGTAGTTCGCGCTTCACAGCGTTGATGAGTTTCATGGGTGTACGACGGTCTGCTCGCAGGCTGATGGTGAGCTTCTCGGCATTCTCTGCTGACATGCCGCTACGCAGTTCTTCAATGCGCGACGCGATCTGTCCTGGCGATACGACATCACCATTCAACTGCACGCCCCATTCCCCAGGTTTGCCCTTTTGGTCGGTGAGCCGACCGATATAGATGTTCACCACAGCGGCCTTGTTGTTCAGCTTCTGCACCTCCGTACCCTGTGGCACCTCCAGCCTCACCTTCAGTTCATCGCTGCGCATGTGGGTGACGATCATGAAGAAGAAGAGCACGGTGAAGATCAGGTCGGGCATCGACGCCATGTTCAGCGTCGGCACGTTGTGACGACTACGCCTGTAGAGGCTCCGCATCGGTCTCATCGGTCACCTCCTTTCAGGTCTTCGCTGATACGCTGGGGATAGTATTCGTTGAGGAGGGCACGCTGTTCGGCATCGCAGTCGGCATAGCGCTTGCCGAAATGTTTCAGCGCATAGTCCTGGCGCAACGACGCATAGGCACCGGCAATGGCGTTCTGCATGCCGAAATAGGCCTCATAGCTGGTCTCCGGATCGGTCTTGATGGTGATGATATGTCCTTCACGGTTGATGGTCGCCATCGTGCACACCTCTTCGGCCAGCGCCCTGTAATCGACGGTCTTTCCGTTACAGGTCAGCTGGTCGTGACCGTCGAGTTCCACCTGCAGCACGTGGTCCTTGTTCACGTCCTTCGGTTCTGTCTGTTCTTGTGGCGGTGGTGCCATCTGGCGCAGCAGTCCCTTCTCCGTGTCCATCGACGAGGTCACGAGGAAGAAAATCAACAGCATGAAAGAGATGTCTGCCGTCGATGTGGTGTTCAGCTCCGGAATCTGCTGACGATAGCGCTTACGAAACATCCGATGATCAGAAGGATTGAGGTATAGATAAACATATCGGTGGTCTTCAGCCAGAAGACATCGGTAAACCGCTCTCCATTGGTGACGATGGGCTTTGACGAACCCAACAGGAAGGTGACGACCAGAAGGAGCACGAATCCGATGGCTACGCACCAGCCGATACGCCCGGCTGGCACACCGTTGATGATATCGTCGCCCTTACGACGTGTGCGCAGCCCGTGCCACACACTATAGCCCGACACCAGCAGGGCTGCCCCTATCATGATGTACATCAGCCAGAGCATCAAGTCGGCAAAGAAAGGCGTCACAATACTATTCATAGTGGTAGCAAATTATTCACTTTTCACTATTCTTGCGTCCCTCCGGTAGCAAGCGTCCTTCGGCCGAGCGCACTTTACCCTTAAACTCCGTTATCATGTCCATCAGCGAGATGGCCGACTCTTCCATCTGAGCCGTCAGTCGCTCGATCTTGGAGAGGATATAGCTATAGAACAACTGCAGGATGAGCGCCACCACGATACCGAAGATCGTCGTGATCAGCGCCACCTTCATACCCTGTGCCACAATGGTGGGACCGATGTCACCTGCCTGCTGGATCTGGTCGAAGGCCATCACCATACCGATGACCGTTCCGAGGAATCCCAACGACGGCGCCATCGCAATGAAGAGCTTGATCCACGAACAGCCTTTCTCCAGATTGGCCGCCTGCAGACCGCCGTAGTTGGTGATGCTGCGCTCGATGGCATCCATCGACTGGTGGATATGTAGCAGTCCCTGGTAACATACGCTAGCCACTGGGCCGCGCGTATTCCGACAGAGAGTCTTCGCACCCTCCACATCGTTGACCTTCAACTTGGCTTCGATGTCTTCCATCAGCTTGTACGACTTGATCTCTGAGAGGGTCAGATAGATGATGCGTTCGATACAGAAGGCTAGTCCAAGCACCAGCGCCAGTGCCACCAGTGACATGAAGAACACGTTACCATCGACGAACTTGGTCTTCAACTGTTTGTGGAGACCGCCTTCTTCCTGCTCTGCGTCGATATCTGCCGACAACAACAGGTCTGTCGCTGTCGAGTCGCTGACGGCCACGGAGTCTGTCGTAGCGGTAAGCATAGTGTCTTGCAAGGTCTTGTCTTGGGCGGTCGTGGTTTGCGAAACAAAGAGCAAACCCACCATGGAAAACAGAATAATCAGTCTTTTCATAATCCTGTCACATTTAGAAACCTTCTAGTCTTGTCTAGAAGCTTTGAATCCTCAGATACCTTCGGATTCGAAGCGGAGAGAACAGGATTCGAACCTGCGAGCCAGTTTTGCCGGCTACACGCTTTCCAGGCGTGCCTCTTCAACCACTCGAGCACCTCTCCTTGCGTTAAGCGGGTGCAAAGGTAATATTTTTGCACCATATTCTATTCGTTAAACGTTTATATTTAATATTTTTTGGCAGTTCGCATTCGTCTTCGCTGCCACTTCTTCCTCTGCGACACCGTATGCCTCGGCCAGTCTGCGCAGCACATGGGCCACAAAGGCGGGTTCGTTGCGCTGACCGCGCATCGGCACAGGCGCCATATAGGGGGCATCGGTCTCCAGCACGATACGATCGAGGGGCACTGCCTCGTGCAACACCTCCGGCAAGTGCGACTTCTTGAACGTCAGCACACCACCGATACCCAGCACGAAACGCTCAAACTGCAACAGCTCCTTCGCCTCCAGGGCATTGCCCGTAAAACAATGGAACACGCCGCCCGGCAACTGGTCCTGATAGCGCTTCAGGATGGCCACCAGCTCGTTCTGCGCCTTCCGGCAGTGGATCATCAGGGGCAGACCTGTCTCCACCGACCACTTCACCTGTGCCTCGAGGGCCAACAACTGCTCGCGCTCGAACTCACGGCTCCAGTAGAAGTCGAGTCCCACCTCACCGACGGCGATGGGTCTGACGGCTGTCGCCTCGTCCTGGGCCAGCTCTGAGGCCTTGCGGATGGCGTCCAGCACCGTCTCCCAGTCGGCCTTCACCTCCTCGGGATGGAGTCCGAACATCGGATAGCAGTAACCGGGATAACGTCGACAGAGGGCCATCACCGTCTCTGCTGACCGCTGGTCGATGCCTGGGACGCCGATTGCCCCTACCCCGGCCTCACGGGCTCGTGCCACGACGGCCTCCAGGTCGTCGGCAAACTCCTCACCGTCGAGGTGACAATGGGTGTCAATGAAGGTCAACTTTCCCACGACGACTTAGCTCTGGCGTTTCATCATACTGGCCGCATAGGCCTTCAACTCGGCCTTACGCTCCTCGGCGACACTGACCTTGGCCAGATACTGTTGTGCCTGTGCGTAGCAGGCTTCCATCTTCTGCTCACAGAGCTGACGGATCCCAATCTCGTCGTACAGCCGTGTCACGGCCTTCACCTTCTCCTCGCGGTCGAAGTCCTTGGCTTCGATCCAACCCATCAGTTCCTGCCGCTGTGCCTCGTTGGCTCGGTTCACGGCATTGATGAGCATATAGGTCTTCTTGTTCGAGGTGATGTCACCACCGATGTTCTTGCCGAACACCTTCGGATCGCCATACACGTCGAGCAGGTCGTCCTGCAACTGGAAGGCCAGTCCTATCTGCTCACCGAACTTATAGAGGTTCTCCTGGTCTTCCTTCGAGGCACCGGCCAGGATGGCACCGATCTTCACGGCACAGGCCAGCAGCACGCTCGTCTTCAGACGGATCATCTCGACATACTCTTCCTCGCGCACGTCGTTGCGGGTCTCAAACTCCACGTCGAGTTGCTGTCCTTCATCGATCTCGTAGGTCGTCACCAGGAAGGTGTTGAACACGTCCTGCAACTTGTCGGCCTCACAGGCTCCGATTCTGCCGAAAGCCTGCAACAGCATGGTGTCGCCCGAAAGGATGGCCTGATTGGGATCCCACTTCCTATGCACCGTTTCATGACCGCGCCGCATGTCGGCATTGTCCATCAGGTCGTCGTGCAACAGGGTGAAGTTGTGATAGGTCTCCAGTCCGATGGCCTGCGTCATGATGCGCAGGGGGTCGTCCTTGAAGAGGTTGTAGGCCAGCAACATCAGCACGGGGCGCACACGCTTGCCACCGATGGCCAACACATACTTGATGGGTTCATACAGCGATGACGGCTTACGGTCGTAGGTCAGACCGTCGAGCGCCTCATTCACCTTCTTGAGTAATTCTTCTGATTTGTACATATCCTTAAAAAAACTGATGATTCCATCTTAGAAACTGAACACCACGGGGATGCAGACCTTCGTCCTGCAGGGCTTGGCATCCATCAGCCCTGCCTGCCACTTCGGCATCATCCTAAGCACGCGCAGCACCTCACGGTCGCACGAGGGATCGAGCTTCTGCAGCAGTTCCAGGTCCGACACGCTGCCGTCTTTGTTGACGATGAACTGCGCCACCACCTTGCCCTTGACCTTCCGGTTCGAAGCACTGGCAGGATACTTCAGGTTCTTCGTCAGCCACTTCATGAACTCCGAGGCGCCTCCAGGGAACTGAGGCAGGTCTTCGACCACTCGGAAGTCGATGGGTTCGTCGTACATATCGACCACCTCGGGCTTGTCGGCCTCGACGGTCTCGTTATCTTTCTTCTCCTCCAGCCGTTCCACGGGCTCGGGCTCGAAGGTCAGTTCTATGTCGTCGTCCACGAGTCGCAGCTCTTCGGTCTTCACAGGCTCCTCCTGCTTCGCCTGCGGCAGCATCATCGGAATCTCGTCCTTGTCACGTCTCAGCGGCGACAGTTCCATCTCGGCTTCCAACTCGGCATCGTCTTCGAAGAAGGCCCACCCTGTGTCGGAAGTGTTCCACTCCAGTGCCACAAACAGCACGGCGAGTACGACATCCAGCCCCAGCAGGAACGCCTGAACACGGAGATTTTCCAGATCAGCAAAGCGACTTTTCTTGACTTCCATAATAAAACCGGCAGTTTGCCGTTATTTTCATAAACCGCATGCAAAGATAACAAAAAAGTAAAACGGAAGAGAAGTAAAACGGTAAAAAGGGTGTGAAATTAAGAATTATTTCGTAATTTTGCGACCGATTTGAAGAAAAATGGGAGAAAAACATTGGTTGATCCGAGGTACGCACAGGCTGCAGTGGCATAGGCTGCTGCCCCTCCTATTATTCACTTTTCACTTTTCCCTATTCACTTTTCACTATTCACTCTTACCTTTAAACGCACAGGAGAGCCAAACCGCCTACAACTTCCTGCGCCTGCCCGTCAGTGCCCATGTGGCTGCCCTCGGTGGCGACAATATCTCGCTCATCGCCGACGATGCCTCACTGGTCTTCCATAATCCCGCCCTCATCAACGATGTCAGCGACCGCTCGATCGGTCTCAACTTCATGACTTATATGGAGGGAGCCAAGACGGCCAGCGCTGCCTTCCTCAAGGCGGCTGGCGACCGTGGCACCTGGGGCGTCACCGCCCAATACATGGACTACGGCTCAATGAAGGAAACCACGCCCGAGGGTGAACAGATTGGTGCCTTCTCGGCCCGCGACATCGCCGTCGGCGGCACCTTTGCCTATGCCCTCACCAACGAACTCGGGGGTGGCATCACCGCCAAGGTCATCTCCTCGCATGTCGCTGGCTACAGCTCACTGGCCGTCGCCGTCGATCTCGGTCTCAACTACTTCGACGAAGACCACGACCTGAGTCTCTCGGCTGTCGCCCGCAATCTCGGTGGACAGGTGAAGGCCTACGACGAAAACTTCGAGCGCATCCCCCTCGACCTGCAGGTGGGTGCCACCAAGCGCATCGGACAGTCGCCTCTGCGCTTCTCTGCCACCCTCAGCCGACTCAACGACTGGAGTGAGGGCTTCGGCCGTCATCTGGCCGTCGGTGCCGACGTGCTGCTGAGTGAGGCCTTCTACGTCGCTGCCGGCTACAACTTCCGCCGTGCCAGTCAGATGAAGGTCAGCGACGCCGAAGGCGCCTCTTCCCACGGGGCTGGCTTCTCCATCGGTGCCGGTCTCCAGCTGGAGCGCTTCAAGCTCCACGTGGCTTACGGCAAGTACCACGTCACCACCTCTTCGATTCTCATCAATTTATCATACGCATTATGAAGAAAATCACTATCGCAATCGATGGCCATAGCTCGTGCGGCAAGAGCACGATGGCCAAAGACCTGGCCCGCGAGGTGGGCTACGTCTATGTGGATACGGGCGCTATGTACCGTTCCGTCACCCTCTATGCCCTCCGTCACGACCTCTTCAATGCCGACGGCAGCGTGAAGACCGCCCAGCTGGAGGCAGAGATGCCGCATATCCAGATCTCGTTCAAATTCAATCCCGAGACTGGTCGCCCCGACACTTATCTGAATGGTGAGCGCGTCGAAGACGAGATCCGCTCGCTCGAGGTGAGCAGTCATGTCAGCCCCATCGCCGCCGTCGGCTTCGTGCGCACCGCCATGGTCGCCCAGCAACAGCAGATGGGTAAGGACAAGGGCGTCGTCATGGACGGCCGCGACATCGGCACCACCGTCTTTCCCGATGCCGAACTGAAGATCTTCGTCACCGCCTCGGCAGAGGTTCGCGCCCAGCGCCGCTTCGACGAACTCAAGGCCAAGGGGATGCCCGCCGACTTCGATGAGATCCTGAAGAACGTGCAGGAGCGCGACTACATCGACTCTCACCGTGAGGTCTCTCCTCTGCGGAAAGCCGACGACGCCATCGAACTCGACAACTCCCACATGACCATCGCTGAACAGAAACAGTGGCTCCTCGACCGCTTCAACGAGCGCACAGCGTAAACGTTTTTGTTCACTTTACGTAATTTTCTCGTCATTTTTTCGGTTATTTCGCGTTTTATTGCTACCTTTGCAGCCGACAAACCATTATAACCGATAAAATGATGAGAAAATTATTGTTTTCAGGCGTATTCGCTTTTGCCTGTTCTGCCGCCGTTCAGGCTGGTGGACTGATGACCAACACCAACTATCACATCGCTTTCGACCGTATGTTCGCCCGTGGTGCCACCAGCGAGATCGATGCGACCTTCTCCAACCCCGCCGGTCTGGCCTGGGGTCGTGAGGGATTCCAGCTCTCGCTCAACTTCCAGAAGCCTTGGCAGCGTCGTAACATCGAGCTGAACAACACCACCTACGAGGGTGTCGCTTCGGCTCCGATCGTGCCCGCTCTGTTTGCAGCCTATAAGAAAGACCGCATCGCCCTCTCAGCCATGATCGGCATCGTCGGCAGTGGCGGCTTCGTGAAATACGATCAGGGTGTTCCGCAGTACAATGTCATGGTACAGTCGATGATGAGTGGCATCATCCCACAACTGAACCAGCTGCCCGGCATCAACATCCCGACCAACTATGCCCTTAACTCTGAGATGAAGGGCAAGCAGTATATCTATGGTGGACAACTGAACTTCACCTACAAGCTGCTCGACTGTCTCTCAGCAGCCGTCGGCGTGCGTGTGAACTACTACGACGGCTACTATCGTGGCCATGTCATCGCCGACGCGCAGAATGAGTACGGACAGCTGGCCAAGCTCCTGCTCGACGTCGATCAGAAAGGCTGGGGCTTCACCCCGCTGGTCAGCATCAACTACCACCAGGGTCCGCTGACGCTGTCGGCCCGCTATGAGTTCCGTACCAAGCTCAACCCCGAGAACAGCACCAACGTCCTCGATGCTGGCCTGGGCAACGGTCTGGTGGCTAAGGTGGCTGCCGTACCGGTCTATGGCGAAGCCGCACTGATGAAGATCAAAGAGGCCCTGGCGCCTCAGCTGGCTGCTGCCACCGCTCCCTTCCAGGATGGTGCCTGCACGCGCTACGACATGCCGGCCTTGCTCGCCGTCGCTGCTGGCTATGAGTTCACCCCGAAACTCCGTGCTGCCCTCGAATATCACTTCTTCGACGACAAGAACGCCAAGATGGCCAACGACCGTCAGAAGGAACTGACCCACGGCACCCACGAGATCCTCGCCGGTGTCGAATACGACATCAATGAGAAGTTCACCGTCAGCTGTGGCGGTCAGCGCACCGACTACGGTCTCTCCGACGGTTACCAGCAGGACACGTCGTTCGCCTGCGACAGCTACTCACTCGGCCTCGGTGGTGCCTGGAACATCAACGAGAAGGTCCGTCTCAACGTCAGCTATTTCTGCTCGCTCTATAGCGACTACAACAAGCAGGCCGTCTTCGGTCAGGAGACCTACTCCCGCACCAACCACGTCATCGGCCTCGGCCTCGATTATAAGTTTTAAGAATTTAGGCACGGATTCCAAGGAGAAATATTTTAGGCACGGATTTACACGGCTCTCATTCTGAGAGACACGGATTTATTTTAATTCACCACAGAGGCTCAGAGCACTCGGAGGGGTTAAAGTCCGTGTAAATCCGTGGAATCCGTGCCTAAAAAAAACTTTCTCTGCGGAATCCGTGCCTAATAAAAATTATTTCAGGACCTTCTTCGTGCCATCGATGATGTAGATGCCCTTGCGGGGCTCACCGCTGACCCGACGCCCACGCAGGTCATAGACAGCCGACGACTTTCTGAGAGCCGCTGGTACCGTCTGGATGGCCGTAGGCGTGCCATCGTTCAGCAGATAAGCATCGGAGAAGAGCAGGATCACCTCACCCGTGGCAGCCTTGCTGACAGAGAAGATACCAAACTCCACCGCCACCGTATAGTCATTATCCTGCGTCAGTTCCTTCAGGTCGAGCAGTTCTGAGTAGTCGATGCTGCCACCAGCAGGGATAGTCACCTTCTTCTCGTAAGTCTTGTCGGGTTCGAGGTAGTAATAGCCGTTTTCGTCAGCCTCATACTCCTTACTGAAGTCGGTGATGTAGCGTTTCAGCACGATAGAGCCCTCGAAGTCCGTTGTCTCGGGATTACTGATCTTAGCGCTGACGGTCATCTGATTGCCCTCGACGATGGCTATGCCATACTCGTCATCGGTTTCCTCGATAGGCGTCACAGTCAGGCCTGTCAGCGACAGGTCGTGTACGGGTCGAATCGTGAACGTCGGCGTGGCATCGATCAGGGTGGACTGCTCGTCGGAGTCGTACGACAGCACACAGATCTTGTGCATCAAGTCGTCATCACCATCGTTATAGATGGTCAGTTTCAACTCCTTGCTCTCGCCGGGCTTCAGACTGATCAGCTCGCCATTGGAGTCATTCTCCTCAGGATCAAGGAGTCCCTGGACGGAACTTACGGAGTCCACCAGCTCGATATAGCCCTTCATGTCGGTGGTTCCTGTATTCTTGAAGGTATAGCTCACGTCGTAGTGGTCGTCGGCCTTCAGCACGTAGGTATCGTCGGCCAGCTTCACCAGTTGGCTGGTGAGGTTGAAGGAGCCCTGCAAGTCCTTGGTGATGGACTGCCATGAGCTGGCACCCGTAGCGACACCCTCGCCCAGTGGCACGCAGTCCTCATAGGTCATGAGATAGAGCTGAGGATTGACAATTCGCCCAGGCTTATAGTCCATATCGACGGTCTTGGTCTCGCCAGGCCCCAGCGTCACGGTAAAGCCATAATACTGTATATCTTTGAATTTCGCGTCATCACGCCCCAGTCGGATGGTGCGGTGGAACGTCTGGTCGCTACTCTTGTTCTCGAGCGTGACCGTCACCTTATAATAGGTTTGCTTGTCATCCTTCTTCTCCTCCACGTTCATCTTCACCGTCAACCAGTCGGGACGGCAGTCGAAATAGAGCTTGTTGCCCTTGATCTTAAAGGCGGCCTCGCGCACAGGGAGAGGGGCTATCCACTCCCCGCCGTCGATACGATGCAGGAACTGCAGCCTGTAGTCACCGTCGCCTAAGCCGGCACCCACCTTCAGGGGGTATTTGAAGAAGAAGTAGCCATAGCCTGGTTTCACAGTCTTCTTCTCTGTATCGCTGTTCAGCGGCAACAGGGTCTGCACAGCCTCGCCCTTGGCATTCTTGACGACAACGCCATAATCAAGCACAGGGTTCGCGAAGTGTGTAAAGTTGAAGAGGTTCTGGTAGATGCACTGTGTCAGGTCGAAGTTATCGTCGGCCGATGCTCGTTCGTAGGTGTATTTGCCACCCCATCTGAAGAAAGCGTCGAACACGGGGGCCATCTGTTGGGGCGTCTTAGCTGGCTGTAAGCCGATAACGGCATCCTGTATGCCAGTGTAGCCGGCATCGCCGCTGCCGCCTCCCTCATACTTATCACCGGGGTTGCAGAGCGACAAGCGGAACACGCTTTCCGCACCACTGCCGTACCAGCCCCAGTTGATACAGAAGAAGTCCTCATTTTTGTAACCATCGACGACATAGGCATGTCCTCCTGTGTTTGAAGCACCCGCATAATAGACAGGGCGCTTCTCCGACAGTTCCTTGTAGATCATCTTGATCCAGTCGCCATAAGAATAGCGGTAACGCTCGACATACTTGATGGTAGAAGCATCATAGTTGAAGAAGTTGACAAAGCTCGACAAGACGGTAGCGGAATTGGCATTAGAACACTCTGGAGTATATTTCATACAGACGCTCTGGCCAACCAGTCTCATCAGCTTGGCTACGGCGTTCTGCTGCTCCTGAGTGCCTACCACTTTTTTGCGCGTGCCGTAAGTAGGAAGCATCTTGTCCCACTCCAGCGTCTTGCTGACATTTAATGCCTTATACGTACATTTCTTTTTCTGATTATAATACTGGCCTGGCAGTTCTTTGATCTCTGCCGGATATTTGTGGTAATACATGATCTGGGCCATCGCCGTGGCCACACAACCCGTCAACGAGCGTCCTGCACCATCGCCATCTGCATAATAGTGACGCGGACACATGTTGAAGTAAGGTGCCGCCTGGCCCCACTCACTCTTCATCAGGTGGGGAATCTCCGGACCGAGGTTAGCCACCGTCTCGGCACGCGTACCGGCACGGCTCATCACCTGCATCTCTTGCTGGTACTGGGCAAAGAGGTCTTTCATGCCCTCGGGGATGTCGGCAGGGTCGATAGTCGATGTCTCGCTGTAGCCGAGGATGGCTGGCGCACTGTCGTCACCGGCCACCACCACGAAGCCACCGCCCTCGACATTGAAGGCATAGACCAGTGGCTGTCCGGTCTCCACACTGTTGAGTTTTGCCGTCTGTGCTGCATGACGTGTAGAACTCTTGAAGTTCTTTGCCATAAATTCGCGGGCCTGCTGAGCAGCCTGCTGGCGGTCAACGACCGTGGCACGGACGGCATACGACGTCAACACGGCCACCACCAAAACAAACAATTTTCTCTCCATAACGCTGCAAATATACGAATAATCGAGTAAAAAACCAAGAGAATCTTGAGTTTTTTCGAGCGTGAGTATTTTCTTTTATTTTAGGCACGGATTTACACGGCTTTAAATGAATTTAAAGACACGGTTTTTTTTCTGCTGTTTTTAGCTTTGGGTTTTCTGCTACAGATACAGATGTTACACTTTATTCCATTCCTTTTCTTCTATCTTTTCTTTATTTCCCTTATACCATAATTTTTTGCATTTTAAAGTGTAAAAGTGTAACAGAAGTCTAGAATATGTATATAACATTTTAAAATACAGTATTTTACATTCTGTTACACTTCTGTTACACTTCTGTTACACTTTTCTTCTTCGCAGCAATGTGTAACAGACAATACGACGGATTATTTGCTGGAAGGCCTCGTAACACTTTTTGGAAAGCCACGGAAAAAGTGTTGGAAGGCCTTGAAAATAATAGCAAATTCCCACCTGTCATCTCGAGCACCTCCCTGCCATCTCGAGCGTAGCCGAGAAATCTCTTGAGATCTCTCCACTCACTCCGTTCGGTCGAGATGACAGAGGAAGAGAAATTTACTATCTTATCCTGTTGTATGTTCTGATCTTCTCCAGCATGGCGTCATTCCATGCTTCGGAGCCGGGCTTCTGATAGCGGTCGTTGCCGGTGGGCGACGGGGTGAAGTTGGTTCCGCACTTGTCTGTGAGGGTGACGATGCCGCGCTCGGAGAGCGTGAACAGAGCATCGCCTTCTACGGCCTGGATCACGGTCATCGGGTCCCACATTCTCTGCCCTGTGTCGCAATCGTATTTCAGATAGACCTGCTTGATGGGGTGGATGTCGGTCCAGTCGATGTCGCTGATCACTAATTCAGGCTTGTATTCAATCTCGTTGCCCACCTCCATGGGTGAGAACATGACGGCAACATCGCGCGGCCACGCCTCAAAGAGCAGCTTGGCATAGGTCGGGTCCTGCAGGAAATTATAGTCGGGCTCTTTCGACTCTGTGAAGACGCCAGCCATGAGGTAGAGGCATTTCACCTTCTGGCGCACCAGTTCGACTCCCGTGAGCGGAGAGAGGTCGTCGGCTTCGGAGTGGAGCAGTTGAGCCAGACTGGAGACAAAACCTGTCGAGCAGATGCTCACCGAATGATCGGGCTGTGAGGCCAGCAACTGTCGGTAGAGCTGCCATCCGTTGGGCAGTGAGGCGTAGTCGCTGATGGTCCTCTTGAACATCAGTTCCCCTTTAGCGGTCTTATGCTTGTAAAGATTCCGGTAATCGATAAACACGGTGGGGTCCTTGATGCCGCCTCGCTCCACACCGATGGGGACGTCGCCATGACCGAAATAGGTGTTCATCGCGTCTGCCAGAGCGGCATATTCCTCACCATGACGATCCACCACGACGCCGATCAGCTGGCAGCGCCCTTCGTCAGTATAGTGATGGAGCATCTCCAAGGCAATAAGGTCATCGGTCGAAGAGCCGATATCCGTGTCGTATATCACAAGCGGCACACCCTTGTATTCTGTTTGTTCTGGTTTGGCAGGGTTATCGCCATTGTCCTCCGTACACGATGAGAGGAAAGATGAGCCGCAAACGAGGACAGCGGCCAACATCCATTGCATGACCTTTTTCTGTGTCATTTCCGTATTTATAAGCTATGTTAGACGTCCATCTGGAGGACGGCGTCGCGGCACTGCTCCATGAGCCAGCGGGGGGTGCTGGTAGCACCACAGATGCCAACGGTACGGATGTCGCTGAGCCAGGCGGGATCGATTTCCTCGGGATCTTCGATAAGATGGCTGTTGGGGTTCACATGCAGGCACTCGTTGTAGAGCACCTTGCCATTAGAACTCTTTCGGCCACAGACGAAAAGGATGAGGTCGTGCTTGGCGGCAAAACTGGAGATATTGGGTATGCGGTTGGCGACGGAACGGCAGATGGTGTCGAAGCTCTTGAAGGTGGCTTCGGGCGAGATATGGGCCTGGATGTAGTCGATGATACGATGGAACTCATCGAGCGACTTCGTGGTCTGGCTGTAGAGGTAGATATCGCGGGTGAAGTCGAGTTTGGCGACCTCGTCGAAGTTCTCGATGACGATGGCCGTGCTCTTAGTCTGTCCGACGAGTCCGAGTACCTCTGCATGGCCTTTCTTGCCGAAGATGACGATCTGTCCACCACCGGCCTCAAACTGCTTCTTGATGCGTTTCTGGAGCTGTAGCACCACAGGACAGGTGGCATCGATGATCTCGATATTGTTCTGACGGGCGAGCTCATAGGTCTCGGGGGGTTCTCCATGGGCGCGCAGTAGCACCTTCACGTCGTGGAGCTGGCGCAGGTCGTCGTGGTTGATGGTGACGAGTCCCATCTCACGGAGACGGTCACACTCCCTACCGTTGTGTACGATATCACCGAGGCAGTAGAGCGTCGTGCCCTGTGCCAGTTCTTCTTCAGCCTTCTTAATGGCGGTGGTCACTCCGAAGCAGAAGCCACTACCTTCGTCGATTTCTATTTGAATCATTTCTTGAGTTCGTTAAAATACATGTCGAGCAGGTCCTGGGCGGCGACGAACGAGGTCTTATGTCCGGCCAAGACGGTCTGCTCTGCCTCAGCGAGGCGGCTCTTGACGAGCGGGTTGTTGTAGAAGTTCAGTCGCAGATGCTCGTTGATGCTCTCATACATCCAGTACTTGGCCTGTTCGTTGCGCCGGTAGTCGAAGTAACCGTTGGCCTTCACGAAATCGATGTACTGGTAGATCATATCCCACACCTCCTTGACACCAGTGCCATAGAAGCCGGAGTAACAGAGCACCTTCGGCAGCCAGCCACTCTCGGGCATCGGGAAAAAGTGGAGGGCATTGCGGAAGTTGGTGGCCGCCATCTGACAACGATCGACATTGTCGCCGTCGCACTTATTGATGACGATACCGTCGGAGATCTCCATGATGCCACGCTTGATGCCCTGCAGCTCATCGCCCGTACCAGCCACCTGGATGAGCAGGAAGAAATCGACCATCGAGTGACAGGCGGTCTCACTCTGTCCGACACCGACGGTCTCGACGAAGATCTTGTCGAAGCCAGCAGCCTCGCAGAGGATGATGGTCTCACGCGTCTTACGGGCCACGCCACCGAGGGAGCCAGCCGATGGACTGGGACGAATGAAGGAGTCGGGATGCTGGGCGAGTTTCTCCATGCGCGTCTTGTCACCAAGGATGCTACCCTTGGTCCGCTCACTGGAGGGGTCGATGGCGAGCACGGCCAGACGGCCTCCCTTCTCACGCAGGACATGCATGCCGAACTCGTCGATGCTCGTGGACTTGCCTGCACCGGGAACGCCACTGATGCCCACACGCACGCTACGACCGCTGTAGGGCAGACACTTGTTGATGACCTCCTGGGCACGGGCCTGATGGTCGGGGTTGACACTCTCAATCAGTGTGACGGCCTGTGAGAGAATGGTGACATCGCCCTTGACGATGCCCTCTACCATCTCACCGACGGTGAGGTCGCGACGACGGAAGCGGTTACGCTTCAGGTAGGGGTTGATGATCGAGGGCTGCTCCACGCCGCTGTTCACCTGCAGACCGGCATATTCTGAACTGTTCTCTGGATGTTCCATTTTGTGAATTGATCATTGAGGGTTATTTCCGGATGTTGATGACCACCTTGGCATGGTCAGGATCGTTGGTGATCATCAGAATACGCGGACGCTTGCGCAACTGTTGGAGTTCTGAGGCGGTGCCAATGATCTCAAGCTCTGCAGTCTTTCCCGGGGCAATCTCACGGTCGGAGAGCGTCACCTTCAGTCCACTGGTGAAGAGCTGCATGGAGGAGATTTTCAGCGGCGACTGACCGGTATTGGTGAGGGTGACAATCTCCTTCTTCTTCGACTTACCTTCGAACGAGGTGAAATCGATATCGGTAGAAGAGATCTGCAACCGAGGAGCCAGCGACTTGTTGGCATCCATGAACTGCTTCAGGTCGGGCAACAGGACGACGGAGACACCAAGGGCTCTGTCGGTGCTCACCTTGTCGCCGAGCTGCTGGGCCAGATAGACATTGGTCTGCGTGAGACCGTAGTCGCGGAGCAGTGCGGAATTCAGCATCACGGTGATGACACCACTGTGGCCGGGAGCCAGACGCTCGGGTGAGACAACGGCCGAGAGATACGGTGGCAGATGCATCAGACTGGGTGTCATCGTCGATTCGCCGTTGTTAAAGATGTGAATCTCCTGTACAGGCGCATCGCCACGGTTGACATCGTCGAACTCGAGTTCATCCTTATCGAGCATCAGACCGTCCATCGTGAACGGATAGGAGCCAGAGAAGTCCTGCGCATCGGTGACGACGACGCCACGCATCGTGAGCCAGACTGGCGTTTTAGAGCCGTTACATGTAATAGCAGCCATCTTATAGAAATGACCCAGCTGACGGGCATCGTAGGTCATCTTGACCGTGAACTTCTGACCGGCAGGGACCTCACGGGGATAGTCGACAGCCGTACAGCCGCAGTCGGGTTTGATACTCTGGATCACGAGGCGGCGATGCCCCTTATTCTGCATTTCGAAGGTGGCGGTGACGGGCTGCTGATAGCCTGTGCGTCCGCACTCGATGGTTGTTTTTTCAACATTCAATTTCTGAGCCGATGCCGGCACTAAGGCCGGTAACATCAGCAATGGTAAAATCAGTCGTTTCATTATTTAATGATGATAGTTTGCGATTTAGTGATACCGTGGAACACAGGCGCATAGGCACACTGCACGGTGCAGGCACCCGTCTCGTAGGTTCCAGTACGGTCGATATAGTACTCTGTCTCAATCGTGTGACGGCCCTTGCCCATCATATCGAAGTAATAGCAGGTGGCATTGTCCTTCGGCGCACAGTAGTAGCCATTGCGGTAGCCACTCAGTTGGCGAACGGGTTCCATGCAGGCAGCACGCTTGTCGATGACCTGTACGAAGTCGTAGTCACGGTCGGCATCAATGGTGATGCGCACCTTCACACGGGCACCGACGACAGGATCGGTCAAGGGTTTGCCATCAGCCGTCAGCAGTTCACGGGTCACAGTGAGACCGCTGGCATCGTCCTTGATGTGACGGGCAGGCTGCAGGAACTGCGCATAGACAGCACCCCAAGAGGTGCCTTCTGAGGTCTTCTCGACCGTGAGTGTCTTGGCGGTAGCGGGCACACTGGTCTTCACGTAGCCGATGGCAGCCGTGGGCTTCGGCGTCTCCAACTGGCGACCGTCGATCTTCATCTGGGCGTGAGCCGTCGCGACGGTGAGCGGACTCTCCTGCCCCATCAGGAAGGCATAGACAGCATTGACACTGTTGACGGGCGTATCCCAAGCCTGCGTACGCTTCTCCTGCAGGAGCCAGCGCTGCATCTCACGGACAGTCTGTAGGTCGTCGGGCGTGATGCGCTTCAGGGCCTCGATGGCGACGGTCTGTGTCGGGATGGTGTAGTCGAACCAAGAGTAGCCGGCACGCTGGGTGTCGTAGTAGCGTCCTATATCCTCACGATAGACGGTATATTCCTTGAGCGACTGTATATATTCGAGGGCACGCTTCGGTTCGAACTTCGAGAAGATGACTGCCGAGAGGGCTTTCTCGTACATCGTCTGGTTGCGTATATCTTTCTTCAGGAGCTTCAGCAGGTAGTCGTTGGCACGATTCACGTCTGAGGGCAGTTCCCTACCGTCGAGAGCCACCATATAAAGCCACTGGAGGGCCTTGAAACTGGGGAAGCCGACCTCATTGCCCTCCTTCTCAAGCTTCTTCAGATTCTTCACTTCCTCAACCATCTCCTTACCCATGAAGTCAAAGGCCTTGTCGAGCAATCGGGCAGACTCCTGCTGAGCACCGGCAAGATCGTTCAGACGGACGAGCATCTCAGAGACGGCCACCGTCATATAGAAGGAACCGGACATACCAGGCCACCAAGACCACGAACCGTCGGAGCGTTGCAGCTGGCGCAACTTATCAATCACAGAAGTGAGACGGTTCTGCATCAGATTATCGTCGAAGAAGTCGGCGAGCAACTGCTTCTGATGGGTCTCATTGTCGGCATCGAGCACCCATGGTGTCTCATTCAGCACGACATCCTTCAGTTCCTGATTCTGTTCGAGCTGGCTGACGAGTGAAGTGCCTTCTGCTCCTTCCTGCTTCCACAACGTGAAGGCCTTCTTGGCCTCGGGCTGTTGCTGGACGATATAGCGACCGAGTCCGTTGGCATACCAGGCGGCAGCCAGGGAGATGGCATTATCATCAGAAGGCATGCCGAGCGTGGGCAGCGACTGTACCATCAGCCAGGCAGGATTGTCGGTATATTCGACCGTCAGACGCGACTGGGTGGCATCAGCGGGAATCAACTGGGCCAGATCGAAGGTGACTGTACCAGGCTGATGCTGTGAGATCGGACGGGTGACAAGGACACGCTCCGTAGCAGGCAACAAGGGCAGATAGTGCTGTTCACCATCGGAGAAGCCGTTGCCGCTGACTGTCATCTGACACACCAGTAACGGATGGGCAGAGAGACCATCGCTGACGACATCGACGGGGAACGCGACGTCGGCTGTAGCACCAGCCTTGAGGGTGACGGGTTGAGTCCATTCACACACCACAGCGTTTGTCTCAGCATCGAGCAGACGCAGACGGGCCGAACCCGTGAGATTCTTCTCTGCCAGACTATGGATGCGGGCAGCTATCACTGCCTTGTCACCATCGCGCAGGAAGCGTGGCACGTTGGGTTGGATCATCACTTCCTTCTGAGCAACGGCAGAAGCCTCGATGCTGCCATAAGACATATCCTTCGTATGGGCCACACCAAGGAACCGCCAGGTGGTGAGACACTCGGGCAACGTGAACTTAATGGCTATGCGACCTTGTTCATCGGTGGTGAGCTGGGGATAGAAGAAGGCGGTCTCGTTGAGGTTCTCGCGTATCTCCATCTGCTCTGCCTCCTCAGGTGCTGCCTCTTCCTGCTTACTATCAGCAGCGGCCTCAGCATTGGCAACCATCATCTTCTTCTCGAGCATCACAGGTGAAGGTGCGGGCATCATCGCAGTCTCATAGACCATATCATAGCTTCCTCTTGAACGAACACGACCATGGTAAGGCGAAGGGATCACCGATTCGTCGAGCTTGCTGAACAGGAGTTCACTGACATCGAGCAGCTTCAGACTCTTATGTTCGAAACCCGATACCGCGCCATAGGTAGGAAATTGCCAGTAGGCTGAAGGCAGCGGTACATTGATGGAGGGTGTCAGCGTCCATCCGTGGGGAGCAATCTGATCGAGGCTCTTGTCGTAGAGCGTAGCCATCAACTGGGCATCGACAGGCTTACCGGCAGCATCACTGACAGAGAGCGTCCATTCCTCTTGCTGTCCTGGTTTCAGACGGTCGCGGAACGTAGTCCACTGCAGTTTCAGTTGTTTGTCGGGCAAAGGACGTCGTATCTGGGCAGTATGCGTGTAGCAATGCTGATTCTTCACCCAGGCGAAGGTCAGCATCAAGCCATTCTTATAGGTCTCCTCGTAAGTCAACTTGAGGTTGAACAGGCGGTTTGACCTGTCAACAGCACCACGTTCAATGAGGTTGCTGCCAGAAAAGACACTATAGACGATGTGAACGTCGTCATCGGAAGAGCCTACCTGAATGGTAACAGGACCACCATCGGCAGGGAACTGCTCTGAGGACTGATAGAACCAGTCGTCGGTCTTAGTAGCAGGCACCTGATCGTCGAGTGAGAATAGCACGAACTTACGCTCCAATGTATCCTGTTCGCAGACTATCTTCATGAGGTGAGAGCCACTGGCGAGCTTGGTTACGGGCAGAGCGAAGGGTTTGTCAGTATCTACAGTCTGCCAGGCGGCATCGTCGATCTGATAGCGGACCTTTGCCTTGACCGACTGTCCTGCGGCATTCATCAGCTTGACGGTTACCTGGGGATGATCATCGGCAAGGATCTGTTGTGGCAGATCGACCGTCAGCGCCGTCTTACGATTGCCAAGCGGCAGAGACAGTTGACCACTACGGGTCTCACCAGCCTTGTCGGTCACGTCAGCTGTCACCACGAAATTATAGAAAGCCGGATCGGCACTCTTCGGCAGTATCAGCGGCAGGTCGATGACAAACTGACCTTTCTCATCGGTCACAGCCTCACCATGGGCAATCTCGTCACCATCGTTTCCATAGCCCACGACAGCCCTACTCCAGTAATGGCTATAGGTCCACCACCAGAAGGCCGTGCGGCGCATGATCTTATACGACACCTTACCCTCCTGTACAGGGACACCGGCATAACTCATCGCGACACCCTTCACAGGCAACGTATCACCAGCGGCATAGGCCGTCTTCACTTCCGGGAACTCCACGTAGAACGTAGGACGTTTATACTCCTCAACACGGATGTAGTGGCGCTCATCACCCACTTCCACTCTGAAGGAACCCGTCAGACCGGAGGCAGGCAATGTGAAATCGACAGCAGCCACACCATAGGCATCGGTCGTGACCTCTTTCTGGTCCACCTGCTTGTGATTGGCATCATAGAGTCTGAACATGAGTTTCTGCTCAGCAGAGACCGACAATTCGAAGCCACGCTTCACCTGATAGGTCAGCGCAGAGACATGGACGGTTTGTCCTGGACGATAGATGCTGCGGTCGGTGTAGATATTGACACGCGACTCGCTATGCGCAGCCGGATGGTAATAATAGGAGCCATGGCTGCTTCTGTCAGGACAGGCACGATCGGCGTCGGTATAGGCGAAAACCTCACGACGATAGCGTATCAGATCATGACCATCAAAGATGTACTCACCCTTCTCATCGGTCACACCCTGATAGTCTTTATATTCCTCATAGGTGCGATAATTGCGGATGCGCAGATGGGCACCGGCAATAGGCTGACCAGTGCGGGCACTGACCACCACGTAGCGCTCATTACCCTCGACAGGCTGCGGTTCAATGATGACATAGACATCGGTGACGAAATAGAGACGACGCAGGGGACTGACGCCTGAAGGCGTAATCAGCTCTATCATATAGACGCCCACAGGCAGTACAGGCACCGTCAACTGGTCGTTATAGAACTCCCATTCTTTCTTATCGGAATAGTCGCGGGTCTGGGTGTGGACAACCTCACCCAGCACCTTCTTTACCTCGGCATAGTCTCTCGAAGGATTGATGTTGGTGTCACCATCGACATTGAGCTGATAGACATTCAGCGTGAGCGACTGCAGGTTGCGCATGTCCTTCAGCACCAGTCTGCACGACTCATCAGGCATGACAACCACACGGTCGAAGGAGAAATTAAGTTCAGGACGTGTCAACTCCTTTTCCTCATTGCGCAGATAGTTCATGCGCTTCCAATTGCCCCACTTGCCTAGTGCCTCACGGGCAAAGGCAAGGCGCTGTTCACGATCACTTCTGGACATCCGGTCATAGCGGAAGATGGCAATCTCGCCAGCCTCAGGCAGATCCCCATACTGACGGAGCAGCGAATCGATGAACTCTATCTTCTCGTAGCGAAACGCATGAGGAGCCACAACACAAGCCGCACGACGGTTGCCAGTCTTCTCATAATAGCGGTAAAGGGCGTCATACTCACCCAGCTCATAGCCAATGATGCTCAAGAGGTCGCGACCGAAGATCTCGCTATCACTGCCCTCAATCACAAAGGGCACATACTCTTTCTCCTTGACCTGTGCCAATTGGGTGCAGAGCTCATCGGTCAGTTCTGGCTCATCCACCTTGAAGCCTAAAGAAGTATAGCGTGAAGTGACACGATACAACACCGTCTCATAGACCGTGCGGAGTACGACATCCGTCGTATTATCATAACACTGTTTAATCCTAAGTATCTCCGGACGGAGAGAGTCGGGCGAAATCTCCGACAGCACTTGAGCACCCAACAGCTGGGCTTTCAGCAGCTGACCGTAGTCACGCCCCTTCTGGGCCTTCGACATGATCTTCTGGAGCTGTTCGTATTCCACACGAGGCAGATCCTTTTTCTCTGCCTCCCTCACTTTCTTCCAAAGAGAAGCGTAATTTTCTCCAAAAATAAACACTGGTATCATCAATACTAGAACTGTTAATAACCACTTTTTCATACCTGTATCCCATGTTTTAATTGGTTCAACCATGCAAAGATAAAGAAATTATTTGAATTTCATTTGAAATTTATGAAATATTATATTATCTTTGATTTTCATCTGAAGATAGGCTGCATCTCAAAAATATCCAAATAAATTTGGTTTTTTATCCGATTTGCACTATCTTTGCACCTATGATTAACCAAGAACTACTTCATCCTAGGAGCATTGTCGTCATCGGCGGCTCCAACAATGTACATAAGCCCGGTGGTGCTATCGTACGTAACATCAAGGACGGCGGCTTCGAAGGCGAGCTGCATATCGTGAACCCCAAGGAAGAGGAGGTGCAGGGCATCAAGGTCTTCCACGATGTGAAGGACATCCCACAGACCGACCTGGCGATCCTCGTGGTGGCAGCACGGTTCTGTCCAGACTACGTGGACTTCCTCTGTGCCGAGAAGGGTGTGCGCGCCTTTGTGATTATCTCAGCAGGCTTCGGTGAGGAGACGAAGGAGGGCGCCGCCCTCGAACAACGTATCCTCGACACCTGCGAACGCTACGGGGCAGCCCTGATAGGTCCTAACTGCATCGGTCTGCTGAACCGCAACCACCACAGTGTCTTCACGCTGCCTGTTCCGAACCTAAGTCCGCAGGGCGCCGATTTCATCAGCGGCTCTGGTGCTACAGCCGTGTTTATTCTGGAGAGTGCCGTCATCAAGGGACTGCAGTTCAACAGTGTGTGGAGTATCGGCAATGGTAAGCAGATCGGCATCGAAGACGTGTTGCAGTATATGGACGAGCATTTCGATGCCGAGAACGACTCCAAAGTAAAACTACTCTATATCGAGAACATCGCCAATCCCGACAAACTGCTGTTCCATGCTAGTAGTCTGATACGCAAGGGCTGTCGCATCGCTGCCATCAAGGCTGGTTCATCGGAGAGCGGCAGTCGTGCAGCCTCAAGCCACACAGGCGCCATTGCCTCCAGTGACTCTGCCGTAGAGGCTCTGTTCCGCAAAGCAGGTATCGTACGCTGCTTCTCGCGCGAAGAACTGACAACGGTAGGGTGTATCTTCACACTCCCCCCACTGCAAGGCAAGAACTTCGCCATCGTGACACATGCCGGCGGACCTGGGGTGATGCTTACCGATGCTCTGTCGAAGGGTGGACTGAACGTGCCGAGGATTGACGGACCGTTAGCAGAAGAACTGAAAACCAAGCTCTTCGCAGGTTCTTCCGTGGCCAATCCCATCGACTTCCTCGCTACTGGTACAGCTGAACAACTGGCCACAATCATCGACTATTGCGAAAACAAGTTTGACGATATCGACGCCATCGCCGTGATCTACGGCACACCGGGACTGACTCAGCTCTATGAAGCCTACGACGTGCTGGACCGTAAGATCAAGACCTGCAAGAAGCCTGTCTTCCCCATTCTACCCAGTCTGCATACCGCAGGTCCCGAGGTGGAGGAGTTCCTGAAGAAGGGACACGTGAACTTCAGCGACGAGGTGACACTTGCCACTGCGCTCTCACAAGTCATGCGCACGCCAAAGCCAGCACCACCTGAAGTGCAGCTCTACGGCATTGACATCCCTCGTCTTAACAAAATCATCTACGATATCCACGAAAACGGCTATGTCTCACCTCAGACCGTACGCGACATTCTTTCCTGTGCCGGTATTCCGCTCGTACCCGAGATGGTTTCGACCTCCAAGGAAGAACTCACAGCCTTTGCCTCGAAAGTAGGCTATCCTGTCGTCGCCAAGGTGGTTGGTCCCGTCCATAAGAGCGATGTAGGTGGTGTAACCCTCAATATCCGCACCCCAGAGCATCTGGCCTTGGAGTTTGAGCGCATGATGCAGATCGAGGACGCTACGGGTGTGATGGTACAGAAGATGCTGAAAGGTACCGAACTCTTCATTGGCGCAAAATATGAAGAGCGCTTCGGTCATGTGGTGCTCTGTGGTCTCGGTGGTATCTTCGTGGAAGTGTTGAAGGACGTGTCGTCAGGTCTGGCGCCACTGAGCTATGGGGAAGCCTACTCCATGATCCACTCCCTGAGAGGCTATAAGATCATCAAAGGCACACGAGGACAGAAAGGACTCAACGAACAGAAGTACGCTGAGATTATCGTGCGACTCTCCACACTGCTGCGCTTCGCCACTGAGATTAAGGAAATAGACATCAACCCGTTATTGGCCGACGAGAACGACGTCGTAGCCGTAGATGCAAGAATACTGATTGAGAAATGAACAAACAAGCGAAATATGAGGCCTTCCTGCCACAGCTGCAGGGACTCATCGACGAGACACAAGAGGCCATCAGCGTGATGGCCAATGTCTGTGCAGCCCTCCATGCGGAGTTCGGCTGGTGGTGGAC